>CAXBLG010000075.1:0-17725 GCA_963976395.1 uncultured Rhodospirillaceae bacterium
AAAACACCATGTTGAACTAACATTCACACCGGACCACCCAATGGGGGCCGGTCAAACCCAACAGCCCCAATTCTTGGACCTTATTGTAAAGAATTCTCGGGTTGGGACGGTGTCCGCCGGCAAACCCGCCTGAAATCAGCCCCAAGTCATCAAACAATAAGGAATATCCCAATGATTAAGACATTTTCTGACATTATGCCCGAACGCAAACCGGTACGCTTCAATTCGGTGGATTGGCGCGCCTTAGAGAATCTGGCTATACACACCGGAAGATGCGACCTCAAATTTGCAGAGGAGGCCTTTCACGAGATTGATGCCACGGTAATTGAAGATGCCGCCGAGGATGCTGAAAACCTCATCCCGCAGATGCAGGATGTCATGAGTGTCGTGATAAAAGCCGTGCGGGACGGCAAAATCAGCACGATTCTGCAGCCGGCAACCCGCCTTATACGTCGGAAGGGTAAGAAGTCTAAACACAACAATCCCTACGCTTTGATCGGTGAAGTAACGTGGCAATGGCCCCGGCCGCAAGCCCTCGACTACGGAGTTATTCTGCAATACGCCACGCGGCACATGGTGAAACCGAAAGACCTGAAGACATTCATAGATGAGAACGCTGGCATACAGTCATGTTTACGAACGGCACGAACATTATTCACCGAGGACGCCATTCAGAATTCAGATGCGAGCGACATGGGCCCGGTATCCAGGCTCAATGTTGCGCTACCGGAGGGAATGGACCTAAGAAAATTGATCCAAACTGGCGAGGATATCCTGGTCCTCGTGAAGCCGCAGGCTGGCGGCAGTGCAGCCCAATTGGTGACGAGTGACCCTTTAGCAAAAAAATTTGATCGAACGTCTGGTTGTCGGCCGGAATACCACCAGAACCTAGTAAATCACGGATACCCAGAAGGTAAGCATTAGGAATGCTATTGAAGGGTATTTGATCTAATGAAATCCTTAAATGACTTCCTGGCTTTATTTTAGAAGCGGAAGATTGCGGATTTATATGAATCCCACGGATTACAAATAGGGATAGATTTCATTAATGAAGGCCTATGGAATCTCTTGAAACGCATTGGGTACAAATGCCGACATTGAAGGCAGTGAATACTTATGTAGGGCTCTTCAAAAATCCTCTCTAACCAATACAACGCGAATGCGCTGGACGTACTCCCAGGCATCATTGCATTGGCAAACAGCGAAAGACCTCAATCGGGCGTGTGCCCGGGTGGACTGCGACGAGGAGGCTGCTAACGCTTATGACTGAAATTACTATCGGCCGGTGCCAAAGCATCCAATCTCACGCCGATTGCCGTTAGGTCGTGCAAAGCCGCTCCTAACTGCACTAATTCCCGGGATTCCGGTGGAATTCAGTTGAATGGACGATATTCTCGAAAACCGCTTTGTCGTGCAGTTTCTTGGTCATGTAGCGCCCCAACTCCAGCTGGTTGTCGACGGCTCGGAAATGAAATTCCCCTGTCGAGCAGATCGAAGACCAAGCTGACCAGCAGATATACTCAAATTCGCTCCGCGTGATTGGGTTAGCCGGCTGCGGGGGCGTGACACCCAGGTGGTAGTGCCAGTGGCCGACCAACCTCTCCGGGACAGCTGTGTATCGGGCCCGAAAGCGGGGATGCCGTTGGTAGGAACGCCCCAGTGCCGCATGATCAACTTTTGCTGAATAGAGCCCCAAGCGCCGCCGCGCCTCCATCGGTGCGGGGCTTCCCCCAATGGTCAATGTGACAAAAAATCTATAATCCTGCCTGACGAGATACATCATATAGGCTGATCGTATGGCTGTGGCATTGAATGCATCAGTTTGCGAACTGATCGGGTCGAGATTTGAGCAGTGCATTTGTAATGTGATCCTGATCTACAGAGTTTGCTGCGTTGCAGTTCGAATAAGGGCAGCTAGAATCTTTACAACACACTTCTAGGTGCAGGGTTGCGTTGACGTATTTCCGCACGAAAGTGAATACGCAGAAATGCGAGAGTTTTATGCAAAAGAACAGTGGGCTGGCAAATTTGCCAGCCCACAAAGCTTCATTGTACTACGACCTAGATATCAAAATCGTCGGGATCTTCATCCTCGTCGTCTTCGAGCATGAAATAGCCCTGATCCATCTGCAGATGCATGTAATTGTCGGAGTCGGATTTAATCACTGCCCACACTCCATTGTCTCCCTCAACAATCGGAAGATTGCCCAGCGCAGTTTCAATGTAACCGCGAAGCAGGCCATCCTTGTATTTGATCTTTTGCATTAAGGGCGAAATGTCGTCGTGCAGGTCTTGCCAATGACGAATAGTAGTGGGCACGACTACGACGTGGTAGGGCAAGACCTTTGACGGCTTGTTTAGCTGCTCTTCGCACTTAATGATCATGGAATCTGCCGCATCGATGGAAATGGCCGCCTTTAGCAATTCAGGTTTGGAACCTTTTTTCGTTCCAATTCCGATGGCTTCCACAACGCCCGATTTCTGTTTTTCCAAAAAATTCCAGATCGCGTGTAGGGCTATCCAGATATCCACGTAGGATGAGCCCGGATTAAACAACGCGATTGAGTTTCGCGCATTTTTCCCTGGCGCGAGATTACCTTTGAGGCTTGTCTTGGTTTCGCTCAAGGTGAGGGCAAATTGGGTGGGGTGAAAGCGGTGGGTGCCGCCCTTGCGCACGTAGGTGATGCACATGCCGCTATATAGTCTTTAGTTTTCATATTTATAGCTCCAGAGAATAAAAAAGCCGCCACTGCACCTGCGATGGCCTGATTCTTTACACTTCTGGTGTTTCGCTTCGTGTCTTTGCGGGACTGCGCGGAGTCAGGGCTTGTTTTCGGAAAGGTGAATTTTACGCCGGCGCAAAGCAAACCCACGAAAATTACCGGCGCGAAGCGGCAATTGCTGGAAATGTGCGTGCCCTTAACCCACAAAAGTTAGCATCAAGGGGTACCTAGATGCGAAACCAACCCAAAAACGGTTTTTTTCCGGCCATCTCTAATTTCATACGCCGATACCGAATTTTGAATGATATCGGCTAGGAATTGGAAATATTGGCCGATGCTTAAAACCAGCGAGAACCTGAGACGATATTTTGCCGACGAGGATTACGCTCACACGGTTGAACAATTTCTATCGGGGCAACACTTTGTATCGAACGAGGATTTGCCCGGACTACCCCGTCTTGCCCGGCGCAGCGCGCTGGCTTCGTTAGTGCCATTAGAATTGTTCGAGGTCCTTGCAATTGTATTCGATGGCACGTTTGCGGAGGCGATCAGGGTCCACAACACAACGTTCCCCGGTAGAACCTTGAAGTTTCTCGATCCGCTAATCGCAGAGGGCGACGAGATAGGCTATCACGCGCCGACCGAGAACTCTGTTTGGAACGAAACGCGAGCCATTGAAGGCATTGTCATTAATGGGCATCAAGGGAACTCTTGGTCCAGGGCCAGGATTGGAGTTCACGTTCTGCCGGAAGGTCTGTTAGTTCTGTCTACGGCAACGAAGGACAACAATCAGCAGCCCATACCGCTTGAAATTCCAGGGTGGGAGGACTTCCCGGAACGACAGATAATCTCGGTGCCACACTTAAATCTCGCGCACGGAAACGAGTTCGACATCGAGCCGTTGCGGAAGGCCGCGGCTGATGCAGTTGAGGTGATATCCGAGCGTTTAACTTGGAGGCTTCATGCCCATGAGACAAATGCACAGACTGGGTTGACCGTTTAGATCGGGTGCTATGTTCTGCCCCCGCAGGGAGCGCCCCTAAAAAGTTATTGAACAAATCTCGTTCGCATCTCGTACCAGCCTATAAATGTCTCACTCGTGGCGGATATCTCCACATAATGGGTGCCGGACTGCGTGGCAGTGTAGGTGAACTGCACAAGAAGGCTTCCCTCTGGATTGGGGCTTGTCGCAATAAAGGCGGCACCTGGAATTAGATTACCTGATGGGTCGCGCAGCCGGAGGTTAAGTGAACCTGAAGGAGATTCGCTCTGGTTCTGGCCGCTAAACACAAACTCGTATGCGGTTCCCGATGTTAACGATGCCCTGTACCAATCCATATCTCCGCTTGGGTTAATTTTACCAGACACAAAGTTATCAGTAACAAAAGATGGCCCAAAGGGTATCTCTCCCTGCGTAGTCGTGTCCGCGGGGAAGTCCACATCCGCGCAATAGGGGAGGGGTGTAACTTCATCCGCAGGGACCGACTTATATTCTCCGAGTAAGCATTTGGCAGGCGGCACGTCATCGGACACGCCGGTCAAGGTAATTGAAGCCTGATAGCCGCCGGTGGCAACGCCGTCCGCTGCCGAGACCTCGACATAGTGGGTACCGGACTGCGTAGCGGTGTAAGTGAACAGCATTGTAGGGCCGAGCGTTGGAAAGAGGCTGGTTCCACTAACGGCGGCACCTGGGATTAGAACACCTGACGGATCGCGTAGCCGGAGGCTAAGTGACTCTGCAATATCAGAGTTGAGTTCCCCTTTGATAAGAGACCCCTCCAACTTAAACAGGTAGGTATTCCCCTTCCCAAGAGGAACCCTATACCAATCCACATCGCCGTCTCCTTCCAACGTGCCATCCACGGCGGTGAGAGGGACTTCGGGCGATATCCCAAAATTGAATCTGCCCTTGGTATTAGTAGCCGCTGGAAAATCCACTATCGGGCAACTGGGGCTGAATACTTCACCCACAGCGCCCGAATCATTATCCCCGAGGTTCGGATGGCATGTACCTCCCGTGACGTCGACCGGCTCCTGCGACGTAGCCACACGGCAAACCTGGGTCGTATTTGACTGGTACCCGGTAGCTTCATTCACCACGATATGCGAGGGGATAGCGGTATAAGGAAGCGATACCCCAAGTGCATCCATGTCGCCCGACCGTAGCTCGATGTTGGCGTGGTATTGCCCCAGCCCCGGCGTGGGCTGCCAATCAATGGCCTGTTCGATCTCCGGGAACGACATCGTGACTGAGCCGTTGGCCGGTATCGTCACGTTCAGATCGCCAATCCATTCACCGCCATTTGCCTCGGTGATAATCATGCGAACCACACGCTCCTGGTCGTCGGGATTCGTCAGACCTACATAGCTGGTGTACCCGACGATTTGCGAAGTATGCACGTTCACCAAGTAGCGATTGAGGAGCGAAAAGGCTTGCATTTCGTTGAACGTGTTATCGAACGAGCAAACGGTCATGTTCTCGAAGTTGCCGGTTATCGGGCTGTAGTGGACGTGCTGATATACGACCTGATTATTGGCCTTGTCGCTCCGCATATACAGAGTTACCGACGCTCCCTCTTCATCGGAGGGGGACTTCGCTATGAGCATCTGCTTCGATGTGCCCGGCAGTAAGTTGACGGCTTGAGAACGGCTAACGTCTTCGATGCCGGTCGCCCGATCAAAGGCTCTGATCTCGAAGTTGGTTTCCGAACCCAAGGTATTAAAAAGCCGAATATAAGATTCACCCGGCAGTACGTTGGGTATGGGCGTGTACTGGCTGAGGTCTTCTGCGTTTGCCGGCAGATACATCGACATCCATAAAATGGATGCCGCAAGGCTCGGAATCGAAACGAGTTTACGCATAATTCGCACCTACTGTTGATTCTCTGGAATCCAGTGCCCGCCAGTCTCGCCGGCGCGTCTTCAGGCTTTCAGATGTTGATGAAGGTTAGAATGGCTTAGTTTTCTTCCATTCCACCAACTCTTGATCTCGAAGAGTCCGAACGAAGCCAAGCTGGTATGAACCAACCGGAAGGAACAGATTTAGAGAAAAGCCAGTGTGATTTTCATTCCATATTTTGCGTAGCGTCCATTCTTCAACCGAGCCCGGCTGCTCACTCATAGTCAGGTTGTTCCTATCGAAATCCGCTTCGAGGCGATTTAATTCCGCAAGTTCAGTTCTAAGCACTTCGATTTCAGCGGCGTATTTTTGGATGTAGCCCTCGTGAAAGACCCGATCCGCTTCTGTCGTTGCGTCCAGTATCGCTGCCTCGCGTTGTCGGATCGCTGTTTGGCGATTTTCAACCCTCGAATTTAAAGTGACGCGGCGGTCCAAAAGCAGGTCTGGTCTCGCTGCTGGTTGCGATAGAATGAATTTGCTTACACTGATCTCGAAGGTCTTTAGTTTAGCCTGCTGTTCCGGCGTTGGGTCACTCCAACCCCTAATCGCTTTCGGGTCCCGTGTATTGATATTGAAGGTCACTGAGCCGTTTACGGAATCAGCTTCGACGATACGCAAGGGCATCTGTCGTGTGTCGATAGTTATAAGACTGCTATCCGGGGAAAATAGTATTCCGAAACGAATACCTGTATTGGTCTGCCATATTCCGCTGAAATCCTCGAACCAAGGTTGCCAGCGCATTCCCGACCCCGAGGAATCTCGGGCTTCGATTCCGGCAGGCCATCCACTTGTTATGAGAGACAACAAGACAAACGCCGCAGTCCTCACGTGTCGCCTCATGGTGATGAGGCTAGATCGCTTGGTATCCATTATTGTTCACCATTTAGTTTAAGTCCGGGTTTTAAGGAGTGTTCTCACTTATTCCGTATTATAAATACGGGTTGCCACGCGGACAATTAAAAACCCTGAGTTTCAATGGGTGTTCTAGTCTGCCTAAACCGAGAAAACTCGGTGTATGCAGCATAAAAAGTTCAACCAGATGCTCGGCCGGAAGGTACAAGCATTGAGAAAACAACGCGGTATGACCCAAGCGGATTTAGCAGGGACCATAGGCCGTTCAGAGGATATGGTCAGCAATGTTGAACGAGGCGTAGCCAGCACTCGATTAACGACGGCCTATGATATAGCTGGCGCGCTTGGGGTGTCATTGCCCGACTTGTTTGATTTCACCGATTTGCCCAAGGGCAACAGTGAATTGCAGCGGCTCATTCGCGACATTGATCGCTTGTTAAACAAGCATGACGTCAAGACCGTGAAGCGTGTTCGTGCTGCACTAAAGGTGATGCTGTCGCAGACTTAGGAATTAGAATTCCTTGCGAGCTCACCAGTAATGTTACCCTTCTATCATCGATACAAAAACCGTCGAAGGTACAGCGATCACGTAGCGATACGCCTTCGATGGTTCGCGTTCTCCTACAGTGCAGGCTTTCAGGTGGAGCATTGAACGGTCAGAGGAGTCAGCGAGAAATAGTGAGCGCGCGGATAAGTCGCGGACCACTGTGTAATGTGCATGATCAAAGGTCTGGTAGGAGATAACAGCGGCTCTCCTCGGTTCGCTGAGAAACACTCGAAGGTCTGCGACTAGATTGCGCAGTGATAGGTCATTTTTACGAAGAAAGGGCCGGCTCGCTTTAATCTGAATACCGTGGCGCCGGGCCATAAAATTTATGGCGAAGCGAAGGGCGAACCAATACTGACTGTCATGAATGCCGCCCCTAATAATGCTCCTGAGGTGTCCGCTGACCAGTAAATGCTCAGCGATTGCGGCATACAGTTCTTCAGATTGTCTCTGTCCTAGTACTTTTACACCAGCGCATAACCTCAAAGCGGTGCAAATGCTGGTCTGACCGCAGAACGTGTCCAGATCCCCCTGCTTCCATGGCCGGAAGCTATTTCGCTTTTTCATAATTAGTACTCTGAGGCCAAAAGTGCAGTTAGGACCCGCACGGTAACGTCATCTGAGCTCGGATCAGGAGACAAGAACTTCATATCTTGATCGTAGTAATCGATTTTAAACATCACTCTGTGGGTTTTAGACTTATCTGCGCTTTCTACCTCGAGAATTGCCATGTCATGTTCGTTGTGCGGGTCGTTGTCCTCCGTGAAATTATCGAAGCGCATCACCGCCATGAGGATTAACGACTGATCCACCGCTGGGAGAGCCTCGATGCCGGCGGTAATGACCACTCGGCCTCCTTTAAAGGTGGTTCTGAGCCGATCATTCAGTTCTCGGATTTTTGCAGTCTTGTCTTCAGGCATAGTGTCTCCTTTAGCGCCGTCATGTAGACGACGCGTGACAGCCCTGGCCTGATATTCAGGTCAGAAGGCTAGTTCGGGTTGTTGGATAGGCGAGTGATGTCGCAGACCGATGAGGAGCGTTGGTCTGCAGAATAGAGGTCTAACTAGAGCGCGTGCACCAGGCGGCGTTGGGCAGGTGCGTCGCCCTGAATGTAGCGGGCCGTCATATTGAGAGAACGGTGCCCCGCGAGCTGCTGGACATCATGGAGCGAGGCTCCAGCAAGGTGCAGCCGGCGGGCGGCGAGGGTAATGAACGTCCGCCGGCCGCTGTGGCTGGATGCTCCCCGCAGTCCGAGTTCCCGGTAGAGCTGGGTGAACCAGTTGACGATACTCTTGGCCGACATGGGCTCATCGTCCCCCCGCTCAGAACGGATAACCGGCCCGGTACAGTCGGACATACGCATATACCGAAGCAACGCTTTACGCAGAAGAGGGTGAATCGGAATGATTCTTCCGCTGCGTTTCTTGGCCACCGCGTCATGCAGCTCGATCGTCTTTCCTAGCGAACCGTCCGCGGCCAGGATCATGGGATAGGTTAGGCCCGCGATTTCACCGGCGCGTAAACCGGCCTTCAGGGAGAGCAGGAATAGGCAGGCATCGCGTTCGGGGTGGCGGTGGTGCCGTATCAGTCGCAATGCTCGCCGAATGTCCTGCGAACCCAGGATTTTGGCTTGTTTTCCAGGCATTAGAAATCTCCATAATTGTATTATGTACATTATTATACTATAGAGAAAGTATATTTATGTCAATAATATCAATAAGATGAGCGTTTTTGGCGGTTTTCCGGCCATGGCAACAATTCAATAACTTATTGAAATATATTGATTATTTTGCATTGCCAGCCGCCAGAAACCAGCTTAAACTCATAAACATTAATATTATCAGTAAGTTACAAGAGTTCGCCAGGCAGACCCCGCTAGACAACGCTCCTTATTTTGACGCTGTTAACTCCATCCAAATGGGCCAGACCAGCGGATCGCTGGAACCATTGAAGCGGACGGCCCAGCAAAACAGCACTCACCGAACACTCAGAATTGCGTGACCTCTTAAGCCTCTTTCCGACGTGGGTAGGGCCTGAGAGACGCATGCCCAACATTTGAGACAAACAGGAGGTAATGATGGCAAATCCGAGAATGAAAATACTGATCGAACTTGAAGGCGGGGTTGTGCAGGGCGTCTTTGCCGATAACCCGGGTCTTGTCGAAGTTTGTGTTTTCGATGTCGATAACATCAAGGAGGGGGATCAATTACCAAAACGGGGCAATTATCTCGTCGAGCCGTTGGAGAGTTTTTCGTACTCAGCGGTCAACGACCAGCACCCTCTCCGAAAGTGGTGCGCTCCAAACGTCGATCAGTCAGAATCTTAAAGTTTAAAGTCGCAGGTAGCGTTACCAGAAGAAGAGTGCGTGGGCACAACTAAGAGAAATATGTGAGGAAAAACAGCTTCGATACAAGATGGCTGGCGACAGGCTGAGAGGTCACAATTCATCCTTACGCGACCACCTGGAAATACAGTCGAAGACTATATCGACAAGCCCATTGAGAATGGCGGCTTTGCGTTAAGTCGTCCGCTTGCTACAACCGTTCTCGGCGCATTTATCATCCCGTGCATCGCTTTCATTTCGTAGCGTCCCGGTGAAAATGCCGCCTCACGCTAAATCAATTCGCCGGTAGAGAGAGCAGCTTATGGCTGTACTTCAACCCGGCGCTCCTTTCGTGCCGCTTGCCAAACCTCTCGCGCCGCATCGGCGTTCACAGTTGCAATAGCCATCCCGACTATCAAATCTGGCCATGCGGATGGTCAGAGATAGGCCGTCAACACTCCCACTGCGATGACAGCGATGTTCTCAAGCGCGTCATTTCGGGCCGATAGAAAAGCAGCTTTTGTTAGGCTGCCGGTATCGTGACGATAGCGGGTTAGGAAACCATCGACTGAATGAAGTGGCGAGACTGACGCTATCGATCGCGTGGTGACGATATACGGCGTTGTTTAAGATTCGAAAAGACCTACAGTATTTGTGATTCAACTCAGCAGCCAAATCTTAAGACTCGATATCCGCATCCTCCAATTCGGACTTGTGAAAAATCCTATACAGCGCAGGTAGCACTAGCAGGGTCAGAAACGTTGAGGATAATATCCCGCCGATGACAACGGTCGCTAAAGGCCTCTGTACCTCGCTACCTGTACCTACGTTTAGGGCCATCGGAACAAAACCAAGGCTAGCGACAAGGGCAGTCATCAAAACTGGTCGCAGGCGAGATAAAGCACCATCCACAATCGCGTTCTCAAGCGGTACGCCGTCCATGCGTAAGCGGCGGATGAAGGCCACCATAACCACTCCATTTAGAACGGCGACCCCAGACAGTGCGATAAATCCTACGCCCGCTGATATGGAAAATGGGATATCGCGTAGCCATAGCGCGGCGACCCCGCCGGTCAAAGCAAGTGGTACGCCACTGAAAACGAGCATAGCGTCCTTGGCGGAGCCAAAGGCAGTGAACAACAGCAGAAAGATCAAAAGTAAGACGATCGGCACGACAATTTGGAGGCGGCTGCTGGCAGATATTAGCTGTTCAAACGTACCCCCAAATTCAACCCAGTAGCCCGCCGGAATCTCTACCTCGGAGCGGATGCTTGTCTCCAGTTCCTCTACGAACGAACCAAGATCTCGGCCCCGCACGTTGGCCATGACGATCACGCGCCGCTTACCGTTTTCGCGTCCAATTTGGTTTGGACCCGGTGCAATCTCGATGCTGGCGACCTCCCCAAGCTGCACGAAATCAGGAAGGGAGGAGGTGAACGGCCCTGCGTTGGCGTAACGCTCCTCCTCGATTGTCTCCAATGCAATGGGTAGGTTTTCGAGCGTTTCAATATTGGTTCTGATATCCTCTGGTAGCCTCACAACGATGTCAAACCGTCGGTCACCCTCGATGAACTGGCCGACCGCTTTGCCACCAAGCGCTACGGAGACGGCGCTCTGAAAATTCTCCACCGACAAACCAAAGCGATGCAAAACCTCCCGCTTTGGCCGGATGGTCATGATTGGCAGGCCCGTAGCCTGTTCGACACGGGCGTCTGCTGCGCCGTTCACGCTTTCTACGACCGCGAGTATTTCTTCCGCCGTCTGGTTTAGAAGGTCCAGATCGTCTCCAAAAATCTTCACGGCTACATCGGTTCTAACGCCTGATATCAGTTCGTTGAACCGCATTTCGATAGGCTGGGTAAATTCGTATTTGTTGCCAGGAATTTGCAGAACCGCTGCGTTCAGTTCTTCCACCAGCAATTCGCGTGGCTTGTCCGGGTCGGGCCACTGGTTGCGGTTCTTCATGATGATGAAGGTGTCGGCCACACTTGGTGGCATGGGGTCGGTGGCTACATCTGCGGTCCCCATCTTGGCAAACACTTTCTCGACTTCCGGAAACTCCTTTATCCGGTTCTCGAGGGCAGTTTGCATGCCTACCGCCTGTGTAAGGCTGGTCCCCGGAATTCTAAGTGCGTGCAGAGCGATGTCTCCCTCGTCCAAACTAGGGACAAACTCCGAACCCAGCCGTGTGAACAGAAGGCCGCTCAAGAGGGTGATAACGACGGCGATTGATACAACTAGCCCCCGCCGAGCAACCGCGAAATTGAGGACTGGTGCATAGAATCGCTTTGCCTCAGAGATTGCCCAGCCTTCCTTTTCAGCAATGCGACCCGAGACGAATGTGGCGATTGCAGCAGGCACGAACGTTATAGAAAGCACAAGGGCGGACAGCAGCGCTGTGACGACGGTGAATGCCATGGGATGAAAGGTTTTTCCCTCTACCCCCGTTAGTGAAAAGATCGGAACGTAAACCACTGTAATAATCAGAATGCCAAAAATGCTTGGTTCAATAACTTCAGCGGTAGCGGAAGATGTAATCTCGAACCTTTCTTCCTTGGTTAGTAGTCGTCCGTACTTATGTTGCGCTACCCCTAGTCGGCGAATGCAATTCTCTACAATAATAACGGCTCCGTCTACGATCAGGCCGAAGTCGAGCGCCCCGAGGCTCATGAGATTCGCCGACACGCCCTCTTGAAGCATCCCGGTAATGGTCAGAGCCATGGTCACGGGGATGACGAGTGCGGTCAGGAGTGCTGCCCGAAAATTACCGAGTAGTGCAAACAGCACGACGATTACAAGAAGAGCCCCTTCCAGCAGGTTCGTGCTGACGGTTTCGATGGTTTTCTCTACGAGAGAAGCGCGGTCGTACATAATCTCGACATTCGCGCCTTCAGGCAGGGACTGATTGATCTCTTCAATACGCTCAGCGACACGATTGGAGACGTCCCGACTGTTGGCACCAATGAGCATGAAAACGGTGCCAAGGACAATTTCCTCACCGTTGCGGGTGGCCGCGCCGTTACGCAGTTCATTTCCCAATCCCACGTTCGCAACATCTGCGATCCGTACCGTGACGCCGTTCCGTTCGGCAATAGTGACGTTGCGTATATCGTCGAGATTCTCGATCAATCCGGGAACGCGGATCAGATACTGTTCGCCGCGTCTTTCTATATATCCAGCGCCTACATTTTCATTGTTAGACGCGATAACATCCATTACGTCCTGCAAAGTTAGACCGTATGCGAGCAGCTTTTGGGGATGCGGCGTGACGTGAATTTGCTTCACATAACCGCCGATGGCGTTGACCTCAGTAACGCCTGGCACTGTGCGAAGCTGGGGGCGAACTATCCAGTCATGAATTTCACGAAGATCTGTTGGGGATAACGTTCCAGTCAGGGATTCCACCGTATACATGAAAATCTCGCCGAGACCCGTCGCAATGGGTCCCATTTCCGGTTCAATCCCGGGAGGTAATTGGCTCTTAGCCTCTTGCAATCGTTCACCGACGAGTTGGCGAGCAAGAAAAATATCTGTCCCGTCCTCAAAAACAACGGTGATTTGCGAAAGGCCATACTTAGAAACTGACCATGTGTACTCCAGTTGGGGCAGGCCGGAGATCACTGTCTCCAGGGGAAAAGTGATCCGCTGCTCGGATTCCAAAGGCGAGTAGCCAGGAGCTTCTGTGTTTATCTGCACCTGGACATTGGTTATGTCTGGCACAGCATCAATGGGTATGCGCTGAAAGTTGTAAAGACCCAATGCCACCAGTCCGACAACCGCAAGCAGAACCAGCCATCTCTGCCGAATGGCAAAATTAACGATGCGTTCAAGCATGTTAGGTGCTCCTAGTGATCGTGCGTTGCGCCAGATTTTTCGATATCGGCTTTGATGAGAAAGCTATTTTCAGTGACATAGGTCGTGCCGGTCCTCAATCCGCCTAGGACTTCGGTATATGTGCCATCACTTTCTCCGAGATCGAGCATGCGCACTTCGTATGTGTTGCCAACCTTTGCGTAGACAACCGTGAAATCTCTGAAGGTCTGAAGGCCCGCGTTCCTCACTGCCAGAGGTGCTTCCCGGCTGGCGAAGATCACGTCTCCTATCACCAGCATGCCCGGTTTCCAGACACCCGATTTGTTGTCTAAATACACCTGTACCGGACTGGATTGCGTGGACGCGTGCGCCATGGGAAGAACCGCCGCAACGATTGACTCCGTCATGTATTCTCCTTCAAGAGACTTGATAGCGACGACCTGCCCGCTCTCGATTTTCGCCGTATGGCGGGGAAAGAGAGCAAGCTCCGCGATAACACTCGATGTGTCTGCGATTTCAAACAGAGGCGTGTCGCCGGTCAGTTCGCCGATGGCCGCATTTCGCTGTACGATACGACCAGTGATGGGTGCCAGAACCCGGTAAGACCGGAGGCTGTCGTTGCTTTCCACTACGGCTAACACGTCTCCTTTATTGACGACTTCGCCAACTGTTCGGTTTATTTCCTGAACAACTCCAGTAAACCGCGCCCGTACCTGGGCAAATTTCGCAGGATCGGGCTGTATGCGGCCTGTAAGAGAAATGATAGATGCAATGGTCGCCGAACCCGCAACTTCAGTCCCAATGCCTGATGCATCCGCCACCGATTTGGCTATGGTAGTCCGACCTTCATGGGACTCATACGCCCATGAATATTTTTGGCCCGACCAGGTTGCTGAGACGTTTACGTCGAAGGAGTGCGGTTCAGTGATGATTCCTTGGCCCTTCAAGTAATCGCCTTCGGCTACGAACTTGAATCTGTCGGTGCCCTCGCCAAGCCTTACGAGTTCGACAGTAAGGCCAACCGACGAGGGATCAATGGGCTCTCCGTCGCTATACGGGTATAATCGGAACTGCGGCGGGACGCCGGATTCGAAAATCGTGACTTCAAGTGCGAAGTTACCGTTTCTAAGCAGACGCCCGTTATGTGGTCCGCGCTCATAATCCCCTGTTTCTGTTTCCGCGCTAGGATTGAATGTCGCCGTATCGCCGCGGAATTCCGACAAATTGACTGCGCCAGTTCCAACAAGAGCGACGAGGACAATGGCCGCAGCGATGAGATGTTGTTTTTGCATGGTCGTATGTTCCTATTCGTTCGGCGTCACGAATTCGCCGGCATTCGGCGAGTCACCGATCAGACGTTCAATTTCGAGTATCGAATCATGATAGGTTGATGCCGCTTCAATCCGTTGCACATCGATTTGACGGAGTTGTTCCTGCGCGGCGGAAAGTTCAAGGTAGGTAAACCGCCCATCCATGAAACCGCTTTCCATTCGGGCGAGCGTGTCTTCGGCAACAGGCAGGGCATCTTGAGTTAGGGTCCGCAGGCTGAGGCGTGCTTGCTCGGCCTGTTGGTGCAATGCGAAAAGCGTCGCAAGAAGGCTTGCCCGCGCAGCGCTTTCGGAATAGTTCACTTGTTCCATATGCGCTGCCGCTTCTTGCTCTGCGCCCGCGTTCCTTCCGCCCGTTCCGAGTGGGATTGTCGCGCTTAGAATGAAGGCTTGATCCTTCGTGCGTTGTAACCGCCGTACCCCCGCGCTGACGGTCACATCGGGTGTTCTTTGTGACCGAGTAAGCCGCAAACGCGCTTCCGCCAGACGCCGCTCGCTGGCGAATTTCAACAATGTAGGGCTTTCATCAACAGCATCTGCCATTCGGGAAAACGGGTTAAGTGGAGGCAAGTCAAATAGATTGCCTTCTGCTTTTCCGGTGCCTTCGGCCGCGCCTCCCCATGTAGAAGCCAAAATGGCCCAGGTCCGCTGCGCTGCGCTTCGAGCTTCGCTTTCCGCAAGACGTGCAAGACTGACAGATACTTGCGCGGTCCCGTTTTCGAGCGGGGACCCGGCACCTATTGACTGGCGGCGGCCTACCCATTCCGCAGTCCGCTCTGCACGTTTGCGCTGCTCCGTAGCCATAACCCAGTTTTCCTGAGCGGCCATGAGCTCGATAAAGCGGCGCGCCACGTCACTCAAAATGTCGAGACGTTGAGCGTCGAGTTCGATCTCCAATAGATCGCGTTGCCTGTCCACACGGGCGACCCGCAAATTCCTCTTGCCTCCAAGCTCCAGAACAGTGCCAAGGCGCAAGGTTGCTTCAACATCGTCAAAGGCATTCAGTTGCCCCGTTCCAAATAAATTTTCTACTTCTGCACCGAGTTGAATTGGGGGTCGCAACGATTCCTGATGTCTTAGGCCCTCAATAGCGCGCAGCGCAAAACGCTGACCCAGAAGTTCCGGATTTGTTGCCAGGACCATTTCAATCACCTCACGCAACGTCATGGCGGGTGCGGAGATTGAGTGTAGTTCAGCTTTATTCGGTGCGGACTCTTGTGCTGAGGCGGGAAATGGCCATGCATTTAACAGTATCATCAGTACTGCCCACGACATAAACACGAATAGAAGTTTATTGAACGCAGGCAATATCGTTCCCATTGGCACTGTGGGTATATGGATCAAAACGGTGTCCTCCGGCCACGATTCTTACGTGGCGCCATATGGCTCGGTTCTCCGTGCACATGATTGTGCTTGCGGCGACCATTTCGAAATGAGAATTTGTGCCCCTAAAATGCGGGACGAATGCTAGGAAGCACTTTAAAAAGTGCTATGTACTAAACAAATCTGGGAGGGCGTTGTGGTGGGGACCGCTGCTGGTCGCGCGGAGGGAATCCTGCTGGAATATCGAATGATGGGAGTGCACGCTGCGTATTCAAATCAACTGCTGTCGCTGCCGTGAAAAACACCATGTGCGAATGGCCAGAATGCTCCTGTGAGCTACTTTCGATGGGGAAGGACCTTTCGTTTAAGTCAGATTGGGAATGCGGCAACTCAGGCGCATGCCACACTGAGTCGGCATGAATATGACCGGATAACAGGTCTGATCCCTCGGCCAATGGAATGACCAAGTTGGGCAGCAAAAGCGCGAACATTTGAAGTGCAACGACTGCGGCACGCATGTCTTTCCCCTAATCGAGAATGACGGGTAGCATGTTATTAGTTAAAATTAAAGAGCAGATGTGGCTAGCTATTCCATACTTACGTGTGGGTTACCAAAATAAAACGGGAAGTATTTTACGCGAGTTGTTTGGAAGCGCGCTGCCGCATTAAGAACGGATGTCTATGCTGGACGTACTGCACAATACGACATACCGCCGTTTATTTGCAGCCCAGGCCATCGCCTTGCTAGGAACAGGCTTGGCCACGATCGCTCTGGGCCTGCTTGCATACGATCTTGCGGGATCTAATGCTGGAGCGGTTCTGGGAACGGCATTCGCGATAAAGATGGTAGCCTATGTCGGTGTCGCGCCGATCGCCGCAGCTTTCGCAGAGAGACTGCCGAGACGCGCGCTACTGGTTAGTTTTGATATCGTAAGAGCATTACTAGCGTTGTCGCTGCCGTTCGCCCATGAAGTTTGGCATATTTACCTTCTTATTTTTCTTATGCAGGCGTCATCTGCGGCATTTACACCAACTTTTCAAGCCACCATCCCCGATGTGCTACCTAAAGAGCAGGATTATACGCGCGCCCTTTCCCTCTCGAGATTGGCTTACGATTTGGAGAGTGTCATCAGCCCCATGCTCGCCGCTGCAGCCTTGACTTTCGTAAGTTTCCACAGCTTGTTCGCGGGCACGGTCATAGGTTTCTTATCGTCAGCGGCCCTACTTGTTTCCGTTTTACTCCCCAACCCGAAACCTTCCGCGCCGCGCGGAATTTATGACGCCACCACACGAGGAGTACGTATATACCTTGCTACCCCCAGGCTTAGGGGGCTGCTTGCGGTAAGCATGTCCGTTGCGGCCGGCGGGGCGATGGTGATTGTGAACACCGTGGTTATTGTGCAGGGAAAGCTGGCCTTGAGCGAGCACTTCACGGCCATAGCCCTTGCGGTGTTTGGGGCCGGGTCAATGCTTGCGGCATTGTCGTTGCCCAAACTTCTGGAGATAGTCGCCGACAGGACTGTGATGCTTGTCGGCGTTGTGATTATGCTGGCCGGACTCCTGTGTGGATCACTAGATCCAGAATACAATCTGTTGTTGCTGATTTGGTTTATGATTGGCATCGGATACTCAGCTGCGCAAACTCCATCTGGTCGGTTGCTGAGAAAGTCCTCGAGTCCAGAAGATCGACCTGCATTATTTGCCGCGCAGTTTGCACTCTCCCATGCATGCTGGCTTGTTACATATCCTCTAGCAGGGTGGCTGGGGGCGGAGGCTGGATTAGAGAAAAGCTTTCTTGTTTTGGCTGGGATCACCGGTTTCTCATTGACAGCGATCTTTTTTCTATGGCCGTCATTTGACCCCGACGCTAAGGAACACTCCCACCCCGATTTGCCCAAAAGTGATCTACACTGGAAA
>CAXBLG010000076.1:0-17550 GCA_963976395.1 uncultured Rhodospirillaceae bacterium
GATTCCAACTCTTGTGACGTTCGATACCGAGCAGCCACTTCAAACCCATCCCACGGCGTTGCCAGTGGTTGCCGAATAGCTTGCGATTGATCTGTGAGATTACGTAGCGCCAACGCTTCTCTACGGCTTCAGGATGCGTGCGGCCGGTGCTGGTGAAGGTCCAGAATAGCTGCCAAGGGTAGGGGGCCATCCAATTAATCCAAGCCTCATGAACAGCCCTGGCAGACACGTCAATTGCCTACGATGCGGAGGTCAGCGTCTTTGGCTTCGTCCCAGAACCACGAGAGCCCTTGCACAGTAAACATTGCTAACGCAGGTGCGTGGTCACGTTTCGTAACTTCGACAAGGTGCTCGACCACATCCCATCTAGTTAAAAATGGTCGAGGACCATCGCCGTAATCCACCATCAGCGTCAGATGAACTGTTGGACCATCATGTGTGAATGTCATTACCTGTCTCCAGACACAGCTAGGGCGTCAAGTGAAGCGCCCTAGCTGTTTGAGCGCTTCACTATCGGCTTCGCGTTCATGCTGATCTGATGACCTAGCGGAACCTGAGTCGCGACCGCAGCCGCTCGTCACACCGACGCTGCTATCTTACAAGTGTAAGACTGTCTGTCAACTGTAAGATGGGCGCGGCAAGGTATCTTTGGAGTGACGCCATTCGGCATAGGCTTCGACGCTTGGCTTGGTCACGAGTACCTTCACCAAGTCACCGGCAGCATCGAGGATGCGGACGCCTTCGAGATTGTCGCTATCGAGGAGTTGATAAACAGTCTGACGTTCCAGCCCGAGGATTTTGGCCGCACGCTGAACCGTGTAAAGGCCAAGCACGAGCTCGGGCAATTCACCGAGCGCGAGAGCATCCTCAATGGGTGATAGACGAACTTCCTTGATCATGTTCATTTAGGTACCACCAAAGTAATTAGTTGTCACTTGTAAGATGAAACCCAGTATTCCCAGATACTGCCTATATATATAACTCATAATATACATTATGCGACAATTGGGTGTGGGAGATTGGGGGTTTGTAAGGGTTTCGCAAAGTCGTCCAGGGTCGCTTGGTTGTCGCGCCTCGCGTATGCTGCTGGCCACAACCGTCCCTCCTGAAGGTACTTTTTGATCCGTATGACTTCTTCCAAACCGCAGACTTCTGCAACCGAACATCATGATCGCATAACCAACCGCGCTGCCGGACAGCCTTGGGACATGTCCGAGTTGATCGAAATCATGGCGCGGTTGCGCAATCCCGACGGCGGCTGCCCCTGGGATGTCGAGCAGACCTTTGCCACCATCGCCCCATATACCATCGAGGAAGCTTATGAAGTGGCCGACGCCATAGCGCGCGGCGACATGGCGTCTCTGAAAGACGAATTGGGCGATCTTCTGTTCCAGTCGGTTTTTCACGCTCGTATGGCCGAGGAAGCCGGTGAATTCGCCTTTGCCGATGTGGTCGGCGCGGTCTGCGAGAAAATGGTGCGCCGCCACCCCCATGTGTTCGGCGGCGCCGTGGTCGAGGACGCCGCCGCGCAGACCAAAGCCTGGGAGGATATCAAGGCGGCTGAACGCGCCGCGACCAAAGGACCGGCTTCGAGTGAGCGTCCGCCGAGCGCCCTCGACGGGGTTCCGACCGGCCTGCCCGCCATGAAACAGGCTGAAAAGCTGCAAAAACGCGCGGCGCGGGTGGGGTTCGACTGGACCGAAGCCAAGGACGTCCTTGGCAAAATTCACGAGGAATTAGGAGAGGTCGGCGCCGAGTTTCAGGGTGAAAATACCGATATGGGCCGCCTCACCGACGAGCTTGGCGACTTGCTGTTTGCTTGCGTCAACCTCGCGCGCAAGGCCAATATCGACCCCGGAACAGCGCTGCGCGGCACGAACCTCAAATTTGAGCGCCGCTTTCGCCGGGTTGAAGCCCTCCTGGCGGCGGACGGCCGGACACCGGATCAGGCAAGCCTTGAAGAAATGGAAGAGCTTTGGGTTCAGGCCAAGGTCGAAGAGCGCGCGCAGAGCGGCAAATAATTGGCGATGTTGCCCCGCGTTATTATTTATATATTAGGTGAAGGTTGGTATTCTAACTGCATGAAAATACAAACCCTCTTATGAATATGATGGGCCGTAGCCAACGTTTTTTCCAGCGCGGTTACCAGGCGGGCCGCCCCGCAGTGGCGCTATTGGTCTGCGCCCTACTCCTTGGCAGCTGTTTCATACCCGAACGCTATCAGTCAGAGGTACGGCTGACCAAAGATGGCTCTTACGGCATCACCTTTATCGGCGTTCTGACATACGCGCCGTTGTTCGGTCAGATCGCCCGGGGGAAGATCACGCCCGAGAAGGCCGAAGAGCAAATTCGTATGTTCAAAAATTTTCTGCAGCAAGACAGCTATTTCAAGGAAGTGCAGAGCCTGGGGAGCGGTCGCTTTCAGGTGCGCTACGAGCGCGAGGGCCGCTTTGAGGGCACGGACCAGATGGTCAATTTTCCGAGCCGGCAATATGCGGTGTTTCGGATCAGCACCAACTTGCGCGGCGAAGTGACCATTGCCGTGTCCGGGCGCGGCTATATGTACGCCGATAGCTTTGAAGAAGTCGGCCTGAGCACCCAAGGCCTGTTCCGGGTTTCAACGGACGCCACGGTGATCGATCATAACGCCCAGTTTATTCGCGAGGCCCCCTACCCGGACTTTATGATGTACGACTGGCGCCCGCGCAGCTTTCGACAGATCCCGCCAAAGATCGTCGTGAAACTGGCGGTGGACCCGCGCACCGGCGCACCGGCCTACGGGGCTTTTCAGGACGATAAGTAAGCAGAAAATAGGCGTCGTCGATGCGCTGGATGGAATTTGCCCGTTTTTGTATGTTCTGAATCAAATATTATTCAGCTGCAGCGGCTTTGAAAGCAGCCTTGAGTTTCTCGGCGTTGGGAATACGTTTTGCTATCGAGACAAGAGTTCTAAGAGGCGATTTACCGGAACTGTCGCGATTGTCCCATAAACCCGTACAAATCTTGGCCACTGAATCCGGGGTTAAATGTACCAGCACTCGCTCTTTGCCCTGAGGGGACGCAAGCACCTTAATCTCAAGACCCTTGCGATCGAGGGACAAGATCACATGCTCACCGCTTGAAAGAACGACTTCACTATTCGGCGTGAGAAATGATTCATCAAAAGAGACTATAACTCCCATGTGCCCCTCACCGCTCCTGACATCGTAACAGTGACTCAGCCGCGCGGCGCCTCATTAATTTCCGCCAAACATACGAGCGCGGTCCCGCAATTCGCCTACTACGGCCATGCTAATACCAGCCATAAGAGCTCCTTGCATCGTGGGGTCCGATGCGAACCTCTGATGATTAATACGCTCATTGCTTTCCGCGTTGCTCATAAGGCAAGCGCGCACAGAAAAGTTGAGACTTTCGGTGGGACCACCCAGTTGCCTGTGCATAGCGTTAGTTTGAGCAAGGCACCGTCTCTCGGCACTATCGGCGGCGCGTTCAACCATTTCCTGAATGGAGGCGTCTTTGTCGAAAGTTAGACCACGCCCAATAGCCGCTTCGATTTGTTGCGGTGTGATGGTGCTTTCTAGCGGTGGGAGCAAACTTTCGGCGTAACCGCCCGAGATTGAGGTACCGACAGCCAGCAATGTACTCAGCCCGATATTTGCCAAGGTGCGCATATCATCCTCCACACAGTGACCTGAAGCTCTCCACTATAGCACAAGCACATAATGTGGGGACAACAAGCAGCCAGGGCTTTGGCTTCAAAGAAACCGCAACAAATACAGAGATTTGCAAGTATGGGACTTGGACTCGAAAGTAAACTAGACGCGGATTTTGTATATTAGGGGTTCTATTGATGCGCGAAACTTGTGGCTTCTAAATGCGCCTCTACTCGACCGGAAGCATCTGATCGAAGCTCATCAGCAAACAGGGGGATCTCCACCGTGTGATACCAGCCTTTGGACATGAGAAAATCGAAATGGTCCTCGGGGGGTGTCTTTATCTCCAGCCAACCATCTGCTGCGCAGTCGCCCGACACGGCGCTGTCCGCGCGCACCGGACTCCAGCATACGATGGGTTCGTTTTCCAATTCGCGGTAACCTCCATCAGTTACGTTGATCGCATGGCGGACTAGCCGGGGGATGTAGTAATCGCCAGCATCACGGGCATTGTAGGATATTAGGCAACCGGTATCAGACTCACCCCGACACACACCCATTGGAATGACGCCGTTCAAGGACGCCTCGGGCACTGCCCAGCCGATCAGATAAGCGACAGCGATGCGCCTCAGCACCTCTGGACGACTCTTCAACTCGTGCAACAGACCGCTCAGAAGCAGCGCGCCTTGGCTGTGACCAACAATTACAATCGTATCTGTTGGCGCGCTCTTTAGAAATTCTTCAAATGCCGACGCAACATCCTCTCGGGCTAGGTCTATAGCCTGCGGTCCTGGGTCTTTCAGCTGCAAACCGTAAATAATGGACTGGCGGTAATGCGGCGCATACACCGCGTGGTCAGAAAATGGAGCGACTTGCGGCGGCATCAGATTCTGCAATAGGAACTCATCTTCGTAGCCAGCCGCCAGCGGCTGGTTCCAGGTCTCTCCCGTCAGATATGAAGTCGGATGAACATAAAATACGCTGGCCTTTGTTCCGTCCGGCAAACTTCGTATGGCCCAGTCTGCTGCTCGCCCGTAGTTTGGCTTTGGGACGACTACATGAAACGCCTGGGAAGGTTTCAGTATCCAAAGCAAATTCCATGCAATTTGATAACGTTGCCAGAATGCAAGCGCCGCACTCGCCGATATGAGCCCCAACACGACCAAGGTGATACGCAACGCTCTCACTAACCCCTCCCCCCTGTCATCGTTAGATGAAGAGTAGCACCAAGCTCGTTCATCCCAATACAGCCGAACTAATGACAGAGTTATATGGATAAGAATGGAAATAACCCGCCCCGGGATGGGCGTTCCTATGGTGCCAGAAGTGAGCGCATTTGATAACGCATTTACTTTCGGGGCGCCTTCGCCCTGTGGAGCGACCGCTCTCAGAGGACACCCGTATTGACCTGAATCAAAGCGCGTCAATCAGGTCTAGGCTAGTGATTTAGGGTGCGCCGAACGTAGGCGGCGCGGACATGCATATTGTATATGGAGGCGACAATGACGGCTCTTAAGAGAGACATTCGCATACCCGGATCTCCTCAATCTTTGGCGCATAACTCATGGCTGACGCCTTTCGATGATCTTCAAAAGGAAATGAAGACCCTGTTCGAGCGGTTTTTCGAACGCGATATGATTCCCTTGAACAAGGACGCGTTCCGGTTTCCGGCGAAGATGAAAGCGTTCAATCATCTTCCCAGCATCGAGATTAGCGAAAAGAAGGACAAGTACGAGATCACCGCGGAACTGCCCGGCGTCGAGGAAAAGGACGTATCCGTCGAGGTGCACGATGGTGTGCTGACGATGAAGGGCGAGAAGCGCATCGAGGAGGATCGCGAGGAGAAGGACGTGCACATTTCCGAGCGCAGCTACGGCAGCTTTGAGCGCTCGTTCGTGATGCCTGACGACGCGGACGAAGAGGCCATCGACGCCAATGTCGTCAAGGGCGTGCTCAAAGTGACCATCGGCAAATCGGCGGACTCCAAGAGCAGCGCGCGCAAGATTGAGGTCAAAGGCAGCTAGTTATACGCTGATTACAAATCCCCCCGTGCATGTGTCACGGGGGGCTCGGAATGTAATCTGGTACGAATCCCCCAAGGCACGCCAGCTATTTCCAAACGACTGGAATTGCAGTCAAGTCTGGCGTGCTCGCCACCAAGCGTTATAAAGGTGACTTCGAATTAAACGAGGTTTAGCCTTCTGCCCCCTGGTAACCTTTCCGCACAATCAACAGGCGACATCTACGAGTAGTCGGCAAATACTGTGAAGGGGGCGGGCAACAGTTTTTTTGGGAGGTGGCGAATGCTTATCAAGACAGTGACGCATACGCGGTTCATGCTCGGCTTTTTAAGTGCCATTTTGGCAGCGGGGTCTGCTTTTGGTGCGGATTTGGAATCCTCGCCAAGCTGGAAAGAGCGGGTAGCTCAATTGAGTACTCCCGGCCCGGGTGACATTGTTCTGACAGCCGTTGGCGACGCCATCTGGACTCATAAAATTTCTGGCAGCACAGACGAGCGCCTGCAAAGCATGTTTAACGTCATGCGGGAAAGCGACATTGCCTTTCTAAATTTTGAGCAAGTCCTCGCCGACCACGGCTTTCCAACACTCAAAGAAATTGTCAAAGCGGACCCGTCAATTATCGACGAGTTTGTCTGGGCTGGTGTCGACATCGTCTCCATCGCCAATAACCACATGATGGATTTTGGCCCTAGCGGTCTCGCCACAACCCAGAAGACTCTCGACGATCATGGAATCAAACACTCAGGGGCAGGCACCGATTTAGCGCAGGCCCTTCGCCCCGCAATTATCGAGCGTAAGGGACTAAAGATTGGCCTAGTTTCTGTCATGGTGGCGGCTGATTTTACCAGCCTCGGCACGCCAGCTAGAGAGCATGCGCCGGGCGTCGCCCCCATCGACGGTACCGAAGTACGCTTGGCCGATGGGAGCCCGGCGATTGCGCCGTCGCATGTTGATTTACACCACATGGAAGAAGCCATCCGAAACGCGAAAAAAGTGGCCGACCTTGTTGCCGTTAGCTTTCACATTCATTGGGGGGAATTGGAACACATAGACCCCGACGGCAAACAGCTCATCGCACGGGCGGCCGTGGACGCGGGTGCCGACATGGTTCTAGGTCACGGACCACACGTCATTAACGGCATCGAGTTTTACAAGGACAAGCCCATTTTTTATAGCATGGGGAATTTCGCCTTTCAGCCGCCTCTTAGCGCTTATGAGTACTTCCCCGATTCTCTGAAACTTATCAAGGGCATCCTCAGCAACGAGCGTGTCTTTGAGGGCATGATGGTTAGAATGACGCTTTCAAGCCGCGGTGAAATCCGCCGCCTCGAGGTGCTACCGCTGGCAATTACCCAGGAAGGTGATCCGTATTTTGTAACCGGTGAGAAGGGCAACGGGATATTGAAGCGCCTAGAAAACCTGTCAGAACCCTTCGGCACCAGTATTAAGCGAGAGTCTTGGTTCGCTGTAGTTGATCTTCCATAGAATTCTGCCTGTCCACCAATCAAGCTTCAACCGGCAAGGTCATGAGAATGCGGTTCACGCTTTCATCACCAATGGGACGCCAGATGCTGGCGGAGTAGCGGCAACTTGCGGCCTAAGTGCCACTGAGTCATGATCTTAGAAAACCAGTTGGGTTTCCTCTGACAATGCCCAGAAGCGTTTTCACATTCTTCGGCGTAGGTTTCGTAGTCGTCTTGCTTGCGACGCTTCTAATCCGTTCGCGCTTCGAACGTGATCTGAACGTTGCCGCTGAACGCGCCGCGCAAGGTAGCATGCTCGTGGCTACGCGCTGCGGCCCGATTGAGCTCCAGCAGGCGGGCGATGGCGTCCCGCTACTGATGATCCATGGTAGCGGCGGCGGCCACGACCAAGGTATGGCGTGGGCTCGACCGCTCGTACAGCAAGGCGTGCGCGTGATCGCAATGTCGCGTTTTGGCTACTTGCGTACGCCGCGACCGACCGATGCTTCGCCGGAGGCACAGGCCGATGCCCACGTGTGCCTGCTCGACGCACTCGCGATTCCAAAGGCGGCGGTGATGGGTGTATCCGCAGGTGCCCCGTCTGCGATGCAGACCGCCATCCGCCATCCGGACCGTGTCAGCGCCCTGGTGCTGGTCGTTCCCATCGCCTACAAGCCGGGCACAGTGGCCGACTCCGCGCCGCCAGTGTCGGACGATAAGGACGCACTGCTACTGCACTTGCTAGGGTCGGACTTCTTTTTCTGGACCGGGCTGCACCTAGCCCGTGGCCCGCTCATCCGCCACGTGTTCGCTACGCCACCCGATCAAGTGATCGTCGCTAGCGAGACAGAGCGCACCCGCGTAAACGATCTCGCAGACCGCATCCTGCCGGTATCCAGCCGAGCTGCCGGACTACGCGACGACACGCGCCTGGGCAAAAACCTTAGCCCCTACGCTCTGGAGTCCATACGCGTACCAACGCTCGTAGTTAGCGCCCGCGACGACGGCTTCGGTACTTATGCAGCCGCTCAGTACACCGCTAGCCGCATCGTCGGTGCGAAGTTCGTCGGTTTCGAGAACGGCGGCCATCTTCTCGTCGGGCACGATGCAGCCGTTCAGGCCGAAATCCTCAAGCTGCTGGACACGTTGCCCCCGCCGTGACGAAAATCGCCATAACAAGAAGTATGGCTCTCGGACGGGCGCGTGATTGGCACGAGATGCTCCAGGGGTTTTCCACACCAGTTGGCGCTCCATCAGGTGCGGACTTTTGGCCGCTGTGAGTTCACCATCCAGCGGTGCCCATGTTCGTCACCTACGGCACGGCACCAACTAAACTAAATAGGCCTTCATGCTGACGATATTCTTTGATGTGGATGGCGTTCTTATAGATGGTTGGCACGACAAGCCAGAACGCCGTAGGCCCTGGGATGCGACGATCATGGAGGATTTGGGGATTGACAGAGAGGCGTTCCGGTAAGCGTTCTTCGGCTTGCCTACCACGACTTCAACACCACCAATGCATTTCTGTGCAAAAGGAGAGCGTGATTTAAAGGAAGCCCTTGCATCCGTATTGCCGAGCGTTGGCTATCGCGGCTCAATAGATAAATTCATGCGGTATTGGTTCGAGCAGGACTCGCATATCAATCATGCGGTTCTGAAAGTAATAAAAGTCCTTGCACAACATCCACGTGTAAAGCTCTACTTAGCGACGGGGCAAGAACACTACCGAGCAGCTTACCTTTGGGATGACCTCGGTTTTAAGGATTTGTTTCTTAATATTTTTTACAGTGCGAGACTCGGCTACACCAAAAGTGAGCCAGGCTTCTTTGAGAGAATAAATGAAGAACTTGGCATGGCTTCCGCGATAGCGCGCGGAGACAAACCCTTATTTTTTGATGATTCTGAAGCCGTAGTTGTTCTCGCCTGTGCATCCGGTTGGGATGCGCACGTCCTGGAAGACGCCGGTACGCTGTTTGCTCACCCTAAGGTCAAAAGTCTGCTCGAAAAATGTGACACCCCCGAGCAGGGTTAAGGTCGCTTACGCTGGATAAGCCAGAAGTTCGCATCTTCGTCACCTCCAGCACGGCGTTCCAACACCAAAGTCGCCGGGCCATTTTTTCAGAGCCGGGCCATTTTTTCAGAGCCGGGCCATTTTTTCAGAATGGACGCAGGCGTCCTCCAAGCTCCCTAAATCACGCCAGGTCGTTCTTCAGGAGCAGCGAGCCCTCCTTCTCGCCACTGAACAACGCGAGGAAGGTTTCCGGCAGGTTTTTGAAGCCCGTCCGCAAGTCGATTTTGTAGACAAGATCGCCCGCGTCCTTCCACTTGCGCAAGTCGGCAAACGCGAGGTCGCGCTCAGAGTTAAAATCGCTGACTAGAAAGCCGCGCATGGTCACCGAGTAGACAACAAGGCGCAACATATTGCGCGGGCCCGGCGCGGGATTATCGTCGTCATAGGCCGAGATCGCACCACACAACACCACGCGTCCAAATTTGGCCATCTGATCGACAACGTCCTGCATAATGGGGCCGCCGACATTGTCGTAATAAACATCCACCCCCTTGGGCGCGAGCGCGCGCACTCGCTCGGAGATGTTTTCATTTTTATAATCTATGGCGGCATCGATGCCGTAATCGTTGATTAGCCGGTCGCATTTCACCTTACCACCGGCAATGCCGATCACGCGGCAACCTTTGAGTTTTGCGATTTGCACGGCAGTCGATCCGACCGAGCCCGACGCGCCGGAGATAACGACCGTTTCTCCCGCCTTGATTTCGCCAAGCCGCAGCAGCCCGAAATACGCCGTTTGAGCGTTGTAGCCGTAAATGCTGATGGCATCGACCGGGTCGATTCCGTCCGGCAGCGGCGGCTGGTAAAGCTGCCTGCTGCTGATGCGGGTGTAATCTTCCCACGGACCGCTCGCGGTAAGAAGCGCGCCCACCGGATACTTCGGGTTCTCTGACTTGACCACCTGGGCAATCCCCGACACACCGCTTACGACCTTGCCCAGCTTCATGGGCGGCATATAGCCGTCGCCCAATCCCGTGTCGGCATGCATACTGATGCGCTGCGAGGGCATCGGCGCGAAAATGATGTTGCGCACGAGGACATCGCCCGCGTTTAAGGTCACCTCGCCGAGCGGAACTTCTTGATAGGTGAAATTCTCGACCGAGAGGTTACTTTCCGCATGGCTGGCCAGCAGCCATTGACGGTTGATGGTATCAGGACCGATGGCGGCTTCGCTTGCCGCTGCCGCAGGACGCGCGAATACGCCGCCCAAAGCACTACTGCTTGCCAGCACACATGTTCCGAGCGCACCCTGAAGAACTGTACGCCGGCTCGCGGCCGTGGCGGTTTTCTGATCTTGTGCGGTCATTGTAATCCTCCCTCCTTGGGCATTCTCCCTCATATGCCCGGTTATTCTAGCACTTCGGGACGTAGCGTCCACGCGTTCGCATCTGTGTCACTTCCGGCACGCCTGATGGGTCGTGCCAATGTGTGTGATGGTATCGAAGCCTTTGAACCGCTTGGTGCGCAATCTTAATGGCACTTGTTATTCGCGATATGAATACCGACGAGGCGATGGCGTTCTTGGAAGTGCATGAAGTCACACAAACTCAGAATGACAAATCAACAGCAACGGCCAATCGCCGATAAACAAGCACTCTGGTTAACTATCGTTTATGTGAGCGCGACGACGCCCTTCGACCGAACAGACGCTTCACCCATTCCATAAATGTGGAACTTTTAGATTCTTCTGAATCGTCTTCCGACTCTTCAATGTCATCAATCCAGGAGCGACTAAATTCTAAACTCCTTGCGACGTATTCTCCTGATTTTGCCTTTATAAGCGCCGCGCGGAGCTGCTCTTTCGCAACGGGTTTCCTTAAAAATCCGCTTATATCCTGATTTGTTGCACGCCGGTATATCTCCGGCGAATTCAAAAAAGTGACCACGACGGCCGGCAACTTGCGTAATCTCTCATCTTTTTCCGCCCTCAATTGAGCGAGGAATTGTATTCCATTCGTGCCAACCAAAGATAATTCGAGTATCAGATAATCCGGGAACAGATCCTTGTCCTCGCGCAGCTGGAAGTAAGCTTGCTGTACCGAGCTTGCGCGTATGATGTCATGTATTCCGATTTCTTTCAGACATCTGGTTATGAGTTCGACATCTTCTGCCTCGTCATCCAAAAGCAAAACTCTGCAAGCCCCCCAGTCAATTGCATCCAGTTCTGTTGAGTGTTCGAGAGCATCCGTATCAGGATCGAGGGGGATCGCTTCATCTGAAAGCGGACCATTGTCCTCCACGCTTTCGATGGATTCATGGGCCTTTCCTGTGGCGCTATCAGTATTTTCATGGTCCGCATTCATAGGAAAAATCACTCATCGAAAGTGTTGATTAAAGCCGTAGGGACCAAGATCATTGCGAAAGGTTCTTGTATATTTCGCCCCCTTAGTAATCCGCATAAATTGCCGGATGCCAAGACGGTTTATTCCTTGATTGCCGGACCCGGTAAACAGGCTCGCTGAAGCCTACGGATCTCTTTGGTATCAAGTATTTGTGTTTTTTTTCACTAGGCGCATGGTATTGAACGGGTATGCGTCAACCAAAGCTTATCAGCACTCTGAAAACCTACGATTTCAGCCAATTTACAGCTGATCTTATCGCCGGTGTGACCGTGGCTATGGTCGCCCTGCCCCTGAGTTTGGCGATTGCCATCGCCTCGGGTGCTGACCCGGCCGCAGGCCTGGTGACCGCCATTGTCGCGGGGTTCTTGATATCCGCCCTTGGCGGAAGCCGTGTTCAGGTCGGCGGTCCGACCGGCGCTTTTATTGTGGTTGTCTTCGGTGTCATTGCCGAACACGGATATGACGGCCTCGTCCTGGCGACGTTTATGGCCGGTTTTATTCTACTCATCGCCGGCTACTTTCGGGCCGGCAACCTCATATCCTATGTACCCAGTGCAGTGGTCAACGGGTTTACGATTGGAATCGCAATCGTTATCGCGACAAGCCAAATCCCTGATTTTTTTGGCTTGAGCATCGAGACCCTTCCCGCCGACTTTATTGAGAAAGTGCCTGTGCTTTGGGAGGCCCGCGACAGCTTCAATAGCGCGGCCTTTGCCATTGCCGCATTGTCGCTTTTTTTGATTGTCCTGTTGCGCCGACTTGCCCCGAAATTACCGGGTATGATCGTTGCAGTCGCTATCGGATCGGCCTTGGTTGCGGCGATGCTCTTGTCGGTAGATACAATTGATTCACGGTTTGGGGCGCTTCCAAGCGCGCTCACGTTCCCCTCTATACCGGACCTCTCTTGGAGCCGGATTATTGAACTGTTCCCGTCCGCGCTCGTCATCGCGTTTCTGGCCGGTGTCGAGTCACTGTTGTCAGCCATGGTGGCCGACAGGATGATCGCAGGCCAACACCGGCCGAATGCAGAACTCACGGCCCAAGGCGTTGCAAATATCGGTTCGGCTCTTTTCGGGGGATTGCCGGCAACAGGCGCGATTGCGCGTACAGCCTCGAATATACGCGCAGGCGCCAAGACCCCCGTTGCAGGTATCGTCCATGCCTTGACGATCCTCATTGTGATGATGTTCGCGGCCCCGCTTGTTGGCCGCCTTGCTATGCCGGCGCTGGCGGCACTGCTTGTCATTACCGCCTGGAACATGAGCGAGCCGCACAAGTGGCGCGAATACGCACAGGCCCGGACCAGTGACCGTGTCCTTCTGTTGCTTACTCTTGTGTTGACGGTGCTTGTCGATTTGACGGTTGCTATTGGCGTCGGCGTGACCGTTGGCCTTGCCATGCGCCTCAGTCGTCGCGAGTCTGTGAAGAGCGACTGGACGCCACCAGAGCGTTAAGTGGCGGCTAAAGAAGCCAATGATGTTGGCAATGAGATGTTAGTGTCTTGCGATTCTTTATATCATGCTCGACTAAAACGCTGGGCGAATGCAGCGGTTAAAAAAATAACGCGAAAGTAAATTAGAAGCCGAATTTCTCTATTATGTACGATAGCGATCGATATTGCTGCTGGGATTGTTTGGTCGATCCGTTAGTGCAACATGATCAGTTTACTGTGCTGCGGTGATGTAAAGTTTACGTTCTTCGAACGCAATGTAGACATGTAGGTTGGTTAACACGTTCATTCCAATCAACATGGTGGGCGACTCCCAGAGAGAGTCTTTTATATGCGATCCAGGGAGAAACTCTTTGGGAGCAAAGTCCGGCCACAGCGATATCAGTGGATTTCTAATCGTGACCCCCTCAAAAGATAGTTCACTAAATTTACGCTGGTAAATGAATTTACCAAAACCTACTTCGCGGACCGTCTCGAGATTCGGCGCATTGAGGTCAACATTTAAGTCGAATTTTGCCGCATTTTGATCGAGTCTTGTATCCCATGAGCCAGTATCGAGCATAGCTTGAAAAGTAAGACCGTCTAATTTCACCGGAATTACAATTCGATTTTCCTCGGTAAGGTTGAACGGTACCACAGCAATTTCCGAGGCTTGCCAATACACTACCTGCCCTTCGCAGTGATCGTTTGAGAATAGTGCTAATCGATTGCTCCCGAAATCCAGATCCACGTCTGCATTTTGGCTAAATATGCCGGGCCTAAAGACACCATCATATGATGCACTTTCAGCGGCATATTTGTGGGTGTTTGCTTCTTCAGTATCTCGGTCGTCGGCAGAAGACTCGGGTATAACCAAAAATTGCATATCGTCAGGCAATCTGCTCTGGCCGAGAATCACTGAATTAATTGTTACGTAGTCGAGTCTCCCAGCGTTCTTTCCCGCTCTATACAAAACTAGACCGCTCTCTTTCCGTTTTATTGCGAGTTCCTCAGCAACACGAGAAGATATAGATAACAAGTTACCGCCCAGATCCAATAGGAACCGCTTGGGATGGCCGTTCAGCACGAGCGGAACTGTAACTCGACCGCTCGGTAGTTTCTCCATCTGAAGGATTAGCATTTGCTTTAAAGCGCACTGGTCATCAGCGGCCAGAGTTGTCCCATTGCTTATCAAGGCGAGCAGAAATGCAAGTGGCGCGAGTAGAGGACTGAATGACATTAAATGGTTTTTCAAGCACCTAAGCATTTGTCCTCTCCCGAAATGGTCCTTGAGAGCAGAGTAAAAGTACATAATCTGGCGATAGCAAAAACAGAGAGTACGTGGGCGACTGGCAACGATGCTGAATTGCCATATCGTTCGCCTATAAGAAAAACAACCGTTTCAGTAACCACGAGTCTTGTGAAAACCGTTATAAATAGTAGCGGGATTAACAATAAGATATCTACACCCAATAGAGACCCAATGTATTCCATGTGTCACCTTATGCTTGGCATGGATTGGCTGCAATGATGCTGAGAACTTTAAATATTGAATATTAAACTCACGCCCTTGCCGCATATCATTTGTGTTCAAATTGACATCCCAGAATACAGACTCAGTAAAACTGAAGATGATTTTCTCTATTATGAGTCATTATTTTTGCGGGAGTCGCGCCAAGCGTCGAACGATAAAAGTACGTCGTGTTCCCGCAAGGCAAAAAGAGCCCAGCAAGCTGCTAGTACGGGGACGCCGGTGCTGAACAATTGATTGCTGCCTTCGGCAAAGGGCATAAGTATCGACTTCCACGTCGATAGCGTTGTCACGGTATGCATAAGCGCAACGGCGCCGTAGCTTATGGGCTTCATAAATCCGAGTAAGAAGGCCGTCACGACAATCAATTGTATGCTGCCGATGACCGGTGAAAGACTGATGTCGATCGGCACCTTGTAAAAGAAGGCAAATATTCTTGCTGTGTGATCCGGGTTGAGAAATTTGTCCAACACCCATTGCATAAGAAACCAAGCTATTGTTAGACGAAGAGCGAGCAACGAAAGTTGCAGTTTGCGCTCAGCATTTTTGGTATGTCCAAGCTCGGTCATTCGATCAGCCCTCCCCAGATTCCGCTAAATTGATCTTCCGTTTCAAACTATTTGAAGTGGAGGCAAAATAACGGGTGCTTTATCAATATTCTGATCTCAAAAAATACGCTAGCGCTCGGTGGATGCCGATGTCCACTTGCGCAATGCTTTGTCCAAAACGTCCCAGTTAACAGGTTTACTCACGAGCGCCGTTAATCCCGATTTTAGGTATTGTTCTTCGTGTTCTTTTATAACGTCAGCCGTCAGGGCAATAATTGGGATGCTACTTCGAGAGTCCTGCATCTTCCTAATTTCTTGAGTGGCACCTACGCCGTCCATTTCGGGCATTTGCATATCCATCAACACAATATCAAACGAGCCGTTTTCAACAGCTTGAACCGCCAATATCCCGTTCTCTACCATATGCACTTTATGTCCTTTTCGTGTGAGCATTGCTTCCAGTAGAAACCGGGTCGCCTCATTATCTTCAGCGACGAGGATGTTTAATGCTGGAGAAGGTTTCACGCTCGCAACTCTTTCAGAAATCCCTTCTAAAATCTTCGCGGCACGATCCTCTGCGATGGGAACGCTAAAAGAAAAGGTCGCCCCCTCCCCTTTTTTGGACGAAACCGAAATATTACCGCCCATTAATTCCACGAGCGAGTAGCAGATCGAGAGACCCAGACCGGTTCCTCCAAACTTTCGGGCCGTTCCGCTCTCGGCTTGTTCAAATGGCTTAAACAGTCTGGCTTGTTCTTCTGATGAAATTCCAATGCCTGTGTCCGCGATTTGGAAATACAATTCAGAGTTTCCGTCATTGGTTTCCCGCATCTGACCATGGATGGCCACGCATCCACGTTCCGTAAATTTGATCGCATTGCCTATAAGATTGTACAAAATTCGTTTTATCTGAGTTGAATCTCCCAATACATTTTTATTTAAATCTGGCGATAACTTAAAAACGAGTTCAACGCCTTTCTCGTCCGCGAGAGGGCGCATTAATTGTTGCAGATCCGAAGCCAACTCATATGGATTGAAGGGAGCCTTCTCAATTAAAAGCTTATCCGCTTCAATTTTGGAAAAATCTAAAATATCGTTTAGCAAATCTAATAGATGCCTACCGGCTTTTGAGATGCGCTTCACCATGTCCTGTTCTTCAGCAGGAAGTTTCCCACCGAGCAGCAAGTCAGATAATCCAATTACAGCGGTCATCGGTGTGCGCAGTTCATGACTCATCATTGCTAAAAACTTAGATTTGGCCTGGTTTGCGGACTCAGCTTGCTTTCTACGTTCTTCCAGAGACGTATTGTATTTTGATAATGCAACCAGCGGTCCAATAGCAGCAACGGCAATTGTTGCAGAGTTGCTTACCCACTGACTTAAGATCATGTTGGAACTGAACATTGATGGAGTCGGTACAATTCCGGCGGCTGCAGCCGCATATACAGCAAGCGTGGATGCTATAGAGACAACCACGAACCCTATACCAACGTTTACGCCGTAAAAAACGGATGCCATGATACTTGCGGACACAAAATAGGTCAGGGCGTATGGCGATCCGTAGGCAAGATGGCCAGCGACTCCCGCTGTGAAATACAGCAAAATGATTCCTGTCGCCCGCAAGCCGACTGATAGCCGTTTCCTCAAGAACACAAACAGAGTTATTACCACCGCAAAAACCACACTAGCGTTCATGACTGGTAGCCAACCCTGCGAAAAGTATCGAAAAAGACTTGAGAATACGGCAGCCATCGCAAAGGGATAAATCCAGATCAAAGTCAAATCGGCCACATTCGAACGTATCGACTTTGTGGACACCTCATGATCGACCGGGAATGCTGTTTTCATCAAAAGTGTATTCCGCGCCAGCTTGAGTTGCGATTTTTCGAGTACTAGGGCGAGTGTAACTTGTTACACGTATCCGTTCAGCAAGTATCAAAGTCGTGCAAATCAGTAACTAACAGCGCTACTCTGTATTTTATGTTGCAGCGCAGCTTGATCTCTAATTACGGAGCCCAGCCACCTTCTCCCATACATCAGCGCTTGGTGCGCATAAGAGGCCAGCTTGATCGCGGATGCAGGGATTGTAAGGCTGACCTGACAATAGCCCGTTATAACCGCCTGCCTCAGCATGAATCAAAACGCCCGCAGCGTGATCCCAAGGCTTGATCCGTCGGTAACACAACACTTGCATGCGTCCGTCGGCCATTGCCCAGTAATCGTGAGCGGCGCTGCCGAGACGCGTGATGCGCGCGAATTTGCCTTTGTGAAGATTGAAATCAGGATGATGCAACTCGGCGATTAACTCGGACAGTGGGAGTCCGTCTTGTGTTTGGATCATCTGACGTTGGGTACCCTTTTCGGTTTGAAGCCAGGTCCCCGCACCGAGCTCTGCCCAGAGGGAATGGCCGGACACCGGATCGTGAATCCAGCCCATAACGGTTTCACCACCGCGGACCAGAGCAACCATGACGGCAAAGCGTGGCCGTCCG
>CAXBLG010000077.1:0-17368 GCA_963976395.1 uncultured Rhodospirillaceae bacterium
GCAGTCATCCACGACAATACCATTGTCGATTTCAAGTCCTGCATCAGCTGCAAGTTCCACATTCGGCAAAATGCCTATGCCGACAATCACAAGGTCGGCCTCGAATTTCTCAGCGCCGCACACCACCCGTTCGATTCTGCCCTCACCCTCAAACGCGGTAACGCTGGTGGAGGTGCGGATGTTCACGCCTTCGGCCCGGTGTACACCTGCATAAAACTCGGACATTTCCGGTGCGACAACGCGGTTCAATACCAAAGGCATCATTTCAAGTACGGTGACGCTGCATCCGCGTTTGATCGCGACCGCAGAGACTTCCAGGCCAATATACCCGCCGCCGACTATGACGAGCTTGAGTCCTGCCGCAAGCTTGCTGCGAAAAGCCTCAACGTCATTGATGGTGCGTAAATAGTGGATGCCCGGCAAATCTGCCCCGGGACAACTCATCTTTTGAACCCGGCCACCGGTGGTAAGAACCAGTTTGGTGTACGAGATCTCTGCTTCACCGGCCAAATGAACACGCTTTGTATTGCGGTCGATGCGGCTCACATTTGTATTCGTGCGGATGGCGATATTCTTGTCGGTGTAGAAGTCCGGCGCGCGCATGAAAAGCTGATCGGCGCCGACTTCCCCGGCCAAGAATTTTTTGGACAAGGGCGGCCGCTCGTAAGGTATTTGCGGCTCTGAGCCCAGCAGGGTCACAGACCCTTCGAACCCCGCTTGGCGCAGGGAAATTGCGGTTTGTGCCCCGGCCTGTCCTGCGCCGACAATGACAATGCTATCGGGGCTATCGGTCATCTCTGATATCTTTACTGAATGCGAACAAGGAAGAGGTTCGCGCAGATGTTCAAGCGTTTGCTTCTAATCTTCGTTAATTTCAGAACCAGCCACCAATTTGTCGATCTGCGCCTGAGTGAGGGCCGCTTTCGAATCTTCCGGCTCGGTGGTTGGGCGAGGTCCGCCTTTGCCTCGTTGGTCCTCGCCTTCCGACATAACCTCGGTACGGCGCCGCCGATCGGGCCCAAAGTAAATGCCTACATCCACAAACGGTCGTGGTCGCTCGATCACCTCTTTGATTCGAAGGATGAGACTTTTCGCATTAAAGGGCTTGGCGACGTACTCAGTCACACCGGCATTGCGGGCCAGGACAACTTTCTCTCGCCGGGTTTCCGAAGTGATCATGATGATCGGTGTGAACCGTATGTTGGATTTATCAGCCCGCACGGCTTTGAGCATTTCTACGCCGCTCATGGGCTCCAGCAGCCATTCTGATATCACGATATCGGGCGCCCAGCTTTTCATGACGGACAACGCTTCGCGGCCGTCTTTAGCCTCGTCGATGCGCTTACAGCCGAGCGTCTCAAGGATTCCCTTGATCACCCGGCGCATATAGCCGCGATCGTCGACCACCAGAAAACTGATGGGTTTTAAATAATCCGATGTGGCCGTAACCATGCCGTTGCGCCCATAATCCCCTACGAATGAGCGCGTTGATCGCGCCGCACTCCATCTTGAAGTCCCGAAAAGACCCAAGCTTGTATATTAAAGTATTATCTATCTTCAGAAATTTAAACCCATCGTAAGAAAATCCCGAGTGAAATCATCATCTTCTTCCACAGCCCAGCGCCTCGCAGATCACGCCCCCCGTACGTGGCAACGGATGCTGTCGGGGCGTAGGCTGAACCTAATCGACCCTTCTCCCCTTGATATTGAGATCGAGGACATCGCCCTGGGTCTTGCCCGCAACACCCGCTGGAACGGCCAAACCAGCGGACCTCATGGCTGGAGCGTGGCCCAACACTCGGATTTTGTGGTCGAAATCGTCCGCCGTCTGAAGCCCCGCGCGCCCGCTCAGTTGCTGATGGCGGCCAAGCTACACGATGCCTCAGAATATGTGACTCACGATCTTATCACTCCGTTGAAAAGCGTGGTGGGGGATGTCTTTAAGGAGGTCGAAACGCGCCTAACCCGCGCAATATACCTCCGTTTCGGGTTGATGCCCGAACTGCCAGCTTCTGATTATGCACTTATAAAAAGGGCCGATCTTATCGCTGCGGCAACCGAGGCGGTACAATTGGCCGGATTTACGACGGCCGAATGTCGCTCGGTTCTCAATTTCAAGGAAAAGCCGCTTAAGGATGTTAAGCTGGTACCCTTGCCCGTCGCGGACGCCGAGCAAAAATTTCTGGAAGGATTCCGCGCCCTCGAAAAAGCCATAGCTCTTCAGAGCCGCTGATGTTTAACCCAATCAAGAGATCACAGCATGAAGCTTAGTCGGTTTGCGTTAGCATTATTTGCGTTTGGCGCGTTTGCAGCGCTTATCTCTATTGCGGCGGCGGCCTTCGCCGCTCACGGTGTTGCTAATGTCGCACCGAGGGGGGAGCAAGCCGCTGCGTGGTTTGCGCAGGCCGCGGGATTTCAAATGGATCATGCCTTGGGGTTGATTCTGATCACTCTGGCTGCCGAGTTTGCTGAAAAGGGCATCTCGACGACGTTGATGCGCACCGGCGCGCTACTTCTTGTCGGTGCAATCGTGCTGTTTCCCGGCTCTTTGTATTGGGCGTCTTTTGGCGGCTCAAGCGCCCTTGCTCCGATAGGTGGGTTTGCGGCCATGGGCGGCTGGGTGGTGTTCGGTGTCGGTGCGCTTAGCGCACTGCTGCGCAAACGCACATACCTCTAGGGAGAGACTTAAATGATCGGCGGCTTAAATATTCTTAGCATTATTCTCGCGGCCTTGGCGGCCATGATCATCGGCGGATTGTGGTATTCGCCGAAGCTTTTTGGAACCGCTTGGCTAAAAGAACTCGGCAAAACCTCGCCCGAGCAGCTTGGCAACCCGAAGAAAGCGATGATCAATGCGATCATCATGAATCTTGTGTCAGCGTTTGCCCTCGCCCTGGTGTTCAAATGGCAAGGGGCGGAAACCTCGACTGACGCTCTCATGACGTCGCTTGTGGTCGCGGTCGGGCTGGTTTTGTCCAATCAGCTGATGCGTGATCGTTTCCACGGCGCTTCGTCGCATTTATCGCTGATCAATGGTGCGAATACGGTGGTGGTCTATCTGGCCATGGGGGTGGTGTTGTTCTACGCAGGATAACAGGGGCCGATACTCAGCCTTTGCCCCATACCGCTGTGCGTTTGCTTAAGAACGCGTCGATGCCTTCGGCGGCATCGGGCTCCATCATGTTTTTGGCCATGACCGCTCCCGCATAAGTATAAGAGTCGGCAAGGCCAAGCTCGATTTGCTCGTAAAAGGCCCGTTTGCCGATGGCTAAAATCTTTGGTGACTTGCTGGCGATGACCTGCGCGAGGCCGTAAACCGTTTCGTCCAGCTTATCATCCTCAACCGACATATTGATGAGCCCGGCCAGTTCCGCGTTTGCCGCCGAAAGCGGCAATCCGGTCAGAAGCATTTCCATGGCTTTCTTGCGCCCGACGGCACGCGACAACGCAACCATGGGCGTTGAACAAAACAAGCCGATATTGACCCCCGGCGTTGCAAACGTCGCGGACTTGGCGGCGACAGCCATGTCGGCGGTTGCGACCAATTGACATCCCGCCGCCGTGGCAATGCCGTGAACCCGCGCAATAATGGGCTGAGGCAGCCGCGTCATCGCCAGCATCATTTCACTGCAGGCCGTGAACAAGTCCCTCGTCCACTTGGGGTCGGTATTTGCGCGCAGTTCCTTTAAATCATGGCCTGCGCAAAATGCCGGTCCATCCCCCGCCAGTACCACTACTTTTATTGACTTATCGGCTCCGATAGAGGCGAGCGCTGCAAGCATCTCGTCGATGCCTGCGCGCGTAAGGGCATTGCGAGCTTTTGCGCGATTGAGCGTCAGCGTTGCGATGCCGTGTGCATCGCGGCGGTTTACGAATGTTTGAGCGGTTGCTTCCATCATTTAGCCTTTGCTCCTACGTTGGAGGCCATAGTCCGACGTTGCCGCATTATAAAGAGCAGGGCTACCGATGCGGTCACAAATCCGGCGGCAAAAATCGGTCCTGTGAAACCAAGGGCCTGCGACGCCGCGCCCAATCCTAATGCGCCCATTGCCGGTCCGAAACGGGTAATGGCGTACCAAACGCTGAGGGTGCGCCCGCGCATGCGATCATCTGCGGCGGTTTGCGTCACGGTTTGCGATCCTACCCCCACCATGACGCCGAAAACGGCGCTGAGGGTAAGCAAGGGTACGGCCAGCCAGAAGATTTTCGTAATCGCAAAGGCCGCTATGAACGCGCCGTTAATCACCATCGCGCCGATAAACACGCCCTCGATGTTTTTGTTGCCGTGCTGAGCCAGAAACAATCCGCCGATGATGGCGCCCACGCCTTGGGCCGACGTTAGAATGGCGAGACCCGCCGCCGCTCGCCCGAATTCCTGATCGGCGATTCCGGCCAAAAGATCGCTGAGCGGCCAGATCAGGGTGCTGGACAGCGCCACCATGGGCATGACCCACCGCAAGGTCGGGTGACTGAACGTATAGCGGACGCCTTCGGACATTTCCGTCCATACGCCACCAAGGATAGATCTATGCGTGCGTTGTGCCGGCTGGTGAGGGGGAATTGAAAGGCTGAGTAGGGCGGCAATAACACCGATATACGTCAGTGCGTTTAGGGCAAACGCGAAACCGACGCCGATGGTTGTAATCAGAACGCCGGCCAATGCCGGTCCAATAATGCGCGCAAGGTTGAATGTCAGGGATGTGATGGCAATGCCGCTGCCTAAATCTTCTCTGGGCAAAAGGTTCGGCACGAGAACAAGACGGGCTGTCTGCATAAGGGGCTGAACGAACCCTGAAAACAGCTGCAACCCAAATATAAGCAGCGGCGTGATGTGCCCGGTCAGGGATAACGCCGCCAGGGTGATGGCTTGTCCTGTCGCCAGTATTTGCCCGATCACGGCAATGCGCCGGCGGTCAAACCGGTCGGCCAGCACGCCAGCAATAGGCGCAATAATGATTGCCGGCAGAAATTCAGCCATGCCCACTGCGCCCAGCCAAGCCGCTGAGTGAGTGAGGTCCCATGTCAGCCAGCCGACGGCGACACGCTGAACCCAGAGGCCGATCACCGAAACGGAATTTCCCGCTGTGAACTTTGCGAAGTTACGGTTGCGAAAAAGGCGTCGGGGGGCCGAGAAGTCGAGCCGGAATTGAAACATGAGTGTTACACAATACAGGAAATGTTTTACGAAACGAGGGCTCTCTTCCGCGCAAAAACCCACTATAGTCCGCAGGCCGTACAGTCGGGGAGGGCTGATTGACCATGAATGACGCTGCCAAATCTAATTCACCGTTCGCGCGCGTGGTCCAAGCGATCGCAATGATTCAGCCGCATGAGATGCGCGCTGTTGTTTTATCGTTTTTCTACTTTTTCTTTCTGCTTGGCAGCTATTACATTCTAAGGCCCATGCGCGATGCCATGGGCACGGTGTACGGCACCGACAATCTCGAAGAACTGTTTACTTACGTCTTTTTCGCCACTTTTATTGCCGCACCCATTTACGCCTGGGTCGCGTCAAAGGTGCGCCTCTCGCGGTTTCTGCCGTGGATCTACGGCTTTTTTGTTCTCAACATCTTCGCCTTCTATTTTATGTTTACGTCCGGCCTTGAAACGCGCTTTGTCGCCGCCGCGTTTTACATATGGGTGAGCGTGTTCAACATGTTCATCATCTCCGTGTTCTGGAGTTTTATGGCCGACATCTACTCCCGCAAACAAGCAAAGCGCCTGTACGGGGTTATTGCGGCGGGGGGAAGTTTCGGCGCTGCCGCAGGTCCGGCTGTAACGGCGGCCCTGGTCACGACCCTCGGCAATGAGACGCTTTTGCTGATTTCCGCCGTAGGATTTCTCATTGTTGTTGGGATCGTCATTGCGCTCGAAAAGGAAAAGGACAAGTTCCTGGCTTCCAGCGAAGACGTGCAGCGTACGACCCTGGACCACAAACTCAACAAGTCGGTTAATCCATTCGCCGGATTTTCTCAGGTTTTAAAGTCGCCGTACTTGATGATGTTCGCCGCGTTTATCCTGTTGCTCACCTGGGTCTCGACGATTCTCTATTTCCAGCAAGCGGCTATGATCGAGGCGGCGTCGGACAGCGCCAATGTTCGTACGCGCATCTTCGCATCGGTCGATCTGGTGGTGAACGTCCTTGCCATTCTTATTCAGTTCTTCGGCACCAGTCGGCTTGTGAATAAATTTGGCGTTACCTCTGCTCTGGTTTTGGTTCCCGGAATCATGTTGTTGGCATTCATGGCGATGGCTGTTTCGCCGGTCTTGATGGTCGTCCTAGGCGTGCAAGTTGTGCGCCGTGTCGGCGAGTACGCAATCGCGAAGCCGGGCCGCGAGATGCTGTTCACGATTGTTGATCAGGAAAGCAAATATAAAGCCAAGAATGTTCTTGATACGGTTGTTTATCGGTTTGGCGATGTCAGTCAGGCATGGGTGCAGGCCGGTCTTGGCGCGATAGGCCTTGGAGTCTCGGGCATAGCTGTCTTTGGTGCGCTGATTGCCGCGGTATGGGGCTACGTAGGCCTAAAACTTGGTCGCCGCTACGAGAGCGCGGTGGAAGCGGACCGGGTTTCCGGCGCTGCTCAGCCCGCACCGGCGCAATAATCGACGCATGACTCACGATGCCGTCTTCATGGACCGCGAAGGCGCTGTCGCGACCATTCATCTGAACCGTCCTGCGAAGCGCAATGCGCTGAACATGGATATGTGGCGGCGGCTAATGGAAACCGTCGATACGGCCGAGAAAGACCCCGCCGTCAAAGTGATCGTGGTGACCGGTGAGGGTGGGGCGTTCGCTGCCGGTGCCGACATCGATGAATTCGGTAAAACCTTCACCGACCCGAAAGCCGCGGGGGTTGCGGCCGAGACAACTTACAGTTCTCAGAAGCGGCTTTATCGGGCCTCGAAGCCCACCATCGCGAAGATTCGCGGCGCCTGCGTGGGCGGTGGCTGCGGGATTGCACTGTGCTGCGATTTACGCTTTGCCGACACAACCGCACGCTTTGGGATTACACCGGCCAAGCTTGGCCTGTTCTACACCCTTTCCGATACCAAACGGCTGGTGGACGCGGTCGGACCTTCGCATGCAAAAGATATTCTATACACGGGACGTATTTTGACCGCGCCCGAAGCCCATACCATCGGGCTCATTAACCGCCTGACCCAGCCGGAGCACCTGGATGCTGTGGTGGCAGACTACGCCGCCGAGGTCTGCGCCGCCTCGCAGTTTTCGGTGCGGGCCACAAAAGGGGTGGTGCAAGATATTCTCGACGGCGCAGCCGACGACGGGCCGGAAAACCTAAAAAGGTTCGCAGACGCGTTTTCCGGCGAGGATTTTAAAGAGGGGCACGCCGCTTTCACGGAAAAACGGAAGGCCAATTTCCCGTTCACTTGAGGTAAAGTGGCCTGATCATGGCCGACATCTGGTTCACCGATTATGTGCTTGAACAACTGGCGCTGTTTGGCGGCGTGACGGCCCGGCGCATGTTCGGCGGCGAGGGGCTGTTCAAAGGCGGGCTGATGTTCGCTCTGATCGCCGACGGCGAGCTGTTCTTTAAAGTTGACGACAGCAACCGCCCCGATTTTGAGGCCGTGAAGTCCCAGCCCTTCACCTATGCAAAGAAGGAAGGGAAAACTGCCAGCTTGTCGTACTGGTACGTGCCTGAAGACATCATCGAAGACCCGGACGCCTTGAATGGCTGGGCGACGAAAGCTTATGCGGTAGCGGTCAGCGCCCGCATAAAGTCTGCCGCGAAGCCTAAGCCCCGGCGCGGTGTAACTAAGGCTAAGCGGGCGCGGCGCAGGCTATCTTCCGTTTAATACCCCTGCTCTACATCCACCACCGACAGCATTTTTTCACCCGCGACATAACGGCGGACGTTCTCGCGCATAACTATCCACATGCGGTCCATCTTGATTCGAGACGAGCCTGCCATATGCGGTGTGATGATGATGTTGCGGGCGTTCCATAACGGATGGTTTGCGGGAAGGGGTTCGGGCGCGGTCACATCAAGGCCGGCTCCGGCAATCGTTCCGGTGTTTAGGGCAGCCACGAGGTCATCCGTCACAACGCTTCCGCCGCGACCAATGTTGATAAAATAAGCAGACGATTTCATACGCTTGAACAGGGCTGAATCGAACAGGTCTGTTGTCGCAGGGGTTAGGGGCGTTGCATTCACCACAACATCGGCTTGGGCAATCATCTCCGGCAGCTCATCCGCAAGGCCGACGTAGTCCACAAAGTCCGGTCCGGTGCGGCTGGAATTGCGTGTGGCGATCACGCGCATATTAAAGGCGTGGGCGCGCCGGGCGATCTCGGTGCCGATGCCGCCCAGGCCGACCACCAGCAAAGTGCCGCCATCTAAATCTTGCGGCGGGGCAAACCCTCTTCGGCTCCACTCTTCGCTCTGCTGATTGACCACAGCCACGTTGATCTGTCGGGTCAGGGCCAAGATCAGCGCCATGGCGTGTTCGGCGACATTAGATCCGTTCACACGCTGCATATTGGTGAAAAGAATTTCGCCGGACCGGACGCGCGGAACATCAATACAGCCGTCCACGCCGGCTAATTGTGACTGCACCCATTTCAAACGCGGCGCATCGGCCAGCAACTGCGGAGAACACATGCCGACCAAGGCGTCGGCGTCTTTCATATGCGCCGCGGCTTCGCGCGGACCGCGCACGCCCACAACGTTCACGCCGGGGGCAACAGCCTGAAACGAGGCCACCCGCGCGGCGTTTTCCGCCAGAACAACAATTTTGCGCGGGGGCACCCATCCGGGCATCTCTCGCACTAGCGCCGCACCTTCTTCCAGCCCCATCTCAGCGATGAGGCTTGTGTCGGTGGACTCGGCATAGACCGGCGCCCAATTCAGAAAAAGGACAGCGGCGATGAGATTGGGCAAGATGAGATTAGGAAACCAGTAGCCGGTCATGATCGTCCTTCGTTGAGCATGCTGCGAATGGCCTGCACGATCTGGTCGCGCATATCAGGGTCTGCCATGGATTTTTTCAACTTTTCGCGCATCTGAGAGACGCGCTTCTCCGCCGCCTTGTCTGTGATCACTTCGGGCGGTGAGGGGGCGGATGCCGGAGTCTTGCCAGACGCTCTCTTTTTCTTCGCCGTTTTGGCAGTGCTCTTAGCTGGGCGCTTATCTTTACCGGCCGTGTTTTTGTTTGGGGGGGCTTTTTTAGGGGGCACGATGCGTCCTTAGTCTCCGCCCGGCCAATCTGTGGGGTCCGGGTCCACCAGGGGTCGCCGGTAGGGGCCGGTGAAAGGTTTTACCCGCGCGACAATCGCACAGAATACAACATGACTGATTATAAAACACAAAGCGACCGGCCACGGCGGTAAGCCGCCGAAAAACAGAACCATCAAAACACCCACTACAACAAAGACAGCAAGGGTCATCAACACAATGACCTTTGTGCGGTTCATGCGGCTGCCATGGGGTGAATAGCGCGGTGGTATGGGGGCGGTGTAGGCCATTCGTAACTCTACATCGCCTTTACGGCGAAGCAATGACTGCCGTAAAGCATGAAAGCCGGTTGTTTTTGTTCACATTATTAACCCTGCGTGACCGGTGGCGTTGTAGCCCTGTATAACAGGGTGATATTCGAAAGTATTTCCGAGGGAGGACCGACATGCTTCTTGACCGCGCCCGCAGCCAATTGCTCGTCGTTGATGTACAAGAACGGTTCATGTCCGTGGTCCATGAGGCCGAGAGGATGGTCGAGCGCTGCGCTATCCTCATGCAATCCGCACAGCGGCTCGGTATTCCTATGACCCTGTCTGAGCAGTATAAAAAAGGGCTCGGTGCCACCGTCGAGCGCCTCGACAATCTCAAGGGCGATTCGCCGGTGATGGAGAAGTCCCATTTTTCTTGTGCAGCTGATCCCGGCATTGGAGAGCGTGTTCGGACCCTGGCCGCTGATGGACGAAATCAGGTCGTGGTCTGCGGCATCGAGTCTCACGTTTGCGTTATGCAAAGCGCCCTTGGATTTATGAATCTCGGCCTTGATATCTTTGTCGTTGCCGACGCGGTGAGTTCTCGCCATCCGGAAAGCGTCGAGCTTGCAACAAGTCGCATGCGCGATTCAGGCATCAGTGTGGTCAATGCCGAAATGGCGGTATTTGAATGGCTTCACGTCGCGGGCACAGACGAATTCAAAGCGCTGTCCAAACTTATCAAATAGCGCGGGCTCGGCTAGAGCGCTTAGCTTTCGTTGGGGTCTTGCACCGTTACGGTAAAGCCGGCCTGGCTGATGCAGTCGATCACCGTATCCGCATGCACCTTGTCGCGCGTTTCAATGGTGATGTGCAGTCGCGCGGCACTTGCGGCTAGATCCAAGGCAAAACGACCGTGGGAAACTTCCAGCACGTTGGCACCCTGTTCGGCGCAAATTGAGCTGATGGCGTGCAAGGAGCCGGGCCGGTCGGGCATTTCGATCGACATGGTCAGGACTTGTCCGGCGCGCACTAAGTCGCGCATGAGCACGGACGAGAGCATGCGGGCGTCGATGTTGCCCCCGGAAAGAACGATGCCGGCTTTGCGGCCCCTAAATTTCTCCGGATACTCAAGCAAGGCAGCAAGGGCGGCTGCACCGGCGCCTTCAGCCACGGTTTTGACCATGGTGGCGAACATGCTAACCCCGCGCTCCATACCGGTCTCGCTCACCACCAAAATTTCCTTCACGAACTCGCGGACGATGGGAATGGTTTTGGGTCCTACGTCGCGTACGGCGATGCCTTCGGCGACGGTTGATCCGCCGCACGGATGGTCGCTATTGGATAAGGCATTGCTCATTGATGGATAAAGTTCGGGTTCTACGCCGACAATTTCTATCCCCGGCTTTAGGCTTTTGGCGGCAAGTGAGATGCCGGCGATAAGCCCACCGCCGCCCACCGGTACAACAATGACATCCAATTCAGGCACAGCTTCTATCATCTCAAAGCCGATCACGCCTTGTCCGGCGATGACTTCGTTGTCGTTATAGGGGTGAACCAAAGCAAGGCCGCGTTCTTCTGCAAGGCGCAGAGCAACGGCGGAGCACTCGGTGAAATTTTCGCCCTCCAGCACCACTTCGGCACCGTAGTCGCGGGTCTTGGTAGATTTGTTGAACGGCGTTCCTTCGGGCATGACGATGGTTGCGGGTATGCCGAGGCGCTTGGCGTGAAAGGCGACGCCCTGGGCGTGATTGCCAGCCGACATGGCGATCACACCTTTCTTTTTTTGCGCGTCGGTGAGGGTTGTGAGTTTTGAGATTGCACCGCGGGCCTTGAAGGCGCCCGTGTGTTGCATGTTCTCGTATTTTACAAAGGTCTCGGCCCCCGTCAGTTGTGACAGAGCGGGGCGCTGAATCGTTGGCGTGACGATAAATTGACCTTTCGTGCGTTCGCGGGCGGCGCGCACGGTAGAGGCATCAAGGGTCGAAGAAGGTGATGAGGACATGTCGGCAGTCCAATCCTAAGAAGGTGAGCAAATAAATAACAGCGGTATCCCGATTCTTAACTATGAATCGGGCGCCTAATTCGTTCGCTCTTGATCTGCCGTAACATGGCCGTTGAATATCACCTCGGGCATGTATCCGCAAGAAGACCGCAGGTAATTGGCCGGTTACACGCTGTCAGGAGGCAGGTTACATGGGCTTAAAGATGAAATTATTAATATAGGCCGGAGTCTTTATGACGCTGCGGTTGGCGGCTTCGTCAAACTCTGCAAATGGCCGCAAATGGCCGCCACGAAAGAAAAAAGCTTCCATGTTCATGTCAGTTAGTTGTTGTACGGACGCGGCGACGGACTCGCCTGTGTGCTGCTCTTCAATCTCAATCTGTAAGATCGGGCGTTCGCGCAGTATGGTTTCCCGGGCGCCGGTCAACACGGCGCGTTCGAAGCCTTCCACATCAATTTTTATAAACCCGACATTGCTGAAGCCATATGAATCGAGTGTGCGTTGAGGAACGTGCACCGAACGAGCTCCCTCATTGCGCTTGCGCGGATTGAGCGATGCCGTTTGATTTGAGAATCCGCCGCGGTACATAGGTACGATCAATTCGGCTGTGCCGGTTGCATCGGATAGCGCGACCTGATGGGCAACGACGTTGGCCGGCAGCGCTCGTTTCAAGATATGATAAATTTTTGGATTTGGCTCGAAAGCCTCAACACTTTGACAAATGCGACTCAATAGATGTGTATAAACGCCTTTGTTGGCACCGATATCAATGGCGATGCGGTTGCCGTCCACCAATTGCGGCAGCAATTTTAATTCAGCCTCACCTTTGCGCAGATGTTTTCGAATCAGTCGCCACATATAAAGGCGCGGCGGAAATAGAGTGTATTTTATGCGCTCTTCCAGCGTATAGGGCGGTGTCCATGAGGACTCTGGTGCATTCATGCGGTGGTTCCTGGTTGTGAGAGCATAGCCGATAAGACTCGGGCGGCTGTGGGCTTCGGCGCGTAATGTTCGATGGCCCAGGCTCGTCCCCGAGCGGCGATCTCATCCCATTCCTTTTCTCGGTCCATGATTTCAGTCACGGAGCCTTCGATATTGTCGAGCGTGATGGGCGCATAGTGTTCCCAGGCTTTTGGCATTTGGGGCAAGGCGAATCCATATTTTTCAAAATCTAAGTGTACCGTAAGGCACTCGGCAGCAAGGGACTCCCACAATCGAAAACTGTCCCAGCGCTGCACAAGCGCGGGTGCATCAAGGCGGGTAAAGTCGTGTAATGCCGCGAGTCTAGGGTCGTTCTTTTTGAACCATGGATTTTGGGCAATGGGCGCGTAAAAGTCTCCGCCATAAGCCAGGCAGATCTTCGACCCCAGCATCTGTTCGATATAAGGCCCGGATGCATAGACCTCGCGGTCAACAGGCATATGTTTCTCAAGGTGTGGCACAAAGCTCATATCAAGCAGGGCGCGCACACTTTGACTGAGCGTCGCGCGAAAATTGCGCAGGGCTTTGCGTTTGCGTGTATTGAACGCCGGTCTGCTTTTCGTGGCCTCGATAAGTCCCTTACTGATCCCGAAGGCTATGGGTTGCCGTGTACCGCCTTTGTGGGCGAAGCGGCTGTCGTGAGTTACGAATAATAAGTGTGCGTCGGGAATGCGGCTGAAAATACCAACATCGCTTTGGTTGAGATAGGCCAGCCGCCCTCCCTCGGTGCCGTCGAACGGCACAAAAGCGTTGGTGTGAGATATATCAATAATATAGCCCGAAAGCCCCGCGTAAGGCGGCGAAACATAGGGCGTGAGGTCCACGTTTTTTAACGGCATGGATACAGGACGAGATGTAACCTCAACCGTGTTCACCTTAACCGGAATGCCGAGGTCCAGGAGGCCTTCAATCAAGCACCCCGCGTTATGCGTAAGCGGACCGCTTGCGGCGTGGATATACACGGATTTAGAAAACGCTGCGCGAAGTTTGTTATCAGTATATGTCATGCGGCAGGCGGTTCTCTAGCTATCTCGTGAAAGTTTTGTGCATCCTAGGCGGGGTCATGCTGTTCGTCCATTAAACCATCTTGCACTTGCGCTCTCTCTCTTGCACCATTGACTGCGGATTATCGTGAGTGGGCAGGAGGGCCCGGTATGGCCCAGGTTCATTTTACCTCGCATCTTCGGAATGTCGCTCCGAACGAAGCGGTGCAAGCCGGTGGCGATACGGTCGGGGCGGTGCTCGCCGACGTCTTCGCGCGCCATCCCGCAGTTAAAAGCTATATTCTGGACGACCAGGATCGTCTACGGACTCACATCGCCGTATTCGTGGACAGTGTCCACGTGCGTCGAAATATTTTGGATCACCCACTTAAGACTGACAGTGAAATTTATATCTTACAGGCCCTTTCGGGCGGATAAGAACAGGAGAACGTTATGGCCTCTTCTCTTCATGTTGCGACCCGTAAGGGACTGTTTACCTACGCGCGCGGCGGCAGCGGCTGGCATCATGCATCCACTGCCTTTCTGGGACACCCCGTGACGATGATGCTGTCGTCGCCGGACAACCAAACCCTATTTGCCGCGCTGAACTTAGGACATTTCGGCGTTAAACTTCATCGTTCCGCAGACGGCGGCAAGACGTGGACCGAACTCACCCCGCCTCAGTTTCCAAAAGTGGAAGGCGGTGAGAAAGACGACAAGGCCCCTGCAGTTTCGCAAATTTGGTCCCTGGAATGGGCTGATCCGCAAAACCCGAAAGCCTCGAAAGCATTGTGGTGCGGCGCCGCACCTGCCGGTTTGTTCTACTCGCCTGATCTTGGCGAGACCTGGACGCTTAATGAGGCTCTATGGACAATGCCGGAACGCGCGCGCTGGTTCGGTGGCGGAACAGTCGATTCGGCTATGCACGCTATCTGTGTTGATCCGCGCCGTGCGGATCGCATTGCGGTGGGCGTTTCTTGCGGCGGTGTGTCTCTCACCGAAGACGGCGGCAAAACCTGGCGCGTCGCCGGCCACGGAATGCGCAGCGACTATACTCCGCCGGAACAGGAGGAAGATCCGGTAACGCAGGATGTGCATATGATGGTGCAAAGCCCGACGTCGCCTGAAACATATTGGATACAGCATCACAATGGAATCTTCCGCTCCACAAACGATCTAGAGTCCTGGCACGAAATTACCAATGCGCCGGTATCGGTATTTGGATTTCCTGTTGTTGTTCATCCAAAAGATGCCGACACGGCTTGGTTTGTACCGGCAGAGAAGGATGAGGCGCGCTTTCCGGTCGACGGGAAGGTGGTGGTCCAGCGTACCCGAGACGGAGGGAAAAGCTGGGATGTTTTGACAAAAGGCCTGCCCCAGGAAAATGCGTTTGATTTGATCTATCGTCATGGTCTTGCCGTGGATGAGACGGGCGAGCGGTTGGCGATGGGTTCGACTACGGGGGCCGTTTGGACCTCCGACAACGGGGGGGATGATTGGGCGCTGCTCTCTGCTCACCTGCCGCCGGTCTATGCGGTGCGATTCGCATAGCGACTACAACCGCTTGCGCGGCTTTGCGGGAATGGGGCTGGCGTATTACCATCGCCACCTCAGGGCGGACGGCTGAGTGTTTTTGGAGACGTATATGAAAAACGTATTGGCGCTGATTGCCATGATGATGGCGTTCACCTCAATGGAGGCGGCGCACGCCGCGACGGTGTTGATTACCGGTGCGAATAGAGGGTTAGGGTTAGAGTTTGCACGCTTGTATGCGGACCGGGGCTGGGATGTCATCGCAACATGCCGCACCCCGTCTGAGGCTGGCGACTTAGATGCCCTTAAGGCGCAACACTCGAAGGTGGTGATTGAAGAATTGGATGTGACTGATCAGTCCGAAATCGATTCTCTAGCTGTAAAATATAAGGATCGCCCCATTGACCTCCTCATTAACAACGCCGGTATTTTAGGGGATCTCGGAGATCAATCTCTCGGGTCATTTAATCATGAAGAATTCAAGCGCGTTATGGATACCAACGTCTATGGCGCTTTGGCCGTTACTCAGGCCTTTAAGGACAACGTGATCGCCAGCGAGCACAAGAAAATAATCGCGATGACTAGCGTCGCCGGCTCATTGGTCGGTCCATGGCAAAATCTCGGCGGGCTCTACTACTACCGTGCCAGCAAGTCTGCGCTAAATAATGTAATGCGGGCTGTCGGGATTGACCTAAAGAAGCATGGAGTTGTTGTTGGACTTGTCGCGCCCGGTGCTGCCGGTACCGACATGCTACGTGAAGATTTTAAATATAAGGGGCCAATGATATCGCCGGCCGAAAGTGTGGCGGGCATGGTCAAGGCGATTGACGGATTTACTCAAGCTAGCGCTAGCCATCCGATTAATTACGACGGCGAAGTTTTAGACTGGTAAGTCATCACCGCAGATTTTTCATTTTTTAAGGAAGCTTTCATGAGACATATTCTCGCTGCTCTTGTACTCGTTGCCGGAATGCTCGGCACTCAATCTGCAGAAGCCGCCACAGTTCTTATTACCGGCTCAAATCGCGGGCTCGGCTTCGAGTTTGCAAAACAATATGCCGAGGCTGGATGGAACGTTATCGCTACTTGTCGTTCGCCTGATCAAGCCGATGAATTGAAAGCGCTGGCGACCAAGCACAATAACATATCGATAGAGCGCCTTGATGTGCTGAATGAGGGCGAGATCGCTGCACTGGCGCAAAAATACAAAGGAAAGCCCATCGACGTTCTGATCAACAACGCCGGCATTCTAGGCGATGTTCCGACGCAAACCTTTGGTAGTGTGGACCGTGCGAACTTTGATCGCATTATGGACACGAACGTGTACGGTGCAATCTCGGTAACTGAAGCCTTCCGTGACAACGTCGTCGCTAGTGACGAGAAGAAAATCGTCGCTCTCACCAGTCTCATGGGGTCCATTGCTGCTACAGGACCAAGCCATACGTTCTATCGTGCCAGTAAGGCCGCCCTTAGTATGAGCATGCGGGTTATCAATGGGCACTTGCGCCGCGACGGCGTGGTTGTTGGACTTGTTGCCCCATGCGTTGCCGACACGGACATGCTGAAGGAATTCGGATACGAAGGTCCGATGACCGTATCGGCAGAGACAGCGGTGACCGGCATGCGAAATGTTATAGCGAATCTGACGCAAGAAACCGCCGCCAAGCCGATCAATTGCGACGGCAAGCCGTTTGAATGGTAAAGTTTGAAAAGTAATGCAAGGGGCCGCCACGCGCGGCCCTTTGTTTTTGAGGAGGGGGTTATGAGAATTCTCATTGCTGCTGTGGCATTCGCGGCCGGCCTTATCGCATCAGGTGGCGCGCATGCATTTACCGTTCTGGTAACAGGTTCAAATCGCGGCCTTGGATACGAGTTTGCCAAGCAATACGCAGAGCAAGGCTGGACGGTCATTGCAACTGCGCGCAGTCCTGAGCGGGCAGATGAGCTAAATGAACTCGCATCCCGCCACTCCAACATTATCGTTGAGAAACTTGATGTTCTCGATTTTGCGGAGATTAATGAGCTTGCCGCCAAGTATGCCGAGACACCAATTGATATCTTGCTCAATAACGCGGGCGTCCTCGGTGATCTGGACGGACAAACTCTCGGTACTTTCGATTATGAGAACTTTCAGCAGGTCATGGGCGTCAATGTCTATGGTGTCCTGGCTGTGTCTGAAGCCTTTCGCGAACATGTTGCAGCCAGTACACAGAAAAAAATTATCGGCATTACCTCCGGCGCGGGAATCATCTCTCGCGGCAGCGGCGGCGGGCAATTACATTTTTACAGGGCAAGTAAGGTTGCTCTCAATATGGGCCTAAAGGGGCTCGCCTCCGATCTCAATGAGCGCGGAGTAGTGGTCGGTATTGTCGCGCCGGGGGCGGCAGATACCGGCATGCGCCGGGAGCTTGTAGGCG
>CAXBLG010000078.1:0-16951 GCA_963976395.1 uncultured Rhodospirillaceae bacterium
TGTCGGCGGCCTTTGATCGTCACTTGTTTGTTGAGGGCCTCGGTACGCTCTATCACAATTCCGGCGGCGTGGTGTCTCTGCTGGGCGGAAATAGTACGGGTCTGAGGATTCAGGGTGGGGCGACAATGGTGCTGAACGGCGGCACCTTTACCGCAGATGCCGGATCGGAACTCGTCGTGAACGATTCGTCGTTCCTGCAGGTGGACGCGGCAACGACGTTGCCGTCCGGACTTTTGTTTAGGCTTGGCCGCGATCCCAGCACCGATACCGGAACGATCACCGGCAGCAACACACTAACCGTCAACGGCACCTTCAACGTTTGGCATGACTCTACTATCACCGGCAGCGGCGTGGTCGTGGATTTGGCTGCGGGAAGTGCGTTGACGTTTGAAGCCGGAAAAACGTTGACGGTTGAAGCGGGCGCTACATTTGAACTCAACCAGGCTGAAACCCTGGACTCCGGGACGGGCCTCGATCTTGTCGGCACGCTCTCCGGCGATGCGACGCTGGATTTGAATGAAGCTTTCACCAACGACGGCACGATCACCCTCTCGTCCACGCACGCGGCGGCGTCATCGGCCATCGATATTGCCGCGACCAAGTTGCTGACAAACAATGGCGCCATCCACACGACCGGAACCGCCGGTGTGGACCGAACGATCACTGGCGACATCACCAACACCAGTACCGGCATTATCGATATCGATGACGATCTAATCTACAACACGGGCACGTTGACCAATAACGCGAGTGGCATAATTGATATTGACGCGAATGTTTCAGGTTCGGGGAGTGTCTCCAACTCCGGCATAATGAGTGCCAATGCTGGCATTTGGTCTGTTGCCCTGACCAACGTCTCCGGCGGCGACATTCAAGTCTACAACTCTATCGACGCATTCACCTTCTCGGGCACTTTAACTAATCAGGGCAACTTATTTATTCACGATTTTATTGATGACGGCAGTTTTGCCGAACTTAATGTCACCGGCACCTTGAACAATACGGGGCTGGTCGAAATGGACACCGGCGCTGTTGAAGACGTTATTCTTGATTTGACGGGGGGTGTTTTTAATAACAATTCTGGTGGCACCTTTGACATCAATGCGGGCAGCGGCGGCGGACGGACTGTTATCGGCGAAGTCAATAACGCCGGCACAATCAACGTCTACAACGATACGACTTTCAATATTGGGACTAGCGCGCTGGATAACCTGAGCGGCGGTCTGTTTGATGTTATGTCCGGGGTTACCGTCACGGTCCAGGGGACTGCCGGGCCCAGTGCGGACAGCGATTTCTACAACCAGTCCGGAGCCACGCTAAATGTCGACGGTACGCTCGATATGAATGGACTGAACCTGCAGAACGACGGAACAATTACCGGCGGCGGGGTGATTACCATGAATGGGGGCACCTATACCAACAATGGCTCGTCCTCCATCAGCCCAGGCGCTTCTCCTGGCACTCTGCTTCTCGACGGCAATGCGGTGTTTGGGTCTAAGTCAAGGACGCTCATAGAATTGGGCGGCCGCAGCGCCAATGATAACGATTTTCTGACTGTCACCGGGCGCTTCGCTGCCGGCGGCACGCTGGCGATCCTACCTTGGCTCGGCTTCGCGGCCGTGGCGGGAGATTCCTTTGATGTGATGTCGTGGGGCGAACGAACATCCATGTTCCACGAAATCGACGGACTTGAGCAGTTTTCAGGCGTTGCTCTTGATCCCATCTTTACCGATACCGGCCTCACGTTAAATACCCGTGCCATTACTCTGAATGGCAGCGAAGATGCTGACACCCTACAGGGTACTGAAGACGATGATGTCCTCGTAAGCCGCGATGGAGCTGATCTGCTCTCGGGCGGTCTAGGTTCCGATTTGTTGGTGGGCGGGGACGGCGATGACGTGCTCATTGGCGGTGCAGGTGCGGACCGCTTAATCGGCGGTGAGGGGCATGATACGGCTAACTACAGTGCGGATACTGCGCCGGTGAATGTGGACCTTACCCTAGGCACTGCGACGGACGGAACAGGCGACATTGATACACTGGTGTCTATAGAGAAGCTCATCGGCACCGTATTTTCCGATACGTTAATTGGGAGCGATGCCGACAACATTATTGTCGGTGGCGGTGGAGCCGACCTTATGATCGGCGGCGCCGGGCGCGATACCTTCGTGGTTGGCGGACCGGTTGACGCAGGCGATATGATTGATGACTTCTTGACAGGGGTTGATGCCATCGAGCTGGATGCGGCTGCCTTCGGTTTGGACTCCGGTGCGGCGAATCTAGGCGTGAATTTTTCGGTCATCGCAGGATCATTTGATGGAACTGATGCAGGTGACAATGCCGCGTTCGCCGCTGGTGATGCTTCGCTCATATACAGCCAAGCCGACCACGCCCTTTATTATGACGCCAATGGTATCCAGGAAGGATATACGACTGTCGCCAATCTCCAGCCCGGCGCTATTCTCGCGCCTTCCGATTTGCGCCTCGCCGAAAACAGCATGGTCTAAGCGGCTTGTTGGAAAAGGTGTGTTCTATCGGGCCGGATCGATGACGTCGATTTCAAGTTGCCCCATTGCCAACAATAGCTGGTATCGAGCTATACGAGCATCAATCTGTGCGGACGTGTAGTTAATTTGGGCGGCCAGAACTTCGCTTTCCGCATCCAGTACGTTGATAACCGTTTCGCGACCCGCATCGCGCAATTTTCGCCGAGAGTCGTAAACTTCTCCGGCGATATTTACAGCGTTGGCCAGTAATTCAGCGCGCTCCTCGGCGGTCGCAAGTGCATGCCAAGCAATCCGGATGGTTTCCTCGGTCTTTCGTCTGATCTGGGCGAGGTCGGCCATGCGCGCCTGACCGTCAAATGCGGCCTGTTTCGATCGCGACTGTGTCCCAAAGCCGTTGAACAGCGTCCAGGTAGCACGCAACCGTCCAGAATAGTCACGTCGGATATCAGGTACGCCGTTGAATTCCCTCTCGTAGCCACTTTCGAACACGAGGTCGATACTCGGTTGATACTCTGCCTTTATCGAGTCCCGCCGTGCATCAACGATATCAATTTGTCGCTGGGCGGCAAGAATCTGTGGGTTGTTGGCTAATCCGATGGCGACGCTTGTTTCAATGTCCTCAGGAATTTCCGGCTGACGAGAAGGCATCGTCATTTCAGTTGAAATGGGTATACGACCGAACACTTGCAGATATCGGCTATTAGCGTCTTGCAGGGCGCCCTGAACAGATGCCCGTTGTTCGAGGGCAAACTGTAGCCGAGATTTGGCCTGTAACACGTCGACGGCTATGCCGGCGCCGCGCTTAACTCGCTCATCTTCAAGATTCAGTTGGTTACGGATGCTTTGTTCATTCTGCTGCGCGATAGCCAACAACTGTGACTGGCGCAGTACGTTGAGATATCCCGATGTTCCCTCAAAAATTGCTGATTGTCGTGTGCTTGTCAGGGTGTACTCGGCCACTTCTTGCTGCATACGGGCGCCACGACGGTCTGCATATTTCGCCCCGCCATCCCACAGATTTTGGGTCAAAGTCACGGTGACCTCTTCCGGTTTCGCGTCGAACTTGCCATCTGGAGAGGCTCTAAAGGACGGAGTATCCACTTTCTCTCGGCCGATCTCGCCGCGAACGGAAAGATTGGGAAGAAAAGGAGAAAGCGTTGCGCGCACGCCCTGTTCCGTCGAGCCTACTTGTGCCGCACCCGACCGGATGAGCGGATGTTCGGTTACTAGGTCCATTAGTTCTTCGCGCAGGGATGCTGCGTCGGCATCTCCTGCTGATGTAGCGGTCAGAAAAGCCGTAACGGCTGCGAAAATGATAATTTCTTGGCGTTTGAACGACACCATAAACACCCCCAGAATCAGGTGGGCAGTTTAGCGCCCCGTCTTGTGGTGGCCAGTCTTTTTCCTAGAGAAGAGCTTATTAATATTCACTTTTTGGTTGGATGACAGAAGTTTAGACACACAACTAGATCGTGGTGTGTTCTACCGTTCCCTGAAAGCCTCTGTCTTAAGCTTCAGCACAGGCTGCAGGAGATACTCCATGACCGTCCGCGAGCCGGTGTGAATATCCACCGTCGCGCCCATGCCGGGTGTGATCATACGGTTGTCTGCTTCGTCTCCAAGCCAGATATGGTCTGTCCGCACCACAACTTTAAAATATGGAAGGGCACCTTCAGGCACGGTTGAATCCGGCGCGACCGATTGAACCTTGCCATCCAGACCGCCATACCGGGCAAAGTCATACGTGTCGATCTTTACAACAGCTTTTTGTCCAGCACTTACGAATCCGCGGTCGATTGGATTAAGCCGCGCTTCAATAACCAGGGTATCTTCGGTGGGTACAATATCCATGATGGGCTCACCAGGCCGTACGACGCCGCCCAGGGTATTGTAGCGCATGTTCTTCACTACACCGTTAGTAGGACTGCGAATTGTTGTGCGGGTCTGCTGATCAGTAGCTTTCGCCATCAGCTCTTGAAGGCGGGCGATGTCCGTCTCTGTATCACCGAGAAGCTCGCGAGCCTCACGCCGGAATTTGTATTCTAGCTCTGAAATGCGTTCGCGCGCTTCGTTTAAGGCCGCGCGAGCCCGCGGCAAGGCTTCCCGCAACGATGCCGCCTCGCCCTTCAAGGTAGAGACATCTCGCTCGATCTCAAGGTGATCCATGGGAGCTTGAAGGTTGTCCTTTAGAAGATTGTTCGACATCGCCAAGCGTTCGTTCGCAAGGGCCAAACTTTCCTCGGCCGCGGTAAGACGAGCCTGAACCTCGCGAACATCCCTGTCACGTTGCACGACTTGCCCTTCAAGCACCGCAAGACTGCTGCCGAGCTCGCGATTTCTTGCATCAAAGGCCGCGCGTTGCGACGACATCAATTGTGGACGGCGCGCAGATATCTCATCCGGGAATGTTGGCTCGTTGCCTGTTGCTTCGGCGTCCAAACGAGCGCGCGTTAAGATGAGGCTGTCCAGTCTGACCTGAACCTCCTCGATATTGTTGACGGCCCCAGCCAAATCCAGTTGGACCAGAGGTGCGTTTTCGCGCACCGTATCGCCTTCCCGAACATATATTTCTTCGATGATTCCACCTTCCAAATGCTGAATGGTCTTCACTTGACCTTGCGGTACGACTTCTCCCGGCGCCATGGCCACTTCGTCCAAACGGGCAAAGGCCGCCCAAAAGATGAAGACAGCGACAAGGGCAACCGCCACACGCCCCATAGGCACCCAACGGTCATTGGAGATTTTTGCGTCAAGGGTATCCAGCGGACTCATCCAGATTCTCCCTTGGATTTTGGAATATTTTCATTCTGAACAAGGACAGGCTTCACGGCCCCGGCTTTCTGCTGCGCCAGATACTCGAGCACCGTTCGTGTGCGACCAGCCGCGCGTATTTTTCCAGTGTCCACGACAACTGTGTGCGCACAGGATTCGAGCAAAACCGGGCTATGAGTAATAACCAGAATGGTATGATCGGCGGCCAGTTTTACCAACGCGTCCCTTAGTTGTTCTTCCGCATGGCGGTCCAAGCTGCTTGTCGGCTCATCCATGGCGATGATGGGCGGATCACCCATAAGGGCTCTTGCTATGGCGATGCGCTGGCGCAATCCGGCGGACAAACTGCTACCGCTTTCACCGACGATGGTCCCATAACCTTTCGGCAAGCTGATAATCAGATCGTGCGCCGTGGCCAGGGTTGCGGCTCGCACGATTTCTTCGTCAGTAGATTGCGGACGTCCGTAAGTCAGATTGTCCCGAATGGTTCCGTTGAACAACACACATTCCTGGGGGACATAACCGATCCATCGAGCCAAATCCTTAAGTGCGAATTGTGCAATGTCGGCCCCGTCGATGAGCACGCGGCCCGATGTGGGCGAATAGAGACGAAGAATCAATTTAATAAGTGTTGTTTTACCGGATCCGTTGCGCCCCATAACAGCAGTAAGGCCACCCGATGCGATTTCAAGATTTAGTCCGTCAACAACCGGCGGGCCGCTCGGGGTATAGGTGAAACTCACATCTTCTAATTTTATCTGGCCCTTCGGGCGGGTCATGACCACGTCACTGGTGATCGGGTCTTCTGTTTCCGCGAATACGTCACCGAGGCGAACGGCCGACTGGCGGAAAAGGGCAAAACCCCGCCAAGCGCCGACCAGCTGATTGAAGGGTCCGAGAAGTCGTCCTCCCAGCATATTGGCGGCAATCAGAGCGCCAATGGTTAGTTGTTGATTCATAATTGCGACCGCGCCAACGCTTGTCATTGCGACGGTGGCTATGACAGTCAGGCTTTGACCCCAGGCTATGTAGAAATCCGCCTTTTGCCCACGGCTCAGGGATTGAGCAATCGTGTCGGCTTGCTTCCCTTCCCAAATCTCCGCCATGCGCCCGGTAAGGGCGGTTGCTTTAATTGTGGTTCGTCCGGCGACGATCTCGCCCATCAGACCGTCGCGAAGGTTGTGCTGATGCTTCTCGTTTTCGGCCGCGCTTGAGACGACTCTCCCGGAGTGCCATGCCAATGCGACGAACGCCGCAAAAACAATGACCAATACCCACGCTACCGGCCAGGCGAATACAAATACGATGCCTAGGAATAAGACAGCGAACGGAAGATCCATCGCCAGTACGGCCGTTGGTCCAGACAGTGTATTACGCACATTCTCCATGTCGCGGAACAACGCGTGCCAATGGTTGGCGGGCCTTTGTTCAAGGGTTCTGAGAGGGAGGGCCATGATCTTGGTAAATAGTCGCCGGCCAACGTCAATATCTATGCGAAGGGCCGTGCGTTGCAAAATACGACTTCGGGCCTGACGGAGGACAAAATCAAAAACAACAACCAGAACCATTCCGAACGTGAGGCCTTGAAGCGTGCTTATGCCTGCGTGAAACACCACGCGGTCATATACTTGGAGCACGAATATCGGTGCGGCTAGTGCGAGGATGTTGACAAACAAAGACGCCGCCAAAGCTTCCTTGTACAAGGGCTTCAACGGCTCCAGAAATGTGCGTAGCCAAGTCGGCAGGCTTCGCATCTCAGCTTCGGGACTGACCTTACTCATTGTTCAAATCTAGGGGTTTTCCGTCTCTTCTGCTACCCTGAGGCCGCCTGCTCGGGTATGATCAGGTTTGGGTGAAACCTTAGGTCGGGATGGCCTGAGAGCGGGGCAACGTGCGCGACAATATCGGCCCGCCTGAAAGGCGTTCAACGCCTGCGGGCAGCAATCAATCTTTGCAACGGTTACGCCAGCGTTTGGACCGAATTCGCTGGCGCGATTTCGTGTCTATGGGTTGGTGGTGGCGTTGGTTCAAACGCTCACTAATCCGTTCAGGCCGATTGACGACGTTGCTCGCGCTGGTCCTCCTTGTCATCGGACGCTTGGAGGACCCTGAGATTCTTCAGCGGTTGCGCCTACAAAGTTTCGATATCTATCAAGTCTTGCGCCCACGTCCGTTTGTACCCGACAGCCCTGTCGTTATTGTCGACATTGATGAACGCAGCGTGGCCGAGCAGGGGCAATGGCCGTGGTCGCGAACAGTCATCGGAACACTTGTTGACCGGCTGTCGGAAATGGAAGCCGGGGTCATCGGCTTTGACGTTTTGTTTGCCGAGGAGGATCGAACCTCACTGAGTATCGCGGTGGACTCTGTAAAGGGTTTGGACGACTCTACACGTGCGCGACTAAAGGCGCTGCCTACAAACGATGAAATATTTGCCGAGCGTTTGAGAGCGAGCGGCAAAGTGGTGCTGGGGCAAAATTTTGTCGCGGACGCCAGGGTTGTGCCGGAAGAGCGCATTCAGTCTTCCTTCTCTGTTATCGGAGCCGACCCCGCGCAGTTTGTAGAAAATCATGATTATGTCCTGCGCCCGATCTCCATTCTTGAATCAGCGGCTGCGGGGCGCGGAGTTATAAGTTTATCTCAGAATAGAATCGATGGGATCGTGCGCGAGGTCCCAATGGTCATGAAGGTTCGCAACGCAGGCGACATTGACCCGAACATGGACCCGTCTCTCCAAGCTACAGTCGGGCTGTTGCCTTCACTGACACTTGAAATGCTTCGCGTGAGTCTGAATGCCCGGACCATAGGCGTTAAGACCGACCCGGTGCTGGGTGTTGAAGAGATGTCGATCCGCCCGGCGCGCAGCCGAGACCGGTACTTCGTGCCCACGGACAAGCGCAGTCAGGTCTGGGTTTATTTTACACCGCACGAATTGCTGCGGGACAGCATGTATATCTCGGCGACGGATGTTCTGAACGGGCGTGTGGATGCGGACCGTATTCGTGGCAAGTTTGTGCTCGTCGGAACCTCAGCCGCCGGCTTGTTTGATCTGCGCGCATCACCTTTGGATGATACGTTGCCCGGCGTTGAAGTTCACGCCAACGTTCTTGAGAACGTGCTTTTTGATCAACGCCTCAAGCGAAACACGGAATTTGAAACGACAGAGGTGTTTGTGGCCATCATCGGCGGCTTAATCATGATTATTCTCACGCCTATGGTTGGCGCGAGAATTGGATTGATCGTATTTCTGATTTTGGCGGGCTCATATATCGGTTTCTCGCTCAACGCCTTTGTCGAACGACAAGAGCTTTATGGTGTGGTTTTCCCAACTGCGGTTATACTGCTTTTTTATATTTTCTTGACCTACGCGGCGTTTACCCAGACTGAAGCGCAGAAAAAGCAAGTACGCACGGCCTTCGGCCAGTATCTCTCCTCTGACCTCGTTGAGCAGCTTGCCGACGACCCGAGTAAACTGCAACTCGGCGGCGAGAACCGTGAAATGACGTTCATGTTCTCCGACGTGCGCGGGTTTACGTCGATTTCAGAGTTGTTCGACGCGCAGGGACTCACCCGCCTTATCAACAAACTTTTGACTCCTTTGACCAACGTCATCATGTCTCATCGCGGGACAATCGATAAATACATGGGCGATTGCGTCATGGCGTTCTGGAACGCGCCCCTTGATGATCCGGATCATCCGCGCCACGCGTGCATATCGGCTCTGGAGATGATCACGGCTCTTGAGGAAGTTAATAGCAGTCTCGAGGCAGAAGCGGCTCGTGAGAACCGCGAGCACCGTCCCATTGCAATAGGAATAGGACTGAACTCGGGGATAGCCTGCGTGGGTAATATGGGGTCCGATCAACGCTTTGATTATTCCGTTCTGGGCGATAGCGTGAACCTTGCCTCCCGCCTTGAAGGCCAATCTAAAACCTACGGCGTGACCTGCATTATCGGAGAAAGTACGTCGAACGCGGTTTCAAGCTTCGCAGTTCTCGAGCTTGATTTAATTCGCGTCAAAGGCAAGCAGCAGGCCGTGCGGATTTTTGCCTTGATCGGAGATGAGCAAGTCGCTGCGACCGAGTCCTTTAAGTCTCTTAGGGCGGAACACATGAAACTTTTGAAGGCTTACCGTGGCCAGAATTGGAGTGAAGCTGAGCTATGTATTCAAAAGTGCCGAGGCCTCTTAAAGCAAGCCAAAAGTGCCGTAGGTATATCCAATGGCCTATATGACCTCTATGTAGAGCGCATGCAGGAGTACATTAACTCTCCGCCCGGTCCCGATTGGGATGGGGTGTATGTGGCGACAAGCAAATAAACGATAGCTCACGACCTGATCGCCACCGAAGCCTACTATGCTTGGAGAGCGTGTCCGCTGTAAGCGTCCTAGGCGTTCAAGTGGGAGAGCAGAGTCCGTGCGGTTTTATATGAGCCTATGAAGATTATTCCGCTAAGTTCTTCGCAATATATCTTTGAGTGGTGTTCACGAGCCGGCGAGTCATGTGATCCAGCACGAAACGCAACAATGGGTCAGCTTTGGCGAGACGTGCATCAAAGACTTTGCGGTCAATCTCAAGAAGTGTGCAATTGTCTACGGCTATGACCGTTGCCGTACGTTTTCGATTCTTTTGCAACAATGCAATCTCGCCAAAAAGCTCTCCTGGGCCTAGTTGATCGACGACGATCTCGGTACCTTCGGGATTGCGAATGATAATGTCTACGTGGCCTTGTAGAACTACGTAGGATTTATCAATCTCTTGGCCTTCCAGGAAGACGACCTCACCTGCCTCAAGCTCCCGACGCCCAAAATTATCATCTGGCAACTCGATCATTTCTAACACCTCAAACCTGCATACGAGCTGTGATATAATATATGGATTCACTCTGGTGGAGTAATTTTGGCAGACGCCTTCAAGCTTAAAGTTGCCGGGCAGCAAGGACGGTCGGCTAAATCTGATAGACCTTAATTAAGTGTGGGAAGACTTGATCAAAGTGATGAATACTTGAGGCAATTTGCGCGGTTTATATCATTGGCCGTGGCTTGGAGAAGGGGCCGACCATAGGCTATAATTGCTCATTTGGCGGTATTTGCCCTATAAAATCGGTATATAAGCCCAAAACTCCCTTATAAATGGGTAAAATCAAAAGGATTATACCTGCCTAAGGGGCTACACTCTTGTTAAGCGTAGAAGGTGGACCGCCCGGGAGGTGCGGGCCGGTCTATGTGCCGTTTTCGAGGATCGCAGAAGTGCTGTGTTAGCAATCCTGCGATGACGGGACGGCTGCCAACGTCGAGAGAAAGGGAGTCTCCGTTGTATTCGGTTTTAAATGGTTTAGGTCCACGTTCAATAAGTCGTCTTGGGAGTGCTTTTCTCGGCGGCGCTGCGTGTGTGTTTGTTTTAGCGCTCGCAAGCTGTTCAGCCCCGTCATCAAATGAAAGCGCCTCCGCTGTTGCGAAAGTCACATCTGCAGAGGCGGATTATTCGGGTGCGCCCGCACGTGTGCGGCGTATGAGCGAAGCGCAATATGAAAATACCATAGCTTATGTGTTCGGTGCCGATATTAGAGTTGGTGCACCTTTCGCGCCTTTGCGTCGAACCGACGGATTGCTGGCTTCTGGTGCTGCGACGGCCGGCGTCACATTGGGCGAACTCCAACAAATTCAACGTAGCGCGGCTTCAATTGCAGCTCAGGTGATAGACAAGGGCAATGCTGAACGTCCCTCGCGACGCGACTTTTTGATCCCGTGTAAACCGGTCGATCTCACTGCAGCAGATGATGCTTGCGCGACCAAGTTTATTAAGAGCACCGGACGGCTGCTTTATCGTCGTCCTCTAAGTGAAGATCGGGTCGTCGAATTTGTGAATGCGGCGCGCGCCGGCGCCGAAGATTTGGAAGATTTCTATGCTGGGCTGGCGCTTGTCATTGAAGGTATGCTCATAGACCCAAAAGTTATCTTTGTGGCTGATACAACGGAGCCAGACCCGAATAATCCCGGACACCGCCGTTTGGATGCTTATGCACTGGCCTCACGCCTTAGTTTTTTCCTTTGGGATGCCGCGCCTGACGACGCGCTTTTAAATGCGGCGGAAAGTGGCGAAATTCTTACAAAAGAGGGTCGCACTCGTATCGTAGACATGATGCTCGCTAGTCCGCGTTTGGAAACGGGCGTGCGCGCGTTCTTCGACGACATGTTCGGCTTTGACGATTTCGCCAATCTCGCAAAAGATCCGTCAATCTATCCAATGATCACCGGCACGACCTTGATGGATGCCCGTGAACAGACATTGCGCACTGTGATCGATCATTTGCTAATCGATAAAGGGGACTATCGCGATCTTTATACGACCCGAGAAACCTTCATGTCACCCGCTCTGGCGACGGTCTATCAGGTGCCGACAGCACCCGGCTGGGTTCCTTATGAATTCCCTGAAGGCAGCCCGCGGACTGGGCTTTTGACGCAGGTCAGCTTCCTAACAGTGCACGCGCATCCCGGCCGTAGTTCGCCGACCCTGCGCGGAAAAGCGCTTCGGGAGCTTGTGTTATGTCAACCAGTGCCTCGTCCGCCGCCGGATGTGGATTTCTCCTTGGTTAACAATCCGGACGCGAGTTATCCGACACAACGCGACCGCGTAAGTGCGCACCTTGAAAACCCTGTCTGCGCGGGCTGTCACAAGATTACCGACCCGATGGGATTGGCGCTTGAAAGCTTCGACGGAGCAGGGCGTTACCGCGAAACGGAAAAGGGTAACCTGATTGATACGAGCGGGAGCTTGGACGGTAAGGCTTTCGATAATGTGGTCGGTTTGAGCAAGGCGCTACGTGACCATCCGGCGCTGCCGTCTTGTTTAGTGAATCGCCTTTACAGCTACGGAACGGGTGGCCCGATGTCGCTCGACGGTAAGGACGCGCTTGCGGTGTTGACGGAGAAGTTTGAGCAAGTCGGTTACCGCGTTCCCGACCTCCTCCGTATGATCGCCACAAGTGATGCATTTGTAGAAGTTGTAGAAACTCCAGCCCTGCCTGCGGCAGCGGCGAAGACCGTTCACGGGTCTTCGCCACAAACCGCCGCAGCACGATAAATAAGGGAGATGATGTGATGAAAGACTTTAATAGACGGCGCGTACTACGGGGCCTGCTTAACGGCGGAGCTGTCACGGTTGCTTTGCCGCTGCTGAATTGTTTTTTGAACGGAAACGGTACTGCACTTGCGAACGGTGCGCCGCTGCCAGTGCGGTTCGGCACCTGGGCTTGGGGGCTCGGCATGAACAAGGAAATTTTTGTGCCCAAAAAAGTGGGTGCGGATTTCGACTTGCCTGAAGAGATATCAATGCTCGCACCTATTCGTCAGCACATAAACCTGTATACAAGTTTTAACGGTTTTCGCGATTCTGCACCCAATTTGTGCCACAAGACGGGCTGGGTCATTAGTCGTACCGGTATGGCACCAATGAACCAGACGGATCTTCCCGGCGAGACGATTGACGTAACCATCGCGAAGAAGATTGGTGGAACCACTCGCTACCAGACCCTAACGGCTACCGCGACCGGGGATGTTCGGGACAGCTTTAGTTATGAAAATGCAAATTCCGTAAACGTTGCGGATTGGTCGCCGGTTCAGTTCTACGCCAAATTATTCGGCGAAGATTTTCAGAATCCGAATGCAGCAGAATTTACACCGAACCCCAAAGTGATGGTGCGCAAGAGTGTACTCTCCGGTGTTATGGAAAGTGCGAAAGATCTCGCGGACTCCATCGGTGCGGAAGATAAAGCGCGCCTCGATCAATACTTCACAGGCTTGCGCGATCTTGAACGTCAGTTTGACCAACAGCTCACCAAGCCCGAACCACGACCGGCTTGTGTGGTTGGTGTTGGGCCTAAGGAAGACCCGAAAACCGGTCTGGATGTGGATCTGGTGGGTGAGCGTCACAAGTTAATGACAGACCTTATGGTGATGGCGATTGCGTGCGATCAGACGCGCGTTTTCAACATGGCGTACTCCCAGTCAGCGGCTGCGACCAGCAAAGTGGGTTACGATAAACCGCACCATACGGCTTCGCATGAAGAGCCTGTCGATGAAAAACTAGGCTACCAGCCGCAAACTTCATGGTTCATTCGTCGCGCGCTGGACAGTTGGGCTTACTACGTCGATGCTTTTGCCAAGTTCAAGGAGGGCGATGGCTCGCTGCTGGACAACATGTTGATCTATGCCACCACAGATCAGTCTCTTGCTCGCGTGCACTCAATTGACAACCAGCCGATGTTTACTGCCGGTCGCGCAGGCGGACGCGTTAAGACCGGTCTGCATGTTGTGGGAGGCGGCAGTCCCAGCACACGCCTGGGTCTAACGGCTATGGAAGTGTTTGGTTTGGAAGCCACTTCTTGGGGCACCCAATCGAACAATTCCTCACAGAGAGTCGGGGAAATTTTGGTCTAGGGCGTTTAAAACCTCCAAGGCCAAAGAATTTTGAAAATGAAGTTTCGCGCAAGGTCTTATGCAGACTAGGTGTGTGAGCTTCTTCATAGAGCGGGTAAATATGCGGCAGATTTTGAACGTTTTTGGCTTTTTGACGATCAGTGCAATCATAGTTATGCCGTTGATGGTTATTGAGCGTGCGATGGCTGCCGATACTAAGTCTCGTATGGAGCGCGAAGATTATAGGCGCGTTCCTATGCCGCCCGGGTTTCGTGTCGAGCACAGTGAACGCGATGGTCCTGTGTTTGCCGACTCTCGTGGGATGACGCTTTATTACTGGCCGCAAACAACAATGCGAAATGGCATTACGGGCGATCCTAAGAATCAATCGCTGTGCACTGATGTTCCCACCACCGAAACGGCCGGGCTCATGAGTCCGTATCCGCCGGGACTGACTCTGCCAGAGTTGGATAAGCGGAAAAGTTGTGCCGAGGTATGGCCTCCGGTGCTCGCGTCCGACGAAGCCGAGTCCGTCGGCTCTTTCTCGATAGTGACCTTGAAGGATGGTAGAAAGCTATGGGCTTACGATGGACACGTTCTTTACACGTCGATCCTCGACAAAGAGCCCGGCGATGTTCGAGGGGCGGTGACCCGTCAGCGCGGTGGTGAGTCTCCGGCTCCGCGCGAAGTTGCGGTTGTCCCGCCGGCGATTCCGCCTGGTTTCGGAATCATCACGACCGCCTTGGGCCGGCAGCTATTAACCGATAAAAACTTCTCGGTGTACATGTCCGATAGGGACGGGCCGGAAAAGTCCAATTGTGACGAAGTTTGCACGCGCACCTGGAAGCCGATTATTGCACCGGCGTCAGCTCAGGCTCAGGGCGAATGGTCCATCGTCGAGCGCTCTCCTGGCGTTCGGCAGTGGGCATTCCGCAAAAACCCCTTGTACACAAGCGTACTGGATGCAGACATAAGAAGTCTGGAGGGCAGCGACGCCCCGGGTTGGCATAATGTCTATACGCAGAAGGCACCTCCACCACCGACAGAATTCACGATGCAAGATTCGATTACTGGTGTTGTTCTCGCGGATTCCCACGGCAAAACAATTTACTTATATAACTGCGGCGACGATTCCATGGATCAACTCGCTTGCGACCATCCCGACGCACCGCAAGTCTACCGTCTGGCCATTTGCGGTGGCGGTAAAGTCGAGCGATGCTTACGCGATTGGCCCTATGTCGTCGCATCTGCCGATGCCAAAAGCGATAGCCGCACCTGGACGGTAATCGAGATTGATCCGCAGACGGGTCATTTTGCGCAGCCTGGGCAAGGCGGAGCCTTACGTGTTTGGGCTTATAGGGGAGCGCCGGTGTACACTCACTCCGGTGATGATGCGCCGGGCGACATTAACGGTCATGCTAACGGAGAGTTTGGCGGAGGCCGGAACGGATTTCGCGCCTTTTTTCTTCGCGACGATTTTTTCAACAATGCTGGCTAGCAACCCTTGATTAGGTGAGGAGCATGTAATGAAGCACCAAGCGTCCAAAAAACAGTTGGCGAGCTTAGCCGCCGGCGCCATTTGTGCCGCCGCGGCTTTTGGTAGTGTCGGAATGACAGCATATGCTGAGGATTCAACTCCGGCTCTGAAAGACGGCAGAATTGGTTACGCGCTAACAGATGCGCGTTGGGCAATTCTGCAAACCGAGAATGGAAAAACCGAATGTCCGGATGGTTTCAACGAGGGGCCGCGCGAGCAGTTCAAGGCGCTGTATCCTGATGGGGGGGCGGTCGCAGACACGCAGCTAGAGCGAGAAAGCATTGCTCGTTATCCGCAGGATAAGGAGGACAACTTTTCTTATCGTCATGCCAAAGGCAAATACGCCATAGGTTTGAATCTCGATGGAAAGGTCGGACCCAACGACTTTACCTCAGAAGCAGGTGAGGCTGGTGTCGATAACCAGCTGTTCCGCGCAATCGGATGTACGCGGTTGTTTCGTGCGCCGGACGGTACATTCGCCCACTTTACGAATATGTGGGTTCGCGAAATGAATTTTAATCGGATATTGGTCGAACTCTCCAACGTCGATAGCCTTGAAAATGACGAGTCTGTTGACGTGACAATGTATCGCGGTAAAGACCGTCTGATTACAGATGCGACCGGTGCCAATATTATACCCGGTGGGTCCAATCGCGTGGACGAGCGATTTGGCGCAGAGTTTACTCATCATCTCAAAGGCAAGATCGAGAATGGTGTTCTGACGACCGAACCTTCCGACGTGCGCTGGCCTTGGGCTGTGTTCCTTCAACGGCCGGGTTTCTATGACATCCATGATTTGCGCTTTAGCGTTAAACTTGGCCCCGAGCATGCCGAAGGGCTGGTTGCCGGCTATGCCGACATTGAGACTTGGTACGCGCAACTTATTCGCTCTTGGTCGACACATCATTCAAGTTACGGGGGACTCTCCCAGCCGTCGCTCTACCGTCAGATGTATCAGCTTGCCGATGGCCATCCCGATGAAACGGGGGCGATGACAGCGATCTCCTCGGCCATCACCGTTAAAATGACTCAGGTGTTCATTGAACGCTCAGGGGCCGAAATGGCGTCTGATCACGATCAGCAAGAACAGCGGTATGTGGCGTTGGATAGCTCACCGGCGCGCTGATACGCTGCAGTAAATACTCTTTCCGCATAGCAAAAAAGGCACCGGTTGGTGCCTTTTTTCTTAGCTTCAATTCAAATGCACTTAAGCCTCTCGTAGCGTCATGTTTCGCTTCAACGTGCTCACCCCGCTTGGACTCAACCAACACCTATTAGTTGTCTTCAGGTTGAAAAATTTATCCAATATTAGCTAAAGAACGGAATTGATCGGGGCAACTTTAGCGTGCTAATCTTTGGTTATACAGTTGGGCCTGGGAGGGTAGGCGACTGCAGATTGCAGTCTGAAAGCCGGATTTCGGGAGGAAGTCGGCATATCCGAACAAACTCATTGTAAGCAGCTCGATGACGCAGAGCCCGTTGAATTGGTTCGGAGTAAAAATTGATCAACTCTAAATACGCTCGCGTCACGGGTATATTCAATTTGGCACTGAATTGCGGCGTGGCTGCATAGATTTAGGGAGATTAATCATGATTTATACTGATGCTGTCGTACATAGGGGACGGCACATAGGGGCTATTTCCAAAACCTGGGCAATGACTACGGTCAGTTCGGTTGCAATGCTGACGGCGACGTTTGCTGCCATGCAAAGTGCGCAA
>CAXBLG010000079.1:0-15917 GCA_963976395.1 uncultured Rhodospirillaceae bacterium
CACCCCGCATGGGAGAATGGAGCATTCCAGGCGGACGCCTAGAACTGGGAGAGACCGTAAGAGAAGCGGCGGCCCGTGAAATCAGGGAGGAAACAAACCTTACTGTCGCTGATCTGGAACTCATAGACGTTGTGGATACCTTTCAAAAAGACACCGCAGGAAATGTGGTTGCCCACTGGACTTTGGTTGATTTCCGAGCATGGTGGGGCGGCGATACCCCCCGGGCAGGGTCAGATGCCGCAGAGGTAAGGTGGGTGCCCATCGGTGAATTGGGCAGCTATAATCTTTGGCACGAGACCTCCCGCATAATAGCAGAGGCTGTTCACTTGCCCATCGTCCCCAACAAGGCCACATAAAGATATGTTTGAAGGCAACTGGGTTCCAACCGAAAAACCATTGTTTATGGTGCGCATCTGCATCAACAAACGACTGAACACCGATAGGTTGCCATCCTGCGGAGGCCGAGGAAGCCGCGGACTGGCGGACCTATTAGAACGAATGATTCTCGAGCAACGAATACCGGCTCAGGTTGTGCGGGGGCCATGCATGAATAATTGCCTTATTGGGCCAAACTTAAAAATTCAGGGCGGACCTTTCTTCAATCTCAACGACGATATGTCAGATGCTCGCATCGAAGAAATTATCATCGCCCTGAAGGAGGAAACGATCAAACGTCGAGCTGAGTTAGAATCGAACCCTTCAAATGGGGGTGAGCCGGCAAAGTGAGCGTTGCCTTACTTATATCCGCGTTTATCGTTACGGTCATTCTCACCGTTGCCTTTATTTTGCCCTGTGAAGCTTGTCGTCAACGACGCCGACGCATGAAAGATACTTACGCTCGTTGGCGTGCCAGCAAGCAATAGGGCGGGGTTCGCAAGATATTATTGAAACAGGCTCAATACAGGCTGAAGCATCTCTAACGCCCTAAATTTGATGAACGGCCACTGGGCGTAGGGCCAAATAAACGCCCTAACCATCCCCTCTCCCATCGGAACCTTGTCGAATAAATCTTTGACAAAAAACCCGATCCCACACATCGCATAGAACGACTGCACTACAAAAAACAATCTGCCCATTTCTTACTATATCCCCCTAGCTTTCCTTGATTTTGCCGAGAGATGGGCACAGATGCTAGTCATGATTATACATGCACAATTTTCAACTCTAAGGTGACGGCCCGTGCACTACAGGAGGATAAAACGAAGCAGGTTTTTGTGTACGATCAGCCTTCCAGATCTTTTTCCGACGGTAAAGCCGGTGTGCGACGATCTAAATCAGGCACGCTTTCCACGAGTTTCGCAATTGAATCTGTAAGTTCAACGATCTTTTTCATGGGCGCGACGCCGTCGTTCTTCACACCCTCTACGGCAATATTGTCGACGTAAGATTGTATATGTAGGGCCTGTTCCTTCATCTCGCGGACAGAATCAACAATATTGCGGCCCTTGGGGCCATAGGCTTCGTGAACAGATTTTAGACTGTTGCTGAGCATATGCAGAACCATCCGAACCATCTTGTCCGAGTTGGCGAGCTTTTCCTCGATCATATCTTTCGAAACGAGAGAAAGTGTGCAGTCCTCAAGCGCCATCGCCGAATTCCCGCGAGGCCGCGCATCTATGATCGCCATTTCACCGAAAAACTCGCCCTTTTTTACTCGAGCGACGGGCACACGCTTTCCATCGTTTTCCTTGAAAATAGCAATCGCCCCGCTATTGAGGATGTATGCTGATTTCGCCGCATCGCCTTGTCTGAAGAGAAACTGCCCCTTCGATAAGGGCATAATTTCTATGACTGGCTCGTCAAAATCTTCCATGGGAATCTCATCCGGGTGGCGCTGGATATCTTGAGATTCCCCAAATCCAGCGCGGTCGCGTGACTCGTAGATATCGGCCGCTTGTCGCGTTTCTTCCTCTATTTTATCAGGAGGAGCGTGTGGTTTCACCGCTGAAACGACTGCTTTAGAGATTATTTGTAGAAGTTCTATGTCTTTTTCGGTCGGCGTTTCGTAATGATCGACAATCTTGGTCACATCTTTCGCCAATGACCCGCACAAAATAGCGACATCAGATTCCTTCAGCCGTTCCGCTGTCCTCGCAGCATCTCCCAGCAAATCGACAAGAACCAACAGCTTTTCCTGAACTTCAATCGTAATTTCTTTGGTTTCGTAGGCTTTTATGAGCAAATTACATACAAATCCAAGACGATAGCCGTGGCTATCCAGCCGGGCCTGCAAAACCTCGTGCATGGACCCATCGACAGAATCTTTCACGCCATCGAGATTGATCTCCCGACCGTTCGCTTTCTCGAGCATGGTGTTAAGGACGTTAATCCGGCGAATGCTCGATGGGCGATTTTTTCCTCTGCGATCCGGACCCAAATAGTCGCTGGTGACAACAAAGGCCGCTCGATTGAGCGTGACTCGCTTTAATCGCTGCAAGAGTTGCTCTTCTTTAACGGGCTTGATGATGATGTCATCGGTTCCCGCCTGCATGGCCCTCTTTACGCTATCCACGTGTTCCGGCGATATCAACGTCGTCACCAATACAAAGGGATTCGTACCGATCTTGTTGTGGCGAATATCCCGAATGAAATCGAATACTCCAGGATCTAAATCGTCGGACACTATGATCAGGTCCGGCGTCATGTGACTCATCAAGCTGAGAATGTTTTTTAAATTGCCATGGACACTAACTTGACGAAGCCCGGCGTGATGGAGAATTTGACGCAGCGTTTTACGGACCTGCTCATCGGGCTCCCCGATGAAGGCGACTGCTTTCTCTAATGCTTGCAGGTCGATGTCACTCATGACTGCCCACGAAGCTCCCCCAGCTTTTGGCCACATAGGCATGACTCCGCTTCAGGGTCATGCCGCACGATCATAATTTGTCCTGTCTCACCCTAATTCTAAGTTAGATCAAGACCTTATTTAATGGTTTCCCCAAAGTGAATGCTGGTCGAAAGCAAATATTTGTTCTCGAAATAGACGAGATATGGCATCTTTAGATCGCGATTAAGTTGTCTAGAAACGCGGTAGAGACGAATTGGACCGGAGCAATCCGACAACAGACCGTCCCCGAGTTCGAGGGATCCAAGTTGAGCGATTTGCCAGTTCACGATAGTTCTACACTTCACGATATACCCAAGAAACAAAACCGTGGACTTAACCGCATTCTACGCCCCCTGCTGGCTCGAGCGAGAGCTCTCATCGGCGCACGTTCAATTGACAACATGGTCGAGGGGAAAGACGCAGTTGCCCACTTCTTGCGAGAAATGGAAGCTGTTGCGGCCCGCACCTACCCAAAGTGGAGCGGGACTCTTAATGCCCGCCTGTCTGAGTGTTCGCTACGTTTCGAAGATCAACATGCAATTATTGATCGTCACCCCACCGACGACTACTACTTCGCAGGTGTCGTCGCACTAGAAGCCGCACGCATGCGGGGCATATACCCCCCACAGGAGGCCGATCAAATCCTTGGCGAAATCGGAGATCAAGTCGACAGGGTAGCCGGGCGAAAGGACCGGGTTGTATCAGATCTTGTGTTCTACATTCTCGGCCGCATCGAACTGGGCGCCGGCGTTGATCGGATGAAAACCCCTCACGACAAGGCCGTAAAAGCGATCCTTGAGCATATGGGATTTAAGAAAAACGACACCACCCGCGAGATTATGACAGATGCCGGCTTTAGGCACCTCCTGGGCGAACCTTTAGCCGTTTGGGTTCCTCGGTGGTGGCAAGCTTTTCATGAACAATTCACCCTTCACTGGTCGGCCCCAGAACCGGAGTCCAACCCCAAAGATGACGACAATGGCCCATCCCTAGAACCACGCGCGAGAACACTCACAACCCGGCGTTGGAGGGGAAAAAGAAGCGCATCCTCATTGATGGACCGCTAGTTAACGTCCGCCCACTTTCAACCGATAGCACGAGCGACCGAGGCCAGGGGAAATGTTTTTGTGCGTAGCCCCGCCTTCATGACTTGCCCCGGCAGTTCGCGCCCCAAAATCACTTCCACCTTCTGCGCGCACTTGATCAGTGCCGGTAAATCAATCCCCGTCTCAACACCAAGCTCGTGCAGCATATAAATCAAGTCTTCAGTACAAACATTACCGCTTGCGCCCGGCGCAAATGGACAGCCGCCCAGTCCGCCAATCGAGGACTCGTAGCGGGAAATGCCGCATTTGAGCCCTTCCATAACGTTGACTAGACCGATACCTCGCGTGTTGTGAAAATGCAGAGAGAGGCTCACATCCGGATTTCGGTCCTGCACGGTTTTGACCACGCGATCGACAATTAGCGGCGTTGCCATTCCGGTGGTATCTCCGAGGGTAACACTCTGAATGCCGACCCCATGTAACCGCCGCACAATATCCGCAACGTAATTTGAGGCCACATCGCCCTCAAATGGGCAGCCGAAAGCCACGGCCAAAGCGCCATGAACAGAAGCACTCGCCTTCACCGCCGCTTCGACAACAATTTCAAAGCCCTCTATCGATTTGTCTATCGAGCGATTCAGGTTTGCTTGATTGTGACTTTCCGAGGCAGAGCAAAATGCCACGACTTCATCCGCTCCCGAAGCCAACGCCCGCGCTGCGCCTTGATGGTTGGGGACAAGACAAGCGAGGCGCAACCCCGGTGTACGCTCTATCTTGGCCATGACCTCTGCGGCATCGGCTAACTGAGGCACGGCACGAGGAGACACAAAGGATGTGGCCTCAATACGCCTGACTCCAGAAGCGACCAGGCGATTGATGACCTCAATTTTTTGCACAGTCGGGATAAACGCTTTCTCGTACTGAAAACCATCCCGTGTGCCCACCTCAGTCACTTCTACTTTCGTCGGGTACATAAGCTAAACTCCACTGCCGTCGCCGTAGTTTACGGAGCTCTTGGCCAGCGGTCTATGAAAGGAGACTGAAAAAGTTGACGAGACTGGGTAAGCAGAGCAATTTCTAAGATTGAACTTAAACCTCGCAAGGCCCCATGTCTCTTCCCCTCAAAGGTATTCGTGTTCTCGATCTCACTCGTGTCGTCTCAGGGCCGTTTTGCTCCATGATTCTTGGCGATCTCGGAGCTGAGGTTATAAAGATCGAGTCTCCCGACGAAGGCGACTCTGTACGCAAGCAAGGCGCCATCAAGGACGGCCTAAGTTGGTATTTTGCAGCATTTAATCGAAGCAAAAAATCGGTGACCTTGAATCTACGTACCTCTGAAGGACGTGATATTTTTTCTAAACTCGTCGAGCACTGCGATGTTGTCGTCGACAATTTTCGGCCCGGCATTATGGAGACCATGGGGTTCGGAGACCGGAAATTGCACTCTCTCAATCCTAAGATTATACGAGGAAGTGTTACCGGATTCGGTACCACTGGGCCTTATCGGGATCGACCAGCGTTTGATTTTATTGCCCAGGCGATCACCGGGTTTATGAGTTTGAACGGTGGTCCGGACGAGCCGCCGCAGCGGGCGGGTCCGCCGATCAGCGATCTTGTTGCAGGGCTTTATGCTGCATTGGGTATCGTTGCTGCCCTTGCGCGCCGTGAACGCACCGGCGAAAGCGGTTCCGCAACGGTTAGCTTAACCGGCGCCCTCACCAGCATGCTCGGCTTCCATGCCGCGAACTTTCTTGCGACCGGCGCCTTACCTGAGCGCACCGGCAATGATCATGGCATCGTCGCTCCCTATGGGATATTTCGTACTCAAGACTCTCAAATCGCGATTGCCCCTGGAAATGATGAAATTTATGATCGGCTTCTTGACGCGCTTGAGGCTAGGGAACTTCATGATCGGTCCGAGTTTAAAACGAATGATCTTCGGATGATAAATCGAAGAGCCATATGCGACGAAATCGAAAAACGCACCAAAATTCAAACAACAGCACACTGGGTTGAAGTTCTAAACGCGGCAGGCGTCCCTTGCGGACCCGTAAATAATTTGCGCGATGCTCTCATAGACGATCCGCAAAATGCTGATCAGAACGCAGTGGTCCAAGTAGATCACCCCGGGCATGGCCGCGTTTCGATGCTGGGCTCTCCTCTCAAGATCGACGACACTCCACTCCCTATTAGCTCCCCTGCTCCGCGATTGGGCGAACACACAAACGAGATATTAGAACGCCTTGGCATACAAGAAGTAGAAATCAACGCCCTTAAATCCAAGGGGATCATCTAACGCTTATTGAATCGAGAGTGCGTTATCGACGATCATTTCAGCACCGTTGACGAAACGCGACTCATCCGACGCCAGAAACAGTATCATGCTAGCAACCTCTGAGGGGTCCGCGCGACCACCTGGACTGGCTTTAAGCAATTCCGGTGGCAATAACTCTTTCGATGCCTTTTTCACTTCTTCAAACATCGGTGTTTGAATAGCGCCCGGGTGTACGGAGTTACACCGGATATTGTAATTGTGAATTTGGCAGTGAACCGCAATAGACTTGGTCATCGTGCGAACCGCGCCTTTCGCCGCGCTGTAGGGCAGAAAATGAGGCTGAGCGATTTGGGCCGCGATAGAAGACAAATTAATGATTGAACCGCCACCGGATTTCTTCATCTCTTCTATGGCATACTTACAACCAAGGAATACACCATCCACCATTACAGAATTGGCCCGATGGAAATCTTCCACAGTCGAACTTTCGATCGTCCCTGACACAAGAATGCCGGCGTTGTTAACCAGAACGTCTAGCCGTCCAAAATCACGGATGACGCCTTGAATGACGCACGCCCAATCATTTTCTTGCGAGACGTCATGACGTACAAGGCGGGTCGCCCCCCCTATTTCTGCCGCGACCTTTTTGCCCAAGTCCTCCTGCACGTCGGTCATCACCACAGTGCCCCCTTCACGTGCGAATGCCTTGGCCGTTGCCGCGCCAATCCCCGAGCTAGCGCCGGTTACAATGCATATCTTTCCATCGAGGCGTCCCACAGCGTCCATCGATTCTCACTCCATTAAGTCATTTATGGAATCTGCTTTTGTTATCTATTTCAATAAGTACGCAGTAGACAGTATCGTCTCACCCCATCTTGAAGGCTGGCACCTTCACCGTGTCTGCCTTGACGCGGTTCTCGACACAGCCGATCCCCTCAATCTCACAACGAACAACGTCTCCTGCTTTCAAATAGACAGGCTTCGGATCGGCTAAAATCACGCCGGCGGGCGAGCCCATGGAAACAATATCGCCCGGCTGCAAAGTCATGATCTGACTTACGTGCGAGATCACCCGCTCAACCGTAAAGATAAAATCCGCCGTGTCGGCGTCCTGACGGACTTTGCCGTTAACCGTGGTGCGCATCTTCATCACGCGCTTTGCCGGAAATTCGTCGAGAGTTACCAATGCCGGCCCTGTCGGACAAAAAGTATCGAAACTCTTGCCCGGAAAATGAACGCGGTAAAATAGGGCCTGACCTTCTGCCATCTGCACATCACGCGCGGACACATCGTTCATCGTCATGTATCCGGCGATATAACTTCGGGCTTTCTCGGTGGACACGCGGCGGCATTTGCGGCCAATCACCACCGCCATTTCGCACTCGTAATCCAACTTCTTTGTCTCTGGGGGTAAAATGATGTCGTCAAAAGGACCGGACACCGTCGACGTGGCCTTCCCGATCACCATGGGATAGCGCGGCGGCTCGACCTTACCGGTTAAGTCTTCGAGTTCTTTAAGATGAGAATGACTATTGAGGCCCGAAATAATGAGCTTGCGCGGCTCAGTAATGGGAGCCGTTAACTTGGCTTTAGAAACCGGCGTTGATGTACTTCGCGCATCAAATTTCAGCTTTTTGAGTTTTTGCTTCCAACCCGGTTGGTCCAAAAGCGTGCGCAAGTCCGAAACCGGTTGTCCGACTTTGGCCCGCTTCATCGCCGCTTCAAGGTCGTAAACACGGCCATCACGATCAATGCCGGCTCGAACCTTTCCGCTTTTGCGGTAACTCACTAAACGCATGTGTCCCCCCTTCATAAATCCGAGCTATTGCTCTATTCGATGCGCCCCATATACAAGAGGAGCGTACCCAGTAAATGGCTCCGGGGGAATGCGGGAATGTCCGCAGCGTGGGACTTCAATTCTCTTCAGAATTTTCAGCAAACGCAGCTCTCACACAGCCGCTTGTTCCAATCTTCGCCCAAAAAGGGCCCTACGCTATTGCTTGTTCACGGCGGGTTTCATGGTGCGTGGTGTTGGACACAATTTCTGAATTACTTTGAGTTACATGAAATTCCTGCCGCCGCGATAGACCTTCGCGGGCACGGCGGACTAACACAGGGGCCAAGCTTCTTGAGCGAAGGTGTCCGAGAGGCGGTCCTAGACGTCTGTGAGGCCGCTCATATGCTACGTGGCCCCATCGTTCTGGTCGGGCATAGTTTGGGCGCCTTGATCGCCATGGCCGCGGCAGAGACACTATCTTTGGCGGGACTGGTGATGCTTGCTCCCTCCCCGCCTGGACAAATACCGGGTCTGCGAAAATTACCTGAGAGGCCCGCTGATCAACTGGTCATGCCACCTGGAGAAGATCGAGCCCGTTCATGGTTTTTGTCCGGATATAGCGGGACTAACGTGTCGGACTTCATGACACGGCTATGTCCGGAAAGCCCGGCGATGATCAATGACCGCTACCGCTTACGCGTGTCAACACAAGCTGAGTGGGTGAAAGGTCCGTCACTCTGCTTATCGGCCGGGAAAGACGACAAGCTCCACAACCCACCCGGTCAGGACAAAAAAGTGGCAGAATTTTACAACGCCGATTTTCAAATCCTACCAGATGCCGGGCACTGCTTCATGCTCGACGATACCTGGGAGCAGGCTGCAGCCTCAATTGTGAACTGGCTCCGACAAAAACTTCTAATCGCGCTTTAGCCGAACCGGACTACTCCGCAGCGATCTTCATCCTATTTAGGTTCGTGCCCAAATCGCGCACAGCGCCGCGTGAGGCGCTTGTCGTAAGAGCCGCATAAGCTCGCAAGGCCGTCGTCACCGTGCGGTTGCGTTGCTGTGTAGGGTGCCAAGCGACAGCCCCCTTCGCGGTCATCACGGCACGGCGGCGCGCTAATTCTTCTTCGCTAACGTCTGCTCTTAATGCGCGATTAGGAATATCGATCTCCACCGTATCGCCTTCTTCCAACAATCCGATGTTCCCGCCGCTGGCGGCCTCCGGCGACATGTGGCCAATCGACAGCCCCGAGGTGCCACCGGAAAAACGCCCATCGGTGATCAAAGCGCAGCTTTTCTCCAGGCCCATGGATTTTAAGTAACTCGTCGGATAAAGCATTTCCTGCATTCCCGGTCCGCCCTTCGGACCTTCGTAACGAATTACAACAACGTCTCCGGCCTTTACTTGCTTTGTCAAAATCGCTTTAGAGGCGAGATCTTGGCTCTCGAAAATTCTGGCCGGGCCTGTGAACTTCATCATATCGGCAGGGACACCTGCCGATTTCACAATGCAGCCGTCCTCAGCCAGATTACCGTAGAGAACCGCTAGCCCTCCATCCTGGCTAAAGGCGTGAGCTTTATCCCGGACCACGCCGGACGTTCTATCAATATCGAGTTCTGAGTATCGATTGTCTTGGCTAAAAGGCGTTACCGTACGTACGCCGCCTGGCGCCGACTTGAAAAATGTATGAATCGCAGATTCTTGAGTGCGCAGGATATCAAAATTGTCAATTGCGTCGCCGATAGTCGGAGCATGAACAGTTTTGCTGTCCCGGTGCAAAAGACCCGCTCGGTCCAACTCTCCTAATATCGCGAAAATCCCGCCGGCGCGGTGAATATCTTCGATGTGTACGTTCTCAATAGACGGCGCCACCTTGCACAGATGCGGTACACGCCGCGATAGGCGGTCAATATCCTCCATTGTAAAATCCACTTCGCCTTCATGAGCCGCTGCAAGTAGATGAAGCACCGTATTCGTGGAGCCTCCCATGGCAATATCAAGCGTCATGGCATTCTCAAAGGAATTGAACGTCGCGATATTGCGCGGAAGAACCGACACATCATCTTTATCGTAATAACGCTTCGCCAAATCAACGATCCGGCGACCCGCTTCCAGAAACAGTTCCTTGCGATCAGCGTGGGTTGCCAGCACCGTGCCGTTACCTGGGAGCGCCAGCCCAAGAGCTTCAGTAAGGCAGTTCATAGAATTGGCGGTGAACATGCCCGAGCATGAACCGCACGTTGGACACGCTTCCTGCTCGTAGGATTCCAGTTCCACATCACTTGTGTTGGGATTGGCGGCGATGACCATCGCGTCCACCACATCAACAATCTTCGAACCCTCGGTCGTTGTGATCTTCCCCGCTTCCATGGGACCGCCAGAGACAAAGACGGTTGGTATGTTCAAGCGAAGCGCCGCCATCAACATACCCGGCGTAATTTTGTCGCAGTTCGAGATACAGACCAATGCGTCAGCACAATGTGCATTGACCATGTACTCCACGCTATCGGCAATAATTTCGCGCGAAGGCAAGCTGTAGAGCATTCCTCCATGACCCATGGCGATACCGTCATCCACAGCGATGGTGTTGAATTCCTTGGCCACCCCTCCTACCGATTCAATTTCTCGCGCCACCATTTGCCCAAGGTCTTTAAGATGAACGTGTCCGGGAACAAATTGAGTGAAAGAATTGGCTATCGCGATGATGGGCTTAGAAAAGTCCTCGTCGCGCATTCCGGTTGCTCGCCAAAGGCTACGGGCTCCGGCTTGATTTCGGCCATGGGTCGTGGTGCGCGAACGAAGCGGTGGCATATGTCAATTCCTTGATTTAAAAACTGCTCCAACAGTACTGCATCCGTAGGGACCAAGCATAGAGCAGAGTCCCGCAAAATGGCCGAAAACAGGCCACGCGTGCATAGCTCGCGCTCGAGATAGGGGGAATTTACGTGCCGAAGAAAAACATTTTCATTGTTTACGCCCACCCGGAGCCACGCTCGCTAAACGGCACATTGAAAGATTTTGCAGCAACGTACCTACGGGATGCGGGGCATTCGGTCGAAGTTTCAGATCTGTATGCCATGGGTTGGCGCGCAGAGGCCGATCACCGGGATTTTCTTGAGCATGATCCTGAAAAGAGGCTCTTCTATCACTCTGCCAGCAAGGCCGCGTTCCTCGCCGATACCCAGTCACCCGAAATCAAAGCAGAACAGGAAAAACTAAAGTGGATGGATGCCCTGATCCTTCAGTGCCCGATGTGGTGGTTTTCCATGCCCGCCATACTCAAAGGATGGGTAGATCGGGTTTATGCACGCCGGTTCGCCTACGGCGTGGGCTATCATGGATATGAGCGTTATGGTGCGGGAAACTTAAAAGGTAAGCGCGCTCTTCTGTCCATGACAATCGGCCCTGAGGAAGAACACTACTCGGCGCGAGGGGTGCACGGAAACATGGAAGACCTGCTGTTTCCAATCACACACGGCATTTTGTACTACCCCGGAATGGATGTATTGCCCCCGCACCTTCTTTACAGAGCCGCCGCGCTTTCACCAGATGGATTTGCGCCGATCGCCGAAGCCTACCGTGCCCGACTTGAAAGACTGTTCACCGACGAACCTATTCCGTTTCGACCACAGGGCGGCGGTGATTACGACGAACAGTTCCGGCTTAAGCCTGGCATTGCAGATGGCAAAAGCGGTTTTTCAATTCATCGGCGTGATTAGTTTCTCCGTGATAACTAGCGCGTTTCTAGAAAGACTCCGCTCTCTTCTTGGTAATTGTCGCAGTTTCGGAATACCATATGTCGATGGGTTAGTGTTGGCTTGATTGAGCGCAGCACGGATAAGACGGAGAATCGAAATGACACTTCTAACCCGACGGAAAATCGTTCAATCCTGCCCCGCGCTTCTTGGAGCAGCGACCAGTTTAACGGTCGCGCGCATTGCTCACGCGGCGCCGCGGATGACGCCAGTCTGTGTAGAAGATGGACCGCTGACTCGCGCACAGATCGAAGGGCCGTATTTCAAACCGGCCTCACCTCAGCGCATGTCCCTATTGGAAGATGGAATTGAGGGTGAACGATTAATCGTCGAGGGCACTGTTTACAACGGTTACTGCAAACCTATTCTCGGCGCGTTGATTGATTTTTGGCAGGCCGACGGTAACGGCGAGTACGATAATCAAAACTTCAAACTTCGCGGGCATCAATATGTGGATGGCGAAGGGCGATATCATTTAGAAACGGTCGTTCCTGGCTATTATCCGGGGCGTACGCGCCACATCCACGTAAAAATTCAAGCCCCAGGACAACCGATACTCACGACTCAGCTTTACTTCGAGGGCGACTCTGGCAATCGCCGTGATTCCCTACACAATCCTGCTCTCGATATGAAAATGACGGAACGCCGTGGTCGTAAATTGGCTTTGTTCGACTTCGTCCTCAACGTCTATTAAACACTCCGTTTAATAGACTCTTAGCCTGCCTCTGCTACACGACAACTTTTCGATAAAGATGCCAAGTCGCGTGGCCCAATATTGGAAACACCACAGCCAACCCGACGAGTAGCGGGATCGCTGCAAGAATCAATGAACCCACCACGATTGCTGCCCACCCCATCATTACGATTGGGTTTGCAACGACCGCACGAATTGATGTTGAAACGGCTGTACCCACGCCGACATGTCGATCAAGAATAAGTGGAAATGAAATCACGCCGATACCGAAAACCGTCAGCGCGAAAAACAACCCCACCACATTACCGATAGCGATCATCGCCCAGCCTTGTGTTGTTGTGAATAACGCCGTCATGAAATCCGAGAAAAAATGGGGATGCACAAGTCCCATGGTCGAGTCATAAATTGTCATGGCCGCAATAAGCCAAAGAAAGAAAACAACAAAAAGCAGCGTCCCAAGTACGCTGATTGCACCGATTCCCGGAGACCTTAGAAAATTAAAACCCTGGCTCCATGAGATATCCTCGCCTTGCTCGCGGCGTCGACTAAATTCGTACATACCAAGCGCAACTATCGGACCGATCAGCAAGAAACCGGAGACAGCCGGAAAGACAATGGGCAATAAGCTGTGATTCGACATAACGATTGCCGCCGCCAATGTCGCCGCAGGATAAATAATTGCCAAAAAGAGTAAGTGGGTTGGTCTTTCTCGGAAGTCCGCAACACCTTTTGAAATTGCATCAAACACATCCGAGAAATAAATTTTCCGAACTTCAACGGAATGATAGACCTCTTGTGAACTGCCTGTGAGAGTAGCCATTTTCGCTCCTCCTACTGTTGTCAGACAAACCGAACCTACCCGAAGATCGTGCTTTACGCATTTTACGCGATCTCGCGTTGCACAATCCAATGGCGCTCTAATTGTGCGGATGCAAACCGCCAGTGTTTGTCGGGATATAAGACTAAATTTCAATCATTCAAGGCACTTAATCTCTTGCTCCCGCAGTGAGGTTTCACATCAAAAAATTAGGGTCACCGTACTTAGTAATAGAAGACTCGGTTGCACCGTACGGGCCAAAAATATCACTCAGGAACAACGAACAAACGACATAGAGGTCGTTCTCGGTGACGTAAGAAAATCAAACGGAGCACTCAATCATAGTCACCCTGGTATTGAGCAGGAGTGCTATATGTTGGAAGGGCGCGCGGTCGCGACAGTCAATGGTTACCGCGCAGAACTTAGCTCGGCGATTCACACTTTTCCCTACAAATGCGCCGCATACCTTCACTGCGATACATGAGGAAGCCAGACCGGTTCTTGCTATTTATGCGCCTTCGTATGCCGAAAAAAGAATGCGGTAGTTCACTAGACGCCGATGAGTTCCTTCCGTTCGCAAATCCGGCATTCATAACCCAGGGTTTCCGCCCGCTCCCGTATCTCAAAGCCATCAGCAATCAGTTGAAATTCAAGCGCTTCACGCTTTCAGCCCCCTGTGGCATTCTTCACATATGATGCGATTCGTTGGGGCTCTACTGCTTTTTGCAGCCGTTTTTTTTGTGCCTGCCGCAGCCCATGCTTGGTCTGACGACGGGCATAAGGTGGCCTGTGCAATTGCATGGGAGGACCTGACCCGTACCGCTCGGGGTGGCGTTAAAATTATCCTTGGTATTGATACCAAAGAGCAGTTTGCTGAATCTTGCATTTGGGCCGATGAATATTCGCTCGAGAACCCAGAATCAGCCTCCTGGCATTTTGTACCGGTTCGGCCACGGCGGCGAAGTGTCGAGATTGAACGCGATTGTCGCGAGCCCGATAGCTGCGCACTCATTCAAATCGACCGAAATATTGACCTCGTCCGCGACGGGCCGGCCGATTTGGACAAATCGAAAGCGCTCAAATTCTTAATTCACCTTGTCGCAGACGTGCATCAGCCCCTTCACGTTGCTCAAAAGAAGGGAGATTTCGGTGCTGAAATTTCCGCCTCATTCTTAGGGCGCTCAACTAATCTCCATGACGTTTGGGACAATGAATTGCTGGTTGAATACGGCGTGCCTTGGAACGATCTAAGCACGCTCTTGCATGAGGCCATATCATCGGAACAGCGAGAGGTGTGGACTCAATCTGCCCCATTAGCATGGGCAAATGAGTCCTTGGATATTGCAATGTCCAACTCCACTGGATATGCCCGATACAGTTCGGTGGTTTTGGGCGAGAGTTATCTCAAGGGCAATATCGAAGTGGTCCGAGAACGTCTATCTCAAGCTGGAGTCCGGATCGGTCACATTCTCAACGATCTCCTGGACTAGACCAGCTCTGTAGCGCGATGCACGCAAGAGGTAATTTTTAGATATTTTAGGACGGCTACCTAATTCAGCTGCTTAGGCCAATCGATTATAGGAGCCAAGATGGCCGATAGACGAACATGTGGAGGTCAACGATAAGACTAACTTCAGTCCCCGATTCAAAGGTCAATTAGGCTATTCCTCAATGACTTCAAATATAGCTGTATCCAATCCGGTATTGCCGTTGTGAGAATCGTATGCATAAACAGCGATCTCATAGCTTCCACTCATCGCAACTTCAAATGAACCCAAAAATTGGCTTGGAGTCCCCGCATAAGTCAGTGCGGTTTCACCCAATACTTGCCCATTTGTTTTGAGTTGCGCCTTAATTTCATAGTGATCGGCGTCCCACATCCCTCCAGGCTCAATAGGACAACCACACATCATTTTGACGTCTGCCCTTACTTCAATACGTTGCGCCGCACCCCCCATTTTCAACTCAGCCGGAATGTCCTGAATATCTATAAAAAAACCAGGTAATTCGAGCACCCAGCCATCACCGCCCGTGAGATGTTTTCCTGGAATCACCCATTGCGTCGCCGAAACTCTGTTGGCGTTTTCCTGCGCCACCAGCGGCCCGACCGCGACAACCTCGACAAGTCGCGGCTCATTAAGGTCAAGAGTAATGGAATACTCAGCCGCACCTTCAGATGATAGCGTGTCTCTGCGGGATTGGTTTGTTTTCATTAGGCGTTCGGTATCACCGGTCCCCCCTGACGTTTTGCCTTCTGCGAATACTTCTCCTGTCTTTGCATCGCGTAAGATAACTTGTGCCCCGCCCATGCTAGTTCCGATGAACTTCGCATCTCGGCTAATCACCCTGACAACAATGTTCGTTGGTTCGGCCCACGCAGGTACGGCCGTGCAAAATCCCAGCACTAAAGTAAGTGTGACTTTTAATAACGTGTTGAGATTCATCTTGTGCCTTTTCCAAACCGGCGCGTTGGCACCGTGCCCCTGTATTCAGAAGAAATTCACTCTACTTAATCTGCTCTTTATACACGAAAAACTACCGCTGCAGTCTCGCCACACGAATAGATGTATTCGTCTTAAGTTCTCATCATTTGCTTGCAAAACGCTTCCAAAATCTAGGCAACAAAAAACGCGCCGAAGCGCGTTTCCTGCAACTCTATGAATTATATAGAGAAATTGGTGAGCCCGGATGGTTTCGAACCATCGACCCTCTGATTAAAAGT
>CAXBLG010000080.1:0-15160 GCA_963976395.1 uncultured Rhodospirillaceae bacterium
AAACACCATGTTGAACTAACATTCACACCGGACCACCCAATGGGGGCCGGTCAGGTTGGCAAATGTATGTTCAAGGGTGTCAAGCGCCGCCCGTAGCGATTTTCATTATCCTCGCGGTAATCCCAACTATTTACGCGACGCTTATGTACCTGGCGCTCAAGAGCCAACCATAATTCAAGCCTAAGCGGCTGTAGATTAATAGCGGAGTAGCACGAGGGGATTGCAGTTTACCTATGAAGTGCCCCACATATTCACTGCGAATATGAGGGCTCTTGACGCCATCTGAATTAATCTTCCCCTCTGGCTTCTTCAAGCAAGTCGCGATTGAGAAATACAATCCGACTAACGTTCTCTAAGGAGATTACGCCTTTCCTTTTCAGCTGGCCTATAGCGCGACTTACGGTTTCCAGGGCCATTCCGAGATAATCTGCAATGTCAGTGCGAGTCATAGGTAAATTTACAAAATCATCGGCATCAGATCCCGAGCGCTCTGCCATGCTCAGCAAAAACCAAGCAATACGCTGTTGCGCTGACTTATGGCACATCAGTACCATCCGTTCATAAGCTCCCTGAAGGTCATGAGACGCTAATTCGCGTATCTTCTGTGCTACGTCCGACTCTGCCTCAATTAATGCATCCACGGTTTTGCGCGAATAGCGAATGAGCGTCGCGTTAGATACCGCCTCCGCCGAAAAATAATAGTCACCTTGTGAATCAAACCCTAGAAGCTCACCTGGCATCAAGAATTCGCATACTTGACGGCTACCGCCGGATAGAAGTTTGACCGTCCGAACGCAACCGGATACCAGTTTGTAACAATACTCTGCGGGCTCTCCTTCCGAGTGAATTATTTGTCCGCGCTTTACTGTGTGCCGAGTTCCGCGTGAATCTAAAATTGCGAGCGGATTGCGCATCGTCGCCAATTCGGAACCAAATCTAGCCCTCCACTTTGTGTGAAGTGCCCGGTGCGGCGCTTTGAATTCAATGTGAGATTGCAGCATTTAAACCTCCTAGTTCCCTATACGTCCTAGAAGTAGACGGCTCAGGGACTTTCCGACATTGTGGGAAGTGCGTACGCTATTTTACGTATGCGAGGTTTTAGGCGCTAAACTGCGGGCTGACAGGTCGTAAGACATAAGGGAATATACGTACTAATGCGAAAAGGGGCGTTGCTGGACAAATAGAATCAGCGACGCAAAGGAGACGTGATCGTGGAATCTCGGCTTAGTATAAATGTTGAGCAGGTCCAATTTGATACACTTATGGATACCGCGGTCGATGGCATTATTGTTATTGGTGCGTCAGGTGATGTGAAAGCATATAACCGAGCTTGTGAGCGCCTTTTTGGATACTCCCCTTCCGAGGTGATCGGCCGAAACGTGAACATGCTGATGCCGTCGCCGTACCGAGAAAATCACGATACATATATTGCCAACTTTCACGCCACCGGCAAAAAAAAGATAATTGGTATCGGTCGAGAAGTGTTTGGACGCCACAAAGATGGATCCACATTTCCGATGTACTTATCTGTAGGCGAGGGGCACCTTAAAGGCGCGAGTCTATTCGTCGGCATAATTCATGACTTAACCGACCGAGAACGTGCTGAAAGCCGACTTAGGGAATTGCAGTCGGAGCTTAGGCACGTCTCGCGGTTAAGCGACATGGGAGAGTTGGCTTCGGCACTAGCTCATGAATTGAATCAACCGCTTACTGCGGTGACCAATTACGTCAAAGCTGCAATGCGCACTCTTGGACAGATAGACGGCCAGTATGGGCCTGTCGTGCAGGCCAAAGAACTAATGGGCAAGGCTGCTGATCAAACGCTTAGGGCAGGACATATAGTTCGCCGTTTACGAGATTTCATTTCGAAAGGTGAGACTCCACGCAAGATAGAAGACCTAAATACTGTGGTAGAAGAGGCCTTGGCGCTCGCGCTCGTTGGTGTTGCGGATACTGGCATTACAGTGCGAAAGAATTTGCAATCAGATTTGCCGCCACTATTGATCGACAAGATTCAAATTCAGCAGGTAGTCCTAAATCTTGTCCGCAACAGTGTTGAAGCATTAAGGGACGTGTCAGAACGTGCATTGTTTGTCTCTACCGGCTTTGACAAGGAGGGATATGTTGCGACTGTTGAAGTCTCCGATACCGGGACGGGGCTAGCGCCTGAGGTCGTAAGTCAACTTTTCCAACCGTTTGTCACGACCAAGAAAGACGGTATGGGCATTGGTTTGTCAATTTGTCGCTCTATCATAGAATCTCATGGGGGACGGCTTTGGGCGGAGCCTAGGGTCGGTGGCGGAGTGAGCTTTCATTTCCGCCTTCCCACGCGTGGCACGGACGACGAGGAACGGTATGACGTCTGATTTAAAGGTGCTTGTGGTTGATGATGACGATATTGTTAGAGACTCGTTGCGAGCATTATTGGAATCAGCGGGCTTTGAGGTAGCTGAATATGCTTCAGCGACGGCGCTTCTTGCAGATATAAGTCCAGGTGTTGCGGGGTGTGTTGTGACCGACATCCGAATGCCGGGGATGGATGGCCTTGAGTTGCAGGAAGAACTCACTCGAAGTCGAATACAATTGCCGGTCATCGTTATTACCGGACATGGAGATGTCCCTCTCGCAGTTCGTGCCATGAAGGCCGGCGCTCTGGACTTTATTGAGAAGCCGTTTGATGACGAAGTGCTTCTCGAGAGTGTTCGCCGTGGTATGGCAGTTGGGGAGGAATCTTACGCACATTCTGCTTATGCGGCAAATTCCGCTGCAAATCTTGCCACATTAACGGCGCGTGAGCGTGAAACTATGGATTTATTGGTTTCGGGTGACGCCAATAAAGTGATCGCTCATAAACTTAAGATATCGCCCCGAACTGTCGAAGTTCATCGAGGGCGGGTGATGGAAAAAATGGGGGCTCGTAATTTGTCTGATCTTGTTCGATCAGCCTTAGCGGCGGGAGTAAATATCGACCCTTAGGAATGTTTGCACAAATTGAAAAGGCGTCAGGATTATTACGTATATCGTGGTTTTTCGTGTGCCGGTAAATTCCTACACAAGCTAACGAGTTCGGTGTGGGGCTGATGTGCAAACTCAACAGGGCGCAATTATTTACGTCGTAGATGATGACTCTGCTGTGCGCGATTCTATGCGGGCTTTGTTAGAGTCATACGGCATGGTCGTGAAAGACTATGCATCAGCACATCTATTTTTGCTCGACGTTCCGAAGTACGAACGTGGCTGTCTAGTGTTGGATAACCACATGCCGGGAATGACTGGGATCGAGCTACTTCAATTGCTCCGCGATCGTAACGATCCGTTGCCAGTAGTAATAATTACCGGCAGCGGTGATCCTTTTCTTAGGGAACGCGCTGAAAGAGCCGGGGCTATAGCCGTCTTGGAAAAACCTATAGACGATGAGAAGTTAATTCCTCTCGTTCGAAACGTGCTTCAGACATCCTGGTCTTTATGAAGAACGCCAAGTCTACAAGCTTCGTTTGAAGTAATGGCGTCAAACCTGATTGATAGAAAATCTGTATATGCAGCATCCTGAGACACTGATTATTGGTGGCAGGGAGTCTTATCCGCTACATTACCGGCGTGAGCGCGATGGGGTCCACATAGGTAAGTTTGTCTGAAACTGCTTTTACCCCATTTGTTCGTTCTGCCATAACGACTAAAGCTTTACGCTCGCTTTCAGATATTACGGTGCCGTACAACTCTACTGCTCCATTCCGAACGACGACTGAGAGTCGATCGCCTCGTAGCCAGTTTTCCTTTTCAAAGGCGTCCAGTATGGCTGCGCGAATGTCACCGTCTTTAGCAGCGCTGGGCTTCGCCGCACGGGCCTTATATACAAATGCGGCCAAAACGTCAGCGCGGCTAAGGATGCCGATCAACTTCCCATCTTTAGTTACAGGCAAACGCTTGATCCTGCGTTTTTCCATGAGATCAACGGCCGTATCAAGTGACTCGTCGCTATTGATGGCCACGACATCTGAGGTCATGACATCCTTTACTTTTAGCGCATGTGATTTGATGTACTCATCAGCTAGTCCAGCAGAGCCAATAAAGATTTGGAGCCACCTGGGACGGTGATGCTCCGTGCCAGATTCGGCGCGACGCAACAAATCACCTTCAGTCACAACGCCAACGATCTTGTTACTTCCATCCACTACGGGCATTCCGCTAACGTGGCTGCGTATCATCTGGCTCGCGACATCGGCGACGTTCATGTCGGGACCGGCTGTGACCACATCGACGCGCATAAATTCTGAAACCTTCATGATATTCTCCTTTGTCGTGGATTGATAAAGGTAGCAATGCAAACATGTGTGCGCATTGATAAAGGTCAAGGCGGCAACATAAGTCGATATTTATGTTGCCTATATGCCTCGATCTTATTGAGGAAAATGTCTGGGAGACAAGTGTATGACTATGAAAACAATTCGATTGGAATTGGCGCGGACCAAGGAAAATCCAATGGGTGACAGCAATCATGCTTATGAGTTTAGAGCCCCTCTGGATGCCTCGGGGCATCTAGATAAGGATCAATGGCCGAATCAGAAAGCTCTATGTACTGTGCGTCGCATTGAAGACGGCGTTGACGTCGAGCGCGGTTTGCTGATTCATACACGCGGCGGAAAATGGATGTTCTCGTATGCCCCTGGTGAAGACGATGATGAAGCAATCTTTCGGTTTTCAAGTCACGCATTTACGCCAGGTGAATATGTTTCAGTAACTGAGCACGATGGAGAGCAGCGTACATTTAAGGTTGTATCAGTCGTCGACTGGCATCTGTAATGAATATTAGTGCAGGGGTTTTTTGTCTCCTTACGACCACATCGCTATTAGCCATGTTCTCATCCGTGTTTGCCGGTGATGAAGTGCGTGGCCAACGACTTGCTGAGAAATATTGTCTGCAGTGCCATGCTGCATCAGGTGCAGAACTTAGCCCCAACCCCAATGCCCCAGCACTGGCGAGCTTTAAGAAGAAGTGGCCGCTGATATATTTGGAAGAGGCGCTCGCAGAAGGTATTGTCACCGGTCACGACAATGACATGCCAATGTTTACATTTTCTGGGGACGAGATCGATGATTTGATTTCGTATCTGAACAGTTTGGTGCGTTGAATGGGTGTCCTAAATTAGTGCCTTAGGCTGAGTATGTAACTGATGATGTTATCGGTTTGGATACGAGAAAGAATAAAATCTGGCATTTGAGCATGCGGCGTTTGCAAAAATACGCGAAGTCCCATTTCTGTGACCGTTGGGTTTGCGGCGATTGATGCGAATGTAGGTACAGCGTCTGTGGAAGGAGCGCTCTGACTCGAAGAAACCACGTGGCACTCTGAACAGACTTCCATGGCATATATTCGCCCGTCTTGGACACTTCCTGGGAGGGGCTGCGCATAACCCGAACTGTAAAAAGCTATACTAAACAAGATTACGGCCCAAAAAATACGCATAACAATCCTCCATTTGTGAGAATAGGCATTGTTTTATATTTCATAGGTGAAGACCGATCATTGCATTGATACAGATCAAATAATGACCACTGATATTTTACTCATCATAGTCTGTTTCTAGGATCTTCTGCAAAAAGTTGTCACGAAGTCTTCAAGTGCCATACTCGTAGGTATGGGGGTTTGTCTCTCTATGAGTATTTTACGTTTATCTTCCTGTGTGATGCGAGAAAACTGGAACATCAGAGGTCTGCGAGAAAGCGCACTCATTTATGGAATACTTTACAGTCGTCGGACTATTATTGGGTGGTCTTGGCCTATTTGTTCTTGGCGTAACTATGATTACGCGGGGGCTTCGATTAGCCGCAGGAAATGATCTCAGGATTTTGCTCGGTCGATGGACATCCTCACTTGGTCGGGGTGTCGTATCGGGCATGATGGTAACCGCAGTTGTGCAATCGTCCAGCGCGGTTACTGTCGCGACTATAGGCTTTGCTAATGCCGGTCTTCTAACATTACGCCAGGCTTGCGGAGTCATTTATGGCGCCAATATTGGGACAACCATGACCGGGTGGCTGGTCAGCATTGTCGGTTTTGGCTTCAAAATCGAAATGTTTGCACTTCCGCTCATTGGTCTAGGGGCCTTGCTCGAGGCGACAGGTGGCCGCAATCAAAGAGGGGCCATTGGCAAAGCTATGGTCGGGTTCGGCTTATTTTTTATTGGATTGGACTTTTTAAGAGACGCCTTTACTAATCTTTCTCTCCCCATAGAGCTTATGGCAACTGCAGATTTAAAACTTTCATCTATCGCAGTATTCGTAGGATTGGGGTTTCTTTCAACTGTTCTGACTCAATCCTCAAGCGCATCTATCGCTCTCATTATCTCTGCTTGTGTCGGTGGCGCTGTTCCCTTGCCGGGAGCGATTGCTATGGTGATTGGCGCGAATGTTGGAACAACGTCGACTTCGATACTGTCTGTGATTGGAGCAACGTCTAACGCGAAACGCGTTGCGGCAGCTCATGTCATTTTTAATCTGATCACGGCGTTAATCGCATTACTTCTTCTGCCCATGGTTTTCTGGTTGTTAGAGAGCTTAAGTGGAATTGCGGAAGGGCGTGTCAGCTCTGCCTTAGTTCTCGCGATGTTTCATACGGTCTTCAATATTCTTGGCACCTTGGTGATGTGGCCCGTGACCGGTCGGTTAGCAGAGTTTTTAAGTGACCGATTTAGATCAAGAGAGGAAGATAAGGCCGTTCCCAGATACCTTGATGACACAACATTGAAGGTGCCGGTCCTTGCTCTTAATGCAGTAACAATGGAATTGGAGCGCGTTTCCGGCATTGTGACGATGCTCTCGAGCTACTGCCTAGGTGCTCATACTCAGATTCATGATCGGCGTGCAGCGCAATTGAAGGCTTCATCCGATGCGCTGATTGAAGCAATCTATGATTTCGTAGGGAAATTGCAGAGGGAGCAACTATCTGACGATGTGTCGGCTTCACTGCACGTTATTTTGAGGACGGCGCGGTATTATTCCGAGATTGCGGGATTGCTTGTATTTGTTGCGGAGCACCGGTCATCGGCAGGCGTTATCCATGATCAAAAACTGAATGAGATGTGTATGCACTTTTATTCAGCGGCAAGCACAATATTCCTCAATGCAGACAATATGTCCCGAAACGATCCAAGTGATCGGTTTGAAGATCAGGAGGCGTCGATGGAACAAATTTATGCGGCTTTAAAAAAGGAATTGATAAGCAGTGCCGTAGATAAAAAAATATCGATTCAATATGCGAATCATCTTCTTGATGCGGGCAGCGCTGTCCACCGGGCTGCGTTACGTGTTGTAGTTGGCTCGCGAGGGAGAAGGGCTCTCTACCAGAGTATAAATATGGATAGGGATGTGTTGAAACCTGCACATGAGAACGTGTGAATAGTTCATCAATCCTAGGCGGCGGACGGTAATGCTCAATCGTATCCATGCATCAGACGTGCAGAGTTTAATGTATGTATTATCTGCGCTTGCCTTCCAACAGGCTATGAATTCGCTGTAGAAGTTTTTGTTTTTCTTTATCGTTTCGAAGGCTGTCGAGCTTGCGACGAAGGTCTAATATCGTACTTGCATAGGTATTATGCCAGTCGCTTTCTGCGACGGATTTCACATCTATCGGCATATGGACACGTATAGTTTTTGGACCCTTAGCCGTTAGGCGCTCGGTTTGCCCAACTACGGGTAGATGAATTTGACGGGGCTCGAAGCCTGTTTCCGCCAATAGGTCAGCCAACGTACTCCGTGCGTCGTCCTCTCCGTGGATTAAATAGATACCGCGTTGTATGGGTGCGCGAGCGCGTATCCAAGATATCAGTCCCTTTTGATCGGCGTGCCCCGAGTACTCGTCTAGCATGCGGATACGTGCGCCTACGGCAACCTCTTCTCCATGGATGCGGACCATTTTAGCGCCTTCTGCGATTATGCGTCCAAGGGTTCCTGGCGCTTGATAGCCGACAAGAAGTAGGGTTGTGTTGGTACGGCTCAGGTAACGTTTGAGGTGGTGCCGGATGCGTCCGGCATCGCACATGCCGGAGCCAGCCATAATAATTGCTCCACTACCCAACCGACTTAGACTCTTGCTGGCCTCCGTATTTTCCACATAGTGGACGTTGTCACGAAGAAATGGATGCGTAGGATGATTTTTTAAAGTCTCGTGCAGATGTTTGGAAAACACCTTCGTTGTTTTAGTAGCTAAAGGTGAGTCTACAAAAATTGGCAATACGGGTAATTCTCCAGCATCAAATAAGGCATCTAGATCGGCAAGAATTTCCTGTGTACGCTCAATTGCGAAGGCAGGTATCAAGATCATCCCTCCAGCTTTGAGGCCTGCACGAATTTCATTGCGTAAGATGCGCCGCCGTTGGATCGACGTGCGGTCCTTTCGTTCCCTGTCCCCATAAGTTGATTCTACAAAAAGATAATCGATATCCATTGGTGCGCGGGGCTTGTGCTGAAGCGCTTTTTCGCCAGGGCCAATATCGCCTGAGAATAGCAACTTCAAGGCGGCTGGGTCAGTGGCATCACCTTTATTGCTCACGTGCATTTCAACGGAAGCCGATCCAAGAATATGCCCTGCATCCCAGAATTTGATGCGAATACCTTCAGCTACGTTTATCCACTTATTCATGTCTTTCGGCAGTACTTGGCGCAGCGAGTCTTCCGCATCTTTGCGAGTGTATATAGGCTCCACTATAGGGCGCCCGCGTTGCTGATTTCGTCGATTTAGCCTCATCACTTCGCTTTCCTGAATATATCCCGAGTCTGGAAGTACGCAGGTTAAAAGATCGGCTGTGGGCGGTGTTGCAATGATCGGCCCTTGGAATCCGGCTTTTACTAATTTTGGCACCAAGCCGCAGTGGTCCACATGGGCATGTGTAAGGATGAGCGCTTGTATGGACTTTGGATCGAACGCAAAGGGGCGATAATTGAGGTCCTTTATGGATTTCGTACCTTGAAACATGCCGCAATCAATTAGGACGCGCGTTCTCGACGTGCTGATCTCAAAACACGACCCAGTCACAATTCCGCAAGCGCCGTGAAACGTGATGTTTATAGCCATTGTTTAAATCCTTCGGCGAGCGTTCGGGCTAGGGAAATATCATTCGTGAAATGGGGTATGCTGTCGCTGGAGACAATTCTGCGCACGCCGGCCCTTGTCATGGCTTTATGAGCATCGTCATTAAACAGTGCGTGAGTCGTATAAACGTCGATCGATATTGCGCCGGCATCTTTCAGCAGCTGCGCCAGTGTTACGATGGTCGTGCCAGAACTAATGACGTCATCGATAATAATTGCGGCTCGTCCAGATAGTGTCTTTGCATCTCGTAAGTTCATGCTGACTTTACGATCGCCTTGTCGCGTTTTAGTAGCAAGGGTCCAGGGGGCGTTGAGTGGGACGGCCAAAGCAAGTACGAGAGGTTCAGATTCCTCATCTGGCCCCACGATGACAGCGCCATAATGGGCTTGGTGCGCTATGATATTTTGGGCAATAGCGCCTGCGGCAGTAATGCAAGCAGTGGGTTTGCCTTGAAATACCGTTCCCAACCTCGGCGTACGATGCAAATGAGGATCGACGGACATGAAACGGTCAAAATGTTGAGCTAACAACTGGCCAATTACTTGTTGGCTCACGGCTTCTCCGGTTTGAAAGGCGATATCTTGACGCATGTAAGGGAGGTAGGGCGCAATGAGTCCGATCTCCATCGCACCTCCATCGCGTAAGGCGCTAGCTGCGAAAAGAACTTCCACTATTTTTTCATTTGGATGGTGGAGGGAGCGATATATCGCTGCTTTCCTCGTGCATTTTGTTACACGTATTCGGCTTTCACCATCCGGGAATTTATGAACAGATATGATTTCATGATCAATGCCAACGGCTTGGGCGAGCTCCTCTGCTTGTTTGGCACACTCTGGAAATGCGAAAAGTTTATCAGGTGTCCACACGCGAGAGCTTTCCATCACGATACCGTATACCCGAAATCGTGCCCCGCCATTTCGGTAGAGAAGATGAAATCGCTCTCTACGGCAGAGTGAATTCTGTATAGAGGCTCCCCCTGCTTGACTGTGTCGCCGATCTTTTTAAGTAAATCAATTCCCGCGCCTTTGGATGCAGGAGCTCCGGCTAGTTTTGCAATTCGAGCGATGCGAAAGCAGTCCACTGCTGTTACCGTACCGTCAGTGGGCGCGTTAATCTCTTTAATCAGACTACCCAATTCGCTGTGTTTTGGTGGTGGGCCCTGAGATGCAATAATACGGTTCATGGCTAATAAAGCATCTCCGCTATCGAGAATTCTACGGGCGGTATCAATACCGGCCCCCCCTTTGAGCGCCGGGTCAAATTCTAGTAGACGGCCTGCTAGAAGAAGAGAGTGATCCCGTAAGTCTTGCGGAGCTGATTTCTCGCCTTTTAGAACAGCCATAACATCCCTGGCCTCGAGGACGGGGCCAATCCCCCGTCCGATGGGCTGGCTGCCATCTGTCACAAGGACGTCTATTTCTAGACCCATAGATGCGCCGATATATTCGAATAATTTGCGAAGGCGGGCTGCTTGAGATTGGCTGCGCACTTTGGCGCTCGGTCCTACAGGCATGTCAATGACGAGATGTGTTGAACCAGCGGCGACCTTCTTTGACAGAATTGACGCTACCATTTGTTCAGGGGTGTCTATGCCAAGAGGACGTTCTACTGAAATCATTATATCGTCGGCAGGCGAGAGATTTACGTGCCCACCCCATACTAGGCAGCCATGATGTGTGTGCACGATCTCTTGCATCTTCGCGATATTCACATCCACATTCGCAAGAACCTCCATGGTATCAGCTGTTCCCGCTGGGGATGTAATGGCCCGTGACGATGTTTTTGGAATTGGTAATCCATGGGCGGCGACGATAGGCACCACAATCATAGAAGTGCGGTTGCCGGGGATGCCTCCAATACAATGCTTGTCTAAGACCTGTGGAAAGTCCCATGTCAGGCGCGTGCCGACATTGGCCATAGATTTTGTTAAGGCTAGAACCTCATCCGTAGTCATAAACGCGGCGCTGGCTACAAGGAACGCAGCAATTTCCATCTTCGAGTAACGGTGTGACGACATGTCACGAACTATATTGTTTAGCTCACCGGCAGTGAGCACTTCGCCGGCGATTTTGCGTCGCACGGCATCTAAGCTCTTTGGGGGGGTGGCCACATTAATCGTGACTGGCGTTTCCTCCGGAACATTTAGATCAGCGAAAGCCGAAACGGAAAGCCCAAGTGCATCCGGTGCAAGTATATCTCCGTTCTCGACTATATTTAGCGTAGCCATAATTCGATGTTCGTCACCGTTTTTGTTTTTTGCTTTTACTTCGATTTTATTGAGGGAGGTGAAGTTTTCACTTTTATAGTCGCGGCAATGAGCGCTTAGGAAAGCGACATTTTCTCCATAAGTCTCAATCCCGATACGCTTTACCCGCAACATATCTCTTCCCTTTCAGGACAACTTCTCAGCTTTATTATTTCGAGGTTGCACGAGAGATGAAGCGGGTTCAACCTTATAGGTAGGAAAGAAATAGTATGGCCGAAACACACACCATTGGCGTTCTGACTTCGGGGGGTGATTGCGCGGGACTCAATGCCGTCATACGGTCTGTAACCGAGCACGCGTCGGGCACATATGGATGGCGGGTTCTTGGCTTGCGTCAGGGACATTTGGGCCTTTTGGAAACGCCGCCGGAAGTTATTGATCTCGTTGAGGCGGAAAAATTCTACGACCTTCTCAGAACTGGTGGAACTGTTTTGGGAACGACGACAAAAAACGATCCGTTTCACATTGTCAGTTCTGGTGGGGCTGTCCATGATCGTTCCGATGAAGTGGTTGCCGCCGTGCGATCTCTCGGGATTGATGCGCTGGTGGTTATCGGTGGCGACGGCAGTATGCGTCTGTTTGATCAATTGTGTGGGAAAGGATCTCTGCGCTGGATTGGCATTCCGAAAACTATAGATAACGATGTGCCAGGCACAGATTTCACAGTCGGCTTTTTTACGGCTGTTGAGGTCGTAACGGAAGCGCTGGACCGTTTGTCGTCGACGGCAGCAAGCCATCGCCGCATCATGGTTTTGGAAGTGATGGGTAGGGATTCCGGGTTTATTGCGTTGTATGGTGGCATAGCCGGTGGCGCTGACGTTATTCTTATTCCTGAAATTTCTTATGATATTGACGCTTTGACTGCCCATGTTTCTCGGATAACTGCCGGGCGACCTAATCCGGTTTTGTTGGTTGTTGCTGAAGGGGTGTCGGCACCCTTGTGTAATTTGGCTCATAGTGGGGCAAGCGTTGGGACGACCATCGCGCTTGAACTCCAAGCCCGCACCGGAATCGACGCCCGTTGTACGGTTCTTGGGCATGTTCAACGAGGTGGCATTCCCGCACCATTTGACCGTCTTCTGGCAACGTCTTTTGGTGTAAGTGCCGTCGATCTTCTGGCCCGTGGGGCGAATGCGCGGCTGGTCGCCTGGCAGGGTGGGACGGTCGTAAATGTCCCTATTTCTGACGTGGTTACGGGGCCACGCAAAGTCGATCATGAATCGTTGTTGCTAAAGACGGCGATCGCGACAGATATCTACATTGGTGAATGCAATTGATCTCAATAAATTACTCCCCAAGAGCAAGTATGTAGCTAACAAGATCTTCAATTTCATTCGGCTTCAGCGGGATTTCGGGCATTTCTCCATGAGGTTTTCTAAGGAACCTGCGAATCCGTTCGGCGGAATTGCCGCGACGTTCTGCTAGGTCCTTAAATGTCGGGCCACGTGGTAAGGACCTTGAGTGGGTGCCGTCGATTAGATGACATTCAGCACAGATGTGTCCGGCAAGTGCTCGGCCGGCAACAGGGTCTCCACCCTGGCCTTGGGCAAATACTTGTGTCTGATACATCACCGGGATGGCAATCACCGAAACAGTCAGGAAGCATTTTAGCATCTAAATTTCCCGTACGTGGATCAATAGTCCAAATGTTTATCATGACTATTAAGATTTGGCGTTAGTTATTCAAACACGAATGTGCAGAGGGTAATGCTTCTGCGGTTCTCGCATACGCGTTTGCATTGCGCACGATGCACATGTCTGTGAATTAGAGACCTATTCCCAGGAATTATTCGTACACTCTAAGTGCCAGTGGGCATAACTTCTTTGACTCATGTCAAAGCGGCTTAATGAGTGTGGCGCTAAGCTCTCGTATCATTGTCACACGCTGTTCGGAGAGCAAATCCAATGTCAATCAAGCACATCCTTGTAGCCCTCAACGGTGAAACAGATTCGACGAACGTGCCCGGTTGCGCTTTACACTTGGCACAGAAATACGGTGCTCACGTGACAGGTGTGGATACAGTTCGGGATGAGCCCATGTATCCGGGCACAGCCTATGCCGGTGTAGCAACAGCGTATCACGTGGAACTCACCAAGACTTACGGCATCATAAAAACCCAGATGCGTGATACTGCCCGAGAGTCCTTCGAGAAGGCACGCAGCCATCGTGGTATTGCTACGGCAGAAAAGCCGACTGGCCGCGCGGAAGCAAGTGCTTCTTGGCTTGAAGGTTCGTCAATAGATAGTGATCCGGTTGTGGTAGCTGGGAGGCTAGCTGACCTTATTGTTCTCGAACAATCGAAATCGCGCGGGACAGTGGCTCATTTTAACGTAATCGAAAGCGCGATTTTCGCAGCGCGACGACCTGCTCTTCTCACTCCACTAGAATGCTCAGAACTGGGCAATCAGGCGGTAATTGCTTGGAACGGTACTGCGGAGTCCGCTGATGCCGTAGAACGCGCTTTGCCGTTGCTGGCGGATTCCGAGCAAGTGGATATTATTCAGGTAGGAGGAATTAAGCCTGAGCTCATCCAAACGCCCGCTTTGGTGAATTATCTAGGGTGGCACGGACTCACCGCCCGCATTCACAATATCGACGATAAGCCGAAATCTACCGGTAAGCTTATTCTTCAGCATGCCGAACAACTCGGGGCTGATTTTCTCATCATGGGTGCTTACAGTCGAAGCCCCATGCGCGAAGCGTTCTTTGGAGGTGTCACGCAACACGTAATCGAGAACGCGGGGCTGCCCGTCCTTTTTGCGCACTAGAACAGATTAATCGGCAATCTTTCCTGTGCAGTTCTGTTTAGTTTTGTGTAGTTGCCATGAAGCGCATAGGCACTGCCGCTGGGCGGGGAATGATTGATGAGCGTCGCAGTAAGTTTTCTTGCTGTTCCAATCATAACAATCATCGCCGTTCTAATGTGGCGTTGGACCGACATATACTTGGAGCGCAAAACCTGGCGCCAAATTACTGAGGCTAGCGCCGAGAAAAATGAGGTATTTGAGTCGTCAATGCTTGATGGCTTACCCGAACCTGCTCGTCGCTACTTTTTGTATATGATTAAGCCCGGGACAGAATTGAACTCCGTCGTTGAAATTTGGATGACCGGGGAGATGGGGCTTGGTAACAAGCAGAATCCGAAATACGGGCCGATGCGCGGGCATCAAATTCTTGCGCCCCCGTATGGACTTGTCTGGAGAATGATGTCGAAACAGGGCGCCGTCCGGATCTCAGGTTCTGATGGGTTCTGCAAAACGAGGTCGTGGACGCGGTTTTGGTTATTTGGCTTAGTGCCTATAGTGCGCGTTGGCGGTGGAGTAGATCATGCCAGATCGGCTTTTGGTCGCGTAGCTGCAGAAGCTGCGTTTTGGGCACCTGCGGCGCTGCTTCCCCATAAAGGCGCGACTTGGGAATCGCTCGGCGAAAATACTGCGCGGGTTACGATACATTGTTTCGAGTTTCGTCAGGCAGTGGATGTGACAGTCGACACAATGGGGCGACCGGTCATGGTCACACTCGATCGCTGGAGCAATGCCAATTCTGATCACATATACCGGTTGCAACCGTTTGGTGGATACCTTTCAAATTTTAAAGAGTTTAGCGGCTTCAAACTGCCGACATATGTCGAGGGTGGGAACTTCATTGGGCAAGAAGCCTATTTTCCATTCTACAAGGCGAATGTTGTGGATTTGCGCATTTTATCAGGCCAGTGAACGAAGACAGGTGAGAGTTGCGAACATTGAGGTGACCGGCCCCCATTGGGTGGTCCGGTGTGAATGTTAGTTCAACATGGTGTTTT
>CAXBLG010000081.1:0-15051 GCA_963976395.1 uncultured Rhodospirillaceae bacterium
CGCCACCGGCAGCCCGCCAAAAAACACTCTATAAAATATTCAAGAGAAGTGTCATCACGAAACCGCTGATATTTGAGTTGGCGATTCACGATGATTCAACTTCGATGAGCAACCCTTGGACTCAAAATAGATCTTAAAATACCGATAGGTGCGTCTTTGACGTAAATAATTCCAGTACCCGCGTACCAACATAAGAATTGCCGATCGCATCAAGTTCCGGGGACCACACGCAGATGGATAGCGCGCGAGGAATGACACCAACGATTCCGCCGCCGACACCGCTTTTGCAGGGAATACCGACCCGGTATGCAAAATTTCCAACCCCGTCGTAAACGCCGCAAGTCAGCATGACGGCGTTGACGCGCTTTACCCTGCGCTTATCGATCAGATTTTCACCGGAGAGTATGTCATTGCCTTGATTTGCCAGGGGTAAAAACGCCCGCGATAGATCCACGCAAGACATCGCCAGAGCGCATTGATGAAAGTAAAGATCCAGCACGTCTTCCACGTTGCAATTCAAATTGCCGTGACTTTTTAAAAAGTGTGCGATGGCGGCGTTACGATGACCATGATCACGCTCCGAACGCGCGACTTCACGATCAAATCGAACTTTCTTATTTCTGGATAGAGTTCGCGCGAGACTGAGGAAGTTTTCTTTGGCGGCCTTGTCGTGAGTCAGCAAGCTGTCGGTGACGACAAGCGCGCCAGCATTAATGAATGGGTTTCGAGGAATGCCATTTTCACGTTCAAGCTGAACGAGGGAGTTGTATGGATTTCCCGACGGCTCCCGCCCCACTCTCTTCCATAACCTCTCCCCTTCATGATGAAGGGCAACAATCAGATTAAGAACTTTTGAAATACTTTGAACGGAAAAAGATTCTCGGGCGTCGCCATAACGATATTCTTTGCCATCAACTGTGCTCACCGCTATGCCAAGTTTTCGCGGAGAGATGCGCTTTAACGCGGGGATGTATGAGGCAACCTTGCCTTTCCCGAAATCCTTGGTTACCCCGTCGCCGATTTCTCTGAGGACAGCATCAAAGTCGATACCATCCAACGGACGAAGAGGAATGCGGGCCATAGAGTTATGCAGACTTTTTGGCAGGGGCGTCGGCTTCCGCGCGAAGCTTACGTAGTAAGGGTTCGCGTTTTTCGAGCCACCAGCGATACTCCTTGGGCCAATTGTCGTAGCTCATGAGTTCAGAGTCTAAGGCCCGCTCGGCATGGTGCGCCCAGTAGGGGTCGTATAAAGCTTCACGAGCGATAGCGATGATGTCCGCCTGCCCGTCTTGTAAAATTTGCTCAGCTTGTGGGCCGTCAACAATGAGGCCCACCGTCATGGTTTGAACATCCGCATCTCGGCGAATGCGGTCCGAGAACGGCACCTGAAAGCCTAGGTGGCGTGGAACAGCCCTGGCCGTTGCTGAGCCCACAACACCGCCGGATGAACAATCGATCACGTCCACACCGCGCACCTTAAGTTCCTTCGCAAAGGCAACGCTGTCGTCCAGGTTCCAACCGTCTTCCATGCCGTCGACCGACGAAATGCGAACAAATACCGGGAGGTCGTCCGGCCAGACTTCGCGCACCGCCTCGATCACCTCAAGCGGAAAGCGTGTGCGACCTACGAAATCGCCACCGTATTCGTCGGTACGCTTGTTGATCAGCGGAGACAGAAATTGGTGCATAAGGTAACCGTGAGCGCAGTGCACCTCGATTATATCGAATCCGGCTTTTAGGGTACGTTCGGCCGCCGCGCGCCAGGCGTTCTTTACCTCGTTCAGATCATCGACCGTCAAAGCATGTGGCACATGCCAGTTTTCGTCCATCAAATCAGTGGTGGAGGAAATAGTCTCCCACGGCGCTTCATTGCGTGCTTTGGTATCGGCATCTGTAAGAATTCCCATGCCGTGCCAGGGACGTTGCGTACTTGATTTTCGCCCTGCGTGAGCAAGCTGCATGGCGGGCGTCGCACCGAATTGCTTTAAAAATTTTGTGACCCGTGCCATGGGCTCGATGTGTTCATCCGACCAAATGCCGGCGTCTCCGTAGGTAATGCGCCCGCGCTCTTCTACTGCAGTGGCTTCGATGAAGACAATGCCTGCTCCGCCGAGTGCGTATTGTCCCAAGTGAACTAGGTGCCAATCATTGGCCATACCGTCGTGGCCGCCGTAGGTGCACATTGGCGAAACACATATGCGGTTGCGAATGGTCAAACCGCGTATCTTGAGGGGCGAAAAAAGAAGTGATTGGCTGGGAGAGGACATATTGGAGCGCCTTTATGAATCGTGACCCGACAAATATACCAAGCAGTATTTTTATCAACCTGATTGGTATTAAGCAGCCCTTTCCATAACCTATCAACCACGCCCTGCCAAGAGAAGCAGCGCTCCATGCACTCACCCGAACGGATTTCTACTTATGAGAAAGCCGGTTTGGGCGTGTATGGCTCTTCAGGGCTGGCGAGACAGGTCTTCGAAGGAAGTTCCTATCGGTCTTAAGAGACCTTCGCCTTGGAAAACAGACGGAAGAAATTAGCGGTGGTTTGAGCCGCAAGTTCGTCGCGGGACACGCCTTTAAGCTCTGCTACTAGCGCTGCGGTATGAGCGACAAAAGCAGGCTCGTTGGTTTTGCCGCGGTGGGGTACAGGCGCAAGATACGGGCTGTCTGTTTCCACCAATATACGATCAAGCGGCACAGTCTTGGCGACTTCGCGCAACTCCTCCGCCTTCTTGAAGGTCACAATTCCGGAGAAGGAAATATAGAAGCCCAACTCTAAAACTTTCGCGGCCAATTCGGGCCCCGAACTGAAGCAGTGAATAACCCCCTTGAAGGGCCCTTTGCTCATTTCATCGTCGAGAATGGCGGCCGTTTCAGGATCGGCATCGCGCGTATGAATAATAATAGGTAGGTCAGCCTCCCGCGCGGCATCAATGTGAACGCGAAAACTGCGTTCCTGATCGGCGCGCGGGCTGTGCTCATAGTAAAAATCAAGGCCGGTTTCGCCAAAGGCAACCACTTTGGGATGCTGGGCGAAATCCATAAGTTTGCCCACGTCCATGGCCGGTTCAACACCGGCTTCATGGGGATGAATTCCAACCGAGCACGATACATTCTCAAATCGCTCGGCCATGGCGAGGACGCCGTCAAACTTGGTGATCTTGGTGCCGATGGTCAGCAGGTGCCCGACGCCCGCTGAACGGGCACGCTCCAGCACGCCGTCGGCATCGCCGGACAGTTCGGGGAAATCCAGATGACAGTGGCTATCGACGAGTAACGGCTGTGTGCTCATGCCGCGCCCTTTCCGGCCTTGGCGTCGTAGCGCGGGAATACGCCTTGGGGTGCCGGTAACGCAAGCCCGCCCTTCAGAGCGCCGGGTTCACCTAGGTCGATGAAATTCCGCTTATCCTTGGGCACAGCCAGTTGGTCGAGGAGTTTGTCCGTCGCCCCAGGCGTAAAGGGCTGCATCAGAATAGCGATGTGGCGCACGCTTTCTGCAAGCACGTACAACACAGTCTTCATGCGCTCCGGGTCTGTTTTCTTCAATGTCCAAGGCGCTTGGCTATCCACGTAGCCGTTGGCCGCGCGGACAACAGTCCATATGGATTCAATCACCTCATGGAAGGCCTGACGATCCATGGCACTCCGGCATTGATCAACAAGACTGCGGCAAGCCGATAAAAGACTTGTATCCTCTGCGGTGAGGTCACCCGGATTGGGTAAAACCCCATCAAGGTTCTTCGCAATAAACGATAAGAACCGCTGCGCCAGATTGCCGAGTTCATTGGCAAGTTCACCGTTTATACGACCAGCGATCGCAGCTTCCGAAAAATCCCCATCGTTACCGAAGGGCACCTCCCGCAGCAGGAAATAGCGGATTTGGTCGAGGCCGTATTCAGCCACCATGTGGTTTGGGTCGATCGCGTTCCCCAAGGACTTGGACATTTTCTGTCCTTCTACCGTCCACCAGCCGTGGGCATAGACCCGTTTCGGCGGTGGCAAGTCGGCCGCCATGAGGAAGGCCGGCCAATAGACGCAATGAAAGCGAATGATGTCCTTGCCGACCATATGATGAGCTTCGGGCCAGAACGTCGCGTACTCGCCCTTCTCGTCTGGATATCCCAATCCCGTGATGTAATTGGTTAGGGCATCAATCCAGACGTACATGACGTGCTTGTCGTTGCCCGGCACTGGAATGCCCCATGAGAAGTTGGTGCGGGAAATGGAAATGTCCCGCAGACCGCCTTTGACGAAGCTGTAGACCTCGTTGAACCGGCTTTTCGGACCAATGAAACCGGGGTTTGCATCGAACAGCGCGAGTAACTTGTCTTCCCATGCGCTTAGACGGAAGAAATAGCTCTCCTCTTCAACCCATTCCACCGGCACGCCCATCGGGCCATATCTTTCTCCGTTGGGGCCTTTGGTGAGTTCACTTTCGTCGTAGTAGGCTTCATCACGAACCGCATACCAACCGGAGTATTTCCCCAAATAAATATTGTCTTCTCCGTTTGGTGCTTTTCCCTGCGCGATTGCATTCCACAATGCCTGACAGGATTTGATGTGCCGCTCCTCGGTGGTGCGGATAAAATCATCATTTGAAATACCAAGAGTGGCGGCTAAGTCACGGAAGTTCTTGGAGTTCTGGTCGCAAAGCGCGATGGGCTCTATACCCTGTTCGGCAGCGGCTTTCGCGACCTTCTGGCCGTGTTCGTCGGTGCCGGTCAGGAACTTCACATCGTAACCGTCGAGACGCTTGAAACGCGCCAATACATCGCAGGCTATGGTTGTGTACGCGTGGCCGATATGCGGCTTGTCGTTCACGTAATAGATCGGCGTGGTGATGTAGAACGCCTTGGACACTCAAAGCTCCTGTATTTCGTATATCTTTCCGCTCAATGGCGCAAAAAACTGAAGCCCCCATATAGACGCTAAAGCAAGGCTGGGAAAGGGCGTCGCTAAACCGAAGGGGTTAAGCCGCGCGGCGGCCCGTGGCCGTTTGTTCGATAGCGTTCAGCATCAGAACCAGGCTGCGCTTGCGATCGAGGTGCAAGGCCAGGGTACGCTCGGCAATTCGGCCGATCTCCAGCCAAGTCTCGGCCCACATGGCCGGCGGTACCGTGGTGACAAGCTTTTCCGCAAGAGCGTGTTCGCCCGGCACGATTTCAGAAAGGCTGGTTATGTCGCCTCGCGCACCATGAGAAGTAACACGGGCAAGCCACCAGGAGAGTAAACCGCTTAAGGTTCGAAAGACGTCCCCGCGCAGCGCCTTATCGGCCAGGGCATGAACCCTGGTGATGTTAAGTTTAGGCACGCTGCCCAACAGAGCGATGAGGTCGCGAAATAAGCTCACGCCGCCCTCGTCCGCAAGTTCCAGGGCGCGGCCGATAGAACCATCGGCAAGAACCGCCAAAGCCGACGTATCTTCTGTATTCAAGTCGGGTCGGTATCGATTAAGCAGGGCTATAACTTGTCGGTCGGCAAGCGGGCGAAGATCAAGCCTACGGCAACGCGAGCGAATAGTCGGCAACAAGCGATCAGGGTTATGGGCGACCAGAAAAAGAAGGGCCCGGCGCGGCGGCTCTTCCAAAACTTTCAACACAGCATTGGCAGCGTTGGCGTTCATCTCATCGGCAGCATCAATCAACACAACGCGCCAGCCGCCTTCGGCGGGAGTCATTGTGAGAAAGTTGCCTATGCTTCTTACATCATCCACGCCGATGACGGTTTTGCGTTTTGTCTGCTTGGAATCCGACCAGCCGCGTTCGACCGCCCGAAAATCACCATGACCAAGGGCCGCGATACGGCGAAATATAGGATGTTCTGCCGACAATTGCAGAGTCTCGGGGACTGCGGGCGCACCGAACATATCCGCGCCGGCTTCTGAGCTGGCCCCATGGGTCATCACAAATCGGGCCATGCGATAGGCAAGCGCGGCCTTGCCGATTCCGCGCGGACCACAGATCAACCACGCATGCGCCATGCGACCACCAGTCCAGGCGTCTAAAAAACTTTTCTCTGCAGCCTCATGTCCGATGAAGTAAGGGTTGGACCGCGAGTCCGGAATCTCTGATGGGTCGGTATCACTCATCGTCCGTATCTCGTTTCTTCAGCAACCAGTGAACCTCGGCCACCACATCCCTGTGTATGGCCTGGGCATCGCGCGACGCATTAATGACATGACAGCGCTTCGGGTCTTCCTTTGCAATTTCTAGGAAGCCTTTGCGTAAGCGCTCATGGAAGTCTTTCTCCATGCTTTCATAACGCAACTCGGTACCGCCGCGCGCAGCAACCCGCTCGAGGCCGACATCCACCGGCACGTCTAAAATCAACGTGAGATCAGGTTTGAAGTCTCCAATCGCCGCGCGGTGAATAGCCGTGATTTTACCAACCTCAACGCCATGTCCATAGCCTTGATAAGCCAGGGTTGAGTCAAAAAACCGATCACAGATCACAACTTTTCCGGCCTCTAAAGCCGGCCATACCGTTTTCACCAAGTGATTTCGCCGCGCAGCCGTATGCAACAGCGTTTCGGTGATGCCATCCCATCGGTCGGCATCCCCTTCCACCAGTAACGTGCGAATAAGCTCGGCCCCCGGCGCTCCGCCCGGTTCACGCGTAATCATAATGTCGTTATTTAAGTCCTTCAGAGCATCGCCGAGAAGACGGGCCTGTGTGGATTTACCGCACCCCTCTCCGCCTTCCAGCGTAATAAAACAGCCAGGCTTGCGAGTCTGGATTGACACCATTACTCCGGCTGCTCGGTCGCAGTCAGAGGCGGTCCAAAAACGAAATACGTCGCAGCGGCTTTCAGGCGCCCGAAGAACCCAAGCCGGTCAGCTCTGGCAGTAGCATGCAGCGGCAATTTAATGGGTTCGAGATCACCAGCATGGACCTCGAGCATGGCCACCTCAGCGCCCTGCTCCACCGGCGCTGGCACCGGCCCTTCGTACACCACTTTCACCTCCAACGCCTGAGCATCGGCGCGTGGGATGGTAATAACGACATCTTCCTGAACCGCGACGGGAACAGTCGCAGCATTGCTCAGCCACACATCAACGTCGGTCACAACTTCTCCGGCCGCGAAAAGTTCGCGATTCACAAACTCGCGAAATCCCCAATCCATGAGCTTGATCGTCTCTTCGTCGCGGGCCCGAATGCTGTCCATACCGTTCGCAACCAATATGATCCGACGTCCATTCCGAATGGATGAAGCCGTGAGTCCATAACCGGCGTCGGATGTATGGCCTGTTTTTAAGCCGTCAGCTCCACTCCCGACCCGATACAGCAATGGATTACGGTTGCCCTGGGTGATGTCATTGAAGGTAAAAGACGTCTCGCTATATAGCGCATAGAATTCTGGAAAATCAGTGATAAGACGCTTTGAAAGGACGGCCAAATCGCGCGCTGTCATATAATGCTCGGGATCGGGCAATCCCGTGGAATTCATGAAGTGGCTGTTGGTTAGGCCTATTTCCGTGCTCTTGGTATTCATCTCCTCGGCGAAATTCTCCTCAGTACCAGAAAGCGCTTCAGCAAGAACAATGCACGCATCATTGCCGGACTGAATAATGACGCCGCGCAGTAAGTCTTCGACTTTTACGGTCGAGCCCGGCTCCAAGAACATCGTTGAGCCGCCGCTGGCGGCACCACCCCGGCGCCATGCATTCGCGCTGACATTCAATTCATCATCCAAAGAAAGGCGACCAGTCTTCAAAGCGTCGAAGACCATATAGGTGGTCATAAGCTTGCTCATCGACGACGGAGGCATACGCTCGTTCTCATTCTTTGCAGCCAAGACAGCATCGGTGAGGAAATCCATCAGGATATATTCGCGCGCATTGACCTCAATCGAGGCAGCCTGCACGGGTGCGGAAAATGAAAAAAGCCCCACAAAAAGAAGAGCAAACCAACGTGTCATCACAAACTCTCAATCCATCAAAATTATCAGGCCGCCCGAACTATACCGAGAGCCTGGACGCGAGGAGCTAGTTTCGTACGACCTGGGCGTCGCTGTACCCGTAGGATTTTACTTGGTCCAGCAGATCATCGGCCGCATTCTGATCGTCCAGTGGGCCTAACCGGACGCGAAAATACTGAACGCCATTCACTTCGACAGGCACAACAAGAGTTTCGCCAAAATCATCCAACTGTTGGGCCAAACGAAGAGCATTCGACTCTTCCGAGAATGCGCCGGCCTGGACAAAGAGTCCGCCTCTTGGGATATCCGCCGGCCGGGCTTGAACCGGCAATTTCACCGGCGCAGTGGAAACGGCATTTGGGGCAACGGGAATCTGCACTGGGGCCGAGGCGCTGTCCGGCGGCGGTATTTCAGTTGTCGGAAGCGGAGGAAGATCGGCAGCAACAACGACGGTACGCGGCGACGAAATGATGACGGGCATGTCTCCCGGTTCACGGCTTAGCGCCAGATTCTTGATGTTCAAGCTCTCAGTGGGATCAATTTCGACACGTACACGGGTTATTCCCGCTTCATAAAATCCAAGCAACTGAGCGCCGCGACGCGAAACATCGATAATGCGACTACTTTTGAAGGGTCCGCGATCATTCACCCGCAGTCTGACACTGCGGCCATTCTCTAAATTGGTCACCCGAACAATGCTCGGCAAAGGTAAAGTGGGATGCGCGGCCGTCAAATCGTTCATATCGTAGATTTCGCCGTTTGCGGTGCGCTTGCCGTGGAAATCTGGGCCATACCAAGAGGCAACCCCTTCTTGGACGTAACTGTAGTCCTCTGACGGGTAATACCAAACGTTGGCGATTTTGTAGGGCTTGCCCACCTTGTAGGTTACGCCGGGAGGCAACACGAACGCTGTGTTATCAGGAGGCTCGCTTGATGGAATTTGTGAAACCGGCCCCGGAGACGGTGTCGATGAACACCCGGCCAGCCCCCAAACGGAACACAGCAAGACAGCGAAAGTGCGAGTTGCTCGCGCGGAATGTGTCATCACCTAGCGCCGAAAAATGAGTTCCCTACAATATCTTGTAGTGTAATCAAGAAGCCAGGCTCTGACAAGGCGAAGCCGCCACGGCTTAGGGCTTTGCGCCTGGCTCGATGCCTGACTTTACCAGAACAGCGTTCGCAAGTTCCCGATCAGCATAGCCATCTGCAGTCAGTCCGTTTGCGGTTTGGAAAGATTTGACCGCGCGGCGACTTCCGCTTCCCAAAATACCGTCTGCCTCGCCATTCAGATGTTCGAGGGCAATCAGACCTCTTTGTAAATCGATAACTTCGGACCGTGACAGGGGCTCGTCGGTGCGAGGCTGTGCAACCAGCGGCCCCATCCCCGCCAAGCGATCTGCAAGATGCCCAATGGCGATGGCATAGAAGACCGAGCGATTCCAATTCAACACCACGTTGTAGTTATCATAAACTAGGAATGCAGCCCCTTCTGCGCCTTCGGGAATAATGAGGGCCGCAGTGATGTCGGCAAGCGGGAGAGATCCGCCATCGGCCCGCTTGACCCCAAGATCCGCCCACTGCTGTAGAGGTAGCTTGGTTTCTTTTGCGGAGGCACTCACGCTGGCCAAATCAATATCGAAGCCCTCAGGCAACCTAACCTCCCGTCCCCATGTGAAGCCGAAGTTCCAGCCGAGATGGTGCAGATAGTTCGCCGCCGAGCCCAAAGCATCGGGGATGCTATTCCAGAGGTCCACACGCCCATCGCCGTCCCGGTCAATCGCATGAGCAAGAAAGGTAGACGGCATAAACTGTGTGTGGCCCATCGCCCCGGCCCAGGAACCGGTCATGGACTTGGCATCAATGTGGCCGCGTTCAAGAATCGTCAAAGCATCGAAAAGCTCGCGCCGAAACATAGCTTCGCGGCGACCGTCGAAAGAAAGAGTCGCAAGCGCGCCGACAACCGGAAACCCTCCCTTGATGCGCCCAAAGTTGGTTTCCAGTCCCCAAAACGCGACAAGAAAACGCCCCGGAACACCATATTCTCGCTCTAACGCCGTCAACAGATTCGCGTGACGGCGCATCATGTCCTGCCCATCTTTGATGCGCGCGTCGGTTACCGCCCGACCAAGATAACGCGAAAAAGTTTGGGTGAACTCTGGCTGGCGACGATCCAACTCAACAACCCTAGGGTCAAGTTCTAGATCGGCCAAAGCCTGCTCTAATACCCCAGCGGAAATACCGCGCTGAGCCGCCTCTGTCTTCACACCGGAAAGCCATGCGGAAAAGTCACGGCCGACTTCGTCTGCCCGCACTTCAGGAGATGTGGAAAACAAAGCCAAGACAAAGAGCCCAGCTAAGCTGCTATAGGCGAATATATTTTGATTCATACCCTAACACTGCCGCCCAAATTCGTGAATTGGCAAGGGCTTTAACGCTTGTTTTCGTAAGATGATCTCCTTGCTTCGCGAGAGCTGTACAGTGTGGAATTGTTGCAACCTTTCCGCTAAACTCCGGACTCTGGTGGGCTTATGGAACGGCTTGCTTTCCATTCAGGCCTTCTCAACGATTGGGTTTAGGGTTCGCCTAGAGCCGTTGAAGACGTGTTTTCGGCCAATTCACGAAACGGTGAAGTGCTGAAAGTTTGGGGTAGTTGAAATATGGCAGATGAAGCGTTTTCCTATAGTTCCGGCGCTCTGGAAAGTGGTGACCAGCTCGTAGAGAGCGGTGGGTTCTTCACCGACTGGGTTTTAAACATGTTTGCCGGTGCGATTGATATTCAGCTCAATTCGCCGGTCCTGACAGTCGTTTATATCCTTATGCTTTTCGCTTTGGTGATTCTGCGTCTGTACACCGTCAATCCGATTAAGACCCTCGGCTGCCTCCTGATCTACATTTACACCATTGTCCAAGCCTACAACCTTTTCAGTAGCTCAACTTTTGTAACGGACTTCACCCCGACTGGTTGGCAAATGACCGCCAAGAGCCTCTGGTTTGCCGTCTTTTTTACCGGCGTTTGGGTGTGGGGCGTCTCGCGCGTGCTGCAGTCCTTTATCTTGGCGCTGGTCACAATGGGATTGGGACGATTGCTTGCTCCAATCAATCCGCTGCGCCTTCTCAACAAGCTACGCAGCAGCGACGCCGACTTAGAGGCCATGGACGAAGGTTCAGCCAAAAATCCCAAGTCCCAGATGACCGCAATCATGTTCACGGACATAGTCGGGTATTCCAAACAGATGGGCGCAAACCAAGCCGCCATGCTGAAAAAACTCGATGTTCACAACGAGATCATGCGCAATCAGATCGTGCGCAATCGCGGCACTGTAATTAAAACCATCGGCGATGCCTTTATGGTGAGATTCCGTTCAGCTGAAAATGCCGTCCAGTGCGCGATGGACTGCCAAAAAGGAATCGGCGATTACAATAAGGGCAAGGAAGCGAACGATCAATTTCACATCCGCATCGGTATTCACATGGGCGAAGTCATCCATACGGGAACCGACGTGTTCGGCGAAGGCGTGAACATTGCCGCGCGTATTGAACCGAAAGCCGACCCGGACGGTATCGCCGTGTCTGACGTCATTGCCAATGCGGCGCGCAATAAAGTCCCCGCGCACTTTATGAGTATGGGACGCCCGCCGATGAAAAATATTGCCAGCCCGCCCGAACTGTTCAAGGTCTTCGCACTAGAAGAATCTGCCTCGCAGAAAGTCGCCAAAGCACCAGGTGCGGGTGCAGGAGCCGGCGCGCCGGCTGAGGCCGCTGCCGGGAACGTGTTTAAGATTTAAGGATATATCCGGGAACGGTTTCGCCGCCAAAAGCGAGAGCGTCCTCGGCGCCCTCTTGCCGGCCATAGGTTTTGAACTTCTCTAGAACCCGGTCCATTTCCACATTTTCCAATAAGACCGGCTGTCCAGCTTGAAGAGCCGCATTGTATTGCGCGGCCAAGTTTTCCACTTCCCCGGCCAAAGCAAGTGCCGAGGCTGCATTACCGCCCAGGGCAATGACACCATGGTTCGCGAGCAAGCACGCCATACGCCCGTCTAGCGCGCGCACGGCATGGTCCGAAAGTTCCTGTGAACCGAAAGTGGCATAGGGGGCACACCTGATATCCGCGCCGCCGGCGACCGCGACCATATAGTGAAACGCAGGAATGCCCTGACCGGTGCAAGCCAACCCGACCGCATGCCGAGAGTGGGTATGGACGACTGCACCGATATCAGAACGCGCTGCTAAAATATCGCGGTGAAATCGCCATTCGCTGGAGGGCTTACGCTTTCCAAACCACGTTCCCGAAAAGGTTACGAGCGGAACGTCTGCCGGAGCTAGCCCTTCGTAAGCCATACCCGAGGGGCTAATGAAAAAACTTTCCGCATCGCGGCGCACGCTCACGTTCCCTGAAGTTCCATGAGTTAATCCGCGCGCAGCGATTTCCTGGCATGTCAGAATTACAGACAGGCGTAAATCCTGATCATTTTCTCGGCACTTCCCTTCCGGAGGAATCATTCCGCAGCGTCCCGCGTATGTTCGGGAAATAAATGACTGATTCCCTTTTCACTGGCCTCGCAAACGCCCCGTTCGGTGATGAGACCGGTGATAAATTTTGCAGGGGTGACATCAAAGGCGATGTTCAAAGCCGGGCTATCATCGGGCGTAATTTGGACTTCGGAGATATGTCCGTCGCTCAGCTTGCCGGTAATGTGGGTGATTTCCCGATCGTTACCTTCCTCAATACGAATTTCGCGCCCGTCGGTGATCTCCCAATCTATTGTTGTGGACGGCAACGCGACATAGAACGGCACTTGAGAGGCCGAAGCGGCAAGCGCTTTCAGGTAAGTGCCGACTTTATTACAAACATCGCCGGTGTAAGTGGTGCGGTCGCTGCCGACAACGACCATATGGACTTGGCCGCGCTGCATGAGATGCCCGCCCGTATTATCGGCGATGACGGTGTGGGGAACGCCGTGGGCACCGAGTTCGTATGCCGTTAATGCTGCGCCTTGATTGCGCGGGCGCGTCTCGTCCACCCAAACATGAACCGGAATGCCCGCATCGTACGCCATATAGATCGGCGCAAGAGCCGTGCCCCAATCCACACAAGCCAGCCATCCGGCATTACAATGGGTAAGGATGTTGAACGGCTCAGGTTTATTCAAGCGCTCCCAGAGTGCGCGTATGACCGCGAGGCCGTGTTCTCCGATTGCCTTGCAGGTAGAGACGTCAGCGTCGCAAATATCGGCGGCTTTTGCGTAGGCCGCAGCTATCCGTTGATCTGACGGCAGTGGCTGTAAATGCCGCTTCATCTGACTTATCGCCCAAGCGAGGTTTACGGCTGTCGGGCGCGCGTTCTGCAGATTCCGGCATGCGTTTTCTAGATTTGAATCGGACGGATCTACTCGCATCGCAAGAGCTAGTCCGTAAGCCGCCGTCGCGCCAATCAACGGTGCGCCGCGAACGTTCATATCGCGAATTGCACATTCAGCCTCATCGCAAGTGGACAGATATTGAATCTGGAATGTAAACGGCAGCTTTGTTTGGTCGATGATGCAAACGCGCCAGCCATCTTCAGCAAGCCATATCGTGCGGTAAGGACGGTCGCCGATTTTCAAACTGAGATCCCCTTTGCGTCGCCGCTATTTTAATACACGACCCACTATGGGCTGCAATTTCCGAACGATGTTCGGATCGCGCGCTGCCGGAGCCGTGATTATGGAAGCGTCTAGAGCCGTGTGACAGCCTCTATCGCAGCTGTGAGTTCGTGTACTCAGGCGGGGCACCATGGCTTTGATCAGCGCCCGCGCCCGCTCGGCATTGCTCATAAGCACTCGTACAACCTCATCCACCGTCACGGCGTCGTGGTTGGAGTGCCAACAATCGTAGTCCGTGACCATGGCAACTGTCGCATAACAAATTTCGGCTTCACGGGCGAGTTTGGCTTCAGGCATATTGGTCATGCCGATCACATCACATCCCCAGCTGCGGTATAGATTCGACTCTGCCAGGGTTGAGAATTGAGGCCCCTCCATAGTGAGGTAGATCCCTCCCCGGTGATGCGCAGTATTTTCAGCCTTTACCGCGTCTTCAAGCTGATCGCCCAGACGCCCGCAAACCGGATGCGCCATGGATACGTGAGCGACAAGACCGGCCTCAAAGAACGTTTTTGCCCGCGCAAATGTGCGATCGATGAACTGATCAACAATAACGAAAGTGCCCGGCGGCAAATCTTCCCGGAGCGAGCCGCAGGCGCTGAGGGAAATAATGTCGGTGACGCCGGACATTTTTAGAGCGCAGATGTTGGCACGGTAATTGAGTTCCGAGGGTGAGCGCTTGTGCCCCCGGCCGTGGCGGGGAAGAAATACAACCCGCTGACCGTCGATCTCACCGATCAGTAATTCATCTGACGGGTCTCCGAAGGGCGTGGCAACTTTAACCCACTTCGCATCTTCCAGGCCGTCCATATCATAGACGCCGGAGCCCCCGATTACGCCAATGACGGGTGAATTATCGGCTTGAGCAGTCATGTTAGTCCCCTGTTGGTGGCTCATGCCCGTTTTACACGGTCATACCAACTGAAAACAGTGTTTCAGTTTTTGCCCCGAGGTTTGCTATAAGCCCCTCCGAGACGGAAGGGTGGCCGAGCGGTTGAAGGCACCGGTCTTGAAAACCGGCAGGGGTTAATAGCTCCTCGTGGGTTCGAATCCCACCCCTTCCGCCAATGCATGAGCCGAGCGTCACGGCTCGCGACTTAGACGGGATAACGACGCCCCGCGCCCGCTCGAAGAAAGAACAAAGATGTCAGATTCTCCGCCAGATCATCTAAGCAGTGACCCTAACAGCGCTCATTATGACGCTGACGTTCTTGCCAAGGGCGTAGGCGTTCGATTCGGCGGTCGTGAACGTACAGACGTCGTTGAGTACTCCGTCCCCGAGGGATGGGTTCGGGTTGAAGCAGGTAAATCGCGCGACAGATTCGGAAATCCGATGACGGTTAAGCTTAAGGGGCCTGTCGAGCCTTATTATCTTAAGCCTGCGGACTAATCTCTAAGCCATATGCTGCTGCGCGACGATCACCTCCCTAGGGCAGAGCAATCGCCCAGTACAGAGCCGCCGAACCGTCCATCGGTGTACCGACATCG
>CAXBLG010000082.1:0-14478 GCA_963976395.1 uncultured Rhodospirillaceae bacterium
GGATGCGATTCCACGTGGCCGCGTCAAAAAAGGCGACGTTCATCGGGCCGTTATCGTGCGCACGGCAAAGGCTTTGCGGCGCGTGGACGGGTCGGCGATCCGCTTTGACACCAACGCAGCTGTGTTGATCAATAAGCAAGGCGAGCCGATCGGCACGCGTATCTTTGGGCCGGTTACACGTGAGCTTCGCGGCAAGAAGTTCATGAAGATCGTCTCCTTGGCGCCGGAGGTGCTGTAATGCCTAAGCTTAAAATAAAGAAGGGCGACAAGGTGCTCGTTCTCGCCGGCCGCGATAAAGGCAAGAACGGGGAAGTGCTGAAGGCTTTGCCGGATCGCAACCGGGTGATCGTGCAGGGGATCAATATCTCGAAGCGGCATCAGCGTGCGACGCAAACAGCAAGCGGCGGCATCATTGAGAAGGAAACACCGATTCACGTTTCCAATGTTGCTCACATTGATCCGAAGGATAACAAGCCGACACGTATCGGCTTCAAGATTCTCGAGGACGGGGCTACCAAGGTGCGGTTCGCGCGGCGCTCTGGCGAAGTCATCGATTAGGAAGGACAGCGGCGATGGCGCGTTTACGTAAACATTATGACGACGTGGTCCGAAACTCCCTGGTGGAGAAGTTCGGCTACAAAAATATCATGGCTGTGCCCAAGTTGACGAAAATCGTCATCAATATGGGTGTGGGCGAGGCGTCGCAGGATCGTAAGAAGATCGAAGGTGCGGTCGACAACCTCACCGCGATTGCCGGCCAGAAGCCGGTTATTACGCGCTCTCGCAAGGCCATCGCGAACTTTAAGCTACGCGAGAACATGATCGTCGGCTGCAGCGTAACGCTGCGCAAGGCGCGGATGTACGAGTTTCTCGATCGGCTAGTGAATATCGCGCTGCCTCGGGTTCGGGACTTTCGCGGTGTTTCGGGCAAAAGCTTTGATGGCTCGGGCAACTACAATATGGGCCTTAAGGAACAGCTGGTGTTTCCTGAAATCGATTACGACAAGATCGATAAGGTTCGCGGCATGAACATAACAATCTGTACGACGGCAAAGACCGACGACGAAGCACGCGCGCTTCTCGAAGGTTTCCAAATGCCGTTCCAGAAGTAGATCGCAACGGAGATCGCATTCAATGGCGAAAACGAGCACTGTCGAGCGCAACAAGAAGCGTCGTCGTATGAGCCAGTCTTTGGGCACAAAACGCGCAAGACTGAAGGCGATTGTTATGGACCGCGAGACAACGGATGAAGACCGTTTCGACGCAGTCCTGAAGCTGGCCCAGGTGCCGCGTAACTCGGCGAAAGTCCGTGTTCGCAACCGATGCGAGCTGACGGGGCGTCCGCGCGCTACATATCGTAAATTTAAGCTTGCACGAAACAAGCTGCGGGAATTGGCCTCGAAGGGGCAGATTCCCGGCATGGTCAAGTCGAGCTGGTAGGAGGACCGACAGTGTCATTATCCGATCCTCTTGGTGATTTGTTGACCCGCATCCGTAATGGACAGCGGGCTGGTCACTCCAAGATCGTTGCACCCGCCTCGCGGTTGCGCGAAAACCTGCTGCGCGTTCTGGAGCGTGAGGGCTACATCCGTGGCTTCGAGCGTTACACAGTTCGTGAGGGCGTGGACGAGTTGAGCGTTGAACTTAAGTACAATGAGGGGTCTCCCGTCATTAATAAGATTCAGCGTGTTTCTAAGCCTGGTCGGCGCGTTTACGCGAAGATTAACGACCTGCAGAAAGTCTATAACGGGCTGGGAATTTCTATTCTCTCAACGCCTCGCGGGGTTATGTCTGACCACGAAGCGCGCCAGCAAAATGTCGGCGGAGAAGTTCTCTGCCAGGTGTTCTAGAGAGTAAGAGACGATAAATCGGCCCCAAGGGTCCGCTGAAGGAAATATGCGATGTCACGCGTAGGTAAATATCCAATTGATGTCCCAAGTGGCGTTACCGTCACCATGGCAGGCACGACTGTGACCGTTAAAGGTAAGCTGGGTGAGATGAGCCTAGCGACCCCCGATGAGGTGGAGACGAGCCTTGTGGACGGCAAGGTCTGGGTGAAGCCGATAAAAGAGAGCAAGCGTGCCCGCGCGTTATGGGGCACGACCCGCGCCAACCTCAACAATATGGTGCAGGGTGTTAGTGAAGGCTTTAAAAAAGTATTAGAAATCAATGGCGTGGGTTTCAAAGCTCAAGCACAAGGTAAGAAGCTGAATCTCAATTTAGGCTTCTCCCATGACATTGTTTACGACGTGCCGGAGGGGATCGAGATCAAGACCCCGGCGCCGACCCAAGTGGAAATCACGGGGTCAAACCGCCAGCGCGTGGGGCAGGTTGCAGCGGATATCCGCTCTTACAGGCCGCCGGAGCCCTACAAGGGCAAAGGGATCAAATACTCGAACGAGTATATCCTGCGCAAAGAAGGCAAGAAGAAATAGCCGGAATATAGGATTAGGCGATGACAAGGGACGTAAAACAGACCAACCGGCGTCGGGTGCGCACGCGCTTCTCGATAAAAGCAGCGGCGCATGGACGGGCACGCTTGTCCGTATTTCGGTCCGGACGGCACATCTATGCGCAGGTAATCAAGGATGATATCGGCGTAACCGTGGCGTCGGCCTCTACCGTGGACAAGGATTTGAAGGCGAAGATTAAAAGCGCTTCCAAAGACGCCGCAGTATTGGTGGGCAAGCTCCTCGCCGAGCGCGCCGTAAAAGCCGGTGTTAAGGAAGTCGTGTTTGACCGGGGGTCTTACATGTATCACGGCCGTATCAAGGCTTTGGCCGATGCAGCCCGCGAAGCCGGCTTGTCGTTCTAGTCGCCGTACGTTTTTGAAGGAATAGAGAGTAATGGCACGCACCCCTACAGCATCGCCCAAGAGCGGCGACCGCCCCGGCAAAGGCCGGCGTGACCGCGGTGGCGAATCAGAGCGGGAAGACGAATTTCAAGACAAATTGGTACACATCAACCGTGTCGCCAAAGTGGTCAAGGGTGGCCGTAGGTTTGCGTTCGCCGCGCTGGTTGTTGTTGGTGACGCGAAGGGGCGAGTGGGCTTTGGCTCCGGCAAGGCCCGTGAAGTGCCCGAGGCCATTCGTAAGGCAACCGAGCAGGCAAAGCGCACAATGATCCGCGTGCCTCTGCGTGAAGGCCGTACGCTGCATCACGATCTCTACGGCCGCTTCGGCGCCGGCAAGGTCATTCTGCGGTCGGCGCCTCCGGGTACAGGCATTATCGCGGGCGGCCCGATGCGCGCTGTGTTTGAAACAATGGGTGTACAGGACATCGTCTCGAAAAGTGTTGGCAGCAACAACCCGCACAACATGATCAAAGCGACATTTGAGGCGCTGAAATCCATGGAATCTCCGCGTTCTATCGCGGCCAAGCGTGGCAAGAAGGTCGGCGACATTGTCGGCCGTCGGGAAGATCCCGCCCGTGAAGACGCGGTTAAGGAGGCCTAGTCCATGAATGCGGCCAGCAAAAAAACGGTTACGGTAACCCAGATTCACAGCGGCGCAGGCCGTCAGTCAAAACAGCAGCGGACTCTCGTGGGCCTCGGTCTGAATAAGATCGACCGGACCAGAACGTTGGAAGATACCCCCGCCGTGCGGGGCATGATTAATAAGGTAAAACACTTGGTACGTGTGGACGAAGCCTAAAACGATACCTATTTCGGGATTGCGCTTCGTCGAAGCGCACCGCGGCTAGGTAGGGCTTCCGGCTACCGCAAAGGACGAGAAAGATGAAACTTAACGAATTGCGCAATCTGCCCGGGGCGACGCATCGGCGTAAAGAACTGGGCCGTGGTATCGGTTCGGGCCTGGGCAAGACGTCCGGCCGGGGTGTGAAGGGGCAAAAATCCCGCTCTGGCGTGGCTATTAAAGGCTTTGAGGGCGGTCAGATGCCGCTGTATCGCCGGTTGCCGAAGCGTGGCTTTAATCCAATTGCGCGCCGTAAATTCGTGCCCGTGAACGTGGGTCGCTTGCAGGCCGCGGTGGATGCGGGTCGCATTGACCCCAGCAAAGACGTGACGATTGATGTTTTGGTTGAAGCCGGTGTTGTGCGCCGTGCGCACGACGGGCTACGCCTTCTTGCTGATGGTGAACTCAAGGCAAAACTGACAATTGTGGCCGAACATGCCTCGAAAGCCGCGTTAGCGGCCGTTGAGAAGGCCGGCGGATCTGTTTCTGTTAAGGCGCCTAAGGAATCTGCCCCGGCAAAGCCAAGAGGCAAGAAAGCCAAGGCTGCCGCAGCCGCTGCGAAATCAGCATAATGTCTGGCGCCTCGGCGTCGTGACCGGAGTAAATTATGGCCTCAGCCGCTGATCAACTGGCTGCCAACGTAAACCTTGGCGTGTTCGCGAAAGCGACGGAATTGAAACGCCGGATATGGTTTTCGCTGGGCGCGCTTATTATTTTTCGCGCGGGTACATTCATTACTCTTCCGGGCATTGATCCCGTTGCGATGGCCGATATCATGTCGGCTCAAAGCGGCGGTGTTTTGGGCCTATTTGACGTTTTTGCGGGCGGCGCCCTCAGCCGCATGAGCATTTTCGCGCTCAACATCATGCCTTACATCTCGGCCTCAATCATCTTGCAGCTTCTGGCGGCGGTTAACCCGGCTCTTGAGCAGATGAAGAAGGAGGGGGTCGCGGGCCGCATGAAGATGAACCAATACACTCGGTATCTGACCGTGATGATTGGGACGTTGCAGGCTCTTGGGATTTCTACCGGCCTTCAGTCAGCCACCGCGTCGAACGGGGCCTCGGTGGTTACCAACCCGGGTGCATTCTTCATTTTTACGGCGGTTATTACCCTGGTTTGCGGCACGATGTTTTTGGTGTGGTTAGGCGAACAGATCAGCGAACGCGGTATTGGACAGGGCATCTCCCTACTGATTTTCTCAGGTATTATCGCGGGGTTACCGGGTGGTCTTGTCAATATGCTTGAGCTGGGCCGGACCGGTGCGATCTCCTTTTTTGTGTTGTTTTTGTTTGCGGTCGGCGCCGTGGCAATGATAGCCGGCATTGTGTTTATTGAGCAGGCCCAGCGACGAATACTTGTCCAATACCCCAAACGCCAGCAGGGCAATAAGGTGTTCGGCGGTGAGAACTCGCATATTCCGCTGAAAATCAATACCGCCGGCGTTATCCCGCCGATTTTTGCCAGCTCAATCTTGCTCCTTCCCTTGACGATCTCAGGATTTCAGCAAGGCGGCGGCGACGGCATTATGGCAACGATTGCAGCCCTTATGGGGCGCGGCCAGCCGCTGTATATGGTTTTGTACACGTCCGCGATTATCTTCTTCGCCTTCTTTTATACGGCGCTTGTGTTTAACCCGCATGAAACGGCTGATAACTTACGTAAGTACGGCGGGTTTGTGCCGGGCATTCGGCCGGGCAAAAACACCGGGGATTACCTCGACTATGTACTGACGCGCCTGACCTTGGTCGGCGGCCTCTATTTGACGGTCGTGTGTTTGATTCCGGAATATCTCATCTCGGCCTTCAGCTTTCCGTTCTATTTTGGCGGCACCAGCCTTTTGATCGTCGTGAACGTCACTCTCAATACGATGCAGCAGGTACAGGCGCATCTTCTTGCTCACCAATACGAAGGCTTGCTTAAAAAATCTCGTCTTCGCGGACGTCGGTAGGAACGTATGTCTGGTAAACGTCTAATCTTGATGGGACCGCCCGGAGGTGGGAAGGGAACGCAGGCCAAGCGTTTACAGGATCGGTACGATATCGTTCAGTTGTCCACCGGTGATATGCTGCGGGCGGCGGTTGCTGCGGGAACCGAGGTTGGCAAGCAGGCGAAGGCCGTGATGGACGCCGGAAAGTTGGTGTCTGACGACCTTATCATCGCCATGATCGCCGACCGCATCGACGCCCCGGATTGCGCGAACGGCTTCATTCTGGATGGCTTTCCCCGCACGGTTCCCCAGGCGGAAGCCTTGGACAAACTGCTCGCGAGCAAAGGGATTGCTCTGGATAAGGTCATCGAAGTCTCGGTACCTGATACCATGCTAATCGAGCGGATAACCGGCCGTTTTACGTGCGCTAAATGCGGCGAGGGCTATCACGACAAATTCAAGCAACCCAAGACAGCGGGGGTGTGCGATGCGTGCGGTGGGACAGAGTTTACCCGCCGGGCGGACGATAACGAGGAGACTGTAACGGCGCGCCTGAAGGCCTATCACGCTCAGACGGCGCCTCTAATGCCCTTTTACAAGCAAAAAGGGCTTTTGGAGGTGATCGACGGAGACCGGCCGATGGACGCCGTAACGACTGACTTAGAGAGGGTTTTAGGAGGCTGAGGGGTATGTTGACACCCAAAGCTAACTGCCTATAATGGCGCGCTTTTCGGATTGCGCAGGGCGCTCACAAACAACTTAAAAATAAAGGAGTACGGGCTTTGGCGCGTATTGCTGGCGTTAACTTACCGACGAATAAAAGAGTTTCGATTGCCTTGAGCTATATTTTCGGAATTGGTCCTGCCAATGCCCGTAAGATTTGTAGTGTTGTCGGCATCGACGATGCTCGGCGAGTCAATCAACTCACCGAAGACGAGATCATTCGGATCCGTGACACCATCGACCGCGACTTCACGGTTGAAGGCGATCTGCGCCGCACGGTGGCAATGAACATCAAGCGTTTGATGGATCTGGGTTGCTACAAAGGTCTGCGTCATCGCAAAGGGTTGCCCGTACACGGGCAGCGCACGCACACCAATGCCCGGACCCGTAAGGGGCCGGCGAAGCCAATCGCAGGCAAGAAGAAAGTAACGAAGTAGGTTTGGGGCGGCCGATTAGGCAGCAACCAGCGCTTCCAGGGATAAGAGAACCGACACAATGGCCAAGCCAGAACAAGCGACGCGTACTCGTAAGCGTGAGCGAAAAAACATCAGTTCCGGTGTTGCGCACGTAAACGCGACGTTCAACAACACCATGGTTACGATTTCCGACGTGCAGGGCAATACTATTGCTTGGGCGTCTGCGGGTTCCCAGGGCTTTAAGGGGTCGCGCAAATCGACTCCTTACGCCGCCCAATTGGCTGCCGAGGCGGCTGGTAAGAAGGCGATGGAGCACGGAATGAAGGTGTTATCCGTGCTTGTTAGGGGGCCGGGGACGGGTCGTGAGTCCGCTCTTCGTGCGCTACAAACTGTAGGGTTCACCGTTACGTCAATTCAAGATGTGACGCCTGTTCCTCATAACGGATGCCGTCCGCGGAAACGTCGGCGCGTCTAACTAAAATTTCGTCTCCGGGCCTTTCCCACCGGAGACGTTTGGTTTGGGTCGCAGCGGTAATAACGTGGCTGGCCCTTAAGCCGCATCGGGATCAACACCCAACGTGTGGGACTGAGCCGTGATACAAAAAAATTGGCAAGAATTGATTAAACCGTCCAAGCTCAACATTGAGATGGCCGACGACCAGAACCGAATTGCGACCATTGTCGCTGAACCGCTCGAGCGTGGTTTCGGTGTAACTTTAGGCAATGCCCTGCGGCGGATACTGCTGTCTTCTTTGCAGGGCGCGGCGGTCACGTCCATTCGCATCGATGGTGTGCTCCACGAATTCTCATCCATTCCGGGCGTTCGTGAGGATGTTACGGACCTCATCCTTAACATTAAGCAGCTGGCCTTGACCATGCACGGCGACGGGCCGAAGCGGATGACCCTGAGCGCTAAGGGTCCAGGTGAGGTAACCGCCGGTCAGATTCAAACGCCGGCTGATATCGAAATCATGAATCCCGATCTGGTGATCTGCCATCTCGATGAAGGGGCCGATCTTCATGTGGAATTTGAGGTTGATACGGGCAAGGGCTATGTGGCCGCTCACCTCAACCGGAATGAAGACGATCCGATTGGCATGGTTCCTGTGGATTCCATCTTCTCGCCGGTTCGCCGCGTGTCCTACAAGATCGAGAACACGCGTGTTGGCCAGCAGACCGATTACGACAAGCTGTCGATGACCGTGGAAACCAATGGTGCTGTGCGGCCTGAAGATGCGGTGGCCCTGGCCGCGCGTATTCTGCAAGACCAACTCCGTCTGTTCGTGAACTTCGAAGAGCCGCAAGCGGCCCTGGCCGAGCGTGACGAGGAAGAACTGCCGTTCAACAAGAACCTGCTCCGTAAGGTCGATGAACTCGAACTCAGCGTACGGTCGGCAAATTGTCTGAAGAACGACAACATCATCTACATCGGTGATTTGGTCCAAAAGACAGAAGCAGAAATGCTCCGCACGCCAAACTTCGGCCGCAAGTCCTTGAACGAGATCAAGGAAGTGTTGTCTCAGATGGGGCTGCATTTGGGCATGGAAATCACCAATTGGCCGCCCGAGAACATTGAAGAGTTGGCCAAGAAACTCGAAGAGCCGTTCTAGGGCCTTACGCGCTTTTTCGAAAGCGCTGGCTTGGGGTCGCGATGACCCGCCTCATGTGTACCTGCTGCATTTTTGCGGCGCGGCCGTGAGTTTATACAATCGATCTCGCGCGCGAGGTCAAAGTGAAGAAGGGAAAGCGTCATGCGTCACGGAATGAGTGGACGTAAGTTCAACCGCACCAAGGCCCATCGTCGGGCTTTGTTGGCCAACCTTGCCAATGCATTGCTCAAGCACGAGCAAATCACCACGACGCTTCCCAAGGCGAAGGACTTGCGTCCTTACGCCGAGCGTCTCATCACTTTGGGCAAGCGCGGCACGCTTCACGCCCGCCGTCAGGCGGTCGCGATCCTGCGAGATGATAAAGTTGTCGCCAAGTTGTTCAGCGTGCTGTCCGAGCGTTACAAGGATCGCAGCGGTGGGTACACGCGCGTAATGAAGGCTGGCTTCCGCCACGGCGATGCCGCCCCGATGGGTGTAATTGAGCTGGTGGATCGTGATGTCGCCGCCAAAGGTCTGGACTCAGGGCCTAAGCCTGAGCGGGTCGTGAAAGATGAAGACGAGCAGGCCGCAGGCTTCTAAGCGGCAGCCTTAAACTCCTAAAGTTTAGCGTTATTCCGATGCGCCGCCCTGGGAAATCCTGCGGGCGGCGTTTTGGTATCTAGGATCGGCGCAAAAGCGCACAATAAGCGCACAAAACAGCGAATTTGGAGCGCAAAACCGGGCCGTGAGTGCGCAAAAGGTCAGTTTTAGCGCACAGATCACCGGGCCGGGGTTGCGTTAGGGTCGAAGGTGCGCCACATCTGTCGCCAAGTAAGCCCATTTTCTCCTGTTTTTATGATCTGTATGATGGCGGCGCTATGATGAGATGTGTTGGTTTTGTCTGTGTTTTGACGGCTTGGGTTTTGGCTGCGGGGCCCGGGGTCGCGGCTGAGTCCGTTGTTCCTTCAACACATGAGCAAGTTACGCTAACCTTTGCTCCTGTCGTAAAAAAATCGGCTCCGGCAGTGGTCAATATTTACACCCGCCGTGTTGTTCAGGCACAAAACACGCCGCTATTTAACGATCCCTTTTTCCGCCGGTTTTTCGGCGACGATGTGAACAGCTTGTTCGGCATGCCGCGCGAGCAGGTGCAGAACTCCCTTGGCTCGGGTGTGATCGTGAAATCCGAGGGCATCGTCATCACTAACCATCATGTTGTTGGAGATGCTGACGAAATTACCGTGGTGCTTACGGACCGCCGTGAATTCGATGCGGAACTCGTCGGCAGCGACGAACGCTCGGACCTGGCCGTTCTGCGGCTGAAAAATGTCGAGGGGCCGTTGCCGTTTCTCGATTTTTCAGATTCCGAGCGCGTTGAAGTGGGCGATATGGTGCTTGCTATCGGCAACCCTTTTGGCGTCGGCCAAACCGTAACATCGGGCATTGTCTCGGCCCTTGCGCGCACCACCGTTGGGATTTCGGACTACCGCTCGTTTATCCAGACCGATGCGGCGATCAATCCCGGCAATTCCGGTGGAGCGCTGATCACCTCGGATGGCCGGCTTGTTGGCATTAATACCGCGATTTACTCCAAGGACGGCGGCAATGTGGGCATTGGCTTTGCCATTCCGGCGACCATGGTGCGCACGGTTCTAACCAGCATCCTGAAAAATGGCCGGGCGGTCCGGCCGTGGCTGGGAGCGTCGGGTAAGAATGTCACCTCGGACTTGGCCAAGGGCCTTGGGCTGTCGCGGCCCATGGGAGTCATTGTCGACCGGGTTGTGGCGGGCAGCCCCGCCGCGCGGGCCGGGCTGTCTGTGGGTGATGTCATTCAAGACGTCGAGGGGCATTTGGTCGGCGATACCGAGGAATTGCGCTATCAACTAGCAACCTTGCCGGTGGGTGGCAAAGCAAAGATGAGCACCCTAAGAAACGGCACAAAGCGCATTGTTAATGTGTCTCTTGAAGCGCCGCCGGAAACCCCAGCGCGCCGGGAAACCCAACTTGAAGGTCGCCAGCCGTTTTCGGGGGCCAAGGTCGCAAATCTTAATCCGGCTTTGGCCGAAGAACTGGGCCGGGAATACGTGGAGCCCAGCGTCATTGTCCTTGAGGTTGTGCGCGGGTCGATTGCGTCGCGCTTCGTCAGACCCGGAGATATCATCTGGGCGGTGAATGATGAGTCGGTGAAGTCGGTTCGCGACCTCATGCGCCTCGCGACCGAAGAGTCCGCACCCTGGGCGCTGACCCTTAATCGCAATGGCCAAGCACTTCAGCTTCAGGTCGGCAGGTGAGCGACCTTTTTGAGGGCTCTGAACCTGTTCAGGACTCCGGCCCGAAAGTTGGGCAGCCTTTGGCTGATCTTCTCAGACCCCGTGACCTAACGGAAGTCGTTGGACAGGATCATTTGCTGGCCGAAGATGGTCCGCTCGGGCGTATGCTGGCCTCAAAGCGTCTTAGCTCCATGGTGCTGTGGGGACCGCCGGGCTGCGGCAAGACAACGATTGCCCGGCTGCTGGCCAAAGGGACGGATCTATTTTTTCAGCCGATTTCAGCGGTGTTTTCAGGTGTGGCCGATCTACGCAAGATCTTCGATGCGGCGGCCAAGCGGCGGCGCACGGGGCAGGGAACTCTTCTGTTTGTCGATGAAATCCATCGGTTCAACCGCTCGCAGCAAGACGGATTCCTCCCGTATGTCGAGGACGGCACAGTCATCCTTGTAGGTGCGACCACCGAAAACCCTTCATTTGAACTCAACGCGGCGCTGTTATCGCGCTGTCAGGTTCTTGTACTCCGGAGGCTGGACGATGAAGGGTTAGAGACGCTTTTGACGCGGGCCGAAGAGAATGCTGGGCACACTTTACCGCTAACGGATGATGCGCGGGCCGCGCTTCGGGCCATGGCTGACGGTGACGGCCGGTTTGGGCTGACACTAGCCGAAGACCTGCTTGCTTTGACGCCGCCGCCGAAAACGCCCCTTGATTCTGCCGCCCTGGCAAAAGTGGTTCAGCGCCGGGCGCCGGTTTACGACAAGGATCGGGAGGGGCACTACAATCTCATCAGTGCAGTTCATAAGTCCCTGCGGGGTTCTGATCCCGATGCGGCTTTGTACTGGGTTAGCCGTATGCTCGACGGCGGCGAAGACCCCATTTACATCCTGCGCCGTTTGACGCGGTTCGCTGCCGAGGACATCGGCCTAGCCGACCCGCAAGCTCTTCAAATCGCGATCAGCACTTGGGAGACCTACGACCGATTAGGATCACCCGAGGGGGATTTGGCCATTGCCATGCTGGTTATTTATTTGGGCACAGCCCCAAAATCCAACGCGATCTACTCCGCGTTCGGCGAGGCCATGAGCGCGGCGCGCAAGACCGGTTCGCTGGCACCGCCTCTGCATATTTTGAATGCGCCGACCCGCCTCATGAAAGACCTAGGCTATGGCAAGAATTACGCCTATGACCACGCGGCGGACGATGCGTTCTCTGGACAGAACTATTTCCCCGATGGGATGAACCGCGAACAGTTCTACCGTCCGCCCGAGCGGGGCTTTGAACGCGAAATCAACAAGCGGCTGGCCTATTGGCAAAAACTCCGGGCAGAAAAATCCGGAATCAGCAGTGCAAAAGAAAGTGACGCGGATCAATGAGCGGTGTCCAAAGTGTTTCTGTGGCTAAAGACGAGGCCGATATCCGGTTAGATCGCTGGTTCAAGCGTCACTTCCCAGACTTGAACCATGGCAGCTTGGAAAAGATGTTGCGGAAAGGGCAGGTCCGTGTGGACGGTGCCCGTGCGAAAGCCAATCAGCGCATGCGCCCCGGCCAAGTCGTGCGCGTGCCCCCCCTTGGGCCTCCGCCGTCACCAGATGGCAAAGAGAAAGGCCGTCCACCGGTCTCCGAGCATGACGCCGCGTTTATTCAGGGCCTCGTGATTTATAAGGACAACGAGCTTATTGCGCTCAACAAACCTCCGGGACTTGCTGTTCAAGGCGGAAGTAAAACCACGCGCCATGTAGACGGCATGCTGGATGCGTTGCGATTTGGCAGCGATCATAGGCCTCGTCTAGTTCACCGCTTAGACCGTGATACGTCCGGAGTGTTGGTCGTGGCACGAAGTGCCGCGGCCGCGGCTAAACTTGGTCGTGCGTTTCAAGGCCATGACGTTGAGAAAATGTATTGGGCACTAGTGATCGGGTATCCAGAGCATTCAGGCGGCACTATATCTGCCGCGCTCGTCAAGTCCGGGCCGGACGGTCATGAGCGGATGGAGTGGGATGAGGAAAAGGGCAAGAAAGCCATAACCGACTACCGCGTGGTGTCAACGGCCGGCGAAAAAGTGACGTGGCTTGAATTGATGCCGCAAACCGGTCGAACGCATCAACTTCGCGCACACTGCGTCCTTATCAAGACGCCAATCGTGGGTGATCAAAAATATACGATGAAGCACGATCACCCCGATCAGCAAATAGACCTGCAAGACGGATTGCTTGCGGATGTCGCCGATCAGATGTGCCTTCATGCCCGCCAGATCACCTTGAACTTGCCGGGACGTAAGCCGCTTACGATCACGGCTCCGCTACCTAAGCATATGGCCGGGGCTTTCAAGGATCTCGGATTCAGCGAAAGCGAAGCAGAAATATGAGCGTCCCCCTGCGCCTTGTTATTTTTGACTTGGACGGAACGGTTGTGGACAGCCAGTCCAACATCGTTCGTGCGGTCAAAGAAGTGGCGCTGGCGCTTGGCGTGGCCGAACCGCCGTCGGCTCAAATTCCTTTGGTGATTGGCCTTTCGCTCGATGAGGCGCTGCTCCGCCTGTTTCCGGATATTGAGCCGGATACGCATCAACGCATGGAGGCGACTTACCGTAAAATATTCACGGGATTGCGGTCCTCGCCGGATTATGACGAGCCCCTTTTTCCGGGAACCCTTGAGGCCTTTGATGCGTTAGCTCAGGAGGGCTACTTGCTGGGGATTGCGACGGGCAAGGCACAGCGTGGCGTAGACCACCTTTTAAAGCGACATGGATTAGAGGGGCGGTTTGTAACGATGCAAACCCCGGACACAGCCCCCGGTAAACCCCATCCGGGCATGATCCATAATGCGCTCGGCGAAACGGGGGTATTGCCCGAAAATGCGGTGATGATCGGCGACACGTCGTTCGACATTCTGATGGCGGTGGCAGCGCAAATTCCGTCAATCGGCGTGTCTTGGGGCAATCATCCACCGGAAGATCTGGTTAAGGCTGGTGCGCATGGCATGATCGATCACCTGGACGAGCTGCTGCACGCGGTGCAGACTTTAAAAAAAACACCTGTCGCACCTCCTGCGGCTGGCTGATCGGCGGAGAAGTAGAATGAAAGCACTCAAAATTGCAGCGGGCGTTGTCGTATTGCTCGTAGTTGGGGTCGTCGCCTTTCTTGCCACGTTTGACGTCAACCAGTATCGCGGCCTTATTCAAGATCAAGCTAAAGCGGCGACGGGCCGCGAGGTGTCCATTGGAGAAATAACGCTGACTGTTTCTCTTTCACCCGCCATTGTTGTTCACGATGTGAAACTAGGCAACGCACCCTGGGGTAGCCGTCCGGAGATGGTGATCGCCGAACGTATTGCCGCTCATACCGACCTTATTCCTCTCATTTTCGGCACTGTGAACATTGGTGACCTGGAGGTTATCGGCGGCGATGTGCTGTTGGAAACAAACGCGGACGGTAAGGGAAACTGGGAATTCGACGTTGAGACGTCGCCCGACGACGAAGCGATTCCGCTCAATATCGACGGTGTTTCCGCCGAAAACCTGAAGCTGAGCTATCGGGACGGCGTGAGCAAGATGCGCGCCGATATTGCGGCCGAAAGCTTAGGCGTTGAAATCGCCGGAGCGCTTGCGGATATGATTATCCCGTCTGTCGAAGTCGATGGCGCGACGCTGTCCTATGCGGAAGGCAACACCAAAGCTGCTGCCAAAATAGGATCGCTGCGACTGACCGCCGATGGAGCCATTGCCGATCTCAACATCACTAATATTACGGTCAACGATACAACGGCGTCGTATGCCTCGGACGGAGCGCCGGTTGATGTGGCTGTAGACACGCTCTCGCTGGACGATGACGGCGAGTTGGAATTAGTCGCGAAACT
>CAXBLG010000083.1:0-14166 GCA_963976395.1 uncultured Rhodospirillaceae bacterium
GCTTGGTCTGATGACGAGTCCAATGAAGAATTAACAACCCAGGATGTTCCGGCCGCCCTGCATCTTTTGCGTCCCTTAGCCGAACGCGGCGATGCGGAAGCGCAGTATCGAGTTGGTCAGTTATACGAAGAAGCCCCAACCATGAGCCAAAGCGGCGCCGAGGCGTTGAAATGGTACCGGTTAGCTGCTGACCAAGGACATGCGACCGCTCAATTTAATCTGGGACGTCTCTACGTTGTTGGCCGCGACATTTCACAGGACTACGTGCAAGCCTACAGATGGTTCACATTGGCCGAAGTTGGCTTTCCGGATTTTGATGTAAAGGCTCGTGCCAGGGCAATTAAGGCCCGCGAGGTCATTTCGCCCATGATGACCCCTGCGCAAATAGATGAGGCCCAGAGACTTGCATCACAGTGAGCGCAAATTGAGATAGGATTCGGCATACACCTATCGAGTCGAAATCATATCTTCCGCTAGGCTTTTACGGAATGACCGATCCCTCTTCAGATGCCACTCCCGGCTCATAGCTTCTCCACGCGTCTCAAATTTTTCAGCATACAAAAGAACCCAGATTCGGCCGCGCGTAGATCGAGCTCCGGTCCCTGCATTGTGGCGAGACAGCCGACGCTCTAGGTCATTCGTCCAGCCTACGTACGTGCGGTATCCGTCTTGTCTCTCATTCCCTAAGATGTAAACGAAAGCGCCCACGATCTCTGTTTACCCCACATTACTAATGTTTGAGCGGTATTTTGCGCCGCAGGCCGTCCCAATACGTGATAATGTCATTCGAAATCTAAATCTACGTTTTGCCATTTCTTGTTTTTACTCGACACAACTTCGTTAAAGTAGAAAGATACTGACGCAACTTTATTAGGATTGTAGTTAACTGATGCACTGCTAGCCTATCAAGAGCAGGTACCTATAGGGTCGTGTAGAGTGATGAGCTACGGAGGCTATACCGTCCACACCATAGACAAATCAGTATGTCTACTAGGGTCAGCCACTGCGTTTGATTCTACTTTCACGCGCATTTGGCCTCTCTGGCCCTCCCGACTAACGCATGCCTGCAGGCCTCATTCCAGCCGGCACTCCCTTTCTGCCACCCGCGAATATGCACTATGAAGCTATCCGCCCGCGTGTTGCTTGTCATGGTCACTCTGGTGCTGCTTACAGTCGGAGCGATCGGTGTCGTGCTTTACACCAATCTCGTGCCGAGAATCATCGACTCTGACTCCATACTAGCCCTAGACCAAACGACTAAACTGTCTCAAAGCTTCACTTCGGATATCCGCCAAGCTGAACACGATGTGACGGCAGCGCAATCACTTCCCATCGTCCAAGAAATTGCCGACGGTGAGGTGTCCGGACCGGACTGGAAGGCGATCCTCGGCGAGTATTTCGCGGCTCAGTTAAAAGCAAAGCCCGACTATTTACAATTTCGACTCATCGGCGTGGGAGACGATGGCCGCGAATTGGTCCGTGCCGAAAGGGATATAGAGAATGACAGCGTACGCATCATTCCTCAGGCCGAACTTCAAACAAAAGAGGACAGCAAGTACTTCACCGAGGCCCTAAGCCTATCTCCAGATGATGTTTATATATCTGACATTGAATTGAATCGTGAATATGGCGCAGTTCAGGTGCCGCACATCCCAGTAATCCGCATTGCAAAATCAGTCCGCACGACTGATGGAACCGAGTTTGGGTTTCTCATCATCAATGTAGATATGCGAAGTGTCTTTGCACGCCTTCAAGAAGATGCTCGCGCTGATAGCAATCTCTATGTGGTGAATGAATATGGGAATTATCTGCTTCATCCTGATCAGACCCGCACATTTGGCTTCGATCTAGGTCACGATTTCAATTTGAATTACGACTTTCCTTCACTTGCATGGCCTTTGACATCTGATTCATCTGTAGAACTCGATGTAGCAGATAAGTTAGGCGAACTCTTCGTTATTGCCGCAGCATCTGTCGCACCTGCCGGACAACGACGTGCAGTCATTATCCAAACGATCCCCATCTATACATTCTATGGCAACCTGGTAGCTGCGGGAAAATCCACAGGCATAGTCGTTCTCACGATCATCGCATTCGCAATCGCGCTGGCGGTCTTCCTAGCGGGGTCCTTGGCTAAACCAATGCGGGTGATGACCGATGCTGCCAAGGCTCTCACCGAAGGCAAACGGTTGCCTCTTCCGGTAAACGCTCAGGGCGAAATAGGAATATTGGCGCGCACCTTTGAACGCATGGCAAACGACATACAAGAAAAGACTGCCGAGCTCGCAGATGCCAATAAGGACCTCACCGAAAAAACGCAACGTTACCACAAATTGCTGAACGAATTGTCCGTGGGGTTTGTTGTATCCGACGCTAAGGGTCGTATTTTGGAGGCCAACGCGCCTTACGGTCGCATGGCGGGTCAAGACGTTCCCTGGGAAATGATTGGGCGGAACCTTACGGATTTTATCGCCCCTAACGAGCACGAGATTACCAAACGCATTGCCAGTGAAACGTCTAAAAATGCCGTTGTCAGTGCTATGGCGACTCATGTTTGGCCCAGCGGCGAACGGCGCGCAATTCGCGTTAACACCATTGAAGAGCGCAGTGACACTGGCGACCTTTTATACATATCTTTGTGCCACGACGTTACCGAACAACTTGAAACAGAGCGAAGGCTGAAAGAAGCCAACAGCATTTACGAGAGCATGTTCGACAGTTCGGAAGTGGCCATTATCGACATGGACTATTCCGGCATATTCAATCTTGTACACAAAGTGCAGAATATCGGTTACGCCAATTTACGCGATTATGTAAGCGAATCAGATGCCCGTGCCGCTGAAGTTATAGATCTCGCTCAAGTTAACAGGATGAACACCGCCGCACTGACGATGTTCGGGCGCCAATCGGATCAAACTGTCGAACGCATTGTGGATGCCAGCAAAGACGTCGCCCTCGCATGGTCGTTGGACATTGCCGACGCCATCGCATCGGGTCAAAAGCGCATGCGCAAAGAGACCGAGTTCATCGCAGCAGATGGAACTCGAATTCCCGGTCTAATGTCACTTTTAATTCCCGCCTCCAGCGAAGAAGCGAAGCGGGTTCCGATTATGATGTTCGATATTTCTGATCTGAAGCTGGCAGAGGCCGCCCGCCAGGCAACCGCAGCCAAGTCTGATTTTTTAACCAGCATGAGTCACGAAATCCGCACGCCGCTCAACAGCATTATTGGCAATTTAGAACTTCTTGCCCTTACTCATGTTGACAACGACCAGACCGAATTTATTGAATCTGCCGCAAACGCTTCCAAGGTCTTACTTGCGTTGATCGGGAATATTCTCGACTTTTCCAAAATTGAATCTGGAAAACTCACAATCGAAATCAGCGATTTCGATCCGGCGGAAGTTATGACGACTGCTGTGGATGTTCTCCAAAGCATTGCGCGTCAAAAAGGTAGTTTTGTGACAGCGGTATACGCAGATAACTTGCCGAGATTAGTTCGCGGCGATAAAGCTCGCGTACGCCAAATACTTCTTAATCTCATTGGGAATGCCGTCAATTTCACAAACCAGGGTGGCGTCCAAGTGCGACTCACCGCCCACACGCGCGCTGATGGCGAGCACATGCTACGCTACGAAATTCACGATTCCGGGTCGGGGTTTGCCCCGGAAATCGCACCAGAGATTTTTAAACCCTTTGTACAAGGAAACCGCAACAGAGATTTCATAAAAGGCACCGGACTTGGACTGTCTATATGTAAAACACTTGTGGAAACTTTCGGCGGATCTATCGGATGTGAGGGCGTTCCCGAAGAAGGCGCTAGCTTTTGGTTTGAGTTTCCCGCCCCCATTGTCATTCCAACTCAACCAACCTCACAGGCCGATCTGTCCGGAAGCAAAATTCTATTGATCGGGGAAGAACAGAAAGTTTCTGCGGTAGAAAATTATTTCAAGGCCCGCAACGCGGAAGTTATTCGGGCCAATACTGCAGAAGAGGGACGTGAAAAAGCAAGACAAGCGGTTATCGATGAACATCCTATTCAATTGTGCGTAGTTCATTTTCGCGATGACGATGAAAATTGGGCAGAGTTAACAAACGACCTTAAAAATCTTGAAATCGTATCCATCTGCTTCTTTACGGGACAAAAGCGAAACTGGCACCGGCGAGCGTTGAGGCAAGGGTTTTCCTTCCTTTTTAACCAAGTAATGTTGGGATCGGATATGGATCGCAATATAAAACTTATCTTGGGACAAGCCTCCACAGTCGAAGCACCTGCATCGAAATTACTGGATTTCGTCGAGGCACACACCCAGCTCAAAGGCAAAAACATTCTAGTTCTGGAAGATAGCGTGATTAACCAAACCATTATCAGCCGCCAGTTACGAACATTTGACCTTGAATTTTTTGTTGCTCCCGACGGGAGTAAGGGACTGGACGCGATGCAACGGCAAGACTTTGATTGTGTTCTTTGCGATTGCTCCATGCCGGTGATGAGCGGTTTCGAATTTACACGAGCCGTGCGCACACGTGAAGCGCAGGAAAACAAAGGCCACCATTTGCCCATCATTGCACTTACTGCAAACGCTTTTCGTGACGATGAAGATAAGTGCAGAGCGGCGGGTATGGATGACTTTATTAGCAAGCCGGCGACCCTAGCCCGCCTCACTCATGTTCTAATGAAATGGTGCGGTCAGTCCAACAACGAGCCTTCCACCCGGATAATTGTGGAACAACCCAGTGCACCAGCCGTTGACCTAAATGCGCTGACAAAAATTTTAGGAGTCGAAGACCCCGCTTTACAAAATGAGCTTTTAGCCGAGTTTGTTCCCACCGCTCTAGCTTCCCTTGAAACCATCAGCAAGGCCTTGGAAGAAAACGACCAAGCACAAGCAAAAGCTGCCGCTCATAAAGCGAAAGGCGACGCCCGGAGCATGGGAGCAACAAGCCTTGGCGAGATTTACGCCGCCCTGGAAGTGGCCGTGAAAGACAATGATCAACAAAAGATAAATGAGCTCAGAAGCCATGCGGCCTTGGCCGTGCAAGCCATTGAAGAATTTGTGACCGAACATGTAAGGCAGCAGGGCTGAACTACCAACGTATTTACGACTAACACCGCAACGACTAAATAGGGACGTGCAAAGGGATTAATAGTAGTGAATAAGACGATTGTTCCGAAAATTCTGTTGATGGACGATAGCGATTTGGCCCGAAAAATCGGCCGCGTCGCATTACGGTCGGCCGGATATGTGCAGGTAGAGGAAGCAAGTAGCGGACAGTCCGCGCTGAACATGCTGTCAGCGCCGGGCTGCGATATCGATGTTGTACTTTGCGACCTTATGATGCCCGAAATGGACGGTATTCAATTTATCCGTCACGCCGCAGATCTTTCGCGCAGGCCGGCCCTCATATTTGTCAGCGGCGGTGAGTCCGCTCTGCTGCAAGGCGCGCAAGATACCGCACGCGCCAGAAACCTCAGAGTTTTGGGCACTGTAAAAAAACCCATTACCGCAGAGAGCATTTCCCATCTCTTGAAAAGGTTTCCCGAACCCGAACAAAAACCGAGAAATACCGACGCTCTCGAGATCATCCAAGATATGGAGTACGCCATCGCAGAGCGGCAATTCTTGCTGCACTATCAGCCGAAAATTTCTATTTCCGGTCGCAAGCTTGTCGGGGTCGAAGCACTTGTGCGCTGGCAGCACCCCGAGCATGGATTACTCCCGCCTGGGGCTTTCATTGGCGCCGCTGAGAAGAGCGGAAAAATAAAAGCTCTTACAGAACAAATCGCAACTTTAGCCTTGGAGCAATGCGCGAAATGGTCAATCGAAGGCTTCATACCAAAAGTCAGCGTCAACCTTTCTGCCTACATGCTGGTAGACTTGGACTTTCCAGACCGTATTGCTGGTAAAGCGGAAGAACTGGGCATCGACACTCAGCAGATCGTGCTCGAAATTACGGAATCGGGGCTCTTTCAAGACCTGGCCAATACCCTGGAAATTCTCACGCGTCTCCGCATGAAAGGTTTTACTTTATCTATTGACGATTTCGGTACGGGGTACTCGTCCATGGATCAATTGCGCAAAGTTCCCTTTGCCGAACTCAAGATCGACCGCGCATTTGTAAATGGCGCTTCTGAAAATGAGAAAGCTCGCGCCATTTTGGATGGCACAGTCCAATTAGGCCGCGCACTCAACATGACTGTAGTGGCGGAAGGTGCCGAAACGCAGGAAGATTGGAACATCCTCGAGGCGGCCGGCGTTGATACCGTCCAGGGCTATTTCATTGCTAAACCGATGCCAGCCGACACCATACAGAAATGGAATCTCGACCGAGAAGAGTCCTGAGCCCTTTTCCGGCCACAGCGCGCACCTCTCCCTTGTCCTATGCTGGAAGTGCGAATGTTGTACTCTTGGCACGATACTTAATTGAACGATTATATCTCTCATTACGTCTCACGCCGACTGAACACCCAGAATGAATTGCGGATCATTCAACCGAATGCTTTACTTCGCCCTATGACACCTAACGAACCTGCAACACCCCGCCCCGCCTCAACAATATTGCTGTTGCGCGATGACGCAGCCGTCGGCCTTGAAGTCTTCATGGTTGAACGTCATCACAAGATGGGCTTTGCAGCTGCAGCCCGCGTTTTTCCCGGCGGTCGTGTCGATGACACAGACACGTCTTTGGCCGACTGCGCTGAAAATGCATTTCGTGTTGCCGCCATTCGGGAAACCTTCGAGGAAAGCGGCATACTTTTGGCGAGGCCGCACGGTAGTTCTTCTTTGATCGCCTCGGACCACCTCAAAACGCTCCAACCCGCCCGGCCGGCTGTGAATGCGGGAGAGATAAAATTCGAGGACTTGCTCAAGGGTGAGAATCTTACCTTGGCCACTGAATTACTCGTACCGTTCGCCCACTGGATAACACCGGTAAATTTCCCAAAACGTTACGACACTCACTTTTTCCTTGCACGCGCGCCAGAAGATCACATCGGCAAACACGATGGCTACGAGTCCGTAGATTCACTATGGATATCCCCAACCCGCGCGCTGACTGACGCTGATGCTGGCCGCGGCAAGCTTGAATTCGCGACTCGCCGTAATCTGGAAAAACTTGCGCGTTGGACTACAACAGATGCTGCGCTGACGACTGCGCGGAACGCTCAAGTCGTTACCGTCCTGCCCGTGCTCAGCGGCCCCGAGCCCGACGCCAAAGCTACGATCCCCACTGATGCGGACTACGGCGGTAGCGTTTTCTCTCTCGCGAATTAAAGATAAGCGAATTTAAGCGGCCAAACGCACCAAATTATTGTGGAGCCCAGTCGTCCGTACGCTTTTTGGCTTCGGCAAGCTGATCTGGATTGAGTTGGCGCGCAACATCATCGCGATCAAGCTCCGCGCTCGCATCACCACCGCGTACCACCAATTCGTACCATTTATAGGATTCTATCAAATCCTTCCCGACGCCATGGCCGTCCAAATAGGCTAGGCCCAGCAAGTATTGGGCATCGAGATTACCTGCTTCGGCCAATGGTCGCGCCAAATTAATAGCTGTGCGGTAATCCGCGCGGCTATAGGCCTGCACAGCGTCTTCGACCTCATCGGCCACGGCCGACGAACCATAAACAATTGGTATTAGGAACATTAGAAACGCGGATACAACGACGACTCTCATAGTAGCCCTCCCAAAATCACGCTTCTTGGAAGTCTAATACTAAGCGCACCGCCCTTATAGGGCTAGAACATCTTTACCAGGGCCGGTGACGCGTCAGCAGGCTTTTACCGCCATTGCCGCCGCCGGAGTCATCCCATCCGTTGGTTTTGCAAAGCCCTTCGCCGGCACGCACGGCCTCACCCTCCGTCGCAAACGGTCCTGGCAACACGGTTACCCGTCCGCGAAACGAGACCATCACGGATCTCGCTTTTTGGTCGAACGTGATTTTCATGCCGCGTTCGTAGTTTTTCTTTTCGCTCATATACGTGTACTCATGGCATGGCTTTCAGCCTGCGCGGTTAAACTCTGCCCGACGTTTCAATATAAAATTCGGCAACGCTACCCCGTGTATATCGGCTAACAACCGACAAGATTCACTTCCTCGGACAGAGTGCGTTCTGCTCTAATTATAGTCTACGACCTCGCCGTGCAAGCAGCATAAATACGTATAAAATCCGCCAATACGCACTCGGTTAGCGATAATATTCAACAATGTCTCTGATAACCCGGCCCACGTCTGATCGAGTATAGGCCAAACGTTCCACATCTTTTGGTGCGGACTCGTAATATATTTCTCCGCCTCTTCCCGCATATAGCACTGCATCCGGCAGGATTGGGTGTTCCTGATCAATCACCTTCAATGTCTCGGATCGCCCCGCAGCCTGGAAGAACATTGTAAAGTAAGCGTGAAAACTTAGGTTCTCATCCCCCACCAGATATGCCTTGCCGTTTTCACCACGCTCAAGCGCACCCAACGTCGCTTCGGCCAACGAGCGCGCCGACATAAAGTTGACTCCGCCGGGAATGGCGAACGCCGGCGCCCCGTCGATGCGCCCCAACGCATAGTTGGCTTGGCCTTCCAGATGCGGCAATTCCAAGCCGGACATGCAGCCCAAAATAAACGGTGCATTGAGCGAACACACTCTAAAGTCATCCGACGCCAATGCTCGCGCGCCTGCGTCCGCCAAAGCCCGCGAACGCACATATGCATCCGTCTCAATTAAATGCGGCATTGCCTGAGGGTAGAAACTGCCGATATTCACGGCCCGTTTTACGCCCGCGGTCCTTACCCGAGCAAAGAACTTAGGCACACCCTCTATGTTGGCGTGCTGCCAATGAGCCTCCATATCCGTTTCCGGCGGCACGTGGCGAAAATCTTGGCCAGCAGCGAACACTAAAGAGTCGAACGCTTTGAGCTGATCGTCCGTAAATCCACCATTCACATAGTTGCCTTGCAGATATGGAAGCTCCGCCATCGGCGTTCTTGAAGGGGCTGGCTTGCGGGCTCCAATCACAACATCGTGTCCACGCGCACGGAGCAACAGCGCGATCTCGCCGCCGATAAGTCCGGTTCCCCCCACCACGAGAACTTTCATATGAGTCGCTCCTTCCTGCATTTGCATACCCACCTTGCCGATCATTTTCGAACAAAACTAAGCCTTATCGCAAATCGTACGTATTCGAAACCAGTGTGGGCGTTGCTGCTGCTAACCGCAGTCAGACTCATCATAATTCCAGGTTAATTAAACATGCATCCAGTGTTCCGAAAAATTCCGGCTATCGCGAATTGGCTATATTCGTCATTTTACGGCCACATACAGATTCATTCGAGTATAGTTGGGGGAATGATGGCCGATGCGGCAAAGCCGTGGATGCTGGGTTCGAAAACAGCTTTAGCAGCAGCCGTACGTAAGCTGATCAAAGAGGGGAACAACGACACCGCCGCAATTGCGATCATCGCCGAAGCTGCCGGCGGGAGGTTTAAGAACTTGGCGTCAATACTTGCGGGACTTTCCGATGTCCGTGAAGACGGTGTTCAGTTACTGCTGACGGAGTCGGCGACCGGCTCTCTGGCTATGGAATATGTGTACGCTTCCAGCGGGCTGCCTGAACCCTACTATCCTCTGTTTGCGACCGTAGTCGATTTCGCACGAGAAATTGCTGTGCTCAAAGAACAAGCCATGGGTCCAAAAGCGCAATCCTTTCTCGTTGAGAAAGCCCTCACCGTGCCGGCGGTGCAACGAATGAACTTGCCGGCCAGCTTTACCGAGCGTCTCCGCAAAAGCTTTGCGCCTGAGCAATCAGAGACACAACCACCCGGCTCGCTATCGGCCGAGACTGAGCAAACTGCGGTACCGGCTATCCCGGAACCAGACACGAACTCACCTCCGAGTGAAGAACGACCGAACAGCTAAACGCTAAAAAGGAATTGAAATGTCCGCACAAGATAAGAAAATTTGTGAGCGCATCCTCAGACTTAGCAAGATAAATGGAGTCGAGCCATTGCCGGTGGTTGGGCTACTAGCGCTTCATGCTTTGGCGGATACGGACTTCACCTTATTGCAGGTCTGGGTACGTACAGCCGATGCCATCAGAGATATGGTCGAAGCGCCTGACTGGGCGCTCGCCTAAACAGTCCACCCAGCTCGAAGCCTGTCTCAAGAGGCTATTTTCAAACTAAACCGTTTGCGCTAGCGTAACCCTTCCCACTCTCCAGCCGAAGGGCCTCTCATGACTTCTTTCTGTAAATTGCTGGGCGTGTGCGCCCTGCTGGCCCTTGTCCCGCTCACTCAACCCGTCACATCAACACAAGCCGCACAGGGATCTGCCGAATTCTCCGAAGAAAAAATCGATGCCTTCGTGAACGCGGCCATTGATGTCGCTATTATCAACACCGCCGCTAAGGATGCTTTTGACAAAGCTGTAAACCGGCAGGAGCAGGACTCCATTATCGCCGCTGCACGAAACGAAATGGACACCTCCATCGAAAATGCCCCCGGCATCACCATTGAGGAATACATTGCAATCTCTGCTACAGCCGAAGCCAATCCAACTTTCGCTGAGATGCTCAATCAGCGTGCCATGGCAAAATTCAAGATGCTCGACGACGCGCACGGCAACGCCGAGTAACACCAGCCACCGCCGACGGCGGAAAGGCGGTTAGCACAGACTCAGTTGGCGGCGACGGAAGCGCTAATTAGTTTTTTTGGGCTTCCATGCGGCGATCACTTTCTCCGCTGCCGCAATCTGCTCAGGCGTCATTTTAGCAGCGGCGCGGTCGCGACGCGAAGCGGCCGTTTTATCATCCTTGGCTGCCACGCTAAACCACATGAACGCCCGTACTGGACTTGGCTCCAAGCCCTTAGCGCCGGTGGTATAGAGAATCCCCAGACTGTTTTGCGAGCGCAAAAGGCCTTGATTTGCAGCGAGCAGATACCACTTTACAGCCTCAGCAGCATTCGGGCGCACGCTTTCGCCGAGCTCATACATCATGCCTACCGCATGTTGAGAATCGGCGTTCCCTTTTTCTGCGCCCTGTCGGTACCACTTCATGGCCTCAACCCAGCTGCGCTTCACGCCCCGGCCGTTGTAATACATGTCGCCAAGATTATTCATGGCATACATGTCTCCGGCAGCGGCGGCACGTTCATACAGCTTTACGGCTGTCTCAAAGTCTTCGTTCTGCTCGGCCTTATAGGCAGCTTGCACGTCCTCTGCAGGTCCGGCGGTGGCAAAGCCCGCGTATGTAAAGGTGAGTGCAACAGACAGTACGAAACGAATGAATAAAGCACGCATGGTCAGTGTCATCATTGATCCTCCCCGAGATTGGCACGCACTAAAGCATACCTCATCCGGTCCGTCCCGAAAACTCTCCTTTATTCGAATAAGTGGCAGAAAAGTGCCAAATTTCAGGATGTATGAAGGTCCCTTGCAGTACTGACCCAAAACTTGACGCCCACGGAACCGCGCCACTAAGGCCTCAGAAAACTCCAACCCTTAATTTTGTCACCCAGTGGCTCTTCGACAGAATCATGAAAGCGCATATAAACGGGGCGTCCTTTGTAAGCCCATTGATGACGACCGCTGTCGCGCGCAATAACCGTCCAATCACCGATGGGACTGGCGTCATCGTCTTCCACAAACAACGGCGGCCAGGCTAACGAGCAACTATCGTTGCACATGGATTTTCCTGGTTGATCCGCCTCATACACATAAAGCCGCACGCTGCTGGGAAATTTCCGATACAGCCATTGGCCGTCTTCATGGGAAAGGGCGACAATACCCGGATGCTCGGTATGGCGAGGCTCTGGCTCAGCCGCATGGCCCGAGGATGCGCCAGCAAGAGTAATCGCCGCAAAGATGAATGTGAAAAATAAGGTTCGCATATGTGGCCTCCGCAGTTAGTGGGCGTAGACACAAAGTCGAACGAGAAACGTGAAAGCCGTTCGGCTATCGACGCCTAGAGTCTAACGCCGATACCCCGCAGGCTTCAACACCTGCAAGTCTCTGCAACTGTTGCGCAAACTGTTTCCTTTAGCGAAACGTTCCGCGCTATTCTCCGCCGATGTGCGGACGATTCACGAACAAAATGACATGGCACCAGTTGCACGATCTCTATCGCGCCTTGCTTGACGCTGGAGATACACAGGCCGCGGATGAACTGTGGGACAAATTATGGCCCGGGAAAGTCAATATCGCTCCGACTACGAACATTCCGGCGGCGTATCTTGATGACAGTTCGGGCGGCCCAACGCGCAAACTCACGCTCATGCGCTGGGGTTTGATTCCCTCGTGGTCGAAAGAGATCGGCACATTCTCCACGTTCAACGCCCGTGCCGAAGGGTTGGACGAAAAACCCGCCTACAGAAATGCCTGGAAAGCAAACCGCCGCTGCCTCATTCCCGCTGACTCTTTTTTCGAATGGCGAAAGACCGACAAACAACCCTTCGCCATCGGTCTTGGCAACAAAGGCCCAATGGCCTTCGCCGGATTGTGGGAAACCTGGATGCCGAAGAACGATCCACCCGTCGTGTCCTGCACCATCATCACGACCGAGGCCAACACGCTTATGGCGGACATTCATCCGCGCATGCCGGTCATACTGGACGAAGACCACTGGAGCACATGGCTGGGAGAAGAACCCGCTGCACAGAGCCAACTCAAATCGCTGCTGACCCCATTCCCCGCCGAGCGTATGACCGCCTGGCCAGTGTCAAAAGCGGTCGGGAATGTGCGAAACCAGGGGGCAGAACTGATCGAGGAGAGGAAAGCAGATGCGCCAACTTCTCTATTTGATCATGCTCAGACTTAATTCAAGCGACTGGGGACTGTCGTTTATGGTATATCCACCGCCCAAATACCACCACCTCGCATGACCCCACAAAAAATTCTCGTCACAGGCAACGCCGGGTCTGGCAAATCAACTTTTGCTACCAAACTTGGCGAGAAAACAGGCCTGCCCGTGTTTGGATTGGATAATATCGTCTGGCGCTCTGGATGGGTAAAAACGCCTCGCGATGAAATCAACGCACAGATTCAAGACCTCATTGCCCAACCCGCCTGGATCATCGACGGCGTATCTTCTCTTGTGGAACGCACCGCCGATACGGTTGTGTTCCTCGACATCTCTTCTGTTCGATGTACTTGGAATTGCGCAAAGAGGAACTGGCGCTACTTTTTTCGCTCGCGCCCCGGATTGCCTGACAACTGCCCAGAAATTCTAATAGTACCGCAGCTTCTAAAAATCATATGGAGATTCAACGCAAATGTTCGCCCAGACATCCTAGAGCGGATGGCGCGTGCACACGCTGTACAGACATACTATCGCGGCAGAAATTCAATGGAATTGGCTAAGATTACAGACTCTCTAACGATGGTGAGCTAACGAGATCAAGGAGTCGAATTACACGACCCTCGTCACCGCTTCCAACCACCCTCTTGTCTCCTCGTCCACCAACGGGCTCAATGTTTCGCGCACCTTGGTATGATACTCATTCAGCCACGTTTTTTCGGCGGCGCTCAACATTGAGGTCTCCACCAAGTTCAAATCAATCGGCGCCAGGGTAATCGTTTCAAATTCCAGCAACGGTCGCTCCGCGCCGTCTGGAGCTTTGGCCTCAATCACCGCGACAAGGTTCTCGATGCGAATGCCGTATTCGCCGGTTTTGTAATAGCCGGGCTCGTTTGAAATCACCATGCCGGGCTCTAGGGCCACCCCGCCCGCCCGCTTGCTGATGCTTTGCGGGCCTTCGTGTACGCCCAGATACGTGCCCACGCCGTGGCCTGTACCGTGGTCAAAGTCCAGTCCCTCTTCCCACAACGGCGCCCGCGCCAGCGCGTCAAGCTGGCTGCCCGCCGTACCGGTCACAAAACGCGCGCGCGCCAAGGCGATGTGCCCTTTCAGCACCAGGGTAAACCGCTGCTTTTGGTCCGGTGTCGGCGCACCGATCGCAACCGTACGCGTCACATCGGTTGTCCCGTCCAAGTACTGACCGCCGGAATCGAGCAAGAACAGCATGTCGGGTTCAATCTTGGCCGTCGTTTCGGGCATGGCGCGGTAGTGCACCACAGCACCATTTGCGCCTGCGCCCGCAATGGTCGGAAAGCTCGGCCCCAAAAACAAATTGCTTTCGGCGCGGAAAGCTTCCAGCCGGTCGGCCGCATCAATCT
>CAXBLG010000084.1:0-14010 GCA_963976395.1 uncultured Rhodospirillaceae bacterium
ACAACCGGTCTCGGCCTTGTGTATTCTCCGAGTTTTCTGCCAGGCTTCACGGCCTCCGTGGACTACTACCGGATCAAGATCAAGGGTGCCATTTCCATCGTGTCCTCGCAGGATCAGATTGATGGATGTTTCGCGGGTGTCACCGCTTTCTGTAGCGCCATTCAACGCGCAGGCGGCGGTAACGGCAGCAACGTTACAGGTAACATTAACTTCGTTGCGTCTTCGCCACAGAACGTGCTGACGCAAAAGACGGACGGGATTGACTTTGAATTCGGTTACAACTTCCCAATGGACAGCCTGATTGATGGCTGGGTGGGTGATGTATCTCTCCGCGGTCTCACGAACTATGTGTTCCACTTGGATACGACCGACGTTGATCCAGTCACCGGCGTAGCAACAAAAATTGAAGGTGCGGGGATCATCCCGGACAGCGCGGCCTATGGTCTCGGCGTCGGGTTGGCCACACCTCACTTCCGTTGGAATACGTCGATGACCTATTCGCTTGATCAGTTCTCGGGCACCTTGACGTGGCGCGGAACCGGCTCCGGCGTGTACAGGAATGATTTCCTCGTGTGCGCATCAGCCTGCCCGACCTCAACGGCAGCTGCTCCGACGATCAACGAAAACTCCATCGGTGCGGTCCACTACTTTGACGCAGCGGTCAACTACAAGGTTTTAGATGACAGCGTGACATTGTATGCCGTCGTTCAGAATCTGCTGAACCGTGATCCGCCGCGGATCGCCGCTAGCAACAATAACGGTTGGTACGCTGGTTTCGATGCCGACAACTATGATCGCATTGGCCGGATGTTCCGGGCTGGCCTTCGCTTCACGTACTAATATCTAAAATCTTCGTCAGATTAGGAGGCTAGGGGAGACCCTAGCCTCCTTTTTTATGAATGCTGGGGAGGTTGTGATCGCTTGAGAATAGGGAATGCTGAAAAGTATCTTCAGAGTATCTTACTCGAAAAATACATGCACAAATTACATGTAAATAGCATCAAGATTTCGTCTGAATGCTACGGCCCGTCTAAAGATGGTTTCAGGCAATCCTCGTTGGATTGCTATTGCCCTTTAGCCTAGTATTGTTTCAGGCATTAGGCCGATTTTAGGGGAGGAACGTATGAAGGTTCTCAAGATTTTGAGCGCAGCTATTGCGCTGTCGATAACAATGTCTGCGCAGGCGCAAAGCCAAGGCGACACCAGTACCGCCAATATCGCCACGCGAGGACTGACCGAGAGTGATTTTCCGAGATGGCAGGAGATTGAGCCTGGTATCTATGCCTACGAAGATCTCCATTCCCCCGACGGCGCGGGCAATGTGATCAATACAGTGAGTCTCATTATCACCACGTCCGACGGAGTGGTTGTAGCCGATGGCCAGCAAACCGTTGAGCAAACCCAGCTTTTGATCGACAACGTCAAGAAATTCACCGATCAACCGATCAAATATGTCGTGGTCGCCTCGGATCATATTGACCATGTTGGCGGCAATGAAGCATTCAAGGCTTCTTATCCTGACATCGTTTTCATCTCTTCATATGCCTCTCAACGCTTTTTGGCTAACAAGCCAAACCCGCCAACCGAAACGGTTGCGAGCAAACGCGTGATCAATATGGGTGATACGGAAATCCAGATACTAAATATCGGACGCGGTCACACCGGCGGCGACCTCGCTGTATATCTTCCGCAAAGCAAAGTGCTTTTCATGGGCGAGCTTTATCTTCGTCGCGTGTTTCCGGCTATGCGCACAGGTAATCCTTCGGAGTGGGTGCAGACAATCAAGAACGCGCAGGGTATGGACGTGTCCTGGTACATTCCGGGTCACGGCTTCGTGGACGATGCCGCTACCCTGGAGAAGGAATTGGATGATGCGCGCATGGCGCTAGAACACGTTATTGGCGAGGTCAAACGCCTTCACGCTGCGGGTGTGCCTTGCGACATGGCTAAAGACGATGCGGCAGCAGATGCGACGTGCGAGGCAGTGAAGCAAGCCGATTGGGGACCGTATGCCGATTGGGCGTTGCGTGGCTCTTTAGAGCCTTTTGCGGTGGTGAAAGTTTATCAGGAGATTGAGGGGCGGCTGCATTAATCGGTGCGAGACCGTTTGTTTGAAGGAGGCGCAAAAATGTCCGTACGAAATAAGGCTGCACTTCTAATCACGGCGATGGCTGTTGCGATCGCGTCTCAAGCCGGCGCCGCTGAAACGAGAAGTTACGTCATCGAATGGTTTAGCCAAGCCAGCTATTCCCAAGATGGCGATTGTCCGGGCGGCGTAAATCCACCTACGAGGCGCCAGTACTTCGAAACGCTCTCCTTGTTGGGAAAAACCCCCGGCGAGGTTGAGGCGCTCATGGAGAAATACGCGGAAGGCGGCATGCCGTCTGCAAATGTTAAAAACACCCTTCGTATGCGCGGGCGTATTGGCGAGGATGCGGTGAACGGTTTTGTTCATCCTTGGACTGTGGCCGATCCGAAATTAACGTCCGTCGTCGGCGACTACGCCTATGGCTTTAACCTTGATGGAAAAATCACAGACGCGTCCTTCATAGATCCCCAGACGCAAGAGGCCGGTATAGACAACCAGTTGTTTCGCGCCATGGGATGCATTGAGCAGTTTCGTGGGTCTTTCGAGTATCGGCCAACATTTTGGGCTTTCATTTGGGGGTCCATGAAGGAAACAACCCCTGCTTGGTTGGTTTCGGTCACCGGCGAAGATTTGGATGCGGATGGTCCGGTAACGATTACATTTGACCGCGCGGTGGAACGTCTCTTCTTTGGTCCAACCGGTGCGGCCGTTTCCGACATGACCTATCGGGCCGATCCAGATCCCAGATCGCATCACGTATTCGACGGGCAGATTAAGGATGGCTTTCTGACCATCACTAAGCCGGGCGAGTTGCGGCTTCTTCTAGATACGCTCTCGTTCCCGGAATTTGTGCTCTCGAATACCCATCTGCGTATGGCAATGACACCCGATAAGCTCGATGGGTTTGTCGGTGGGTATCAGCCGCTATGGGACTACTACTTCGGGATTGCCCAAGGTGGACTGGCCTACGAGGGGATGATCGTTAACGATGCGCCGGGGATTTATCACCTTCTTAGGCGTCATGCGGACGGAAATCCGGATCCCGAGACCGGTGAATTCACTTCAATCTCGGCAGTCTATCATCTTGAAGGTGTGCCCGTATTTGTCGTGCCGGCTGAAGTGCCTGAGTATGAAAATGTATCCAGTCGGTAAGGTGAGGCGTTGTGATTTTATTTGATCTAATAGTCAGCAAAAAAAAGCATCTCACCGGCGCGCCGTTGGCGAGTGCACTATCTCTATTTGTCGTATTTGCTCTAGCGACAAGTTTGTTGCCGGTGGTTGGAGAAGGGGCTAACGCCGCGTCTCCGTTAGAGGAAAATTTCACCAGGCGTCTGACGCCAGAGCAATACAAGCGCGCGATCTCCGATATCTTCGGTCGAGATATAAAAATCGGGGGCCGCTTCGACCCCGGCGTGCGAGTTGATGGGCTTTTAGAAGTTGGTGCGGGGCAGGTCAGCGTATCGCCGTCAGGAATGGAACAATACGATTCCATGGCCCGATCCATTGCTCAGCAAGTAGTGGACGAAAAGCATCGCGATATCCTTATTCACTGCAAACCTAGCGCTCTGAACGCTCCTGACGATGCTTGCGCCGAACAGTTTTTGAGCAGTGTGGGGCAATTGCTCTATCGTCGCCCGTTGACGGTCGCGGAAATTGACCTTCAAGTGGCTGCGGCCAGTGCCGCCACTAAAATTGAGAAGGACTTCTATAAAGGGCTCGCACTTTCCCTCGCAGGGATGCTGTCTCAGCCGCAGTTCTTATTTAGGCATGAAGTTGTGGAACCTGATCCGCACCACCGGAATCAGTATCGTCTTGATGCATACTCAAAAGCATCGCGACTCAGCTTTTTTCTATGGAATGCAGGTCCTGATCTTCAGTTGCTTCAGGCCGCGCAAAACGGGGATTTGGACACTGACAAAGGCTTGGCCCGTCAGGCAGAACGCATGATTGCTTCGCCGCGGCTTGAATCTGGTATGCGTGCTTTTTTCTCAGATATGTTTCAGTTCGATCAATTTGAGGGACTGATCAAGGATACGGAGATATATCCAAAATTTAGCTCACAGGTTTCTCAGGATGCTCGGGAGCAAACGCTCAAGACGGTCGTGAACTTGCTTCTGACGGAACGTGGAGATTATCGCGACATATTTACGACGAAGACGACGTTCATGACTAAAGCTCTTGCGTCGATTTACCGTGTCCCACTCGCGATGCCCGTACCTAACGGGTCACCGGACGCGTGGCGACCTTACGAATTCGCAGCCGATGACCCGAGATCGGGAATATTGATGCAGGTGGCTTTTGTGGCGCTGCATTCTCATCCGGGTCGAAGTTCCCCAACCTTGCGCGGCAAAGCATTGCGTGAGGTTATGCTGTGTCAAAAAGTTCCGTCACCGCCGGGTGATGTTGACTTTACCCTCGTGCAAGACACCTCGAGCGAGGACTATAAAACGGCGCGGGCACGTTTAACGGCGCATTCTTCTGAACCAGCCTGTGCGGGCTGCCATAAAATTACCGATCCAATGGGTTTCGCCCTTGAAAATTTCGATGGCGGCGGCGGTTGGCAAACCAAGGAAAACGGCGTCAACATTGATGCAACGGGCGCTCTTGATGGCGTGGAGTTTGTTGGTGGAGAAGGGCTTGGAAAAGCCGTCCACGATAATCCGGCAACGACCTCATGTTTGGTGAACAGGCTTGCTGCATACGCAATTGGCCGTTCTCCTGAAAAGGATGAGACCTCTTGGGTTCATGGTCTCGAGAAACAGTTTGCTGAGAACGGCTATGTGTTGCCGTCCCTCATGCTGGAAATAGCAAAAAGTTCTGAGCTTTACCGCGTTGCAGCGCTTGGCACAGACGAACAAGAGATGAAATAGGCGCGGCAGCGACCTCGAAAGGAGTACGAGACATGAGTTCCTTAAATCGCAGGACTGTACTTCGCGGCATGTTAGGTGGCACGGCCATCACAGTTGGCTTGCCGCTTCTTGATTGCTTCCTGACACCAAATGGTGACGCTTTGGCGGCAACAGGGGCTCCATTACCGCCCGTCTTTGGAACGTGGTTCCAACACCTAGGTCTCAATCCAGGTATGTGGGAGCCTGAAACCATTGGGCCGAATTTCAAAAACAACATTCAGCTTGAAGCGCTGAATCCCTATCGAGACCGGCTGAATATCTATAGCGGCATGAAATACTTCATAGAAGGCAAACCATTGCAGACTCACACGACGAGTTCGCAAATTGCTATGACGGGTGAAATACCATTTGGAACCTCGGGGGGTCCAAGTCTTGATAGCAGTATCGCTGATGTTATCGGTCGCAGAACCCGGTTCCGGTCCCTTGAAATGTCTTTGAGCGGAACGCGTGCGAGTTACAGTCAGCGTAGCGGTACATCGCCCAACCCGTCGGAAGGCTCTCCACTGGCGCTTTATACGCGCATATTTGGACCGGACTTTAAGGATCCGAATGCAGCAGAGTTCATACCCGACCCACATGCCATGGCGCGGCAGAGCGTGTTATCTGCCGTCACAGATCATGTCCAGGATGTAATCAAGCGCGTTGGTGCTTCTGATAAGGCACGTCTCGATGAATACTTCACGTCGATCCGCCAGATCGAACAGCAGCTGGCATTGGAACTGGAGAAACCCGCGCCGCTTGAGGCGTGCTCCGTACCAAATCACCCCGACGAGGCGTTGCCTGGCACGGCTCTGGAGGATGCTGCGACCAATGGAAAACTGTTTTCTGGGCTTCTCGCCAACGCAGCGGCTTGTGGTCAAACTCAAGTGTTCAACATGTATGTTGATGCGATGAATCTGAGGCAAGCCGGAAGTGCCTACACGTGGCACATGGCCACTCACGAAGAATCCGTTGATGAAAATCTTGGGTACCAAAAAGGCGTGTTTGAGTTCAACACATGGGCGAATGCGGCTCTGGTTCAGTTGTTAAACGCTCTGGATAATGTTCGGGAAGGCCCCGGCACGGTCCTAGACCGCACCTTGATCCTTTGGTTAACCGATCACTCGGATGCTCGTGTGCATGGCTTGGAAAAGGTACCGGTCATGACGATTGGGAGCGGCGGCGGACGACTTAAGACTGGTATTCACGTGTCGGCGCCCGGTGATCCTGTCACGCGCGTTGGGCTCACGGTTCAGCAAGCTCTTGGCGTGCCGATCAATCATTGGGGCGTTGATGGAAACGGAACCTCAAAGACGGTCACTGAAGTGATGGTATAATCTTGGAGATGGCTTCTATGAACATTGTCCCGAGGCGAGCCTGCGAGACAGGCCTCTCCGCTTCAGTCATTTTGGCTACTGTGTTCCTTGTACTTGGACCGCAGTCATACGCTCAGAACGATGAGTTTATGTCTCCCCTTTCAACACCCGCCGGCATCACTCTTCAACCGTTGGGCCGGTACCAGGGGTATGGCCTCGATCAAGTCACCGCGGCTCTCAACGGCCACGATGAAATAGCTTATGCCAATGCGAGCGGCATGACTCTGTACACATACGAAAATGATATGCCCGGAAAGTCCATGTGCACCGGTTCATGTACGGACCTTTGGAAGCCGGCCGTCGTAATGAATGGTGCGCAGCCCGTTGGCGAGTGGTCTATTGTTGTGCGGGACGATGGTGTGCGCCAATGGGCGCTCGGTGGGCGGCCTCTTTATAGCTATATAAAGGATATCGACGTCGCGTCCGTCGGTGGGAATAGCCCCAAGCGTTATGGGCGCGGCCCGAAGATTGGCGAGCGGGGTTCGCAATTAGCGCCTATTGAGGAGGACGTCCCTCTGCCGGAGGGATGGAGCGCCGCACTACAGCATCCGGTCAAACTTGCGGACCTACCGCCAGATATTTCTATACGAGAAATTCAAGATGCGACGGGGCTGGTTCTGGTCGGGAATACAGATAGGTCGCTGTATGTGTTTGAGGGCGACCCGAATAAAGACATGAAAGCTTGCGGCACTCCTTGCCCCTGGTCTCCAGTTGCGGCGCCGCAACTCGCAGCGGCGATCGGAGACTTCGCGCCGATAGCGCGAGACGACGGTATTCATCAATGGGCCTACAAAGGTCTTGGTCTGTATACTTTCGCGGGCGATCTGTCCCGGGACGATGCAAATGGTGACGGAGTGCACGAGAACTGGAAAGTGGCACGGGCTCTGCGTAATTTCATGCCTGAAACTGTGACCATTCAATATTCGCATCGGCTCGGGAAAGTGTTGGCTACGGCCAGTGGGCAGACACTGTACCGGCGTGATTCATATTTATTCCAATCCGGCAGCGGCCATGGTCAGCGTCGCGGAGTCTTGGTTCGGCCAGCGGTCGGCCGGGATATCGCCACCGAACCACGGTGCAGGGAGGCCTGTGATATGTGGCATCCATTTATCGCGCCGGATGATGCAAAACCCCAAGGATTTTGGGATGTCTACACGCGTGCCGATGGATCAAAGCAATGGGCTTATCAAGGATATGCGCTCTGGACCTTCGACGGAGACAGAAAGCCAGGCGACATTAATGCAAACGACGACTGGCAAATTACGTGGGACATCAAACGTGATTCCGTCGTCGATATAGGTACTCCATATGATGGAGTCGCCGCATTGTACTGGGCTGCCGCGTTTCCCTAAGCGCTTAAATCATCCAACTGTACCGCTGAGCGTCGAACCTAGAGGCGCGGCCATACAATTCACGACTTCATTAAACGAAGAGGCCTTCAAAATGCTAAACTACACACGATCGGTTGCTATTATAGCAGCACTAGTTATTGCTGCACCTTCTTCTGTGTGGGCACAGCAATCCCGAACGTTGGAGACTGTTGCGACTATCCCTTCAAATGGATTTAACGAAAATCTATTCCAGACTTCCGATGGCACCATTTATGTGACAGGCGCTTTTGAAGGAAATCTATGGAAAATATCGCCTAGCGGAGCCGTCGAGAAGTTCGCCAGCTTTCCCGACCATGCAACGATTCTAGGTATTGCACAAATTAACGATATCTTTGTGCTAGGTGCGCACAAGCGAACGTTCCAAACTGCTGCTGGTGTAGACTTTTCTAATCTAGGGTCCGAGGTTTTAGTTCTCGATAAGAACGGTAAGATTACGGCCACGGTTCCAGGCAACAAAAATGATGTCTTCAATGGCATGACCCTGGATGGTCATGGAAACGTGCTCATTACGGACTCCTTGGCGGGAAGTATTTGGCGGTTCGATCCGGTTTCAAAAAAGCTATCTTTATGGGCTAAAGATGACGCTCTTTCTTCTCCGTCCACGGCGTCGTTGGGCGCGAATGGAATCAAAGTCGTCGATAACTGGGTGTACGTTGCCAACAAAGCGCAGCTGGCGGTGTACCGCGTACGCATGAATGCCAATGGAGATGTAGAAGGGCCGTTCATGCTGGTAGCAGACGGTCTGCCCGGCGCAGATGATTTCGCTGTGGCTCCAGATGGCACGATATACATGCCTCCTGCTGAACAAGGTGCAGCGTTGATCCGTATATCGTCAAATGGCGAGGTCGATGAATTTCTAGAAAGTGCTCCATTTGGATCATCGGCAATCGTCAGCGCCGATGGCAAATGGTTGTATTGGGCGACGGGGCGAGAGCCTAAGGAACAACGATTGGTGCGTATCGCTCTCCCTTAGGCTAGGCCTACTGCTCAGTAGGATTGTGCGTTAAAGCGGCGCGAAATTTCCGCCCAGTGCTCGGCGTCGTAAAGTTGAGATGATACTTCTCTTGGAAGCCCTTTGACGGTGCGGCCGGGATCTCCGTGTTGTTTGAGGTCAATCATTGCTTGGTGGGCGGCATTCAAGGCGAATGCCTCTACCGCAAATGCTCCGATCTTTACTTTGTGGGCTGCAAGCACGTCTGCTGTGTTGCTGCCGCCACCGGTCGAGAACACAGCTTTTCCTGTCGTATCCGCGACTGTTGCGTGTTGTTCTGGTTTTGCGCCGGACAAGAATAATAATTCTGCGCCAGCGTCCGAGTAAGCTACAACGCGCTCCAACGCTTGTTCAAAGGATAGGTCTTTTGACATGGCATCGCATCTGGCGAGTATGAGTGGACCGCCGGGCCCGGCGGCATCAACGCCTGCTTTGATTTTATCGACCATCTCCGCAGTGGATATCAAGCGGCCTTCCGGTCGGCCGGGAACATGCTTTGCACCTGTCATGTCTTCAATTAATACACTGGCAACATCGGCTCGCGCATAACGTTGTAAAGCGCGATATACGTTGAGCGGGTTCCCCCCGCAATCATCAGCATCGGCAATAACGGGTATGTGAACCCCGGCGGCCATGCGAGCGGCGACTTCAATAAGCTCCGAAACGGTCGCCATGCCATAATCACCCATTCCATACATGCCGCTAGAGACAGAACTGCCGCCGACCGTAATCAAAGGAAACCCAAGATGTTGCGCTAACTTGGCGGACATCAAGTCGTAGACAATAGGAGCTGCAATTGCGCCGGGCTTTTCTATTAATTGGCGCAGTCTATCGGCAGCGGATGCGTTTTGTGATGGAACTGCAGGCGAGGCCGCTTCTGCAGAGTGGACGACTCCTGCGGCCAGAATTGCGGCGCCGCTGGCGGCACTAGCCCCGCTCAGGAAGTCACGCCGAGACGATGGCACTGCTGTAGAAGACGGATTTTCCTCTTTGCTCATTTAAGTCTCTCCTTCGAAGGGTTTCACAGGGTGGCACACGCACCGAACTGCCTATAGGGCCGCAAACTATCAGGTCACTATATTCAACTTCTTTGGTGGATGTCAGAGGGCCATCAATGAGAATTATTGTCAAAAACCGCTGAGAGTCGAATTAACTATGCGTTCAGTGGTTTAGGCTGACAGTGTTCTGAGAAAGACGTCCCGGTCTATGTTTGAGCCGCTTAGAATTACGGCAACACGCCGGCCTTTCATTTTGGGGGCCTCTTGCATTAGCCCCGCCATCGCGGCGGCACCGGCGCCTTCCGCAATATTGTGCGTGTCGGTGTAAAGATGACCGATGGCAGCTTTTATTTCCGCATCAGTGACGGTGATAACTCTAGCGGCACCGGTTAGAATAATATCTAGCGCTTCAGGAACCGGTATGCGGCAGGCGAGGCCGTCGGCCATGGTATTCGCTTCTGCTGTTGAGACCGCTGAGCGTTCGGCAAACGAACGTGCATAGGCTGGTGCTCCGGCCGCAGTCACGCCGATAATTTCGGTTTTTAGGCCGAGCGCGTCCCGAGCCGCAATGGTGCCGCAAATGCCGGAGCCTAGACCGATCGGAACATAACAGGTGTCGAGGTCCGGCACGGCTTTAAACAGTTCAAGGGCGTAACTGGCCACCCCAGCGACAAGGTTTTGATCGAAGGATTCCACGAAGTGCAATTTTCGATCAGTGGCTTGCTGGGATGCATATTGAAGCGCGTCTTGAAAGTCGTTGCCGTGTTCTTCCAGCGTTGCGCCGAAAGCGCGCATGGCTTCATTTTTCTCCCGGCTATTTCCGCAGGGAACGACAATAGAGCAGTTTAAGCCGGCTCTTTTTGCAGCGAGGGCAATGCTTTGACCATGGTTGCCACGGGTTGCTGCGATAACGCCCCTGACATTGGGGTGTTTCGCACGAAGCGCGGCAATATAAGTTAGCCCGCCGCGTAGTTTAAATGCGCCGATCGGGGTGTGATTTTCGTGTTTCACCCACACTTCTGCTCCCGTGCGTTCGCACAGGAGGGGCCAGCAAATTTGAGGTGTCGGTCCCATCGCCTGGTAAACGGTTTCTGCGGCCAATTCGAGAGAAGCAAGGCTGAGCATAGAGATACAGATCCTCGGTGTGTGGGCGGTTGTATTCCGCGCATGAATTCGCCCGAATTGGGTAAATTTGCTGTGTGCGGTGGTCATCCGCAATCAATTGATTCAGCATTAGAGATTGAAGCGGAAAAATCCCAAAAGTAAGTATATATTCGCAATGATAATGCGCCCAAAAGCGGTAGCTTCGCTGATTTAGAATATAAAACCGGAACTCCGAGGCTAGAGTCGGCTCAGAGATGGGAAGAAGCACAACTCGGAGCTGGATTCCTGGTGGTTACCAGGCTGGCGGAGCGTTGAGTTTTCTCAATCACATGATAGTGCTTTGTAAATACAGGCTTAATCGGACCAGATCACATGCCTACTCCTGCTAAACAAATCAAAGACGCCGTCCCGATTTCCGCGAGTGCGGGTCCGAAACGGCGCAATAGTGTGCCTCTACGCCTCAAAGTTCCAGAGCCGCCGGCTAGGCCGGGTGAGGCCCCTAATTTTGATAATCTGATGCTATCCGATGCGGGTGCCGTTCGGCGTCCGGATACGGATGCATCGCCAGGTGATATGCGCGACTTATGCTACTCGCTCATTCGAGTTCTCGACGATGACGGCGTTGCTCAGGGTCCATGGGCGCCCACAGTAAGCCCAGATCTTTTGCGTACAGGGCTAAGAGCCATGATGCTGACGCGCGCATACGATGATCGGATGGCTCGCGCTCAACGTCACGGTAAAACAACTTTCTACATGAAGTGTACCGGTGAAGAAGCTATCGCGGTGGCGCAGGTTTTGGCCCTTGATCCAGAGGACATGTGCTTCCCCACATATCGGCAGCAGGGCCTGTACATCACGCGCAACTACCCGATTATCGACATGATGAATCAGGTGTATTCAAACGCGAAGGATCCTCTGAAAGGTCGGCAAATGCCGATCATGTATTCTGCGCGTTCACACAATATTTTTTCGATAGCAGGCAATTTGGGCGTTCAATTCATGCATGCCGTGGGTTGGGCTATGGGGTCCGCTTTAAGCGGTGATACGAAAATTGCTGCGGGCTGGATTGGTGACGGCTCAACGGCTGAGGGTGATTTTCACGCAGCTTTGACATTCGCGGCAGTCTATCACGCGCCGGTTATTCTCAACATTGTGAACAATCAGTGGGCTATTTCTTCATATCAAGGCATTGCCGGTGGCGATGAGGCGCCGTTTGCGGCGCGCGGCATCGGTTATGGCGTGCCGGCGTTACGGGTTGATGGAAACGATTTTCTCGCGGTCTATGCCGCGACTCAGTGGGCTGCGGACCGTGCGCGTTCAAATCTGGGTGCGACCCTGATCGAGTTGTTTACATACCGCGCTGAAAGTCATTCTACGAGCGATGATCCCAGCAAGTATCGGCCGGCTGAAGAAGGACCGAGCTGGCCATTGGGCGACCCAATCGAAAGGCTCAAGGAGCATCTAATAAAAATCGGGGAATGGACCGAAGAACAGCACGAGAAATTGCACGCCGAACTGGCGGCAGACGTTCGTGATACGCAACGCAAGGCGGAAGCCATTGGTACGCATGGAACTGGAGAGGGTCCGAGCCCGAAATTGATGTTTGATGATGTGTATAAAGAGCCCGACTGGCGCTTACTCCGACAACGCCAAGAAGCGGGATATTAATCATGCCGACAATGAATATGGTTCAGGCATTGAACTCTGCCATGAGCGTGATGCTGGCTCGTGATCCCAAGGTCGTGATTTTTGGTGAGGATGTTGGCTATTTCGGCGGCGTTTTTAACGCCACCGATGGTCTGCAAAAAAAATACGGAAAAGAGCGTTGCTTTGATTCTCCAATCTCCGAGAGCGGGATTGCCGGTGCGGCGATTGGAATGGGCGTCTACGGCATGCGGCCTGTCGTCGAAATTCAATTCGCCGACTATATCTACCCGGCCATTGACCAACTGATATCCACCGCGGCTCGACTCCGATACCGCTCGGCCGGTGAATTCTGGTCGCCGATCACGGTACGCTCTCCGTACGGTGGCGGCATCTTTGGCGGACAAACGCATAGCCAAAGTCCCGAGAGTCTCTTTACGCATGTGGCAGGGTTGAAGGTGGTTATTCCATCAACGCCCTATGACGCTAAGGGCCTGCTTATCACGTCGATCGAAGATGATGATCCGGTGATTTTTTTGGAACCCAAGCGTCTGTATTCAGGGCCTTTCAGTGGCCGGTCTGAAGGTGGTGTAACGCCTTGGTCAAAGCATCCCGCCAGCGACGTGCCCGACGACTACTTCAAAATTCCGCTTGGGAAAGCGTCCGTTGTTCGAGAGGGGGGAGATGTAACCGTGCTTGCTTACGGCACCATGGTTCATGTCGCTCTAGCTGCAGCCGATGATTGTGGTGTCGATGCCGAGGTGATCGATCTGCGTACGTTGGTTCCCGTAGATATCGAAGCCATTGAAAATTCTGTCAACAAGACCGGGCGTTGTCTCATTGTGCATGAGGCGACTCGGACCTCTGGGTTCGGCGCTGAACTTTCCGCGCTCGTTCAAGAGCAGTGTTTTTACAAACTCGAAGCCAAGGTCAAGCGCGTGACTGGATGGGATACGCCTTATCCGCATGCTTTTGAATGGCAGTATTTTCCCGGTCCGGCGCGTGTGGCCGCGGCTATGCTAGAAGTTATGGAGGGTTAATCCGTGGGACAGTTTGGATTTAAGCTTCCGGATATTGGTGAAGGTACGGCCGAGGCGGAAATTGTCGCCTGGCATGTGAAAGACGGAGACGTCGTCGAAGAGGATCAACCGCTTGTCGATATGATGACAGAAAAAGCGACGGTTGAACTTACGTCACCAGTGTCTGGAAAAGTATTGGTTCTGCACGGCGGCGTGGGAGAGAAGGCGGCCGTAGGTTCTGTTCTGGTGACCTTCGACGCAGAAGGTGTGGATTCAGATGAACCCGTGCCCGCGCCGGCAAAGTCCGAGAAAAAAGAGCCAGCTAAAGAAGTTGTCCCGGCGCGTGAAGCGGCGATTGAGAAGCCTGAGTCCAAAAAAGTGGAGACTCAAAGCACAGAGCCCGCGCATCGCCCTGCAAAATTGACAACGGCCCCATCCAGGACGGCTGGAAAAAGTCGCGCGCCTGGCGAAAGCCCATCCGCGTCACCGGCTGTGCGCCGTAGAGCGGAA
>CAXBLG010000085.1:0-13946 GCA_963976395.1 uncultured Rhodospirillaceae bacterium
CATGGCGGAGCGAGTTCCAGAACGCTTCGGGAGTTTGGCCAGACAGGAGCCGGCCTGATTGATCGGTAATGGTGCCGGAGATCATGACCGGAAGCGGCTCACCACTTTCCTCGAAGAATTCGTCGATGGCGAAAAGCGCTGCTTTCGCATTCAATGTATCAATGATGGTTTCGACCAGCAGAAGATCGGCGCCGCCAGCGACTAACCCTTCCACTTGTTCGCGAAAAGCGATCTTCAATTCATCGAAGGTCACATTTCGGAATCCGGGATCGTTTACATCGGGTGAGATGGAGGCGGTTTTATTGGTTGGGCCGATAGAGCCTGCAACAAATCTCGGTTTGTCGGGGGTCTTGGCCGTCATTGCGTCGGCAGCCTCACGCGCAAGTTTAGCGCCTGCCACATTTAGTTCGTGCGCCAGGTCTTGCATGCCGTAATCAGCCTGCGCAATGGACGTAGAGGAAAAAGTGTTGGTCTCGATGATGTCCGCGCCCGCTTCTAAGTAGGCGGTGTGGATATCGCGGATGACGTTCGGTTGCGTAAGGCAGAGAAGATCGTTGTTGCCTTTCACGTCCTTGCCGAAGGACGCAAAACGGGTGCCGCGGTACATCGCCTCATCGGGTTTGAGGCGCTGAATCATAGTGCCCATAGCTCCGTCGAATACGAGGATTCTGCGGGTGAGGGAGTCCTGGAGCGCGGCAATGCGTTGCGCACGGGTTGTCATGACAATGTCCTCGGGACTTGTTGGCTCGGCAAGCCGGACACCGTGCCCGGCGGTATCGCAAGCCAGCGAAATACCAGCGGATTACTTACTGAAAAGGCTAAAGCAATGCAAACCCGCCCCGGGGTCTCTATATAGCATCGAACAGTTGGCGGGAGATTGTTCTCTGCACGGCCTAGGCAGCAGCAGATTCATCCTGCAGTTTAGCTAGCCAAGATTGGACCCGCGCCTTGTTCACGCCAAAGTCGCTATATCCATAAACCGAGCGACTGTAGATAGTGAGGGTCGTCCGTTTGGCGTCGATATAGATAAACCGCACGGTTATACAGTCTGGGAACCGCATAAAGGCGGTGCGTTGGACATAGTCAATTTGCAGGCCATCCTCGCTTTCCGAGATATTCTTGATGCGAGGTTGCTGGGCGATCACCGCATTCCACCATTGTTTTAGGACTTTCACTGGCGCGCGGAAGATCGGAGCGGTCTCGTCCGTTGCAGCGTCCGTGAATCTGGGTGGCGCGAGTAAATAGCTGTTGGGGCTGACCGGGCGCTGCAAATCATCTCAAATCACCGGCGTGAAATTGCGGGCGCTTAGAAACATGTGACCGTCCACTTTAGGGCGCAATTCATGCGTACATATCTTCTGTTGAGAGCATTTTGGCTGGCTTCGGCCATGATTTCGACTCGGATTCTGAAAGTGCCCAATAATAGGTCGCTGGAGGAGGTTTGGCGCTGTTTGGGGTGTGGATAAGTTTCGAGTCCCTCCTATAGATATTTAATAAATCATTTTAAATCAGTATGTTAAGAGAATAGTCCACATGAGTGATAGCCGAATCTGGATTGTGTTTTTTGGGCTTTTGGTTTATATCTGACATACGCGAAGAAGGTTCGTGGAAATTATTCGTCGGCCAGAAGGGGCGATGAAATGACTGAAGTGGTCACATCTTTCGCTGCGTCGCAGCTCAACCTGTTAGCCCATCGGCAACAGGATTTTTCTGCTGAACGTAATCCTGCAGTCGAATTGGGCGCGCAAAATGTTGCTCAAGACGCGCAGGCTATCGGCAAGCAAGAGCGCGCAGCTACAGCAAACACATCAGATGAAGATGCGGCCAGAGAGCGGCAGCATCAAGAGCGCCGCCAGCAGAATGAAGAAGCTGAGCGGGCTGCACCTACCGGTCCCGCCAAGGCGCGTATCGAATTTAAGCGTATCGATTTCGGTCTTACGCCGGCGGAAGTTGTTGGCACGGTCGATGTCTTGCAGCGCTTCGATGACAACGGCGACGGACGTGTCAATTTGATTGAATCCCAGCAAGCTCAGCTATCACGGCAAGACGACTCTACATTTGAGGGTCTAGCGACCGCGCCATCTACGCCGGGGTTGCGGTCGTTTGCACCGAAGCAGGAAGAGACGGAAGTGCCGGCAGCGCCGGTGGCCGCCGGACAGCAGCAAACTCCCGGTCAGCCTGTTGAAGAAGAAGCTGGGGTCGACGTCGGCAAAAAGTATTTTGGAACGGAAGAATTAGCATCGCTTGGATCGCCTACCGATACAGAGGACGCGCCGCGTAAATTTTATGGACAGGGCGCGGAAGTTGTTATTGGACAGTTCGCTGCGGCGGCCGAGGTCGCACCTAAGTTTTCTGAAAAAGCGCCGACTGATTCGCGTTCTGAAGGCGCGGTTTCCGAGGAGGGAACCGGAGAGATCAAGTACTACGATAAGGCCTCGCAATCGGACACTGAACAGTCCTTCGGTGATGCGCCTGACGAAGAGGCCAGCAGTCTCTACGAAAAAGCCCAGCAGATTGCCTCTGCTCTTGAGGGGGACGACAACGATCCGGAACAGAAAAAGTACGTTCAGACTGATGCGCCAGCGTACTCATCGACCGGAGGAATTACCGAAAGCGGGCATACTCCCATACCCGGCACAACCGTCATCACGGTCTAGGCAACTTAAGCCTCTTTTGGAGTGCGGTGAACAATGCAAGGGCCGGGCAACCGGCCCCTTTTTTTGTTTACCTGGACCTGATGTCACCGGCCCTGTAAGCACAGCGATATGGTCAGATCCGCCCTTCCCCCTGAGCCTGGTGAAACGCCTCGCCGTCGTAGCGACTGGCACGTCATCCAGACTCTGTTTCCGTTTCTATGGCCTCGGAAGACTGTTCCAGATTCTCTGGAAATAAAGCTTCGGGTAGTTTTCGCCCTGGCCTTTATTGTCTTGGCGAAAGTGGCGACCGTGGTTGCGCCTCTATACCTGCAGCAAGCCGTCGATGCCCTGGCACCGGAAGGCACAGGGCCGGTAACTCTTACAATTCCTTTCGCGTTGATTATTGCTTATGGCGGCGCGCGATTTTTAGGGCAAGCCTTCGGACAATTCCGCGATGCCATTTTCGCCAAAGTGGGGGTTCGTGCAGTCCGACGTTCTTCCTCGGCTGTGCTCGCTCATTTGCACACGTTGTCGCTGCGGTTTCATTTAGACCGGCGCACGGGCGCGTTGTCGCGTTCGATCGAGCGCGGCCGCACGGCTATCGAGAGTCTGTTATCCATTTCGTTGTTTAACGTTTTTCCAACAATCTTAGAGGTGGGACTCGTATTTGTTATTCTTTGGCAAGCGTTTAACATTTGGTTCGGAATCGTCGCGCTTGCGATAGTCGTTGCCTACGTCATGTTCACGGGTTTGACCACCGAGTGGCGGCTGAAATTTCGACGTGAAGCCAATTTGCTAGACAACAAAGCGAATACTCGGGCGATCGACAGTCTTCTTAATTACGAAACAGTAAAAACATTCGGTAACGAGAACCTTGAGGTCCGCGAATACGATCGCGTTATGGGTCAATACGAGACAGCGGATGTTCGCAATCGTTCGTCGCTCGCCTTGATGAACGTGGGGCAAGCTCTCATCATTGCGGTCGGGCTGGCAATTTTGATGGCGATGGCAGCGTCGGGCCGGGTTGCGGGAGAGATGACGGTCGGCGATTTCACGCTGATCAATCTTTACATGCTGCAGCTTTCGCAGCCTCTTAATTTCTTTGGATTTGTGTACCGTAATATTAAGCAGGCATTGGTGGATATCGAGAAGATGTTCGACCTTATGGAAGAGCGTCCCGATATAAGTGACAAGCCGAATGCGACAGCACTCAATGTGTCACAGGGTGACGTCTCGTTCGAGAATGTCACCTTTGCGTACGACCCGCGCCGCGCCATTTTGAAGAATGTATCGTTTAAAGTTCCTGCGGGGAAAATGGTGGCGCTCGTAGGAGCGACCGGGTCCGGTAAATCGACCATCGGACGCCTATTGTTTCGCTATTACGATGTAAATAAAGGGCGGATCACAATTGACGGCCAGGATATTCGCGACGTCACCCAGCACAGTGTTCGCGCAGCGATTGGTATTGTCCCGCAGGATACGGTGCTGTTCAACGACACCATTGGCTACAACCTCGCTTACGCACAGCCAGAGGCCGCCCACGAAGAAGTTGCTCGTGCTGCTCAGCTCGCGCACATCGACGACTTCATCAAATCATTGCCGGATGGATATGAAACGCTTGTCGGAGAACGCGGTTTAAAACTGTCTGGCGGCGAAAAGCAACGCGTTGCGATTGCACGGGTCATTCTCAAAGGGGCACCTGTTCTTGTTTTTGATGAGGCCACATCAGCACTGGACACCCACACAGAGAAGGAAATTCAGGCCAACTTACGGGAAGTCAGCACCGGGCGAACAACATTAGTTATTGCGCACCGACTTTCGACCATTGTCGACGCGGACGAAATTCTGGTGCTTGCAAGCGGTGAAATTATAGAGCGTGGCACGCATGATGCGCTCCTCGCCCGTAAAGGCGCTTATGCGTCGGCCTGGACTAAACAGCAGAAGTCTCTCGCTCAAAAAGAAGAAGAGCCTGATGACGAGTTTGCCGCCGCAGACCTTGCTAAATAAAACCCGGCCAAATTAATCAAACTGCTTTCCTTCCTCCTCATTCGTTAAAAGGCTCGCTAAATTGCGGGCCGCGGCATCCAAGCGGGCACGATAGAATGCGGCGAGAGGCATAGCCGCGCTTTCAAAAGCAACTCTTGTTTGCGCCAGTTGTCGCCAAAGTTCTCGGTGATGAGAAACGGCCATGGCTGCAATCAAGCTATGCGCGCCGGTACATCGACGCCTGCGTGAGGCGTGTGTCTCAAGCAGATAAAACGGTATGGGACCGTCAAACCGCCTTTCCAACTCTGCTCGGTCAGAGAGGAGCGGGTATGGGGGCACCCCAGTCATCGCTTAAGCCGCACGCGGCCAATGGTGGAAATGCGGGCGTCAAAGTCGCCATCATCAGCAAGGACTTCTATGCGATCATTGGTGCGAAAGAGATCGCGGGCTTCATCGAAGTATCCCCGCTGGGATATCTCAAAAACGGTGTCGTCGGTCGAATAGCTCCAGAGCGTATACCCGTCTGCATAGGCAAGGACCGTGAGGTCTCGGTGAGAGAACGCCATTGTAAAACCCTGTTAAACGAGCATTTTGGTGCCTTACGACAGATTAAATTGTACAATATGAATTGTGATTGGATCAACAAATAAAATTGTTGATTTAGACCAAGCCGTTAGTATGGGGTGCATTAGACTGGGCCAATCGTGGCTGGAAATATGCGAATTTCGATTCGCGGGAGGCTGCTATACCGGGCCGATAGAGATGTGAAGTGAGCCCTGTGACGAAGTTTTCACGAACGTTCGTCAGCCGGAACGATTAGTTTGCCCCAAGGATTTACGCAACGTGTGCTTGTACTGCGCCGAGACTGTTAATGATCAGAACTGACCCACATTAGTGAAAATATCCAACCACTCGGATGGATGTTAAAGCACCTTAAATTCGCTAAGGTTGGCGATGAACTTTGACCGGTGCTCAAGCAGCGACAAGCGAAAGAAATAATCTGTGTCCAATTTGAACTTTGCTCCCAAGATTACGGTCGCCGGCCGTGTCATTGGTCCTGGTGAATCTCCTTTCATTATTGCGGAACTATCGGCCAACCACGGCGGCAGCTTAGAGCGCGCTCTGCGTATTATCGATACGGCAGCTGACGCTGGCGTAGATGCGATCAAGTTTCAGGCCTATACGCCCGATGATTTGACCTTGGATTCAGGAAAGCCGGGGTTTGTCATTGAAGGCGACAATCCCTGGAAGGGTAGGCGGCTATACGAACTGTATGCTGACGCAGCTACGCCCTACGAATGGTTCCCCAAACTGTACGCTCGGGCGAGAGAGAAGGGTCTCATCCCGTTCACTACGCCGTTCGGTATCGGCGCGATTGAGATGCTTGAAGCGTTGGATACGCCTGCCTATAAAATCGCGTCTTTCGAGGCCGTGGACCACGAGTTGATGAAGGCCTGCGCGCGGACCGGTAAACCAATTCTGATTTCGACGGGCATGTGCGACAAGACCGAGATTGAGGAAGCGTTGCAGAGTTTGCATGGCGCGGGGGCGCGCGAGGTCGCGATATTTCGCTGCAACAGTGGATATCCAGCTCAGTTGCAAGAGGCAAATCTCATCGCGCTGACCGATATGATGCAGATCTTTGGGCTGCCCACCGGGTATTCGGATCATACTATTGGGTTAGCCGCTTCGGTGGCGGCATGTGCTCTTGGAGCCAGCATGATCGAGAAGCACGTCATTGATGCGCCCGAACCACCAACGGCGGACAGCAGTTTTTCAATCACACCAGCTCAATTAACGCAGCTCGTTTCCATGTGTCGGGATGCGGCTCTTGCGCGCGGTGAAGTGGCTTATGGCCCGTCGCATAAGGAAAAAGAATCGCTGAGTTTCCGTCGTTCTCTGTATGCGTCCCAAGATATTGCGGCCGGTGAGACAATCACGACGACCAACGTTCGTTGTGTACGCCCCGGGTTTGGTCTTCACCCCAGGCACTTTCCAGAAGTACTCGGCCGCACCGCGCGCCGTGCGATTGCTGCAGGCGATCCCTTGTCCCTGGACGCCTTAGGATGAGCCGTGTAGCGCCGTTTCGGACGGCGGCCCTGATTGGCCGAGACGCAGGACTGGCTTTGCTGCGGGATGGATTGTTGGAGAATGATCTCATCGATCTTGTTGGTGTGTTTACGCACGGCATGCTTCCGAAAGCCGAGGGTGGTGAGATGCGGCCGGAACTGCCGGACTACAAATCTCTTTGCGCCGAGCACAATATTAACCTGACGGTACTGGATGGTGCCGAGGCTAAATCGATAGAGGCGTATCTATCAGACGATTTGGATCTGCTGGTCGTGCTGTCCTGGCGATTCATTCTGGCGCCGGCAGCGTTGCAGAACCCTAAACTTGGTGCGCTTAATCTGCATCGCGGGGCATTGCCCGAATTTGCCGGTGCGGAGCCGGTGCGTCGTGCGATTGAAGCCGGTAAGACGCGAGCAGCAATCACGGCGCATAAGATGGTGGAACAGGTGGATATGGGACCGGAGGTCGCCCGCGTTTGGCTTGACATACCACCGCTACCGCCGGGTGTATCGAGTGCGGAGCATGCCGAGGTCATTAAAAAAAGGCTACTGCCTCTTTACGCGCCGCTTGCGAGAACGGCCATAAAGACGCTCGCCGCTTGATCTGACGAGGGGCGTTTAGCCGAGGGTTCGGCCGAGCCAAATTACGCGGCCTTCGATGGCAATTTCATCGTCCGGAAGTGTGAGCTGAGATCCGTAATTCCGGTTGTCGCTTCTGACAATAAGCAAGCCCGAGCTGGGGTGGCGCACAAGACGCTTGACCAGTAACTCATCCTCATTCGAATGACGAAGGACATAAAGGCCGTCGCGTATCCAGCGGCGTGTTGTGCGGTCAACAAGAATATGGTCGCCGTCATGCAGCGTGTCCCACATGGAATCGCCTGTAACACGTAATACCGCAAGATTCGCAGGTTCCGCCGCCGTAACGCTCTTAATCCAATCCTTGCGATAGACATTGCGAAACATTGGCATGGGATTGTCGGCGTTTAGCACACCCGGACCTGCCGAGGCCCGGGCGTCGTAGACGGGAACAAAGCAATAAGCCTCGCCGTTCAGGTCAAAAAAAGTGTTGTGCGTCGCAAGTTCGGACACATCCTCGTTTGGACTGACCGGCGCTTCGAAGGTCCAGGCTTCGTCGTGTTTGGTGACGCCTAGCGCGGATTTAGAGAAGCGCATTTCGCCTTTGCCGTGTCTCAGCCACTCAAGGGGCGTGCCGAAGACCTCCGCCAGCTCAATGACATAGCGGGGGCTCTTGACCTTTCCAGACTCAAGCTGATCGATAGATTGCTGCTTAATGTTGAGGCGTCTCGCCAGTTCTGCCTGGCTCCAATTGAGAGCCAAACGGCATTGGCGCACGCGGGCACCGAGTGTCACGGCCGTTCCTACCTTTTTGGCCTCCCGCTGCCAGCTAACCAATTAGGCAGCGCCCCCCGTTTCCGGGTCTTTTTATACAATCAACAAGAAATATTGTAGATTATAACAAATGTCAATGGTTTCAACAGCAAACATTCAACCTTTTACAGCCGGAGTTGGCGGGACATATGAAGTTGCGCGTGTGTTAGCTGCAGAGGCTTGGTTTGGAACACATTTTTAACGATCCCCGCGTAAAGTGTATTTTAGGGTGACTCGGGACGCCCGCCTGCCCGTGCTTTTGCGCGGGTGGTGCCATAGCATGTTCCGGCACAAATAAAATAACGTCCTTTAATTGGACGATTCGGGGAGACGCAGTGGTCATGTCCCAAGAGACGCACAACGAAGGTGTTCCATCCGGCGAAGGTGGCCATGGATCAGAAGACGCGCCGAAAATTCAGCTGAAGTCCGATGGATCGGGCCGCGGTGCAGCGCGCGTTAAGAAACCGCCCTTTGCAAATAAAGCGCCGGCGTATCCGATGCCCTCGTCAGGCTCCGACTCTTTTGAAGCTGTTGAAGCCGGCGCGTACGCCGCACAAGCCGCTGATAGTTCTATGTTCGCCCAGTGGTGGCAAACAACAGGCAAAGTGGTCTCTGTGGGTGTGATTCTGTCGGCGTTCTGGACCCTCAGCTTCGCCGTTTATATCACTTCGACCATTGGGTGGAGCCAACTCTACACATTACTGCCGGATCAGTTCGGCAGTTTCATGGCTACTTTTGTCCTGCCTATCGCATTTCTTTGGCTTTTGATTGCCTATCTTGATCGTGGACAGGAAATGAAACGCGAGGGCGCTGCCCTGCGCCGGCATTTGGCGGATCTGACTTACCCGGCCGACTATGCAGAAGGGCGCATCAACGTCGTTTCCGAGTCCTTGCGAGTGCAAGCGCGGATGTTGACGGATGCGAGTGAAGCCGCCGCAAAGCAAATGCAAAAACTTCAAACAGGATTTTTACGTGATACGGAGAAGTTGGCTAACGTCACCGGCTCTCTTGATGCCGGCGCGGTCGCTGCCGCTGCCGCAGTAACAGAGCAGGTTAATAAGCTTCAGGAGGTGATCGATTCTGCGGCCGATGTTAATCTCAAGATTGAAGATGCGTTGCGCCGTCAGCACGAGTTTGTGCGTACATCGAGTCAGAAGACGCTCTCTGAAGTCAACAGCATGGGCCAAACCCTAGCTGGGCACGTTAACAACCTCTCTGCGTCTACGGAACGGGCGCGAGGTATGAGCGCTGCAATTGCACAGCAACTGGCAGAACAAGAAAAAGCCTTGGCCAAAGCCGGCGAGACCGCAAAGACTTACGCTGAAGATATGGGCAAGGCGGTGGCCGCCAATGCCGAGCAGGTAGAAGATGCGGCGAAACGCGCCGAAGCCACGGTGTCCGATATTGCCGACACGCTTGTAGGCAAAGCCTCCAGTCTTGATACGCTGTTTGAACGCCAACGCACGGAACTTTCGGCCGCAGGTGATCGCATTGAAGATCAGGCCACCAAGGTTAATGTTCGGCTTGGTCAGCAAACCGCAAATCTAGATCAAGTTATGGAGCGCGTGCTGTCTCGCGTTAAAATCGTGGAAGAAGCGCTGGCTATTCAGACGCAGGAGCTGAGCGCGGCGTCCGACGGCGCAGTTGCTAAATTGCGCGCCGTGGAAAGCATGGTGAAGAAGCAGGCGGATAGCGTCACCGAAGCCGCAGGCCGTGTTGAAACACGCCTTGCGGCATCAGCGGATGAATTTGGCGTGCATTCGCGCATCGTGACCGAGAAGTTTGATCGCGCGACGGCGGATCTGGAGAAGGCATCTAATGTTGCCATAGGTCGTGCGGAAGCTATGGGACAAGTCTCCGATACGGTTATTCAGAAAATCGATACTGTTGGCGCGCGCGTGCGTGAACACGCGGAACAGCTTGCGAATGCGGCTGGCCGTGCCGCCGTTCAGGGAGATAACATCCGCGACACGTTGCGTCGTCAAAACGATGAACTGGAAATGGCGGCTAATACGCTAACGACACACGTTAAGCTCAGCGAAACATCGCTCGCACAGCAGGCCCGCCAAATGGGTTCGACCTCCGAGCAGGTTTTGTCTCACGTACGCTCTATGTCCGACATTTTGAGTCAGAACTCATCCGAATTGATGCAGCTATCGGCCCGTGTGACCAAGGAATTGGAATCTATCCGCGAATCTCTGGAGGCAACTTCGGAAAAGGTGTCCGAGACGGTGTCTCATTCGGTGGCCAAAACCAAAGACGTCAGCCGCGAAATCGGTACGGAGGTCTCGGCGTTGTCGAGCGTGGCTTCGCAGGTCTCCAAGGATATGCAATCTGTGCTCGACACATTGGATCAGAGTAAAGATTCGCTTCGTTCCAGTGCAGAGTTTGCCGGAGATAAAATCAAAGAAGCCTCGGAATCTTTCCATGATCAGGTGGCGGCCATCGACAAGGCGGCATCGCACGCAACCGAAACAATGGCCGTGGTTGGTGATGGGCTGCGTCAGCGCTCAGGTGCGGTCGCTTCAGCGGCAGATGATGCGCAAGTTCGGCTCAATGGATTTCGCGAAGCCCTGCAAAAACTCATGCTCGATTTCGAAGACTCGACCAATCGCGGCGCCGCCCAAGTTAGCGTGGCGGGTGAGAAAATGCGTCAGTCGCTCAGCGAGTTTTCCGATACATCGGAAAAAATCGCTGGGGGTACGCGCGCCACCGGTGAAGCCTTCCGTCAGCAGTTGGTTACCTTGGGCAAGTCGGCCGACGAGGCCGTCGCGCGTGTCGAGGTGGTGCTCAAGACCCTTCGTAAACACGCCGACAGTTTGGTAGAGGCATCCAACGGAATTACCGAGCAGACCGGTCGCGCCGGTCATACTTTCGGAAAACAGGTGGATCAGCTTCTGATCAGTGCCAATAAAGCCGCGGAAACAGCAAAGCAGCTCGAAGATGTTCATGACCGTGCCAGCACAGGAAAGTTTCTGGAAGGCACAACGTACGTCATTGAACAATTGCACAGCATCGCTGTCGATATCGCTCGTATTTTCCAACCCTCCGTGGAAGAGGAGTTGTGGAAACGATACTACAAGGGCGACCAGGGCGTGTTCCTGCGGCACATCACCAAAACCCTCAGCCGACAGAAGTTCGAATCGATTCAGCGCAAGTATCAGACGGACGAGAAGTTCCGCACGTATGTTATGCGGTATTTAAAAGAGTACTCGGCCTTGGTGAAGCATGCCCGCGCTACCGACCGCGCCGAAGTGCTCACCACCACGTTCTCGACTTCGGACATGGGTAAGCTCTATATGCTGTTGTCTAAGGCGATGGATGGCGCAGCGGCGGAGCAACCGGAATAGCAAGTCTATCGAGAGAGTGTAGGCCCACATAGACTCTCGTGATTGGATGACGGCAAGAGTATCTTTTTGCAGCAGAGCGATTGAAGTGCCTTTGTTGCTATTTCCTCCTCTTTGGAATAGCATTAGAACGTTAGAATATCATGAGAACACTGGTGAAAATTATCACATAATTGCCAAATTTCTCGGTCATTCCTCATGCTTAGTTGTTCTTCTACTTGGTGAAAGCCAAATTCATAAGAACGAACTAGAACGCACACAGTCACTCATTTTTGCAACGTGTATTAGAATCAATCGTTGTTTGATGTATTCGTGCGGAATGTAGGACGCGAACAACACAAATAAGGAGGAGTTATGCAAATGAAATCAATCACAAAAGTTGGCGCTCTTGCGATCGGCCTTCCGGCGATGTTGGCGGTAACGGGATGTGCAACGACGGCAGATACCGAAGCGGCTATGGCGACGGCGACCAGAGCAGAAACTGCAGCCACCAACGCGGGATCTGCTGCGAACAATGCACTCACTGCGGCCAAAGCGGCGCAATCCACAGCCGATCGTGCGCTTACATCGGCGCAAGAAGCACTTAAGGCAGCCCAGGCTGCTCAAGCTGCGGCTGACGCCGCCAGTGCAAAAGCCGACAAGATGTTTCAAAGAAGCCAGCAAAAATAATCTAGTTTTATTTTTGCATCTAATGCCACGGATGCGTCGTTCAGATGTGTTGACGACGCTTCTGTGGTGTTGATGAACCGGAGCGTCACATGAACCGCGCGGTGATCAATTTGCAAAGGGCTATCTTTGTAGGGTTGGCTCTGTGCGGATTTGTCTTGCCGGCGGGCGGAGCAACTTATCAATTGCTTTCGCCAGACCAAAGTATGGTTGGGCACACCGGCATTTATTTGACGGCGAAGGACGAAACGCTCCTCGATACCGCTCGTAGATACGGATTTGGCTATACCGAATTCATGGCTGCAAATCGTGGTGTCGATCCATGGCTGTCGCCTGAAGGAACCTCGGTGTCATTGCCGGGGTTGCATATTCTACCGGATGCGGACCGGCGCGGGGTTGTGATCAACTTAGCCTCTCAGCGGCTGTTTTATTTTCCGGCCGGTGAGAAAAAAGTTGTCACTTTTCCCATAGGGATAAGTCGGCCCGGTCGTGACACACCTCTTGGCAAAACCAGTGTTGTGCGCAAAGCGGCCAATCCGACGTGGTATCCACCTCCGTCAGCCCGCGCAGACGATCCAAGCCTGCCCGGCGTTGTTCCACCGGGACCGGACAATCCGCTGGGTGGGTACGCTCTGTATCTTGGATGGCCGCGCTATCTCATTCATGGAACCAATAAGCCAGATGGCGTCGGTCGGACAGTGAGCAACGGATGCGTGCGACTGTACCCAGAGGATATTGCGCAAATATTTGAACAGGTGCCGGTGGGAACGCCTGTGCAGGTGATGCACCAAGAAGCTCTGGTGACATGGATCGGCGAAAATCTGTACGCGCAGGTGTTTCCTACAAAAAAACAGGCCGACGAGATCAGTATTCACGGTTATTTCACTTCATCCGTTCCCTCGTCCGAGCTCAAGGACCGGGTTATCGCGGCGATGAAGCAGCGGGATGTGGCGATTAACTGGGAGGCGGTAGATAAAGCCGGGCTTGAGCGCTCCGGCCTGCCTGTTTTGATCGGCCAGGCCTCTAATGCATTCTGATGGCCGAAAGACTTTCTAGTTTACAGCCAGCCCGAGCGTTTGAATCGCCAATACAAAACCACACAGGCGGCGGCGATCAGCCATAGCGCGACAGGATAGCCCCACGCCCATTGCAGTTCGGGCATATCGGCGAAATTCATACCCCATATGCTGGCCAGGCTGGCTGGTACGGCAAAGATGGCGGCCCATGCCGCGATCTTTTTTGTCACTTCGGTTTCTTCGATGGTGACATTGGCTAGATTAACTTGCATGGCTGAGGCAATGGTGTCGCGGATGGTATCGATAGAAGCGTTGAGACGGTGCAGATGGTCTGCAACGTCGCGAAAATATTCTTGAGTATGTGAACACACGGCGGGAACCCGGGCGCCGTGCAGTTTTCCGACTGCATCCATCAATGGCGCCACAGCGTGTTTCATCACATGAACCTTCTGCTTTAGGGCGTATAGGTCCACAATGTTGGTGCGGGCCGAGCCCTGAGAGAATATTTTCTCTTCAATTTTCTCTAGTTCTGACTCTAACGCATCGACCACGGGAAAATATCGGTCCACCACCGCATCAATAAGCGCATAAAGCACAAACCCTGATCCACGTTTTAACAGTTGAGGTTCACGCTCACAGCGGTCACGTACACCCATGAAATCACGCTGACTGCGGTTGCGCACCGAGAGCACATAATTTGAGCCAACAAAAATATCGACTTCTCCAACATGAAAGTCGTCGTCCACCCGCTCGATAAGATGCACCACGGCAAAAAGGGATTCTCCGTACTCCTCCAGCTTTGGTCGCTGGTGCCCATGACTGGCATCTTCAACG
>CAXBLG010000086.1:0-13786 GCA_963976395.1 uncultured Rhodospirillaceae bacterium
GGAAAATAACGATACCAATCGTTCCAAGTGGCCTCGCCGGGGTTCTTAACCGCAGTTTGGCTCACGAGCGCCAAATACCCGACGGACACCTGTCGCGGCCCGCCGCCGCTCCGGCCCGGATCTCTGTCCCGATCCCGGTCACGATCACGGTCACGATCACGGTCGCCGAACGTATAAAGCTGCTCGACATAGCCCATATGCAGCCCCGTTTGCTCCTCCACCCAACTCCGCAGCCCTTCTTCCAAAGTGCGGTGCTGCAAGGGATTAAACGGCCCGCAGGGCAGGCCCGCAGCCGAGTTCGTTCCTGATGGGCGGACAAGCAGGGTTTTGGGCGATTCGTCCGCGAGGGCGACAATCGCAGCGCTCAACTCAACGACAACGCTACCGATCCCGTCCGCCGTTTCCGGCGAATCTGATTTAACTGTTTTTGCCACCCGCTCTTTGGCCTCCAGCAGCCGTGCGTCTATTTGTTTATCAGTATGTGACCCAATGATCATATCACGACATTTGCCTGAACGGTTTCTGCCTAAAATCCGGGCACTTGACCCGGCAATTCTTTCCCACCGTTAACCTGTTCTTCACTAGGCCCCGATACCGTCCACGCTCGAGAGGTTGAGTGTGCGCTTTTAGGGTCGGATGAAGCCGGGGCTGGCTGACTCCGAAGCCAAATAAAGCATCAGGTGAAGCACTTATACGGTCAGAGCAGAGTTGTTCGCCGTATCGGCACCGCCGCCAAGATGGGCATCCCGCGTCACACAAAACCAGTAGTCGGCGAGAGGAACGAACCTTGAATCCGTTTGTACAGCAACTCCGTAGTCTCGGCCCTGCACGCCTTGCGGCAATGGCCGGTGTAGCCGTGGGCCTGATTGGCTTCATTATCTTTTTCGCGACGCGCTTTTCCGGCGCGCCGATGGATTTGCTTTACGGCAACCTGAACCCGACCGATTCCCGTGAAATCACGCAACAGCTTCAGTCCGACGGCGTCCCGTTCCAAACCGCCGACGACGGTGCCGAAATTTTGGTCCCGGCCGACCGCGTCACGCCCATACGTATGCAAATGGCCGGACTCGGCCTGCCCTCGGGCGGCTCTATGGGCTACGAGGTGTTCGACAACATGGACGCCCTCGGCTCCACCAATTTCATGCAGAACGTGAATTTGGTGCGGGCGCTTGAAGGTGAACTCGCACGCACGATTAAGTCTATCCAAGGCGTGCAGAACGCCAGGGTTCATTTGGTGCTCGCCCAACGCGAAATGTTCACCCGCGACGTCCAGGATCCGACAGCCTCTGTCTACATTAAGATGGGCACGGGCCGCCTCGCGGACACACAGGTGTCTGCCATTCAACACTTGATCGCTGCGGCGATCCCGCGCCTCAAACCCTCAAATATCTCCATTATTGATGAGCGCGGCGCGCTCCTATCACAAACATACGACGACGACGAACAAATGGTGCAGCAGCACCAAGACCAAGCCCGCACCGCGCTTGAACGCCGTCTCTCGCAATCGGTCATCTCCCTGGTGGAAAGTTCTCTCGGTACCGGAAAGGTCCGCGCCGAAGTGCGCGCCGACATGGATTACGACAAGGTCGTCACAGCCCAGGAACGCTTTAACCCTGACGAAGCGGTTGTTGTGTCCTCGGTCACGGTCACCGACACAGGATCAATGACTGAATCTCAGCCGGATGACGTCACCGTCGCCCAGCAATTGCCCGATGCCGGTCTCAACGGCGGCAACGGCACGGCGCGCTCGCAGGAAAACACCGAGCGCACAGAAGAAACCGTCAACTACGAGATTTCCAAGACAACGATCAATCAGGTTCGCGAATCAGGTGTCATTAAACGCCTGTCCGTGGCCGTTCTGGTGGACGGCAGCTACACCGAAGGCGAAGACGGCGAGCGCGTCTTCCAGGCCCTGCCCGAAGAGACCATGACCAAGATCGAGTCACTGGTCCAATCCGCAGTCGGCTATGACGCAAACCGTGGCGACCAGATCGAAGTCATCAACATGCCCTTCACGGGTATAGACGAATTCGAGATAGAAGAGCCCTTCGACCTGTTCGGGTTCTCCAAAGAAGAAATTATGCGCATGGCCGAAGGCCTCGGCGTCGCCATAGTTGCCGTGCTGGTCATCCTCTTGGTTGTGCGCCCATTGGTCACACGCGCCTTCGAAGCCATGCCATCAGGCGACGATGCTTTGATGACGTCGGATGTTGCGCAACTGACAGGCCCGGGCGGCGTTCCGATGCCCATGGCTCAGCAGGAAGAAGAAGAAGACCTAGACGAATTGATCGACATCGACAAAGTCGAAGGCCGCGTGAAGGCCTCAAGCTTGCGTAAGATCGGAGACATTGTCGATAAACATCCCGAAGAGGCGCTGTCGATCGTACGGATGTGGCTGTACCAAGAGACCTAGGCTTCCTGGCAGCGCATCCCCTTGGAATAGCGCCGGAAATCGTGGATGGGGGAACACCCCCCTAAAAGGTATAATAGTTACCGCACCTTAGCTGGCGCGGCAGAGTAAGAGGGCGGAGAGCAGTAAATGGCCCGGATTAAAGAAGACTATCGTAGTCTTACTGGTCCTCAAAAAGCAGCCATCATGATGCTGTCCTTAGGTGACGAGCAGGCCGGTAAACTGCTGGCCATGATGGAAGACGACGAGATCAAAGAGTTGACCCAGATTATGGCCAACTTGGGAACCGTCGGCGCCAATCTTGTTGAACGCCTCTTCGTTGATTTTGCCGACGCCATTTCCAATACCGGATCCCTGGTCGGCTCATACGAATCTACAGAACGCCTACTGATCAAGAGTCTGGACAAAGACCGAGTCAACCTCATCATGGAGGAAATTCGCGGTCCCGCCGGGCGTACCATGTGGGACAAACTCGGCAACGTGCACGAGCAGGTGCTCGCCAATTATTTGAAGAACGAATATCCGCAGACTGTCGCCGTCGTCTTGTCAAAGATCAAACCGGATCACGCCAGCCGTGTGCTGGGGCTTCTGCCGGAAGGCTTTGCGATGGAAGTGGTCATGCGCATGCTGCACATGGAATCGGTCCAGAAGGACGTATTGGAAAGTATCGAACGCACCTTGCGCACGGAGTTCATGTCGAACCTCGCCCGCACCGCGCGCCGCGATTCTCACGAGATGATGGCCGAGATTTTCAACAACCTCGACCGCAACACAGAAGCGCGGTTCCTCACGGCCTTGGAAGAACGCAACCGCGAATCCGCCGAGAAGATCAAACAACTTATGTTTACCTTCGAGGATTTGGTGCGGCTGGATTCCGCCGGTGCGCAAACCCTGCTCCGCCATGTGGAAAAAGAAAAGCTGGCTCAAGCCCTCAAGGGCGCGTCCGATCCGGTCAAAGAGTTGTTTTTCTCCAATATGTCCGAGCGTGCGGGCAAGATGCTCAAAGAAGATATGGAAGGTCTCGGTCCGCTTCGCTTGAAAGACGTGGAAGAGGCTCAAAACGCGGTTGTCGTCCTCGCCAAGGAACTGTCCAACTCTGGTCAGATCACTATTTCCGAAGGCAAGGAAGACGACGAACTCGTGTATTAACGATCAGGCGCAAGGTACAGGTAAATGGCAACGTCTGCATCAGCACGGAAATTCATGTTCACCCGGTCGTTCGACAACCCGTCGAAGCTTTATTTGCCAGGCGAACGCAACAAGGCCGAACGCGAAGCAGCCGCCGCAGCGGAAGCCGCGGAAGCTGCGGAGCGGGAACACCAAGCCGCCGAACTCGCGCGCAAGCAAGCTGCACCAAAGAAAACGGCCGAGCCGCCGAAACCGCCGGCAGAGAAAAAAGAGTATACCAAAGCGCAGCTTGATGCCGCGCGCGAGGAAGGACACATCGCCGGCCATACGGCGGCCCTAGAAGAAGCCGAGACTGCGCGCGAACATTATATCGCCGACGCTATGAATCTAATCGCCGTGGGACTCGACGGCCTTCAATCAGCGCAAGACGTCGCCAACAAACAGACCGCCGATCTTGCCATGCGCATGGTCTTTGCGGTCGTCCAACGACTTTTGCCCGAATACGCACATCATTACGCGGTCGATAATATCGAATCCTTTGTCCGCCACGTCCTGCCCCTCGCCATGGGAGAGCCGCGCCTTTCCGTACGCGCTCACGCGATGATTGCGCCGGACATCGAAGTTCGATTGAAAGAAGTGTTCACGCGCACGGCGTTTCAAGGCACTTACACCGTGATCTCTGATTACGAATTGCAACCCGGCGACTGCAAGCTCGAATGGGCAGGCGGAGGAGCCGACCGGGACGAAGGCCGCATTTGGGCGGACATTCGCGAGGTTATCGCTGGCAATGTTGGCGAAGCCGATGCCGACACCTTGGATGCGGCTGCAGACGCAGCTTTAACCCAGAAAGACACCGTAGCTCAGGACGACTCCCCGACCACAGAACAAGAAACAAATGCAGCGGACGCAACTGCTGATATGCCGGATGTTGAAATGCCCGAAGATACGCTGGCCGATACTGAAGCCGACGCGACGGAGGAAAATTCAGACGAGTTAAAGCCGTAAGACATAATAGATGCTAAATTGATCTCGCATGAGCGAGACATAGTGGGAACCGCTAAACGGCCGAGTAGCCGGCGGGAGTGAGAGATGACGGAAGACAACACAGACGACACCGAAAACGGCGAGAACGGTGAAGCCGAAGACGAGTCCAATAAGGGCCGCAAGAAAGTGTCTGACCTTGAACTCGACGAGATTGAGAGCAAGCCGGCACATGGCACGGACGACGACGACGATGATGAAGATGACGACGAGTGGGGCGATCCGTCGGACATTCCCGACAAGCCGGGCTCGGCGCAGGATCTTGAAGCCGTCTATGACATTCCGGTGCGCGTATCCGCAGTGCTCGGTAAATCGTCCATGCAGGTCAACGAAATCCTGAGACTTGGCCGGGGCGCCGTTGTCGAACTCGACAGGAAAGTCGGCGAAGCCATCGACATTTATGTCAACGACCGTTTGGTCGCGCGCGGTGAAGTGGTGGTGGTCGACGACCGTCTCGGCATCACTATGACCGAAATTATCAAGACCCAAAAAAGTTAACCCTCCTTCCGTACATGGTTTTAAACGATGGCTGAACACGCAGACCTCAAAGCAGCACCACGCCGCGTTCTCTTCGACGGCGCGACTGTGTTCGGTTTTCTTGGCGCCGTCGCGCTGGTCACCGCTGCGATTCTCCTTGGCGATACACCCAGCGCTTTCATCAATCTGCCCTCGCTGCTGATTGTTGTTGGCGGCACTTTCGCTATAACCGCAACCTGCTTCAATCTGGCCGACGTCGGTCGGACCTTTGCGGTTCTCGGATCCACCGTGTTCTACCGGGTGCGCGACCCCGCCCAAGCAGCCACAACCATGCTCGACGTTGCCGAGTTTTGCCGTCACAAGGGCGTGCTGCCTTTGCAGGGTGAATTGGTAGACCGATTTTCCCGCGAACCGTTCCTGCACAAAGCTCTGAAGATGGTGATCGAAGGTGTAACCGAACAGGACATCGCAGGTATTTTAGCTCAGGATCAAGCCGCCACAGCCGCCCGTGCCCAGCGGGCAGTCAGCGTCCTGCGCCGTGCGGCCGACATTTCACCGGCGATGGGTTTGATCGGCACCCTCGTCGGCCTTGTGCAGATGTTGACCAATCTCGACAACCCCAGTGTCATCGGCCCGGCCATGGCCGTGGCCCTGCTCACCACCTTTTACGGCGTTGTGCTCGCGCATATGGTGTTCAATCCGCTGGCCTCGAAGGTCGAGCGCAATATCGTCGATGACCAACTGATCTATCACATCTACACCGTCGGCGTGCTGTCCGTCGCCCGCAAAGACAACCCGCGGCGCCTCGAAATGCTGCTGAACAGCGCCTTGCCGCCCGAAAGCAAAGTACGTTACTTCGCATGAGCACGCGGCCTGTTAATATACATACCCAGCCCGTTGACCTTGCTTCCGGCCCGACCCATAACTCGGGGATGGATCACACTCTGATCAAATTACGGACAGGCGAGACGCAGGAAGGATTGCCATGCGGCTGCTGATAATAGGCTCCCTAAACGGCCAGATTGGCGCAGCCAGCCGCATTGCCATGCAGCGCGGCGCCAAGGTCATTCAGGCGGACGGCATCAGCCAGGGCTTGGAGGTCATGCGGTCTGGACAGGGCGCAGACCTTGTCATGGCCGATGTCTCCAACGACATTGCCGAATTGATCGCCGCCATGAAGGCTGAGCGCATCAATCTGCCGGTGGTGGCCTGCGGTATAGAAACCAGTTCCGCCGCTGCCGTCGCCGCCATCAAGGCGGGCGCGAAAGAATATGTACCCCTGCCCCCGGACGCCGATCTTATCGCCGCTGTGCTTGAAGCCGTCGCCGCCGAGCAGGACACCCTCATTTACGAAGACCCGGCCATGGGCAAGGTCATCGACATGGCCAAGAAGGTCGCCGGATCGCAGGCCTCGGTTCTGATCACCGGCGAATCCGGCACTGGTAAGGAATTGGTCGCTCGGTTCCTTCATCGCAACAGTCCACGCAAGGACAAAGCCTTCGTCGCCGTAAACTGCGCCGCCATTCCCGGCGATCTGCTCGAGTCCGAATTGTTCGGTCACGAGAAAGGCTCATTCACCGGTGCGGTTGCCCGGCGTATCGGCAAGTTCGAGGAATCGAGCGGCGGCACCTTGTTGCTGGATGAAATCAGCGAAATGGATCTGCGGCTTCAGGCCAAACTGCTGCGGGCCGTTCAGGAGCGTGAAATCACGCGCGTCGGCTCGAACAATTCCGTCAAAGTCGATGTACGCATTCTCGCAACGTCCAACCGCAATATGGAAGCCGAAGTGAAGGCCGGGAAGTTCCGCGAGGATTTGTTCTTCCGGCTGAACGTGGTGAAGCTCACCGTCCCGCCCCTACGCAATCGCCCCAAGGACATTGAAGTTCTTGCCAAGCATTTTGCCATAAGCTGCGCCGAGGAAAACGCCGTGCCGGTGCGGGCGCTCACCGCGGATGCCATCACCGCTCTTAAGGCTCACCGCTGGCCGGGCAACGTGCGCGAGCTTGAGAACACGGTTCATCGCGCGGTCTTGCTGGCCTCCGGCGATAAAATTTCCGCCGAAGCCGTCATGCTGACCGACGCCGACGGCAATCTGTCCGAAGAGGCTAAGGCAGGCATCGGCGGACTCGTTGGCCGCACCGTTGCCGATGTCGAGCGCGACCTGATTATCGACACCCTCAAGCACACCCTCGGCAACCGCACCCACGCCGCCAAGATTTTGGGCATCTCGATCCGCACCTTGCGCAATAAGCTGAACACCTACGTTCAAGACGGCCTTGCCGTACCCGCACCCGGCGCCGGCGAAGCATAAGGATGAAGCCGTGACCGTGTTTTCGAATCACAAAGCGCGACAGGTTTTCATAAGCGCGGCGGCGGTTTCACTTTTAGGTTTTTTATTCGTGCCCGGCGCACGGGCCATGGACTCTGATTCCGTCGTTGCCATCAACCAGTTCAACGCCACCTGTGTGCGCCATCTGGCCAAACCGGACGAAGTCCGCACCTGGGCCAACGAAAACTACGCTTCGATCCGCGACCCGGACGTACTGGCCACCGTTGTCGGACGTATCGCCGGCGGCGCGGCCTGGCAGCTACCAAGCCCGACGGGCCGAAATCTCACACTTTCTCTGCGCGGCGACGGCCGAACCTGTGCGGTCTGGTCCGAGGCCGCCGACCCGAAAGATGTCGAGACCGAGTTCAAGAAAATGGTCAGCGGCGCGGCCCGCGACGGGATCACCGTCAAGACCACCACCGACAGCACCTTGCCCACCCGCTCGGGCGCCGGGCGACTGCTCTCCATGTCGGTAATGGATCAGGAACTAGGCTCCGGTTACCTGTTCACATTTATCGCCGGAGATCTTTTTGCCGGCGCGCCCATCTCGCTCTCCATGCAGGTGGTGCGATTGGACGCGCCGGAAAGATAACCCTACTCGGCGGCGGCCCGGATAGCCTTGCCGTGAACGGCCGCCACTGCTGCCTCGGCATCATGACCGATCATCGCATCATAGGCTTTATGCATACGGGTTAGGTTGATCTCGCGTTTGCCGAACACCACGGTCGGCACAGCGCCCGCTTCCATCATTTTCTGACAGCTAATCTGGGTCGGCATATCTTCGCCGATCGCCACTTTCAGAAATAACTCGACGCCGAACTTCTGCGCGACCTTCTCTTCCTCGGTCGGATTCTTCTTGCCGTACAGACGAAAGACATAATTGCTCTCGCCCGGCTTGTCCGCTGGCTCACTGCGCTGGAAGAACAAAATCGGCAGGCCCGGGCCGCCGCCGCCGATCACCGTATTCGGGAACACCGAGTTGGTCGAAGAGAAGTAACAATGATGCGGCCACTCCTCTTCCGGCATATCACGCAGCTTCAATATGTCTTCCATCGGCGCGATCAGCGCATGGTGATCGCCGAAGGGAATGTGCAGCAACTGACTAAGCCCGCCAGTGCCGAACGTGTCCTTGTGCAAGATCGGTGCGTGATAGGCCTCGAGTCCGCCGTCCACCGCATGTTTCCAGTTGATCTGGGCCAGCTCGCGATGTTCATGCAAAAGCGTGTAGGACTCGATCTCGAAATCCTCCAGATACGATGCCATCGGCCCGAAGAATTCGTCAAAATCCAAATGCCCATCCGGCTGCGGATGCACCAGCAGCATCCCCCCTTTTTCGATGCAGGGGAGTTCGACCAATCCGCGCAGTTGATCGGGCTCAAATGCCTCGCGGTTCGGCAAGGCAATCAGCTTGCCGTCGGTCGCATAGGTCCAGGCGTGATAGGGGCAGGTAAACCGCTGCGTCTTACCGCAGCCTTGGGCGAGTTGTACGCCGCGATGCCGGCACGCGTTTAAAAACGCCCGCGCCTTGCCGTCTTGGCCGCGCACCAGCAGGATCGGTTTTCCGGCAATATCGGTGGCATAGTAATCGCCGTTGTTTTCAATATCGGCGGACAACGCAATTAATTGCGGAATCTCTAAAAACAGCTTCTGCTTTTCAAGCTCAAAACGGTCCTTGTCGATAAACCGGCCGATGTCCGTTTCCCAGGATTCCTCGCCGTATTCCGGCTCGCCCTTGGCGACCAGATCGAGCACTTTCTTGGCAATCTCAATGCGTTTTGCGCGTTCCATAACGGTCCTCCCTAAACCTGGAGATCATCCTAACCACCCCGCTGGGAAGGGTTCAAGCAAGCCGGAGCGCTAGTCACTAAGCGTTACACTTTTTGGGGCGGGCGTAACCGATCGGACGGACTTTGTCGGTGCTCATTACCCCCCCCCTGTTACAACTTAAAGACGCGATTTGAGTGAAATAATCTTGTGCAGAAAAGGATAATGCGCCTACGCTTCAAATTGGCGTTAAGCCGCGTAGCGCGGGGCGCTCGGGGGTCACAGACGAGGGGGGCGAACCATGGTTTCGCGCATTTTTTCTGCGGGTATTGCCGTTCTGATTTTAACTCTGGTTGCATGGCCGCGTGTTCCAGCAGCAGCACCTAGCATCGAAACATACGGCAAACTGCCCGGCATTGAGCTTGTAAGGCTATCGCCGTCCGGAAATCGCTACGCCTTTGTTGCGGTGTTGAATGAAGAACGCCGACTTGTGGTTGCCGGTGTTGATGGGCAGCTCTTGTTCAATAGTTCGGTCGGAGAGTCCAAAGTACGCGCTGTCGACTGGGCGAGCGAAAATTTTGTTCTCCTAACGCTCTCGGCCACTGTGGATCAACGCATAGATTTCGGACAGCGGTTCGAATTTTTCAACGCAATCCGAATAGACCTTGAAAAGAAAGACGCTGCGGTTGTGTTCGCCAATACACAAGGTGTTGCCAACTACGTTTTCGGATACTACGGGTCGGCCAGAGCACGCGGAAAAGACTACGCCTATTTCGGCGGAATATCTTACGCTCAGAACAAATCCGGTTACTTTTTAGATCACACCTACGCCGATCTGCAGCGCGTGGACTTGGCCTCAGGCGCAACGTCCGTTGCAGCGCGCGGCACCCCAAAGGGCGACAACTGGCTGCTCGCGCCCGATGGTACGGTTGTCGTCAGTTCTATCTATGACGAAGATACCGGCGTCTGGCGGCTCTACAAGGGTGAAAAACGAACCGACCTCCTCACACAGCGCGAAGCGCCGAATGGGGACGTTGGCATCGTTGGATTTGGCCGAACCCCAAACACCGTGCTTATTTTAGATCGGAGTGGCACCGCTGATGTTCTGGAAGAAATTAATTTTGAAACAGGCGAACGTGAATCCATTCTAATCAACAATTCCGTAGACGAGTTCTTGTACGATCCATCGAACCGCCTACTGCTTGGCGCACGAACCCAGGAAGGGACCGGCGCTGTTTTTTTTGACTCCGGCATACAAGCGAATTGGGACAAGTTGCGCGCAAGCTTTCCTGGCGTGCAAGTCGAACTCGCGAGCTTGAGCACAAATTTTGCCCGCATTGTTATTAGGACCGATGGCGGACGGGACGCCGGCACTTACTGGATGGTCGATACGGCCACAGGACAAAGTTCTCCAATAGGATACGAGTATTCATCCATTGTGCCGCGCGATGTGGCACGCACGCAGTTAGTTCAGTACAAAGCTTCAGATGGCACGGATATCGAAGCCGTACTGACATTACCGCCGCAACGCGAAGCTTCAAATCTGCCGATGGTCGTTATGCCTCATGGCGGACCCATCGGAGTAAGGGATGAACTAGGTTTTAATTGGTGGGCACAAGCCTACGCGGCGGCGGGATATGCGGTATTCCAACCTAACTATCGCGGCTCATCGGGATATGGTCGAGAGTTCCGCGAAGCCGGATATGGTGAGTGGGGCAAGAAAATGCTCTCCGACATATCCGAGGGCGTGGCCGCAATGGCCGAGCAGGGATTTGCCGACCCCGCGCGTGTTTGCGTTGTGGGCGCGAGCTACGGCGGCTATGCGGCTCTTGCCGGTGTAACTCTCCAACAAGGCCTTTATCGCTGTGCTGTATCGGTTAATGGCGTGTCGGACGTATACGGGTTCTTCGGATGGCAATTAGAACGTTTCGGATTTAATGGATCTACCGCGCGGTTTCGCCGCGAAGTCACCGGAGCATCTACAGAAGGCGATGGCCTCATGCGCGAGATATCGCCCTTGACTCATGTGAGCAATGCGGATGCACCGGTTATGCTCATTCACGGCAAAGACGATACGGTCGTCCCCTTTTCTCAGAGCGACGACATGTCGAATGCCTTAAAAAGGGCGGGTAAGACTGTTGAATTCTTACGTATGGATGGCGAGGACCATTGGCTGTCGCGAGAGAAGACCCGTATTACTATGCTCGAAGAATCCGTTGCGTTTTTGCGAAAGCACAATCCACCCGACTGACTTCGCTCAGACAGCTTCAAGCGGCCCCTATGCCTTCGCCGCCGAAGCTGTGGCTTCTGTTGATCTTTTACGTGCGAAGTTTGCGCAAATCCGAATCAGCAGCAAAGCCCACATGAAGGCCGCGAAGGGATAATAAAATGAGTCGGCGATCGAGCGCAGGGTCAGGGCCAGCGTGAACAAGAACCACACGTAATAAATCCCGACCTTATGCAGAAGTCGCCATGCCCTTCCCCCGATGGCACGTGCGGGGACGTTGAAGGATGTGATCAGCATCGCAATGATGAACAGGTAACCGCTCAGGCCGCCGATCCAAATTGCAAGAGGGGGCTGCGTCATAAACGGCTCCGGAAGTAGCAAGGCCCAGACAACGATAGCGCCGAAATGCAGCAGATGCGCCGTGGCGAACGAGACCCCCAAATACCGGCGGTTCTTAATTTGCCAGCGTGTAAAGGCGTTGGGCCATAGCTTCACTAATGACGAAGCCGTAAACGCCAGCGCAAACAGAACCAAGGTGGGCCGCACGCCATAGCGAATGAAGTCGAGTTGCCCTTCGCTGGTTCCGCCGGTCACGGCAAAGTTCACGATGAACCATCCCAGCATCACAGCACCGGTCAGGTAAACGAGAGTCCAGCCTTCGAAAATTTTCATAGCGCGAGACGGCATCGCTCCCCCCGGATGCACCTGCACGAAAAAGGGCGCGCGCCCAAAGACACGCGCCCTTTTAGGGTACCACAGCCGAAAGCCGATGGCCCGGACTTTGCGGATTGATTAAGCCAGTCCCGCCTTAAGCGTTGCCAGCAAACGGCTCCACGCCTTCTCGGCCTGAGCCTCGTGATAGACAGCGGCATCCGGCGGGCACCAGCCATGTTGCGCGCCTTCGTACACTTCGATCTCGGCCGGCAGACCGGCTTTACCAAAACTCTCGCGCAGAACATTTTTGGCTTCCGGCTGATTCTTGTCGTCGTTGTCGGCGATGGCGATTAAGAAGTGCGCCTTCATCTTCGGTATCAATGTATGCGGACTGTTCGGCGCATCGGTCACGAGGCCGCCGCCGTGGAACGAGCCGCCCGCGCCGATGCGGTCCGGCAAAGCTGCCGCTGTGCGCATCACCAATGGGCCGCCCATACAATAACCAGTCGTGCCGATCTTCTTGCCGGTATCCACCGCGTCATTTGAATCGAGCCAAGCCACGAAAGCTTTGGCATCGGTCACGTTGGTTTCCGGCGTAATCGTCGCCATCATTTTCATGATCTGGGCGCGGTCGTCGGGATTGGAAAAATCGAGCCCCTCGGGCAGCGCAGGTAAACGCGACGCCCGGTAGTAAGGATTGATGGACAGCACCGCATAACCGGACTCTGCCAGCCGCTTGCCCATTTGCTCAAAAGCCGGACGCAAACCAAAGGCGTCGGGCCAGACCAGCACCGCCGGGTGCTTACCGGTCGCCGGGTGAACGAAATGCGCCTCACACATACCGTCCGGCGTTTTGATTTCGACTTTCGATTCCACCACGTCCACAGCTCCCGCCACACGCGGCAGCGCCGCCGCAAACCCCGCACCGATGGTCAGCGCCCCAAGACGCCGCCGGCTTAAGTGTTCGCTCATTTCCTGAAGAATATTGTCGTCGCACATGGTCCCGCTCCTCATTTTGGGGTCGCCCGGCGCACACGCCGGATCGCCGCATTACGGGGGAGATACTAGCGATTTCGGCACGTCTAGCCAGCAGGCCAATGTGCAAATTTTATGTGAAATCAGCTAAATCAGGCAGCTGGTGGCCCGAATTTCGAGCCCTCACAGCCCCATACACCGGTTGGCACAAAACATGAGCCTGTGGATAACTTTACCCCGCCCAAAATTGCGTCAAATCACCCGGCAATTCTTGCCCATCTTAAAGCGTTGTTACGCGGTATTGGAATTTAACCCGTTGTTTTTAAGTCATTTGTGCGGGCTGGACTAACGCCGGGCTAACACCAAGATTGGCACTTAAGTGGCACAAAAAAAGGCCGCTTAGGTACGCGCACGAGCCCTCCACACGGCCTAGCTTAAACGCCGCCAAACAGCTCGTTATGGAGGCTAATAACATGGTGGATCGACTCTTAAGCAAGGCAGAAGTGCTTCAAATTACAGGCCTAAGTTATCCAACTATCTGGGCGATGATGCGTCGTGGTGAATTTCCTCGAAGCGTTGAAATCACCCTAAACCGAATCGCGTGGCACGAATCCGATATCATATCGTGGAAGGAAGTATTGCCGCAGCGCCGACTGAAGGGCGACCCGCCGGAGAGCGAAGAATAATTGATTTCCGGATTTGTCTTCTGTGCTGCGATTTGCACGCCTCAACAAGAATTTCGTCCATGCCCTGTGCAAAGTGGAGAATTTCACGGGGCGTG
>CAXBLG010000087.1:0-13645 GCA_963976395.1 uncultured Rhodospirillaceae bacterium
CTGGTGGAATTTGCGATACGAGATTGAACGGGCCGATCTGGATCTCGCGCGAGTGACGTCTGAAAAAGCAGCTTTGGAGCACCGCGTGGCCCTATTGCGGCCTGAGAGTTTGGACCGCGATATGCTCGAAGAGCGGGCTCGTCTTATGCTTGGGGCAATTCATCCCGAGGACGTTATTGTTCCGGACCCGGAACAAGAGACCGGGCGGAAAAATTTTTAGACTCGCGTCGTCGCTCAGATCAAATAACATAGCCAGCAATTTAATTGCGGTGTCATGTCGCGTGTAAACTGGTCCAAGTATGCCGCTGTAGCATCAAATATTAACTCAAAATAAGTTAATATTATAATTGTGCTATGCAATGCAGATACTTATCTCTTGTTTTACCTGCTGTAGTACTGTCACTTAATGCAATCCATAGACGCTAAAGTGCACAAGCGTCGGGTCGAATAGTTGGCTTTGATGGGCAGCTGAGGCTGCCTCGGGAGGACGTATGGCACCCAAAAAAGGGACGAAAAAAAGCAAACCGAAAGCGCGCGCTGCTAGTCCGTCCGCCTCGGCAGAAACTTTGAAGGCTTTTTACAAAGATATGTTGCTTATTCGTCGCTTCGAGGAGCGAGCCGGTCAGCTCTACGGCATGGGTCTCATCGGCGGCTTTTGTCACCTTTACATTGGTCAAGAAGCTGTCGTTGTCGGTATGCAGGCCTGCACGCAACCGGCCGACACCGTGGTGACGAGTTATCGCGATCACGGGCATATGCTTGCCTGTGGTATGGACCCGAAAGGCGTCATGGCTGAGTTGACGGGGCGCGCTACCGGATACTCCAAAGGCAAAGGCGGCTCGATGCACATGTTCAGCCGTGAGAAAGGCTTCTTTGGTGGGCACGGAATTGTCGGCGCTCAGGTTCCAATTGGAACCGGGCTTGCGTTTGCACATCAATACAACGGTGATGGCGGTCTATGTTTCACCTATCTGGGTGATGGCGCATTTAACCAAGGTCAGGTTTATGAGTCGCTGAATATGGCCTCCCTTTGGCATTTGCCGGTCATCTACATCGTCGAGAACAACAAGTACGGCATGGGGACGTCGGTAGAGCGTGCCTCGGCATCGACTGATCTTGCTAGCCGTGGACAGCCGTACAACGTCAAGACGATGGCGGTCGATGGTATGGATGTTGTGGCGGTTCGTGACGCGGGTATGGAAGCCACGGAATACGTGCGGGCCGGCAAGGGGCCGGTGCTGATAGAAGCGAAGACATATCGTTATCGCGGCCATTCCATGTCCGATCCGGCCAAATACCGGACCAAGGAAGAGTTGCAAAAAATGCGGACGGAGCACGATCCGATTGATCGCATCAGACACGTGTTGCTCGAAATGAAAGCCATGGGTGACGACGAATTCAAAGCGCTCGATAAAGAGATCAAAGACCAGGTGATCGCTGCGGCCGAGTTTGCCCAGGAAAGTCCGGAACCGGATCCATCGGAGCTATGGACCGACATTTTCGTGGCGGCGTGACGGGCACAAGGAACTGATTTATGGCTACTGATATTTTGATGCCTGCACTTTCGCCGACTATGACCGAAGGCAAACTCGCCAAATGGCTGGTGAAAGAGGGCGATAAAGTGAGCAGCGGCGATATGCTCGCCGAGATTGAGACCGATAAAGCGACCATGGAGATGGAAGCGGTTGACGACGGGGTTATCGGTAAAATCCTTGTCGAAGAGGGAACCGAAGGGGTTGCGGTCAATAAGCCTATCGCTGTTCTGTTGGGCGAGGGTGAAAATGCCGTCGATGCAAATGCATCTCGGAAAAACCAAGATCAAGTTGAGGATAAGACCCCGCAGGACAGTATGAATTCGGGTGAGAAGCGTCTCGAGGCTCCGCCGCAGCCAAAATCGACAGCGGACGGAGAGTCGGGCGACGCGCAGTACTCCACATGGAAGACTCAAACCGTTCGCGAGGCCCTGCGCGATGCCATGGCCGAGGAAATGCGCGCAGACCCTCGAGTATTTCTTATGGGAGAAGAAGTCGGCGAATATCAAGGTGCCTACAAAGTTAGCCAAGGGCTACTGGAGGAGTTTGGCGCAAAGCGCGTTATCGACACGCCGATCACCGAGCATGGATTTACCGGACTAGGCGTAGGTGCGGCTTTTGCGGGACTTCGGCCAATCGTGGAGTTCATGACCTTTAACTTCGCCATGCAGGCCATGGATCATATCGTCAATTCGGCCGCGAAGACGCTGTATATGTCGGGCGGACAAATGGGCAGCCCGATGGTGTTTCGAGGCCCCAATGGTGCGGCTGCCAGGGTCGGCGCTCAACACTCACAATGCTTTGCGAGTTGGTATGCCCATGTTCCGGGCCTCAAGGTTGTTGCGCCGTGGTCGGCGGCCGATGCCAAAGGGTTGCTGAAAGCAGCGATCCAAGATCCAAATCCGGTCGTATTTTTAGAAAACGAGATTCTCTACGGCCAAAGCTTTCCTGTCCCCGACGCTGCGGACTTTGTGTTGCCGTTAGGGAAAGCAAAAATCGAGCGGGCTGGCAGCGATGTCACCATCGTCGCGTTTTCGATCATGGTGAGCAAGGCGTTGCAAGCTGCAGAGAAACTCGCTGAAGATGGGATTGATGCGGAAGTCATAAACCTTCGGACAATCCGCCCTCTCGACACAGAAACGATTATCACTTCACTGCAAAAGACAAATCGTTGTGTGACATGCGAGGAGGGTTGGGCCTTTTCCGGAATTGGGTCAGAGATCATGGCCGTTATCATGGAACAAGCCTTCGACCATCTCGATGCGCCTGTTGCCCGTGTAGCGGGCAAAGACGTGCCGATGCCTTACGCCGCGAACTTGGAAACGATGGCGCTTCCCCAGGTGGAGGACATCGTCGAGGCAGCCAAAGCTGCCTGTTATCGCTAAGGAAGTCCGATGCCCATAGAAATTCTCATGCCCGCGCTGTCGCCGACCATGACCGAAGGCAAGCTTGCCAAGTGGTTGAAAAAAGAAGGCGACCCCATCAAGAGCGGCGATCTCATCGCTGAGATTGAGACGGATAAAGCCACCATGGAAATGGAGGCGGTGGACGAAGGTACGTTAGGCAAAATTCTGGTTAAGGAAGGCAGCGAAGGCATCGCGGTCAATCAACTCATTGGCGTGCTCCTGGAAGAGGGCGAGAGTGCCGACGCATTGACGGCCTCTATTTCGGAATCTGAGAAAAGTGAATTGAAGAAAAGCGAACCCAAGGCGGAAGCAAAAGAAGCGCCGGTCAAAGCTGCGCCTCCCACACCATCACCGACTGAGTCCAAACCTGCGGCGAAAGCGGTATCAGAGCCGGCGCGGGGTGATCGTACTTTTGTAAGTCCACTCGCCAAACGCCTGGCCGCGGATGCCGGCCTTGACCTGTCAGCTGTCAGCGGTAGCGGTCCTAACGGCCGCATCGTCAAGAAGGATGTTGAACAGGCGATCAGTGAGGGAGGCAGTCGGCGCGCACCCGCATCTGCTGCACGGCCTGCGCCATCGGGTCCGGTTCCGGATTTTGGGCAGCCTTACACGGAAGTGCCGAACAGTGGCATGCGCAAAACCATCGCGCGGCGTCTGGTCGAGGCCAAAAGCACTATCCCGCATTTCTACTTAACCATCGACTGCCGCATTGATGACTTGCTGAAGCTTCGCAAAGATATCAACGGCAATGGGGAAGACGGCTACAAAGTTTCGGTGAATGACTTCGTCATTAAAGCTTGTGCCCTGGCGTTGCGGAAAGTCCCTCAAGCCAACGCTACTTGGACGGAAGAAGCGGTTCGACTTTACGACAACGTGGATATTTCAGTCGCAGTTTCGACGCCTGAAGGCCTGATCACGCCGATTGTACGCGGCGCAGATACAAAAGGACTAGGCGCGATCTCATCGGAAATAAAAGATTTAGCGGGAAGGGCCCGTGATAAAAAACTCAAACCGGAGGAATTCCAAGGTGGAGGTTTCTCGGTTTCGAATCTCGGTATGTTTGGTATTCGCGAATTTTCAGCGGTCATTAACCCGCCGCAAGTTTGCATTCTTGCTGTGGGTAAAGGCGAGCAACGTCCAATTGTCTCCGAAGGAGCCGTCGTTATTGCAAATATGATGACGTGCACACTGTCGTGTGATCACCGGGTCGTAGACGGCGCTGTCGGCGCAGAATTCCTACAAGCTTTCCAAGGTTATATCGAAAACCCCCTGCGGATGTTGTTGTAAGGCGCGTTATGGCAGATACCCAATTTGATCTTATTGTCGTTGGCGGTGGTCCAGGTGGTTATACCGCCGCGATCCGCGCTTCTCAGCTTGGCATGAAGACCGCTATTGTCGAGCGCGAAAATCTTGGCGGCATCTGTTTGAACTGGGGCTGTATCCCGACCAAAGCGCTTCTCCGCACGGCTGAGGTCTATCATCTGATGCAGCGGGCTAAAGAGTTTGGTCTGAAAGCCGACAACATTGGCTTTGATCTTGAAGCTGTGGTGAAGCGTTCGCGCGGCGTTGCCAACCAGCTCAACGGCGGCGTGAAACACCTGATGAAAAAAAACAAGATCACAGTGTTTGATGGTCACGCCAAACTTGCGGGCAAAGGCAAGCTCAAGGTCACCAAGGATGGCAAGGTGGTTGCCGACCTCGCAGCCAAGAACATTATTCTCGCGACCGGGGCGCGGGCTCGCGAACTTCCCGGCATGGAGGCCGATGGCGAGCTTATATGGACGTACCGTCATGCAATGGTGCCGAAAGTCCTACCTAAGACTCTTTTGGTGATTGGCTCAGGAGCGATCGGCATAGAGTTCGCCAGCTTCTTTCAAACGCTCGGTTCCAAAGTCACGGTGGTTGAGGTTCTAGACCGGGTTGTGCCGGTCGAGGACGCGGAAATTTCCGCGTTCGCCCAAAAGCAGTTCGAAAAGCAGGGCATGGTCATCAAGACCAAAGCTGCTGTTAAAGGGCTTAAGAAGAGCAAGGATAGCGTCACGGCGACGATTGAGCAGGGCGGTAAGACCGAGAGCGCAACGTTTGATCGGGTTATTTCGGCTGTCGGCATTGTCGGAAATGTCGAGGACTTGGGTCTCGAGAATACTAAAATTAAGGTGGAAAAAACTCATATCGTCATCGATGCGTTCTGCCAAACCGGAGAGCCCGGCGTGTACGCGATCGGTGATTTGTGCGGCCCACCTTGGCTGGCCCATAAGGCAGGCCATGAGGCGGTTATTTGTGTGGAGAAAATCGCGGGCCTCAAACCACACCCTCTCAACACCCTGGGAATTCCGGGCTGCACCTACTGCCACCCGCAAATCGCGAGTGTCGGACTGACGGAACAGGCGGCGAAGGATAAAGGCTACAAGGTTCGCGTCGGCCGCTATCCCTTTATGGCCAACGGCAAGGCTATTGCCTTGGGCGATACCAACGGACTAGTAAAAACCGTATTCGATGAGAAAACGGGAGAATTGCTTGGTGCGCACATGGTCGGCGCCGAAGTGACCGAGATGATTCAGGGGTACGCTATTGCCAAGACTCTTGAAACGACCGAGCAGGAGCTTATGCATACGGTATTCCCGCACCCGACCTTGTCGGAGATGATGCATGAATCGGTGCTGGACGCCTATGGCCGTGCAATCAATTTTTAAGAGCTTGTTAGGTTGGAGCCTATGACCAACGTAGAACCCATCGTGAAACAGACAACGAGAAAACCCAAGCCCGATTGGCTTCGGGTCAAGGCGCCGACGTCACCGGCTTACAACTCAACGCGCCGTCTTATGCGCGATTTGAATCTGCATACGGTATGCGAAGAGGCGGCCTGTCCTAATATCGGAGAATGCTGGTCGCAAAAACATGCGACCATGATGATTCTGGGCGATATCTGCACACGGGCGTGTGCGTTCTGCAACGTGAAGACCGGGAGACCCGGCGCGGTTGATCCGGACGAACCTGCCCATGTGGGGGAGGCCGTTAAAAACTTAGGCCTGCGTCATGTGGTCATCACATCGGTGGACCGCGACGATCTTGATGATGGCGGGGCCGCTCATTGGGTCGCGGTTATTGAATCCATTCGGGCCGCAACACCTGAAACCACCATTGAAGTCTTGACCCCTGACTTTCGTAAGAAGCTGGGCTGTGTTGATTTGGTCGCGACTTCCAAGCCAGACGTCTATAACCACAACCTTGAAACCGTACCGCGGCTTTACCGGAAAATCCGGCCGAGCGCGCGCTACTACACCAGCTTAAGGTTACTGGAAAGAGTCAAAGAGATTGATCCATCGATGTTCACCAAGTCGGGGATTATGGTGGGGCTTGGCGAGGAAAAAGAAGAAGTGTTGCAGGTCATGGATGACTTGCGCGCGGCCAATGTGGATTTCATTACCATCGGCCAATATCTCCAGCCGACCTCCCGTCATGCGGCGGTCGACCGGTTTGTAACACCTGAGGAATTTAAAGAGTTTGAGCGCATTGCCCGCGCCAAAGGGTTTCTTATGGTTTCGGCAAGCCCGTTAACACGGTCCTCCTATCACGCGGACTCTGACTTTGAACGCCTGCGCGAGGCTCGGTCTCGGCAGCTTGCAGGCGCTTAAACCTAAACATGCCGATCCATCGCGAAACGCGAGTATTTCCCTACTCCCCAGAACAAGTATTTGATCTTGTCGCCGACGTAGAACGCTATCCTGAGTTTTTACCCTGGTGCGTTGCGTGCCGAATTGCCAGACGTGAATCGCCAACAGATTTCACGGCCGATCTTGCGGTAGGCTTTAAGATGGTGCGCGAGAAGTTCGCATCTCGCGTAAAGCTGAGTCCGAAAGACGAGATCACCGTCGAGTATATCGACGGTCCGTTTGAATTCCTGACGAACGAATGGAAGTTTTCATCTACGCCAGGGGGCACACAGGTCGATTTTTATCTTGAGTTTGAATTTCGCTCAAAGATTCTCCAAAAACTTATTGGCGTTCTGTTTGAAGAAGCGGTCCGGCGGATGGTCTCTGCTTTTGAGATACGTGCCGCAAAGCTTTACGGTCACGGTGCCTGATTCACGATTCTGTCAAACGGCTGTGCAAAAGTTCCAGCGCCGCCGCGACCGTAGCGCGCCTAACATCTGTACGTGTTCCGGCGAAGACATAACGCTTTACGACCGCATCCTGACCAGTTTGCGCTAAGGCCAAAAAAACCAATCCGACCGGCTTGTCTTTTGTGCCGCCGCCTGGACCTGCAATTCCAGTTACCGCGATTGCTAAATCCGCACTCGATTGTGCGAGTGCGCCTTCGGCCATTGCCGATGCAACAATGTCACTGACGGCACCGCTTTCGGAAATCGCATCACGCGGAACACCTAGAAGATTGATTTTAGAATCATCAGAGTAGGTAATAAAACCGCATTCAACAACGGCGGACGATCCCGGAATTGCGGTCAGGCATCCACTTATCAATCCGCCAGTGCATGATTCAGCAGTCGTTATTTTAGCCGCATGAGTTTTTGCGGCCACAAGAACGTCTTTTGCCAAGTCTAGAAGATCAGCGGGCAATTCGGTCATTGGTGTGTCTAAACAATATGGGGCCAAAGAAACTGGAGTGCTATCAATGACAATGCGGCATACAAGGCCGCGAGCATATCGTCCAGCATTATGCCCAAGGCTCCAGGGATCTTCTTGTCGGCCCAAATCACCGGCCAAGGTTTAAGAATATCGAAGACCCTGAATAATAAAAACCCGATCAGATACCATACGGGATGAAGAGGGGCCGCGGCGAGGGTCGCCCATTGGCCGGCAACCTCATCAATGACAATCCACTGCGGATCTTTAGTTTCGTCGTCGTCTTTGAGGTGAGCAGCCGTCACAACCCAACCAACCAGAAATACTAGGACGGCAGCGGGAATCAGACTCGTCGATCCCCAGGCCCAGGTCAGCAAGGCGGCTATGGGCAGAGCGCCTAGCGATCCAAGTGTGCCTGGTGCCTTTCCGGCTAAACCACAGCCAAACCAGCTTAGAAAAAGCACCCGAATGCGCGCTGGCCAGTTATGATTAGTTGTGGACCGATGGGTGGTCATACGGACTAATATTACCTAACTTATTGTAATATAATGAATAACTTAATTTTGAAGGAGCAATCTAAAGGGGAGTATTGCATAAATACACCAAATAATAGTTTCAAAAGCTATGATACCACCATAGCTCCAAAGACAAGATCGGCTAAGTCCTTCATTTAGAATAATTACCTCAATGTGATATCTTTACTTTCCCTTTGAATTTGCCCTCTAAAATCGGCAGGATGTCTTTGGCTACATGGGGATAACCCAGATTTAATGCGAGATTGATCATTGCTAGGATATAACCACCTTTAGCGTACCTGGGGGTGCGCGTAGGTTTTTTATGCGCAATTTCCGTTGCAGCGAGTGCGATGGGAATTTGCAAGAACGCAAACTTTGTTAGGCCTCGCTATAAAAAAAATAGCTCAATGGGGCGGCCATACAGGGTTTCATCGGTTTAAAGAGGGGCGCGCGTGTTTTCGGGCAAGCAACACTCGAAGTTTGATCCAAGGGACCGCGGTTTAAACCGCATCCAAAAAAATCTACAAAGATTTTTTCCTGAACGACAACTGATTGTTCGGTCGGGAGAGCGTATGCGTACGCTTCGCCTGTCAACCAACCGGCAAGCTGTTCTGGTGCTTGCAGGGATGGCTCTCGGGGCCTGGACGCTTTTTAGTTCCGGGCTTGCCATGAATCATAGCGAACGTATCGGTGCAAAAAATATTGAAGTTAAAGACGCACGCATGGGCTACGAGCAATTGCTCGCCCAAGTTACTATTTACAAGGACCGCGTTGCGGATCTGACTGAAGAGTTGGAAGAAAACTATTCAAAATCTTTAGAGCTTGTGCAGAAAGAAGCGGTGGCCCTTAAGGTCAAAGCCGCTGAGTTGGATCGACAAGGCCAGAAAAAAATAGTAACTGCTCAGAACAAGAGCAGATCAAAAGACGCTTCGATTGACGCGGTTAATTTGCTCACGGGCGATGGGGCGAGCATCGATCTTGTTCTGAGCAAAGCAAAACTTGACCGCGGTCATGCAGACGAACAGCGTCATGCACTCATGGCCGAACTCTCTGATCTAGAAAACTCGATGGTGAATGTGGTTTCGCACCATCAACGCACGCCATTTGTGGCGACCGATAGCCTCGAGTTACGTCAGGTGGTTTTGCAACGTGACCTCGCGATGGCAGAACGAGAATCGCTGTCACAAAAAGTCGGCGCGCTGGAAGATCAAATTCGCGACATGGAGAGTAATCAACTTTTGCTCTACCACCGTTTTGCAGAAGTGGCCGATACGAAGATTGCGGGTATTGAAACGTCCCTTAGTGTTACGGGACTCGATATTGATCTTCTTCTGAAGCGTCAGAAGGCACGAGGTCAGGGCGGTCCGTTTATTCCGCTTGATTCTGTGTCTCAGGACTCAGGGCCGTTGCAGGAATCATTATTTAAACTAAATGCGAAAGTGGACCGGCTTCAGGATCTGCAGGGGCTTTTGACTAAGCTTCCGTTGGACGCGCCGCTTGGGAAATTCGATTTTACAGACGGGTTTGGTGTGCGAAAAGATCCGTTCACCGGCAAGTTCGCTCAACATCTTGGTGTCGATATGGCGGGTACCTACAAGGCCTCGGTGTACAGCAGTGGCGCTGGAAAGGTAGTTCACGCGGGATGGAATGGAAGCTATGGTCGCATGGTTGAAATCGACCATGGTATGGGCCTCGTGTCGCGCTATGCGCACATGGAGAAGGTCACTGTTAAAGAGGGCGACACAGTCGTGCGCGGCACTCAACTGGGTCAACAAGGATGTTCAGGCCGATGCACCGGTGATCACGTGCATTTCGAAGTTTTACACAATAAGAAACACCTTAATCCGCTCAAGTTTTTGAAGGCTGGTACCGATGTTTTCAAGGGGTAGTAAAGTTAAGGCGCAAGCGCAGGAAACTCGGTCGGACGTCGCGACGGCCAAGGCTGTGCCTTCGATCATCAGCGCAGACCTCGTCCTCGAGGGAAACCTTGTTTCCAATGGTGAAGTGCAAGTTGATGGCACCGTAAACGGCGACATTCAGTGCAAGGCGCTTATCGTCGGTGTTAAAGGGTCGGTTACAGGTGAGGTGGTAGCGCAAACTGTTCGTTTACATGGCGCGGTTAAAGGTATGATTCGAGCGAAGAGTGTTTTTCTAGCTTCTACCGCACGGATGTCTGGTGATGTCGAGCACGAAAGCCTCGCAATTGAGCCCGGTGCTCATATGGAAGGCCACTGTAAGCGCATTGCAGAGCCTGCCTTGGCCCCGGTTGCAGAAAGTCCGCGACGCGTGGAAGCCGCCAATTCGTCATCGCCGGTTTCCACATCATCGATTGGCACCCCTCCAAGAATGATTACTAACAAACCTCCGAAAGCCGCTGTCGCAGCAAGCTAATCACGGCGTGGGTTGTTACACCTCGTTGACCAATAATTATTGATTCTTGCGCGAGAGTTCGTCTTCTAAATTCCGCGGAATTTCATCTGTATTGGCTAAAGTTGCCCGATACACCAAGAGATTTTCCATTACGCGTTGGACATAGTTCCGCGTCTCCGAAAATGGAATTTTTTCAATCCAATCTACGGCATCAACATCTGGATCTCTAGGATCGCCGAATTGGCGAATCCATAGTCGCGAACGGCTAGGGCCAGCATTGTAACCAGCGGCTGCAAGTACGTATGAGCCGTCAAACGAATTCACGAGTGCATTAAGATATGTGGACCCAATTTGAAGATTGTAGGCTGGGTCTTCGGTAAGTTTGTCGCTGCTGTATCGGATTCTAGAAGCGCGCGCGACAGCCCTAGCTGTTGTCGGCATCAGCTGCATGAGCCCTCGCGCACCTGCACCGCTACGTGCGGTTGGATCAAAATTACTTTCCTGACGGGCGATTGCTAAAACCAAAGCTTGCTCGGGTGCGTCTGGATAGTCGTACAGAGGAACCGGATACCCGTATTTCACCAACGTGATTTTATCGCCGGCCGCTTGCCGTGATATCCAAACGCCGATGTCGGGTCGAGCCATCCGGTTTGTCAATTCAGCGGTAAGGTGACGGATACTGCCAAATCCCGTCGAAGCAGCGAGGGCCTGGGCAAAGCGGCGCTGATAGACCTTTTCATCTGTGAACAGCAGTAACTTGACGACTTGCGTTAATTCGTTTGTCTCGAAGCTTTCTCTCTCGTTCTGTGTAGGGATCGGATCCTGCGGCAGTTGTGGAATTGCGTCTTGCGTGAGGCGGCCGATTGCCAGTTGCCCATAGTATGTTGTGGGGTAGGCACCTGCTCTAAGATACCATTCCTCTGCAATGTCCGGGCGGCCAAGGGCCTCAGCGGCACGACCGGTCCAGTAGGCCCCGCGCGATAAACTTACGGGCATCTGGACGCTATCATAGACCTTCTCGAAGTGAGGGAGAGCAGCTTCGCCGTCGCCCAGGAAGCGCAGCGCGATCCAGCCTGCTAGCCATTCCGCCTCTGAAACACTGAGGGCGTCAGTGGCTCCATGGTGTTTTGCAATATTGTAGGCCTCAGTCACTTGCCCTTTCGATAGTGCGTCTCGGGCCAAAATATGGCGCTCGCGCCACCACAAATCCGGCCTGGGACTATCGGCTGGATATTCAGGAATAAGGTCGCGGGCTTCATCTTCACGGCCGCGCTGCCGTCGCCACTTGATACGGTCGTATAGCAGTCCGGCGTCAGTCTGTAGGCGATCAGGTACCCTTGCAATCGCCGCATCCACGCCGCCCCTGGAAGTGATTAAAGCGATGCGAGCGCGGGCAAGAAGTTGGTGGTCCTGATCCACATATTGCAGGCTGCGTTCTGCCGTTGATGTATAACCGATGTATAGGAGCCGATCGATCCGCTCCCAATGGTCTTCTTTGGTAAATGCGCTTCCGAATTCTTTTAGAAGACCGCGCTCTTCATCGCGTCCGGAAAGCCCTTCAATCCAAGCTTGCCTTGCAACTTCGGCAGCTCTCTCAGGATTGCCGCCGGATTTTAAGGCTAGTGCATAGGCCAACATTCCAGTGCCGGTTAACGGTGGGTGTGATGCAAACCAAGCCGTTAGGACAGTATTTGGAACATCGTCGTTGATAGAGTCTTCGGCCCTGCGGCGCAATTCCTCAATTGACGGCCAGCTTGGGTTTTCCGCGATGAAGGCTGTTCGTTCCAGGAAGTCGACATGCGCGCCTGGCTGGCGCATATAAATCCAATCAATGATTTTTCTAGGAACTGGACTTTCCGCCTTAGAGGCTATGGATCGCGCGTCTGTCCAACGCCTGCGGTCGGCTTCACGCATGGCTTGAATAAAGAGTGTACGGTCCGCAGCTGATATCTCTTCGCTTCTGGGTGCGGAAGATTGAGCTTGGGATGTTGGTGACGGCTTAAGTGTTGGTAGAATTATCGGGGATGGAAATACTCTCGCGCTTTGCCCGTGAGCCAAGCCCGAGGGCAGGCCGGTGCAAAGGACAGCAGAAGTCAAAATCAAAGCGCTGATATCTTTACGCATAAAAAAAGTGGTCATAGCCATCAAAATATTTGCGCGTGCCATTTCATGTGTGATCGAGCAAACCGTTCTGACACGCTTCACGTCCTGACCTGCACTTTCATATCTGTACGGGGATTGTTGGTCTGGAGCAAGATAGAGCTGGTAGAGGTAAGTTCCAGCCCTGGCGGTACTTGTGGTACGAAGGAGCTGTGATAAACTTCGTTAACGTGGCGGGCTGCGCGCCCAACAAGCTAATCTTATCCACCTGAAGGAGCAATTTTATGTTTCGCGGTACGATTACCGCTCTGATTACCCCGTTTAAGAACGGCGAGGTCGATGAGAGAGGCTTTCAAGACTTTGTTGAGTGGCAGATTAATGAAGGTGTGCACGGATTAGTTCCTTGCGGGACGACGGGCGAGTCTCCGACCCTGACACATGAAGAACATAACCGCGTCAATGAGCTTTGCGTCGAAGTTGCGAAGGGCCGGGTTCCAGTCATCGCCGGGACGGGCTCCAATTCGACGGAGGAGGCAATTCAACTGACGCAGCATGCCAAGAAAGTCGGTGCTGATGCAGCGCTCGTTGTAACGCCCTATTACAATAAACCAAGCCAGGAGGGCATGCGACTTCACTTCTTGGCGATCGCTGACGCCGTCGATTTGCCGATCATAATTTATAACATTCCGGCCCGAAGCGTGGTCGATATGAGTGTTGAGACGATGGCAAAGTTGGCGGAACATGAAAACATCGTCGGCGTAAAGGATGCGACTAATGATTTAGGTCGGGTGATTAGGTCGCGGCTGGAGATTGGCGAAGAGTTTTGTCAATTGTCTGGTGAAGATCCAACGTCCGTCGCGTTTTTAGCGCATGGCGGTAGAGGATGCATATCGGTCACCTCGAATGTTGCGCCCCATCTATGCGCTCAGATGCAAGACGCATGGCACCTTGGAGCCTACGAAGATGTTTTTAGACTGCGGGATATTCTTATGCCGCTTCACGATGCAATGTTTGTTGAAACCAACCCGGCGCCGGTGAAATTTGGTGTCAGCTTACTCGGGAAATGTGCGCCGGAAACGCGACTACCGATCAGCCCTTTAACTATGAAAAGTAAGGGGCGGGTCGAAGAAGCCATGCGC
>CAXBLG010000088.1:0-12481 GCA_963976395.1 uncultured Rhodospirillaceae bacterium
AAACACCATGTTGAACTAACATTCACACCGGACCACCCAATGGGGGCCGGTCACTCTGATCGGCATTTTCCTTGTGGGTGCATATTTTCTAACGAACGGCAAGGGCGGGTCGGCAATCACATCATCCGAAGGCACTTCAATGCCGTATGTGGCCGGGCCTTTCCGCTTCTCGGTTGCGGTGGACCCAGACAACCCGGTTGTTGGCGACAACAAACTAGCCATCATGCTTCGAACAGTAGATGGCCAGCCTGTAACCGGCGCAACTATTACATCTGTCGCTGAAATGCCGGCCATGGGCGCCATGCCCGCGATGCGCGCGTCTGCAGATATTGAGGAAGTTGCTTCCGGCCAATACACGGGTGAGATCGAGTTACCAATGGAGGGGGCTTGGCCCCTACGCATACGCCTCGCAAAGGAAGGTTTAGGGTCAACAGAAGTTGGATTCGACATGGTGACAGGCCGTCGCGGCCTGAGACTGTCCCATGGCGCCCAAGACGTTAGCCAAGGCCAGGCCAGCGCTAAGGGTGTAAACCAGGATAGTCCTCCCGGTACTATAACAGTGGACAGCCGGAGGCGTCAGACAATCGGCGTAAAGACAGTGGTCGCCGAAGAAATACCCCTAGTCCGCGTTATCAGGGCAGTCGGCAAAGTTGCTTATGATGAAACGCAAGTAAGTGATGTCAGCTTAAAGTACGCAGCATGGATTGGGGAGTTGAAGGCTAACTACGTCGGCATGCACGTCCAGCAAGGCGATCTCCTATTCACGGTTTTTAACCCAAAGCTATATTCCGCGCAGCAAGAGTACTTGGAGGCGTATAAACGCGCCGAACGGGGTGGCTCGCAACGTTTGATGGCCGCATCCCGAGAGCGGCTGCGTCTATGGGACGTTAGCGAGCATCAAATTGAGGCACTTGAGGCCTCTGGGAAGGCGCTTGAATACGTTCCAATTTACGCACCGCGCACAGGAACGATCGTTTCCAAGAACATCGTTGACGGCACCTCGCAGATGGCCGGAGTAACACTCCTGCGGATTGCTGATTTGTCCGAAGTGTGGGTGGAAGCCGACGTTTATGAAGCTGATATTCCCTTGGTCAAAACGGGGATGGAGGCGGAAGTCACGATTCCGTACCAACCGAGCATGCGTCTCTCAGGATCGGTGGATTACATTTACCCTTATCTCGATCCTGCTACACGCACTGGGCGTATAAGGTTGTCGTTTTCCAATCATGAGGGCGATCTCAAGCCCGATATGTATGCGGAAGTTGGATTACGCGTCGCCCTTGGCACACATCTAGCCATCCCTGACAGCGCAGTTATCGTCGCCGGCAAAAATCGCGTGGTCTTTGAGGACTTGGGCGATGGTCGCTTAGCCCCTCGCCTAATACAGGAGGGTCGCCGTTCAGACGGGTTTGTCGAGATTTTGGCAGGCCTTGAGCCCGGTGCGCGCGTTGTCTCATCGGGAACATTTCTCATAGCGTCCGAAAGCAAGCTCAAAGCAGGAATTGATCAATGGTAGACCACCCCTCCTCTCAGGCGAATGATGCCAAGGGTTGGATTGCCAAGCTGATTGAGTACTGCGCACGCAACCCCTTCGCGACGCTCTTTCTAATTCTAGCTATAGCGATTGGCGGGTATCAGGCCCTCATACGTGTGCCCCTGGATGCTATTCCTGATCTGTCCGACGTACAGGTCATTGTTTTTACCGAGTGGCCTGGGCGTAGCCCAGATATTGTTGAAGACCAAATTACCTATCCATTAACAACCACGTTGGTTTCGGCCCCGGGTATTCAATACGTGCGCGGTCAAAGCTTCATGGGGCTAAGCTTTGTCTATGTTGTTTTCGAGGACGGCGTGGATATGTATTGGGCACGTTCGCGGGTTCTTGAATATCTAAACGGAGCCATCGCTGAACTGCCGGAAGGCGTACGCCCAACCCTTGGCCCGGATGCCACCGGCGTGGGTTGGGTCTATCAATATGCGCTGGTCGACAAAACGGGTCAGCACGATTTGGCTGACCTCCGCTCGATACAAGACTTCAATTTGCGCTATGCGCTGGAGTCCGTGGAAGGCGTTGCTGAAGTGGCGTCCGTTGGTGGCTTCGTCAAAGAATACCAAATCAACCTCGACCCAAATAAGTTGGCGTCGCTTAATATATCTCTCGGCAAGGTAATCGAGGCCGTTCAAAAATCAAATAATGACACCGGCGGAAGGGTCTTAGAGATTGCCGGCTACGAACATTTCGTCCGTGGTCGGGGCTATGTATCGTCAGCGGCGGACTTGGAAACCGTAGTCGTCGGCCTTGGCAAAGATGGAGTGCCGATTACCATTCGGGAGTTAGGCAATGTGCAAGTTGGACCCGCCATGCAACGAGGGCAGGCGGAACTCGATGGTGAAGGCATTTCTGTTGGCGGCATTATTGTCATGCGTTACGGCGAGGACGCGCTGGGTGTCATTGATCGTGTCAAACAACGTATTGAGGAGATAAAACCGGGCCTCCCGCCTGGCGTAGAAATCATACCGGTCTACGATCGTTCCATTTTAATCAGTGATGCCATCGGCACGTTGCAGAAGACGTTGATTGAGGAGATGATTATCGTGTCTCTGGTGATCATCGTGTTTCTTTTGCACGCCCGCTCCGCGCTAATAGCAATCGTGACGCTGCCCATCGCCATTCTCATGGCGTTCATCCCCATGTATTTTCAGGGCTTGACTGCCAACATCATGTCTTTGGGCGGAATTGCTGTCGCCATTGGTGCGATGGTCGACGCGGCAATCGTAATCATAGACAACATTCATAAGCGGTTAAGTGCACGAACTATCGATGGTGCAATTTTAAGCGGAAGTGAACGTCGAGGCACAATCATCAAAGCGATGCAGGAGGTGGGGCCAAGTATTTTTTTCTCTCTCCTCATCATCACTGTTTCCTTTTTGCCGGTCTTCGCCTTGGAGGGTACGGAAGGACGGCTATTCAAGCCACTCGCTTTCACCAAAACTTATTCTATGGCATTTGCCGCTATTCTCGCGGTGACGCTCACGCCTGCCCTGGCGATTTGGCTTGTGCGAGGCAAAATTAGAGGAGAAAGCAATCCGCTTAACCGGGCCTTAGTAGCCGCATACAAGCCAGTCGTTCAATTTTCCGTGAGGTTCCGTTGGCCGGTAATCGGTGTTGCACTCCTGGTGCTCATCGCAACTATTCCTATTTTTCGGGGTCTTGGTAACGAATTTATGCCGCCCCTCAATGAGGGCAGCATTCTCTACATGCCGACCGCACTGCCCGGAATGTCCATAACGGAAGCAACGCGAATACTTCAAACCATGAATACGATAATCAAAGAGTTTCCTGAAGTGGATCACGTGTTTGGGAAAGTTGGGCGTTCAACCAGCGCGACCGACCCCGCACCCCTATCCATGACTGAGACCATTATTACGCTTAAGCCGAAGGAAGAATGGCGACCTGGGGTAACGTGGGATTCCCTGATTCAAGAAATGGATAGCACCCTACAATTCCCGGGCATACCCAATATCTTTTGGATGCCGATTCAAACCCGCACCGAAATGCTAGCAACGGGAATCAGATCAGCATTGGGCATCAAGGTCTTTGGCCCTGATCTGGAAGCAATTGAGAATACCGCGGTAAAGATCGAAGAAGCCCTACTCGCCGATGAAAGGACTAAACCATATACACGTTCAGCTTTTGCGGAGCGAACAACAGGGGGATATTTTCTCGACTTCGATATTGATCGGCAACAAGCCGCCCGTTTCGGGCTGCGGATTGACGATATCGAAGGTGTCATCATGGCGGCCGTCGGCGGCATGCCCGCTTCCCAGACAATTGAAGGCCGCGAACGTTACAACATCCTAGTGCGATATTTTCGGGATTACAGAGATAGCCCCGAAGCTCTTGAGCGGATTTTGATACCTACGCCCACCGGCGCACAAATCCCAATCTCTCAAGTCGCCGAAATCAATTTTCGAACCGGGCCGCCAATGATCCGGAACGAAGATGGTCAGCTGGTAGGATTCGTATTTGTCGATGTGAGGGACACGGTCGGCATTGCCGATTACGTGGACATTGCCCGCACCGTTGTATCGGAAACCGTGGATATCCCAGCGGGATACAGGCTGGCCTGGGCGGGTCAATTCACGTATTTCGAGCGGGCGAAGGCCCGGCTTACGTTGCTTATCCCACTCACAATTCTCCTTATATTTTTCATGCTTCTAAGTCATCGGAAGTCAATTACTGAGACGTTAATCGTCATGCTCACGGTTCCCTTCTCCGTGATGGGAGCGATATGGCTACTGGCCTTCCTTAACTTCAAACTAAGCGTTGCAGTTTGGGTCGGAGCTATTGCGGTGTCCGGGCTCGGTGTAGAGCTTGGACTGTTGATGGTTCTGTACCTCGATATGACGTACCGCCACCGAGTCGCAATAGGACGAATGCAGTCCTGGGATGATTTGGTTGAGACGATTGTCGAGGGAGCAGGCGCCCGTATTCGGCCAATGCTTATGACCGGCCTAGCTTTGTTCCTGGGCCTCATACCGATCATGTTTAGCACAGGTACTGGCGCGGATGTCATGCAGCGCATTGCCGCCCCAATGATTGGCGGTGTGATGTCAGCCTTGCTAATGGTGCTTCTTGTATTCCCCGCCATCTTCGCCGTTTGGCGGGGACGGCAGTTTCTAATTGCAACGGCCCAGATCTAATTGCGCAGAGCAAGAACAGGCATTTGTTATTTCGAGATAGGAGTGCACCGGCATTACGGGTGCTGAAGCAAGTTTTTTGCAGTTTTAATTCAACGCATGCCCGCCAATATCTGCGGCGTCAACACTCTTTGTCGAGCAAGCCCCAGCTTGCCTACGGCCTATTTGCGGTTGGAGGAGAGATATTTCACCAGCGCTGCAATCCCGAGGACGAGAAAGACTGACACCAGCAAACCAAACAGTCCCATGCCCCAACCCATTCCTTCCATTCCATACATCGCCTGTTTCCTTCCATCGTTCAAACCACCTAAGACTTTGATCTTACACATTTGACGAGTTGCTTTATAGGCGTTGGAATGTGCCGCAGCTCGACCGTGATGACCTCAGTGTAATTTTCCCAACAAACAATCGCATAGCACGTAGAGAATTGACGCGAATCAAAGACTTTTGGGCTCAACTCATGTATGATGCCACTATGAAAATCGGCAGTCAGGTATGAGCCTGGGATTCAAATTATGACTATCCAGCCTTTGGATGAAGTCGCCTTATACGATTTAAACACGCGTTCTCCGTTGCTCTTCAGTACGTTGACTATCGCTGAGATGGAGCAACAAACCCATCCAGCGCATGAGTTTGATCGTCGAATATCCGCGTCCGAAGCACTCAATCCGCTTAATCTAAAACTTGGGGATATCCCACGTGACGAGCGGTCTCGCCGCTCCGGCCCTGCATCCGCCGAGCGCCAAACGCGGGCTCGCCCTCGTCCCACTTCTTTCCCTCTTATGGGCCAAGACATACCATCAACAAATAGCATCACCCTAATCGCTGGATTGACTGAACGGCAGATCGCGCCGCTTCGGTCGGTTGCCCTGTACGAGCGTACTGCTCAGCCAGCGCTTACCCTTCCCACCTTAGCCATTGGATAGCGCTCCATCAACGCAGTGGTTAAAATTGTCGGGCACCTAATAGCCTTGAAGTAGATTGTGTTGCATACAGGCGGAAAGGAAAAAGAATGGTACCTAGAAACTTATTCATCCCATGCGCACAAATTGAATTGTGATGTCGCAGCACACTGGGAAAATGGCGCCTATACCGATTGCACGTTTGTGCGGAAAGTGGGGGTGAATATCATGCACCCCGTTTCAACCGCCTACGCTGTGCCAACTTGAGCGGAAATGAGAAATTACGGCAGGATACCGGAAGGTCGAAGAAATCCGTGGTGTGGCGGATGCAAAAGCGACCGAGATCTATGCGAGTGCTTACAACCAAAACCGTGAGTCGGAAAAATTTTATGAATTCACGCGGACGATGCAGTCTTACAAGGCCATCGTCTCCGAAAACACCACCATGGTCCTTTCCACCGACAGTGACCTCTTTAAATTTTTGAAGGGGATGAATCCGGATAGCTCCGGCAACCGATGCTGATTAGTGATGCGGCACAAGAACTTTTCGGCGTCCGATTTTCTCGCCCCATTGGCAGTGAGAAGGTTGCACGAATCGCATATAGATAAACTCGTATGGAGTAATTCCGACTACGAGAATTTGATCGAAGCGCTGAGAGGTTTAGAGCGGCATGGACTGAATTCTTATTACTACCATTTGACCCAATTGATAGCGTTGAAGAAGAAATCTAAGGAACGTGATCGCATTGCAACCGACGCATGGCTCTCTGCGGCCGCCCACATGACAGTGCCTTCACCTTTACCCTGACAATTCGGAACATACCCTATTTCACCAGCGTCACTGGGACTGTTGCTAACTGCACAACCTTGATTGCCACGGCACCCAATATTAGTCCCTTGAGAGCAACCAGACCGCGTGTTCCCATAACAATTTCCCGACACCGAATCTTCTTTGCGCAAGCAACAATTTCTGTTGCCTCATTTCCTGTTGCTACTAGCATTTCGGCACGGAGTTGGTCTTTCAGCGATTTAACTTTCGCCTTTGAAGTAAGTCTCTTGAGTTCTGATGATTTCCATTTCTGGACCATCTCATGGTCAACATACGCGGGAATATGAGGTTGGACGTGAAGAATCACGGTCGTGAACCGGTCTCCTCGCTTCTGGCGCTCCGCAGCATATTCAAGCGCCCGGATGGAATGTCTTGAACCGTCTATGGGAATAAGGACTTTCCACGTGAGGCCCTTTTTTGCCATCTGAAATATCGCTCCCTACAATCATATAATACCACTTGGAGCCCGTGCATTCTTCTCCGGATGGGACTCTTAATTCAGAGTTTATACTAATAGCTTATAGCCTAGGGCACATTGACGCCATCAATATGAGCGGCTGACTCGATCGCAGCAAAAAACGAGAAGATCATTGATAGTGCTTCCCTTGCAGCTATTTCGCCGTCGGCTAGGACTCCGGTAATACCCGTCGCGCCGCCTGTTGCAAATGCCGGAACCATCTCCACGTCAAATAGCCCTTTAATTGCATTTTGACCCTTCGCAACTGGAAAAATGCCATCTACCGCGTTTTTCCGGACCAGTGTTTTGAGCCGAACTGAATGCTTCTTTCTCGTTCGCTATCAAGCGCTTTCCGCAAGGCAATCTGCTCTTCAGCCAGTAACCTTTCAATCCTTTTGCGGCCCGAAGGTTCGAGATCCATTTGCAGAAACCTCTGATACCGATCGATGGATTTTTCGATGTCTAGCTTTCTCATGTTGGTGTGCTCCGTCTCCTACTGAACACCAAGCTTTGCAGGCGGTTATACTTCTCAGAGTGGATCGGCCCCAGCGCTGCGTCCAATAAAAAATGAATTCGGCTGCTGTGGCTTTCATTGACATATATCAATGCGATTGCTCTGTAGTGCCTGTAGGTAAACTAACGTGAATTCCCATTGTGTGCAGGCCACCGTCCTTGCATGCAGCCGGTGCCGTGATTATCCCAGCCGACTTCACCCCCCCCCCACGGCTTATCATGGCACCGGCGTTACTTGCCGGTAAGCGCAGATAAACTCTAACGGACACCGTAATTGGTGAGCGTTTGGACTTGATGGTTTCGGGGTATGTGAAATCTAATTCTGTTGGGCGGCCGGTATCAATCGAGTTCCAGCAACAGGTCGCTTGCCGCCTTTCGCCTCAACCCAGTCGCTGCGGGTGGCGTCCTCAAAGAGTTGATGCACTTTCCACACAATCTCAGTTCCAACCGCAGGATTGCGCGCTTCAAACTTAAACTCGCGGACCTCGCCCGGCGGAATAGCGGCCATCCAGACGATCCGCGCGATCCGGTCGTCGAGCTTACGCAGTTCCTCAACATCGGCCGGACCTTCGACAGACAGAATGACGACATCCTCAGGAATCTGAAGTTCAACCACCGTCGTCGCAACTTTGCCCTCTGATGGAATCCGAACAGTATAGATTACAGTTGCACCGAGCGTGGCCTCAGCCGGCTGAACCGTAACGTGCGCAGATGCGCTGGCACTTATGACAATGGCCGAGGATAGTGCCGCGCCCCGAAGAATTCTAAAGAACCGCATCGCTAACCTCCCGATATTCAATTTCTGATAACAGCACAACGCGCTGATTGCCCGCTATTCCGAGCCCTCATCGCGCCGACCTTACACGCAGAACGGCACGGTAATATTTTACATCCTTGGTTAGCCATATCCACAACGATATGTGCCCGTTATGACTAAATAGAAAGCTTCTCTGGGCTCTAGAACCGCCGTACGTCGCCAATTGCAGCAAGCATGCTCGTCGCCATCGCGATATTTCTGCCGATCCCTTTCAAAACATTCCCCTCCGCAGTGATCGCTAAGCTGAGGGCCCTTGCCAGCTCTAACATCAGGGATAACCTGCCGCGCGGCGACGCACCCGCAAAGACATTGTTACAATCCACGATTAACTAAGCAGTATGGTCGGTACGGCTACCGTAATATCTCCAGACTTCTGCAGATCGAAGGCTGGCGGTTATGGCGGGAAGAAGGCCTGCATCTGGCGGTCATCTCTGATCGTTGTCGGAGCGAATGTACTCAAGGATACCACGATGGAGATTCACACCAACCAGCCCTCAATGAGGCCAAAGCCGTTGATCCGACGGGCGACACGTATGGCTTAGGATCACGATATCATGGTCTTCGCAGGCCAGTTAGGTATAATCCGACAATGCCATGCTTATGCGCCAGGATCTATTGCGCACACTAAAATCAGCACCGTTACGGCGGTAATAAGGAGTCTGATCAAATGGCCGAAGATTCGAAAGTTAAAAACGAACACCCACACCTCCAGGCGATGTGCGAGGAGGTTGCGCGTAGCGCGGTAATTAGGGCATGGGCAGTGAACTACGCAGAACCTGGAAAAACATCTACTCGCCAAGAGCTTTTGGAAATAATGATCCCGTATCTGGAAAAAGCCGAAGCTTGGTGGCAACAAGTACTGCCCGCCGAATTGAGGGAACGATAAAATGAGCAAGAAACGCGCTCACCAAAAAGGCGGACGGCGGTACTGTCAGAGAAAACCGGCCTGAGTCGCTAAAACGCGTCTCGTAGCATCCTCGAATGAGCAGCCCTTTTCGCTATTTCAAGACATCACGTAAAATCATCCGCTTGGCCGTGATGATATTGGCCACCGGCGCCGGTGGCCAATAGTCCAAAATCAACACCGCTCGATCAAAGCCCAATCATGCAGTAGACTGACAATGCGACTGGTACAGAAAATCGGTCAGGCCAGGGGGATGATCGGCGCATGTTACCCAATTCATTTACTTTTCTTTTATTCTTCGCCGTGGTCGTTGGCGCTTATTATGTGCTGCCGCATCGCTGGCGCTGGGTTTTGCTGCTGGTCGGCAGCTACTACTTTTATTCCACCTTCGACCCGCAATATTTGTTCTTGCTCGCCGCAACGACGCTGGTCGCCTACGGGTTCGGCATAGCCGTTGCCAAGCCCTTTCAGCAAACGACGCGACGGGTGCTTTTAACAGTCGGAATTCTCATCGAGCTTTCTTCGCTCTTCGTTTTTAAGTACTTCGATTTTCTTATGGGGTCGTTTGGACCTCTCCTCGCAAATCTCAATATCATTAGCGACGCGATCGCCCTTCCCCGGCTGGATATCATCCTGCCCGTTGGTCTCTCATTTTATACGTTTTCGTGCATAAGCTACCTTGTGGACGCTTATCGCCGGACCGTGGAGCCAGAGCGTCATCTCGGCAAGCTGTCCGTATACGTGGCATTCTTTCCAAAGCTTCTTGCCGGTCCCATCGAGCGCGCACCAGCGTTTCTTGCCCAACTCACAAAACCGGTCACGGTGGACCGCATCGCAATTATCACAGGCCTCCAGCTGATTGTTTGGGGCCTGTTCAAGAAAGTCGTTATCGCCGATCGTTTAGCGGTATTCGTTGACGCAGGTTTCACCAATCCTGCGTTTCAGTCGCCGGTTAGTGTCCTGATTGCCGTCTATTTCTATGCATTTCAGATTTATTGTGACTTTTCCGGCTACTCTGATATCGCCATCGGTGCCGCACTGATTCTCGGCATTCGACTTATGGAAAACTTTCGCCGGCCTTACATGGCCAAATCCGTGCCGGACTTTTGGAATAAGCGCTGGCATTTATCGTTGATGCGTTGGTTTCGGGAGTATTTGTACATACCCCTTGGCGGCAATCGCGTCTCTGCGTGGCGCCGCTATGCCAACGTCATGATCATTTTCTTGGTCAGCGGCCTATGGCATGGCGCCAATTGGACATTCGTGGTTTGGGGCGGCCTCAATGGCCTGTATCAGCTGATTCATACTCTTTTCGAGACACCGCGCCATTGGTTAGCAAAACAGATCCGCCTGCCGAGCGCACTAACGACACTATTGTCGATACTTTTGACGTTTCATCTCATCGGACTCGCTTGGGTGTTTTTCCGCGCGCCCTCAATCGACAACGCATTAGCCGTCCTCAAGCGCATATGGTCTTCCCTTCCCCAACTCCCGACGTTGCTTGCGAGCTATAACTGGAGCAACGAATTTTACTTGTCGCTTGGTCTTATTGTATTTTTGATGGGCGTTGAGATTCTGGAGGAGAAGAAACCGATGTCACAACGCTTGGCGGACGGCCCTGCCATTGTCCGCTGGGCATTTTACTATGCGGTGGGCTTCTCTCTCCTCGTCATCGGGATGTGGGGCACCCAAGGCTTTGTCTACATGAACTTCTAACGGGGGCATTGGCCGTGATATCGCAAGATGTAGAGCAAGAATATGCCATAGCCGAAGCTGCCCAACGCACCGGTGGCCGGCGGCGCTGGGGGCCGGTGCTGGTGATCGGACTGCTGATTTATGCGGCGATATACATTTTTGCAGAAATGACAGTGCTTGAGACGTCCAAACGAAACCGGCTGTTTATGATCAATACAGCGCCAAGAGCCGAGTACGACTATGTCGTCTTAGGAGCATCGCATGCGATGCCGTTCGATTTCGAGGATATGAACCAACGCCTGGAACATTTGACCGGCTCTTCAATCATAAATTTGTCGATTGAGGGCGCGGGGCCCGTTCCCGGGCGGTTTTTTACCGAGTACTTTCTAGCCGATCACACCGCTAAGAATGTGCTTTATATTATCGACTCCTTTGCCTTCTATTCAGATCAATGGAACGAGGTGAGGATAGACGACCCTGAACTCCTTGCGCGCGCGCCGTTTGACTGGAACTTACTTCATACCCTCTGGAACTTTCCCAGCACGCGCGGTCTCATTCCGGGATACCTGACGGGATTTTATAAAATCAACAACGGTGAAAGATTTGCTCCCGATCTTAGCGAAGCGGAGCAAAGCAAATTCACGCGCACATATCGAACCAACGCCCGCGTCGACGAGCGGCGCATGGCATTTCTCTATCCGGAGTCGGTCAGTTTGGAGACTATTGATAAGTACATTGCCGAGCTTGACCGACTTGCCGGCACTTTGGCCGAGCGCGGCATTAATCTCATAGCTATTAAGACACCGCTTCCTGAGCGGGTTCTAACGAAACTGCCAGGTGAGGCTGAGTTCAATGCAAAAGTTAGGGGAGTTCTGGATGCTTACGGTTTTGAACTCCACGATTTTACAACCCTCGCCAATGACGATGCCTTCTTTTATGACACCGACCACCTAAATAAGGATGGCATAATCAACTTTATGGATACATTCCTCGTCGATCTTCTTCGCGTCGCCCCTGCCCCAACGCAATAACGCTAGCGCGCCTACCGGCACCCGCAACCCGGAAGTTGCAATCCGTGGGCTTCTGTGAGCGAACATATGACGAGCTTTAGAACGATTTCATGTGCCATTCATGTGACATGGAATCCCCGCAGCTTTATGGAAATATGTGTAACGCATTGATATTTAATAGGGAAGTGCGAGAATCTGTTTTGCTCCACGCCGGGCAACGAAAAACCCCTCTAAGCCCTTGGACTTGGGGGTTTTTTGGTTGTGGGGATCCGCAGTCGCTTTTGTTATAAGTCGCCCGAAATAGCGATTTGATAATAGGGAATCCAGGCTATTTCTGTGATGTCAAAACGCTTGCGGCCTCTCTCACGAGCCGCAGCTTTTCCCTCGCGGGTTTGACCGAGCATCTCAAGACGAAAACCAGAAAACAGGCTACGGAAGAGCATGACGGTCCCATCACCGCCGAGTACCTGCATCATGCCCGAGCGGACGTACAAGCAACCTGGGAGTGCTATGAGGCCCTAGAGGCCATGTTATATCGAGCATGATCTGGACATGCCGTCCCACCGGCTCTTGAGTGAAGTGAGCATCGGCAAAGCCTACTGACCGGCCCCCATTGGGTGGTCCGGTGTGAATGTTAGTTCAACATGGTGTTT
>CAXBLG010000089.1:0-12477 GCA_963976395.1 uncultured Rhodospirillaceae bacterium
GGCGCTGTGAGTTCACCATCCAGTGGTGCCCACTTTCGGCACCTAGGGGACGCCATACAGGATGAATCTGCGAACACCTGGGAGATCAGGGTTTGCATTTCACGACAGTGCAATCCTTAGGGGCTCATTAAGAAGACTGAATCATCTAATGAGGTGACAGAACCTGGCGCCCCTTGCGTCACATCCGCCAGAGTCGCTGTAAACTTTGCTCTCTGATGATCATCACGATCAAAAGAGGTCCATCGGAACTTACCCGAAATAGGTGGCGCATCACCCAACAAATCTAGAATCGATTGGGCGATTTTTTTGGCCCCGTCAGTCGGAAAATAAGCATTTAGCTCGCGTTTATGTGCCAATGCTCCCCCGCGTTGATTACCGAGATAGGCAGAATGCCGGTAGACTGAAAATACTCGTATTCGCAAATTAGGCGTTCTTTTGACAAACGTCCGAATGTGAACTTGCGCTGTGGACAACTGAGAGAGAAATTTCGGTAACCGGGAGCTTGCAACCATTTTGACTTCCGCCACGCCTTATCCCCTCACGCGTAATAAATGCTAGGGGTGCGTATGGCCGTAATGTGGATGACCCAAGCTTCGCCCATAAGCATCCTGAACACCGCCCCCTTCGGTCAATTGCACCTGCGTACGTGCGGCTTCGTAGCCAAGATAACCACCAATCGCCAGACCCACAGCAAGTGCAAAAATCATATGCACAAAACTAAAGCTCAGTTTCTTTTTTAAAGACACTTGATAGCCCGTGTCTTGAACGTCGGACGTCGTTTTGTGCTTACCTTGTTTTGTCTTTTTTTTCATCCCCCGCCCCGCAAACAATCGGCACTGTTACCGATTCAGTATTCTCATTAGCTTAACGCGAATAATATTGACCTCTCGGCCGGTCAGTAGCCTGACATATTTTGCGGGGAATCTCTAGAAAGCAGGCGGCCTAAAGGTGGCGCGCAATAAGCACTTTCATGATTTCATTGGTTCCGCCATAGATACGTTGCACGCGGCTGTCTACATACATTCGGGAAATCGGATACTCTTCCATATAGCCATAGCCACCAAACATCTGCAGACATACATCTGCTGTTTCTGACTGCTTGTCTGTTAGCCACCACTTCGCCATCGATGCCGTCACAGTATCAAGGTCACCCGCCAAGGCGCGCTGAATACAATAATCGATGAAGACGCGCGCGATCAGCGCCTCGGTCGCGCGCTCCGCCAACTTAAAACTTGTATTCTGGAAATCCAAAAGTTTCCGTCCGAAAGCCTCGCGCTCCTTCACATAGGCGCTGGTGATTTCGACGGCACGTTCAATCGCCGCTACGGCTGATATCGCAATGAGCAGGCGTTCGATTGGAAGCTGCGCCATCATTTGAGCAAAGCCGCGATCTTCCTCTGCGCCTAATAGATTCTCGAGCGGCACAAGGGCATCATCAAAAAATAATTCCGCAGTATCCGACGCCTGCATACCGATTTTCTTGAGATTCCGCCCGCGGCGAAATCCCTTGCAGTTCTCGGTTTCTACAACGATAAGAGAAACGCCCTTGGCGCCAGCTTCGAGATTTGTTTTAACCGCCACCACAATCAGGCCAGCGGCTTGCCCATTGGTTATAAATGTTTTTTGTCCGTTCAGAACATATCCTGAGGCCGTACGCACTGCCTTCGTACGAATGCTCTTTAAGTCTGAACCCGCGCCTGGTTCGGTCATCGCGAGCGCACCAATCAGCTCGCCCGATGCCATCCTTGGGAGCCAACGTCGACGTTGTTCTTCAGAGCCATAAGCTAAAATATAATGTGCGACAATGCCGCTATGGATAGTGTTGCCAAAGTGGATACCGATGCCGCAGCGCTCCAGCTCTTCGAGAATCACGGTTTCATGGGCAATGGTTCCCCCACCACCACCGTATTGGTCGGGAATACTTGCGCACAACAAACCCGCAGAGCCTGCTTTCAGCCACGCGGACTTATCGACGCACTTCTGTTCAATCCAACTGTCGATGTGCGGCGTGAATTCCTTTTCTAGAAATTTCCGCGCCGAGGAGCGCAATATGTTCAACTCCTCATTCATCCACGACGATGTGTATTCAATTGTCATGCTTTCAACCTACCATGGAGCGACGAGAAATTACTTTAATAGGCACAATATAGTGCGTGAGTCCCACCCCTCAAAGGGGCCGACATTAGCACATCACTCTGCTCTCTGAGATCGACTTAAGAAACACAGGAAAAACCACAAAATCTCGCTGGTTTCTTGCCGGGTTATTTTTTCCGGTAAGTGTCGTGACAACCCTTGCACCCAAGTGCACCCAACGCCACATCGCCGGCCGCTCCAGGTCCGTTCTTATTAATAGCCTCGATCGCAACATTAATTCCGCTCTCAACTGCATCTAGTTTCGCGGAAAAGTCATCCCAATCTTCCCATATAGCCGGGAGAGCATCGCCACCCTGAACCTTGGTTTCAAATGCTTCTCTTGTTTGGCGTGTTGCAAGCAAAAGAGATTCAAAGTGAGAAACGATATTATCGTTGGGCACCGTGCCGGTTAGAATATGACCGATTGCCGTTGCCTGTGCATCCTTCGCTTTCATGATTTGCTGCCGGTAGTCGATGACCATTTCATCAAGCACGAAAGCACCGACAGGCGCAGCAGATACAGACATCCCGGCCAATATGAGCCCGACCGCCAACTTGGTCTTAAATTTCATCACAGATAACTCCAGCACATTAGAATTGGTTTAAGCGGGGCAAATTATCCAGGTGAAGCCATATAGGCAAGGATATCCGGGATCGCCCCATCGAAGGCATTACCGAGCATGTTTAGAGGCATATCCAGGCGATTTCAGGGCAATTCAGGCCTATTTCCATAGATCAGGCCTTTTTAAAAACTTTTGCCAAGTTTTTGGGAATTTTGATCGAGTCTTGAGGATCGGAGTGCTTCGGGCTCATACTTTCATATCACACAACCTGCTGGGTAATATCCGCCTCGTTGAACCAGACAAAAGGATTTTTGCGTGACATTTCTTAAGGCCATAATTTGCGCAGCCACCCTTGTCGTAAGCTTCGCCGGAACCGCGCCTGCACAACAAGGCAACAGACTGATCCAGATTGAAGAAGCCTGGGTGCGCATATCCAAAGATAACGTAGCAGTAGCGAGTGCCTATTTCACAATACTTAACAAGAGCGAAGAGGACGACTATCTTATTGGCGTTACTTCTTCTGTTTCTGAACGAGCCTTATTGCAAGAAATGCGTATCGAAAACTTTAAGGCCAAGTACAACACGATATCAAAGCTATCAATTGGCGCCATAGAAAGACAGAAACTCCGACCGAGCGGGTATCAAGTGACTTTGGAAGGGCTCAAAAGACCGCTGAGAATAGGCGAGAACGTCCAACTCACTTTAACTTTTGAGCGCGCTGGTCGTATCGAAATTGTTGCCAACGTATCCAATCAAATGTTGGGCAACCGCTGATGATGAGAGTCAACGCGCTCGCTTACCAAATACACCCTTGGTAACAAATTTCTGAGCTTTGCTATTGCGCCTCGGGCGATTACTCACCGCACCTACCTTATCTCCTCCTACCGGCTGCACAGACGGGACAAGTTGATGCACCCCTGGTCCGATTAAATCGGCCCGGCCCATGCGCTTTAACGCTTCGCGCAATACGGGCCAGTTTTCCGGATCGTGATATCGGAGAAATGCTTTGTGCAAGCGGCGTTGACGCAGGCCTCGGATCGCATCAACAGGCTCCGAGGTATTACGGCGCACCGGACGCAACGGATTGACGCCGGAATGGTACATTGCAGTAGCCAAGGCCATCGGCGAAGGTAAAAACGTCTGCACTTGATCGGCTCGGTACTTATTTTTCTTGAGCCACAGAGCTAGGTTCATCATGTCCTCGTCCGTGGTGCCGGGATGAGCGGCGATAAAGTACGGAATAAGAAAGTACTTTTTACCCGCTGCTTTTGCCGCTTCATCAAACAATTGTTTGAAGCGATCATAAGCGCCAATACCGGGCTTCATCATTTTAGACAACGGGCCTTGTTCGGTATGTTCCGGTGCAATCTTGAGATAACCGCCCACGTGGTGAGTTACCAACTCCTTTACGTACTCGGGGCTTTTAACAGCAAGATCATAACGAACACCTGAGGCAATCATCACCTTCTTGACCCCCGGAACAGCGCGAATTTTCCGATAGAGCTGTATCAAGGACTCATGGCTCGTATTGAGGTTAGGGCAGATTCCTGGATACACGCAGGACGGACGACGGCATAAGGACTCAGTTTCTTTATCCTTGCAGGCCATCCGATACATATTGGCCGTTGGTCCGCCAACATCTGAAATGATGCCTGTATAACCATCGGTCTTATCACGAATGGTCTCAATTTCACGCAATATGGATTTTTCGGAACGGCTTTGGATTATGCGCCCCTCATGTTCGGTGATGGAACAAAAAGAGCAACCGCCGAAACAGCCACGCATGATATTGACCGAGAACCTAATCATGTCCCAGGCTGGGATCTTCGCATCACCGTATGATGGATGTGGAGCTCGGGCGTAAGGTAAGTCGTAAACGCTGTCCATTTCCGGCGTGGTCAAGGGAATCGGAGGCTGCGTAACCCATAACTCGCGATCGCCGTGTCTTTGCACCAATGGTCGCGCGTTTCCAGGATTGCTTTCGCGGTGAAGCACACGCGAGGCACGGGCATAAGCCTCTTTATCCTGCTCCACAACTTCGAAAGCCGGCAATCGCACCACCGTATTTGGCCCGCCCATCTGCGCGCCTTCACCGCTGCTCTCAACATCATCGGCAGGAATTACCGTCCAATTCTCAGGGACAGATGGCTTCAACAAAGCTATGCCGCGAATGTCGTCCAGTTCTTTCGGGGATGCGCCCGTGGACATACGGTGAGCCACATCCACAATGGCGCGCTCGGCATTCCCGTATAGAAGAATATCGGCTTTCGCATCGGCAAGAATGGAACGGCGCACTTTGTCGGACCAGTAGTCATAGTGGGCAATACGCCGTAAAGAACTTTCAATACCACCCAGCACAATCGGCACGTCGCGAAAAGCCTCGCGACATCGCTGAGCATAAACGATGACCGCGCGGTCCGGCCGCTTACCGCCTTCTCCGTCCGGCGTATAGCTGTCGTTGTGACGCAACCGCCGATCAGAGGTATAGCGGTTAACCATGGAGTCCATGTTTCCGCCGGTAACTCCGAAAAATAATTTGGGACGGCCCAATACTTTATACGGCTCGGCGCTTTGCCAATCCGGCTGCGCGATAATCCCCACACGGTATCCCTGAGCTTCGAGCAAACGCCCAATGATCGCCATGCCAAAGCTGGGATGATCTATGTAGGCGTCGCCCGTAACCACAATGATATCGCAGGCATCCCAACCCAACGCTTCCATCTCAGCCCGCGACATTGGCAGGAACGGCGCGACGGACGCGCCTGGAACCGGGGCACGATGCGAAAAAAGCGACTTTGGCTGTGTGGACACGACATTCATAAGCGCACTTGTGGGCTGAGGGTCATAGGCAGTCAATAGCGCCCCCAATCTAAGGACACATTTTCAGCGTCTAACGCCCCGCTTTCCACGCGCGGGCCAGCTGCCGGGCTTCAGAAACCTGTGCTGGCGTTAGGTGGACGGCTGCCTTGGCTTTGAATTCGACCAAACGCGACCGCCACAGCATATCCGCCTTCGGTACATTATCCGATGCGATCTCGAACCACATCAGGGCCAAAGCGTAGTTGCGCGGCACGCCTTCGCCATTGGCGTACATCACACCCAAACTATCCTGTGCAGTCACATTTCCATTTTCAGCGGCTTCTAGAAACCGCACGGCAGCTTCAGAAAAATCACCGCGGGTGTAAGCGTCGTATCCAATCGCTATGTCTTGCGTTGAATCAGCGAGCGTGGAGGCCGCAAAAGCGCAAATCCCGAAAATAATAATGACAGTGGATCGAACTAAAGCCATCGCTCTGCGACTAAATACGAAATTTTATCAGCGCAGTGCCTGCGCATCATGGATAGGCATATATCCAGTAGAGTGCTCCGGCCGCGGTCATTCGGCTTGGACGCGTTGAGGCCACCTGAGGATTATCGCTCACTGTAAAATCATAAAAGTCGTTCCCCAGCAGCTGTCCGGGCTCCGTGTCTTCTGCGTAACGATATAGTGCGTAACTCTTATAGGCCCACTGTTTAGTACCGTCTTCGCGCGTCAGCACATCCCAGAAACCGGACGGCTTGGCGTCGGCAGGAGCCTCGAAAGGCAGCCACACCTCTTGGCACCTTGCATCACACCCCGCCATACTCGTACCGATATCACGGCCAACAACTGCGCGCGGCTCAATGCCCCGACGGAGACCGTGACCGCCCAGCTGATAGACATAGGCGTCGCGGCGATAAAGCGTCAGTCCGTTTTCATCCGCGAGGACGATGCCCTGTCCTGGCGTCTGCTGGTAAGTTACATTCTGAGGCTTGAAATAGCGTACGACCGAAGCAATCCGCACGTTGCTATCAACCCCCATACCTGTTGCAAATCCGGTCTCGATATCCCGATCATAGGTAAAAAGGGGCTCACCTTTATAGGCCCACTGCAGAATTCCGTCGCTGCGCTGAATGGTTGAAAAGTCGCCTTTTGGAATTGCAAGCACAGGCGCCGCATACGGCGTCCACGCCCCCCTGCAGGGATCAACGGACGAAGCACAGGCTGCCTGTTGTCGCTGAGCATTCACATTCAGAGTGTAAAGCGCCATTCCTTTATCATCGACCAGAACCTGGCCATTCGCATCAGGGATTTCTTTGATGTCGAAACCCGGCGGCACCTCTATATCGGCTGAGGGCGTAAACGCGGCGACATTCCAAATGCCATCAACGTTCTTCCCATAGTCGTCAGAGATTTCGACGTCCTTAGAGAATGTATAAAGCGGCTGACCGTTCACCGCCCACTGTTTGACTCCGTCATCACGAGTTATTAACGACCAATTGCCCACCGGCTCAGCATCTGCCGGCGCAATGAAGGGCGGGAACTGTTTCGCGCACTCTCCGTAACAGGACGAAACGCCACGCTCTTTATCCATCGCCGATGTGTAGAGCGTCATGCCTTGCGCATTAGCGTAAGACCAGACCTGATTACCTCCGCGACCGATGCTGTAGCCAATAATCAAAGTAAAGCCGGTGTTCCCCGCCAATTGAACTGTTACGCCAGGTGGCGTGGCTAGCGGTACAACGCTGGCTGCATTTTGTGTAACGTCATTGCTTCCGGCGTATTCACCAGAGGCGGCACACCCCGCCAACAATCCTGCAGCAATAACGGCCCCTGCCCATGCAGATGCATTCATACGCATATAACACCCTCTCCCATCGGGCTTGTTCGAGGCCACATCGTGCGGCCAGGAACAAAACTTAAACGCTCACGCCTAACCGACGTCTAATTAAGCCATAACCTCGGTAATGGTCCGCGATGTATCATTCGACTCTGTGCCCCACCGGCTGACAGGCAAACCAAGCGCTTGCATGATCGTCAAACCGACCCGGCTCGTAGTATCACCGTTCGCCGGAACATGAATGCCGGTCTTCATCCGTCCGCCAGCTCCGCCATATGTGAACATTGGCATATTTTCAACGGAGTGAAATTTAGCAAAGCCCGTGTCGGTGCCATACATCATGACAATACGATCCAGCACTGTGCCGTCTCCTTCGCGGATGCTGTCTAGAGCTGTAAGCGTATCGTTAAGAGCCATCATGCACTGCTCTTGGAACCATGCCACTTGTCGCTGCAATCCAATAGCGGGATCAACGGGCTCTTCATGAGTGTGAATGTGGAACGTCACCGGGCTACCAGCGGTACGCAAGTTTCCGCCCGCACTATCAAACACGATATTGATGACTCGCGTTTGGCCGCACGCTAGCGCATGAGCCAACAGCTTAGAGAACAGCCGATTGTCTGCGGCAGCGTGATCAATGACCATGCTATGTGTGCCTTCCTCGGAATTTTCCGGGACTGTGCACGCATCAAGCGGTGCCGGTCTTTGTAATTCGAGATTCAATTGATTCTCCAACTCGCGCAGAGCGGTAAAGTACTCGTCTAGGCGCGACCGATCTTCAGAACCCAATTCGCGCATCAGGCCCTGACGCTCCTCACCGAATGCCGACAAAACGCTTTTGCGGGCCATTGTTTTCGGGTCCGGCGTAAAGTCAGCAGCGTTGGGATCTTGGAAATCCGGCCCAAAGATACGTTGATAAAGCGCCATTGGTGATGTTTCCGCCGGATTGGCTGCGCTTGCGCTCTTGCGGCTATATGCGAACCGTTGACCGTTACAAGACACTTCCAGTGAGCGAAACCGCGTGCGCGTGCCGATGTGATCGGCAATCAGGGTATCAATACTGGGAAATGCTCCATTGTCGTCGTCGGGAATTCCGCCACCCATAACAGCAATGGCGCCAGTGGCATGGACTTTAGGAGGATGAGAATCGAGGAAGACACGCATACCGCTGTAAACGTTAATCTTATCCTTGAAGGCTTCGAGCGGCTTGAGTTGCATAGGCATCTCGCGAATGACGCCAGCCTCCTTCGGCTCCCAGAAACCTGGGCTCAAACCGAGCCCTTGAAACCACGTGCCGAAACAAGACGGCAATGCCTGTCCGGTCGCGGCCAGCGCCGTCCCATTTTCATTGAGAAATCCGTTCAAGAACGGCAATCCAAGGGTTACAACCCCGCCGTTCAGCGCGCCTTTTAAAACTCTCCGGCGACTTGCCATTCTAGTTATTGCACTCATACCTGAATCTCCCATTCTAGACTTAGTTGACACCTTGGGACGCCACGCCAACATTTAATGCAAAGGGTATTGATATTTCCCTCAGTTTACTTCGCACGCGCATCTTGGGTTTGCGGCTCAGCCACCCGATAAAACGCGTCGCTCGTGACGATGGTGCGCATCAGGTCTGGATACCTATGCCCATTCTCCACGAACGTGCTCTTGAGATATTTCATCCATTCGCCTTCGCCTTTCGTAGGTTCGCGGCCGGCCGCATAGGCGTAGACTCTGTTTACAAGACAATTGGTCACGGCAGGGTGATCATGGATAACCTGACCTAGCTCCACAGCATTATTGAACACTTTGCCGTCTATCGAGCCGCTCGTGTCAATGACTTCGCCATTTTCGGTGGTCCGGAAACCTGCAGCCGCATCAAAATTCTCCATCGCCAGACCCATCGGATCGGTAATTTTGTGGCAGCCGGTACACATAGGCTCCGTGGCATGTGCTTCCAACCGAGTCCGTGCCGTTTTGTAAACAGGGTTTTCAGTATCCTGAACAACTGTGAATTCAACATCTCCCGGTGGATCAGGCACATGCTGACACATCAGGATTTCCCGTATCGCCTTCCCCCGCAACGTTGGAGAGGTGCGGCCCGGATGCGAATGCAAAGCCGTAAAGCTTGCATGCATGAGGATGCCGGCCGCGCGCGGATCGTCCGCCGGATAGGTATGAGGCACCCATGGATCGGGGGCGCCGTTGGCCGTAATTTTAGGAACAGGCACACCGTACACCGAACCCATCAGCGGGTTGAGAAAGGTTTTACGTGTCGTGAACAAATCTCGGTAGTCACCTTTGTCCGTTAGCAACACCTCGACAATCGTCCGCAAGGTTTGCTCCCGCGAAGCCTCTGTCGCATCGTTGGTGAATTTCGGGTAGATCGCCGCATCTTTGGAGAATGTCGCGAAGCGGTCAAAATGCAACATGTCTTCAAAAAACGCGCGCACGCCGTCTTCTACCCGAGACGACGCCAGCAATCTATTCGCCTGCTTTAACAGTCCTTTCTCGGTGTGTAACGCGCCACTAGCCGCAGCCTCCAACAGCTCTGTGTCCGGCGACGTGTTCCACAAAAAGAAACTAAGCCGTTCCGCTTTTGAATACCCGTCAAGCCTATGGTGACCAGGATAATCTGGGTCCGGCTCTGATCTTTCAGTTCGGAAAAGGAATTGCGGCGAACTCAGCATCCCGCCCAAGCTAAGAGCAAAACCTTGATAAAAATCTCCTAGAATTTTAGTTGCTTCCGTTGCCGCGTTTACACGCAAGTCCAATTCTTCGTCGGTAAGAGGCCTACGGTACAAATGCAGACCAGCCCGCGCCAACGCCGTGCGCGCGCACTCCTCATCAGGCGCATTTACAGATGCTGGCACACACGGCATAAGCAAGGCGCGATGCTTCTCGTCCACGGCTTGCTCAGCAATTCCGCGAGCTATGGCGTCATACTGCGCCAGCCCACTTCCCGTAACACTGACGCGAGAGGCGCCAACCGCCAACAATCCGTCTTCACGTATATCCGGCTCAAAGCGGCCGCCAATCTCGATATCTGTTCCGAAAATATCAGCGACGATGTTTCGGTATTGGTCGGGCAACAAACGACGCACCACCGGCTCACCACCGGAAGAAAGCGGCTCATCAGCAGCTATAGACATATCTGCCGCAAGCATTGCCGTTGCGGCAAATGCACATAATGCGACACGTCTAGTTGTGCGCTGACGCCTCGGCCGACCGAAATTTATCATCATTGAATCCTTAACTTTACTAATCGCGTTCATAGATATTTACCGCGCCTGCGCTGCTTGAGTATTGCCACTCGCTTGAGCCGTCATATCTTCAGGATGCACGACGAATGCAGGAACAGCCTCTACCCTGTACGCTGTGGAAATATGAGTATTCTGACCCGTTTTCGGATCGGGATAAGCATCTGCTAGTTTTCTCAGTGTGTGATACATGCCAACGAAATCGATGCCCGCGCAGCATTCCAATGCCAAACCACCGTTCGCAACACCCCAATAGGGATCCACAAACGGCTGATACCCACCAACAAACCCATCAACATTGCCGTCCGGAAGCAAATTTAAGCGAATTTGCGCATCCCGAAATCTAAACTCCTGAATGTAGTAAGGGTCGGCCACCATATTGAAACTGGCAGACTCGGTGCTCTTCACAACACCGCCTTCCAATCTCGCTTTGAAGACATTGCGCGAGCGAGGATTAGGATCGATTCGATAGGTCATATCGGCACGGGTGTTCGACTGTGCATCCCACTTTGTCGATTCAAGGGCGCGATCAAATGTCACGATCACGTCGCCGTCGCGGCTCAAATCTTCACCAGTAATCGTGATCAACCAAGCCGGTTGCGTCAGACGAATTGTATCCCACTGATATTCGCCGCCTTGCAAAACGCGGTGAGGCCAATAAGCGCGCTGTCCTGTGTGGCACCCCATTGCCCGAAAAAATTCATTGTCGATGCCATGCTCATGGGTAAACGGGTCTTCAAAGGTATTCGGATCATCCGCTCCCTTGCCGTCAAGGTTGAAACCAATAGCCCATGGCCCGGTCACGGTAAGCATATTCGGATCAGGAGCGGCCATCGGATTTGCATAAGCATTTACGGGCACACCGTTAATGCGCGCCCTATTTATGATGATCTCACCGGCTTCATCACCACCAGTCGTTCCATCAAATTTCTCAAAGAGCCGCTCTTCCTCGTCAGGAGACAGCCCCATCTGCTTAATCGCGTGGCGATAAATACCGTCAATACTGGGATTGCGGCCGGGACAATCGTCATCGGTTGAATAGCTCGCTGGTGTGAACCACGACACAACGAAGCTTTTAGATTCCGCCGCCACAGATGATTGCAGCGTAAAGCCCGCCAAAGCCATGGCCATCACAGAAACATTTAGGCTACGCAATCCCAAGACATGGGGTCTACTTGCGGGGCTTAACCGGAACATTTGAAACCTCCCAACAACTTTAAGATATGCCGCTCTCAGTCACTCTGCAGTCAAACGGCGCTCGCATCTAACCTATGTTAATGCGGTTCTGCCGAAGACTCTCGGCAAGACGCTAACCGCCTCTCCCACCTACCGCAGAAGAGTCACAGTAGACATGAGTGCAGTCACCTATCATGTGTTTTAAAAGTATCACTGGCATTGACCATTCTCAAGAAAACCCGGGTAACTTTAACTAGATATATCTATATTAATATACCTAAGGTTGTTAATCGCACGGTCGCAGATTCGGTTGCTGATTCTCACTCTCTGCCTCGCATTGTCAGAATGTGACAGCCAACATAGTCATTGTATGACTTTATTTTAGAACCGTTCCAGACAAATTGTGTTCGAAATTGTAAGCGAACGCCCATCCGGTGTTACAAAAAACTCTGAACGCACGCGGGCCAGTAGGCTACATATCATGCCAATATATCTACGAAGCGTTCAGGGGTCGGTATAAAGTCCGCTCACTAACGTTGACATCGCAGGTTCTGAAAAATGGGAGGTACGGAAATGTCCGCTGATCGCGGTTTAAACCCGACATCAGATCATGGTGACAAGATTAATCATGGTCCAACTACTGTTGCTGACAACAGCGCATCGGTGCCCGAGGGTCACAACAGCATTGTGGATGCAGTGCGGCAAGGTGTTCACCGCCGC
>CAXBLG010000090.1:0-12086 GCA_963976395.1 uncultured Rhodospirillaceae bacterium
TCTCGCTTTGGAAAGAGGTGAGGCTCGAGCAACGCGTCCACGGCATCAATTACGACCGTCCGTGTAAGATCCTTGGTCCCGTCGATGGCTGCGGCAAAGTCATGCCAGAAATCCGAGAGAACCTTTTTCCAATCGAGGCGCCCGCCGGATATTTCGTCCAACTGATTTTCAAGATCAGCGGTGAAATTATATTCAACGTAACGAAGGAAGAAGCTTTCAAGGAAGGCCGTGACAACGCGGCCACGATCCTGTGGTGTGAAGCGGCGGTTCTCGACACTTACATATTGCCGGTCCTGCAAGACCTGAATGATGGACGCATAAGTGGAGGGCCGGCCAATCCCTTTTTCTTCGAGCGCTTTGACGAGGCTTGCTTCCGAAAAACGCGGCGGCGGCTGCGTGAAGTGCTGTTCTGGTTTTACGTCGCCTACACCGACGTTTTGGCCTTCACTCATGGGCGGCAATATATTGCCGGCGCCATCTTCATCCGGCGTGTCGTCCGATGTTCCGGTCGCAGGTGTGTCGTCGTAGGCTTCAAGAAAACCTTTAAATACAATTGTCGAACCGTTGGCGCGAAGTTGAGTGTGTCCGTCGGGCGTGCTCATGACCACGGCGACTTGATCCATGATGGCCGATTCCATCTGACTGGCGACGGTTCGCTTCCAGATAAGATCATAGAGCTTGAGTTGGTCGGCACTTAAATACTTAGCCAAGCTGTCCGGTGTGCGGCGCGGGTCGGTAGGGCGGACAGCCTCGTGGGCTTCTTGCGCATTTTTAGCCTTGGATTTGTACTCGCGCGGACTATCGGGCAAAAATTTTGCGCCGTAGCGGCTTCCGATCAATTCACGGACGGCCGTGATGGCCTCTCCAGCGATCTGGACACCATCGGTACGCATATAAGTGATGAGACCGACCGTTTCGCCGTCGATTTCGAACCCTTCATACAGCTTCTGAGCGATGTCCATGGTTTGTCGCGCCGAGAAATAAAGGCGGCGCGATGCGTCTTGTTGCAGCGTCGATGTGGTGAAAGGGGCATAAGGCCGACGCTGTTTGGATTTTTTCTCGACACTTGTGACGGTGAACTGGCCGGACCGTACGGCGCTTGCCGCGCGTTCGGCTTTTGCAGCGTCATTCAAATCGAATTTTTCGAGTTTCTTCTCGTCAAGGTGCGTGAGACGCGCCGAGAATTTATCGGCAGCGGATGTGGTCATGTCGGCGCCGACGGTCCAGTATTCTTCGGCCTGGAACTTTTCGATCTCAAGTTCCCGGTCACAAATCATACGCAGTGCGACAGATTGAACGCGTCCGGCAGACTTGGACCCAGGCAGCTTGCGCCAAAGCACGGGCGAGAGTGTGAATCCGACTAGATAGTCGAGCGCTCGGCGCGCGAGATAGGCGTTCACCAGTTCTTGGTCCAATTCCCGAGGCTGGGACATGGCTTCAAGAACGGCATTCTTGGTGATGGCGTTGAAAGTCACGCGCTCGACAGTCGTTCCGTTGAGCACTTTGCGGCGCTGCAACTCGTCCCACACATGCCAGGAGATGGCTTCGCCTTCACGATCCGGGTCAGTGGCCAGGATCAGGCCGTCAGCGCCTTTAAGCGCATCGACGATCTCTTTGAGATGCTTTTGTGAGTTGGAGGCAACTTCCCAATCCATGGCGAAGTTTTCATCCGGCCGGACAGAACCATCTTTTGGCGGTAAATCCCGGATGTGCCCGTAAGACGCAAGCACATGGTAACCATCGCCCAAATACCGGTTGATGGTTTTGGCTTTGGCCGGGGACTCTACAATTACGACCTTCATCCAATACCCTGTATTCTCGATGTTTCACGCAGCGGAACCCGGCGGTAGAACCGCATTAGAGGCCCCTCTTGTGATTGCTGGTTCTGGCTGTTAGCGCGGAAATGTTAAAAAATTCAAACCGTTCCGATCAGAGCCACGCGATTGCCCGGCAACCGCTCTATCCTTCCATCCAGCTCCATTTCGAGCAGGATGGTTGCCACGACAGCGGGTGAGACTTGGCATTGTCGCACAAGTTCGTCAACTGCGGCCGGGCTGGCTCCAAGCGCTGCCTCTATCTCTCGGCGTAGATCTAGGGTGTTATTTTTATCATTATTATCAATAGGTTGATGTATTTTTGGCATTGATTTGGAAATATTATGTACTGGCTCCCCTATAGAAGGTAAAGAAGTCAAAATATCATCTATAGATTGTATTAAAATGGCACCGTCCCGAATCAGTGAATTGGGTCCGTGCGCACGCGGGTCTAGGGGCGAGCCCGGCACGGCAAACACATCGCGGCCCTGATCGGCGGCATACCTTGCGGTGATCAATGATCCGGACCGCGGCGTGGCTTCAACCACTATAACCCCAAGGCTGGCACCGGAGATAATCCGGTTCCGGCGCGGGAACAATGCGGCCTGCGGTTCTGTGCCTGGGGGCATTTCAGAGAGGACCGCGCCGTTCTCTGCGATTTGCGCATGCAGCTTGGCATGCTCAGGCGGATATATGACGTCCGTGCCACCGGCCAGCACCGCGACCGTTGCGGCGCCGGATACGCTCAAGGCGCCTTCGTGGGCGGCCCCGTCCACGCCGCGCGCCATGCCGGAAATAACCGTGTAGCCGGATTTTGTCAGATCGGCCGCAAGAGAGCGCGCCATCTTGCGACCGTTCACTGTCGCATTGCGCGCGCCGACAATGGCAACCATGGGATTTGCCAAAGCTTGAACTTGGCCTTTTAAGAGAAGGAGCGGCGGGGCATCATCCGTTGCAGCTAGCGCTTTTGGATATGAAGCATCAGGCCACGTTATATAGGTCAGGTGCGCGCGAGTTGCTGCGGCATGTTCCTTTTCTGCCTGGGCAGGAGATACAACGTTAACCGCGCCACGCCGGCCGGACACTTCAGGGAGTCGAGCAATGGCTTCAGTTGCGGTGCCGAATTTTTCAATCAGTTGGCGAAAGGTCTTTGCGCCAATCCCCGGACTGCGGGTCAATCTGATCCAGTCGATGAGAGCGTCATGGGAGAGGGTGTCCGCCATGGTTCGTGCTCGTCAATTGGATTGAGGCTTCGAGCCGGAACCCCCGACGCGGGGTTCTTGTCCCTTGATCAAGCGCTTGATGTTCTGGCCGTGGCGAATCCATCCCAGCATGCCCAAGGCGGCGAAGGCCATGATCACGGGTCGATCTAGGATTGATGCGTAAATTGGCGCGAGAGCCAGCGCGACTAAGGCCGACAATGACGAAATTCTAAAAGTGGCAACCACGATGAACCAGGTAGCGGCGACCATAAGGCCGACGATCGGAGCGGCGGCCAACATTACGCCGATGGTCGTGGCAACCCCTTTGCCGCCCTTGAATTGCAACCAAACGGGAAAGTTATGGCCCAGCACGGCCGAGATGCCGCCTACAAGGGAAACGCTTAGGTCGCCAATCCAGATATTCAATGCGATGACAACCACAGCGCCCTTCAATCCATCGAGAAGGAGGGTTGTGAGCGCGAGGCCCTTGCGCCCGGTCCTCAAAACGTTTGTCGCGCCGATGTTGCCGGAGCCGATCTGACGAATATCGCCGAGGCCTGAAAGGCGCGTTAACAAAAGGCCAAACGGGATTGAGCCGACGAGATAACCGCCAAAGGCCGCAATACTGAAAAGCCAGAGTGTAGAGATGTCCATCGGGCTTAACTGCGGGCTTCGGCGTAGCGGTTCATGTCGTCGAACACCACGCGTCCATCGACCACAGTGCGCAGCACGCGGCCTTGCACCGGTCGCCCATCAAAGGGCGAGTTTTTGGACTTTGATTTAAAGGCGTCGGCAATAACTTTCCATCCTTCGTCGGGATTGAAGATCGCAATATCGGCCTTGTGGCCTTTTGCTAGTCTGCCGGCATCCAGTCCGAGGAGATCTGCAGGCGCAACCGTGAGGCGGCGCAGAACTTCGAGCAAGCTCAAGTCTTCGTTGTGGTAGAGATCAAGCGAGATGGCCAGCAGGGTTTCCAGCCCGCTGCCGCCAAACGCAGCTTGCGGGAAAGGCAGCCGCTTGCTGTCTTGGTCTTGCGGTGCGTGGTCGCTGGCGATGGTGTCGATGACACCGCTCTTGAGACCTTCGACGATTGCGGCACGGTCGCTTTCACTGCGCAGTGGCGGTGAGAGCTTGGCAAATGTCCGGTAATCGCCCACGGACAGTTCATTCAGCGCAAAATAGAAAGGCGCGGTATCGCAACTGACCCGCAGACCCTTTTCCTTGGCCTCGGCGATGATCGCCACGCTGTCTGCGGTTGAAATGTGGGCCGCATGATACCGTCCGCCCGACATAGCCAGTAGGCGCATGTCTCGTTCCAGCATGATGATCTCTGCTTCACGCGGAATGCCGGATAAACCCATACGAGTCGCCATTTCGCCGGAGTTCACCACGCCGGAGGCGAGGGATGGCTCTTCCGGATGTTGCACAATCATGAGGTCGAATGTCGCGGCGTATTGAAGCGCCCGGCGCATAACCTGTGCATCGGCAACGGCTTTGGTGGCGTCGGTAAAGGCGAGGGCACCGGCTTCCGCCAGCAGGCCCATTTCTGCAAGCTCGTCGCCGCGTAGGCCTTTGGTAATGGCGCCGTAGCAATAGACTTTGGTCAGCGCCAGTTTCCGCGCCCGGCGTGCGACAAATTCCAACGTTGCTTCGTCGTCCATGACTGGGTTGGTGTTGGGCAGGCAAACGACGGTGGTGACGCCGCCGGCAATTGCGGCTTCGCCTCCGCTTTTCAGGCCTTCCTTATGTTCGTCGCCGGGCTCGCGCAGCTGAACGCGCATATCCACCAGACCGGGAGTGAGGCACAGGCCCGCGCAATCGACGACTTCAGCGTCGGCGGGCGGTTTGCCGTCGAACAGCTTCGTGCCGATATCAGCGATTTCCTCGCCGATGGTTAAAAGCTCGCCCGGACCATCGAATCCCGAAGCGGGATCAAGGATGCGGGCATTGACGTAGGCGGTGCGGCCGGGTTTTTGAATGCTCATCGTGCAGCCGCCTTTGTCTGGGCGGCGCGCTCAGCGGCCTCGGCAATGTTATTTTGAGCGAGAACCTCAAGCACCGCCATTCGTACCGCTACGCCCAGTTCGACCTGCTCGCGAATAACGCTACGCTCGAAGTCGTCGGCAACATCTGAGTCGATTTCTGTGCCGCGGTTCATGGGGCCGGGATGCATAATCAGCGCATCGGGTTTGGCTTGTTTTAGTTTTGCTTGGTCCAGACCGAAGAACCGGAAGTATTCGCGGACCGAGGGAATGAAGCTGCCGCGCATACGCTCGTTTTGGACCCGCAGCATCATGACGATATCTACGTCCTTCAAGCCCGCGGTCATATCCGTGAAGACTTCAACGCCGAGGCGTTCTATGGCGCTTGGAATGAGGGTGCGCGGCGCGATAATGCGCACCTGCGCGCCCATGGTCAGCAGCAAGTAGAAGTTGGAGCGTGCGACGCGGCTGTGCAATACGTCGCCGCAGATGGCGACCAATAGGCCGCTAAGTCGGCCACGTCGCCGGCGGATCGTTAAGGCATCGAGCAATGCCTGGGTTGGATGTTCGTGACTTCCATCGCCGCCGTTGACCACGCCGCAATTGACCTTATCGGCGAGTAGTTTGACCGCGCCGGAGTCCGGGTGGCGCACGGCAAGGACGTCCGGGTGCATGGCGTTCAAGGTCACGGCCGTATCGATCAGGGTTTCCCCTTTGGAGACCGAACTGGCGTTCACCTGCATGTTGATGACGTTGGCGCCAAGACGCTTGGCGGCCAGTTCGAACGAGGTGCGCGTCCGAGTGGAGTTCTCGAAGAAAAGATTGACGATGGTGCGCCCATGCAAGGAATCACTGGTCTTGTTCGGCCCGCGGTTCAATTCCACGTAGCGATCAGACAAATCCAATAAATGATTTATTTCTGCTGGGGAAAGCCCCTCGATGCCGAGGAGATGACGGTGCGGAAAGACCGGGTCACGCATGAGCCGGGACTATAAGCAGACGATCCCGCTTACGCAAGCAATGGAATGCGGTCCGAGAATCTTATTTATTACGCGGGTAGGGACTTGGTTTATTGGCGGGTGATGCCGTCCACTTCTATAAGGACCGCTTCCACAGACGGTCGCACTTTGAAGCTGTCTTCCGCTAGCTTTCCGCGGATGACCCCCTCTGGGCTGATGATAAAAATCGCCGGACGGGGCACCCCATGGGCTTTGCTGCCTTCCTGGTACGCGGGGTCGCGTAGGTCGAAGGCGTCAATCATCGCGGATTTTTCATCGGACAGCATGATGTAGGAAATGTTCCGCCTTTTGGCGAATTTCTCCAGCACGGCGGGAGAGTCGTAGCTGAGAGTTGCCAGTGTATACCCGCGCTCGGCGAGATCATCGGTGATGGTCTGTAAATTAATCATCTGCTGCTGACAGTATGGACACCAGTCAGCGGAGCGTACAAACGAGAGGACGACACCCTTTTCACCCGTGATGTCGTCAAATCTCTTTTGCGCCCCTGTCTGATCGAGGGCTGTAAAGCCCGCCGGAATTTTGCTGCCAACAGCAGGACCAATATCGATCTCGGCCCAAGCGAACGCGGAAATGGCGATAAAAACGGTAGATGCTATGGCTGTTAGGGCTGTACGCATCAGTTTCTCCGGGGTTGGGAGCGAAGGCAATTATGTGGGACAAGTATGACTTAAAATCGATTTCAGTTAAACAGTCGGCGGATACTCTTATATAGAGTCCAAGGCTCCTTGCAGGATGTAGGCAGCGGCGGCCTTGTCCACAACTTCCGCACGCCTTTTGCGGGACAAATCGGCCTCATCGGTCAGCATGCGCTGCACCGCCGCGGTGGAGAGACGTTCGTCCCAGAAAGCGATAGGTAAGTCGCGTCGTTTGAGAACTTCGCTGGCGAAAGATCGTGTCGCTTGAGCGCGTGCACCCTCAGTACCGTCCATCTGTACCGGAAGACCGATCAGCAGCGCGCCGACATTATGCTTGTCTATGAGGGCTTCCAACTCGATGGCGTCTTGGGTGAATTTGCGCCGTACTATGGTAAGCAGGGGTGAGGCAATCATGTGGCCAGCATCGGACAGCGCCAGACCAATGGTTTTGGTGCCCAGATCGAGCCCCAGAATGGTCTGGTTTCGCGCCAATTTGGCCTTGAGTTCGATAGGCTTGCAGATCGCCATAGCGGGTGTTACGTATCCGCGCTTTCCCAAGGCCAACAGCGGCTTTGGACCAGGAGTTCAATAGCCGATGTCGCTGGATAAAGCCACCGTTCGAAGGATTGCAACTCTGGCCCGTATTGAGGTGCCGGATGCTGATCTTGAGTCCCTGGCTGGGGAACTGTCGCACATTCTTGGCTGGATTGAACAACTCAGCGAAGTGAACACCGAGAATGTGCCACCCATGAGCGGTGGGACCGACCTCAAACTCCCCTGGCGGGCTGATGTGGTGACCGATGGTAATCAAGCGGAGAGGGTGCTCGCCAACGCGCCAGATGCGCAGGATGGCTTTTTCACTGTTCCAAAAGTGGTGGAGTAGGTCGCCATGAATGAGCTGACCTCCCTAACCATTGCCGAGGCCCGCGATAAGCTGGCGAAAAAAGAGTTCTCAGCGGCTGAGCTGACCGAAGCCCATATCGCGGCTATGGAACAAGCCAAAGACCTAAATGCTTTTATTACACCTGCGCCTGACGTTGCGCGCGCGCGCGCCAAGGAGTCCGATCAGCGGCTTCAAAAAAATGAGGCAGGTGCCCTGGAAGGAATTCCGCTCGGCATCAAAGATCTGTTTTGCACCGAAGGGGTTTTGACCACAGCGGCTTCACACATTCTCGATGGTTTCACGCCTCAGTACGAAAGCACGGTGAGCCAAAAGCTGCGCGACGCCGGATCGGTGATGCTGGGAAAATTGAACCTTGATGAGTTCGCGATGGGCTCGTCGAACACCACTAGCTATTACGGCAATGTCAAAAATCCCTGGAAAGGGAAGGATGGCAAGGACCTCGTCCCGGGCGGTTCATCAGGCGGCTCGGCGACTTCGGTCGCGGCACATCTTGCTATGGGCGCGACCGGCACGGATACGGGCGGTTCAATCCGTCAGCCTGCTTCGTTCTGCGGTATCGTCGGTGTGAAGCCCACCTATGGGCGCTGTTCCCGCTGGGGCATTGTCGCCTTTTCCAGCTCGTTAGATCAGGCCGGACCGATGACCCGCACTGTGCGGGATGCGGCGATTATGCTGAAGGCCATGTCTGGTCATGATCCGAAAGATTCCACTTCAGCTCCTCTGGAAGTTCCTGATTTCGAGGCGGTCCTCGGACTAGGTGTGAAAGGCCTAAAGATCGGTATTCCCAAGGAATACAGGCCGGATGGCTTGGACCCCGATGTGGCGGCGTTATGGGATCAGGGTGTGCAGTGGCTAAAGGATGCAGGCGCGACGCCTGTCGAAATCAGCTTGCCGCACACGAGTTCCGCTCTGCCGACTTATTATATAGTGGCGCCCGCCGAAGCATCCTCCAATCTGGCACGTTATGACGGTGTCCGTTTTGGTTTGCGCGTGCCGGGAGAGTCCCTCGACGATATGTATGCGAAGACCCGTGCGGTCGGATTCGGCGCAGAGGTCAAACGCCGCATCATGATCGGCACCTACGTGCTGTCTGCAGGGTACTATGACGCTTATTATCTGAAGGCGCAGAAGGTGCGGGCGCTTATCAATAAAGATTTTAGCGACGCATTTGAGAAAGTTGATGCGATCGTGACGCCAACAGCGCCGTCACCGGCCTTTGCCATTGGTGAGAAAACCGACGATCCCGTTGCCATGTATCTCAATGATGTGTTCACCGTACCTGCATCGCTAGCGGGCATACCTGGCGCTTCTGTGCCGGCGGGGTTGAGCTCCGGCGGACTGCCGCTAGGGTTGCAAGTGCTTACAAAGCGCTGGGACGAAGAAACATTGTTCCGTGTTTGTCAGACGCTTGAAGAGGCTGCGGCTTTTCCCGGCTTAAAGCGTGGGGCATAAGGCTGCCATGAGTTACATCATCAAAGGCGATACCGGCGATTGGGAAGTGGTGATTGGCTTGGAAATTCACGCTCAAGTGATTTCCAAAGCAAAGTTGTTTTCCGGCGCGCCTACGGATTTCGGTGCGGGCCCCAATACACAGGTCTCGTTTGTCGATGCAGGAATGCCGGGCATGCTGCCGGTCATCAACGAAGTGTGCGTGCAGCAAGCGGTGCGCACGGGACTTGGGCTGAAAGCGAAGATTAATAACGTCAGCGTCTTTGCCCGAAAAAACTACTTCTACGCAGATTTGCCGCAAGGCTATCAGATTAGTCAGTACGAATTGCCGATCGTCGGCGAGGGAGAGGTTGTGCTCGATATGCCCGACGGTTCCACGCGGGCCATTGGTATCGAGCGCCTTCATCTGGAACAAGACGCTGGCAAGTCCATTCACGACATGAGCCCGTCGAAAACATTTATTGACCTCAACCGCACCGGCGTCGCGCTTATGGAGATTGTCTCCAAACCGGATATGCGCAGCCCGGAAGAAGTGGGTTTGTATTTGCGCAAAGTGCGCTCGATTCTTCGTTATCTTGAAACCTGCGACGGGAATATGGACGAAGGTTCCATGCGCTGCGATGTCAATGTTTCGGTGCGCCCTGTCGGCGAAACCGAGTTACGCACACGCTGCGAAATAAAGAACGTGAATTCTGTTCGTTTCGTCATGCAGGCCGTCGAGTACGAAGCCAAACGTCATGTGGACGTTTATGAAGATGGCGGTGAGATTAAACAGGAAACGCGGCTGTATGATGCCAATAAAGGTGAAACGCGTCCCATGCGCTCAAAGGAATTCGCGCATGACTATCGCTACTTTCCAGACCCTGATCTGTTACCGCTTGAATTTGACGATGCGTTCGTTGCTGCCATCAAGGCCGACCTTCCTGAACTACCTGACGACAAGAAAGAACGCTTTATCAGCGACTATGGATTAACTGCCTATGATGCGGGCGTTCTGGTGGCAGAGAAAGAAAATGCGCTCTATTTTGAAGAAGTTGCAAACGGACGCGATGCCAAGCAAGCGGCCAACTGGGTTATCACTAATCTCTTCGGGGTTCTGAATAAACAGGGGGTTGATGTTAGCGAGAGTCCGGTCAGCGCGAAGAACCTTGGCCGTCTCATCGATCTCATGGCCGACAACACCATATCAGGACGTTTGGCGAAGGACGTGTTTGAGATCATGGTGGAGACGGGCAAGAACCCCGATTCTATTGTTGAAGAACGCGGCCTGAAGCAGATCACCGATACCGGGCCTATTGAAGCGGCTATCGACAAGATCATGGCGGATAATCCTGATAAGGTCGCCGACTACAGGGGCGGCAAGGACAAACTGATCGGTTGGTTTGTGGGTCAAGTAATGCAGGCGACTCAGGGCAAGGCCAATCCCGGCGTGTGTTCTGAAATTCTTAAAAAGAAACTAGCGCCATGACATTGCAGCGGGGACCGGGCGACCAGGATGATGTTCCGTCGCCTCAACGCCGCGTCTTTCGTAGCGGTACGCTGCTGATTATCGGATTTGGTATATTTTTGTTGGTCGGATGGGTTTTCTACCGCCAGACAATGCCGCCCGCATGGCTGTACGATTTTTCAGAGGCCGTGGCTTTACACGCGTCTCCTGATCCAAGCCCGCCGGAGCCCGAGGATATCCGCCAGGTTTCACCGCCTGTTCAGGTTGATGACCCCTACATTTGTTTAGAAAACGTAATTGATTTGGACTGGGATCACCTCTTTGTGGTGACGTCCGGTCAGGATTTACGAACTCATCCAGCCTTGTCGCAAAGTGTTTGGCTGGATCAGCCTTTATCCCACTATGTGGACCTCATGGCCCGGGATGAGCGCTATCAATTACTGGTCCTCGTGAACGCGAACACAGTTTTGGATGCTCAGCTTTACTTTACGTTTTGGGGAGACCTCAGTCCTATCGCCCGGACCGAAGGATTTTCCCGCAGTGAAGCGGTGTTTACCGCTGCAAGTCTGAATGGCCTATATATTGTATCCCCGGCCTTGGAAGTGCCCGTCGGTACGTGCTCGTAGAAGGCAAATAGCCGTCTTAAAACGCGTAAACCAATTGTGCCTTGCTGATGGTATCTGTTTTTTCCGCGCCAGCCGGGGGATTGGAATTATAGCGGATATTAAAAGATAACCGAGCGGCGAGGTCGGACACGACGGTTGCCGTCAGGGCGATGGTGTTTTCCGCCCGCACCTGTCCGCTTTCACCGCTTACCGTGGCTTCGTTGGTAAGCGTTGCCGTGTCTGATATTTTGTAGTTGAGCAAAGCAGAGCCTCGAATGAAGACTTTGTTTTCGCTACTGCCACCTCTAATTGCGCCGTGGCGATAACCCGGCGCGAGTTCAACGTCGAATGACAAATTATCCTTATCGATCACGCGGTAACCGACACCGAGTGCAATTTCGGTTTCGTATCTAAATCCCGAAAATTTATCGCGCTCTACTTCGGCAAATCCGAGGGCGTAAAACTTGTTAGTAATATCGTAGTTGGATTGCACACCGCCTTTAACACGGGAGGCGGTGGTGGTACCGCTCTCCCGTGCAAACTCGCCAGATAGTTTGTAGTGATCCTCAAAACGGCCGGCGCGGTGACTGGCTTTCGCATCGACATCTAGCGATTTACGTTCGGTATTGCCCGTGGAAAGGCTGGCGCCCAGAGCGACTTCAGCCTCCCAGTTCCTGTTAGGCTCTGCGTCGTTGGATTGCGCGGCACCGGGCACTGCCCCAAGCAGTGTAAAAGCGCTTATAATCGCTGTGGCGCTAAATAGGCGGCAGCGGACCTGAAGGCGCGGACTTAAGCACACTTGGATATTGGCCATGTTTAGTTCCAGTCAGTTCAACGGTAGGGGCTGTTTTTAGGGGGCTAAGGCCGGGTTGACAACCCGTTTGGGAGTCGCCATCTTCGCGCCCTTCCGCAGGGTCAGATAAGTCTTGCGGCCTTCAGATCATGGAGGAGGGATGGCCGAGTGGCTTAAGGCGCCGGTTTGCTAAACCGGTGTATTGGGAAACCGATACCGAGGGTTCGAATCCCTCT
>CAXBLG010000091.1:0-11779 GCA_963976395.1 uncultured Rhodospirillaceae bacterium
GGGAGAGGCGGCCTCCCTCCGTCTCTCCCGCCATTCTTTTATTGGAGATATCGATTTGATGAAAAAATTCCGCAAAGACGGCCTTTCCTTGCGCGAAGGCGTAACCGCGATGATGGCCAAGGCGGCCGGTGTTGAGCCTGACTTGGCGTTGCGCGGCGGTACGGCTGCGACCCGCGTACTGGGCCATATCAGCGATGCTCTGGAAGCGGGCAACGAGACCGCGAAGAACGCTGCATTACAAAAAGCACAACAGAAACTGCGAGCGATAGATTCGCGTAAACATGGAAAATTAGTGCAGTCGTTGCAGGGACGTCTTCTGGCGATGCAAGGGCGCGGCGACACCACTAATCCGCAGACAAGGTTGTCTGCGTCGGTGAGTCCCTATCCATCGCAAGGAATACAGGTTGCCGGGTTGCCGCAATTTCCAGCGCAAGATTATCGAAGACCGCCAACGACAGAAGCACCCTGGGGCTTTGGCAAATTACCTTTGCGTTCAGGTCAAACGTTGCCAGGGCCGCTTGTCGATCCTCGGTTCGATAATCTGCCCTTTGAGGAGCAGAAGAAAATACTTTTGGAACTACGGCTGAAAAATGAGATTGATGACAAACTTTATGATTGGTACGAGACATACGGCCTCAATCCCGATATCAAAATCCCGCCGATGCCGCCGATCAATATCGAGGAATAATGAAGAGTTAACCTGAAACGTTGATCGGAAAATCCAGAAGCGCCAGGTCGTCCGGTAGAACGCAACTTTCCGACGGCTTTGCGTAGGACAATGTCGAGACATCGTAAGATGAATCGGTTGCCTTGGACCGCTCTATCGAAACCTCGGCAGGAACTCGGTACAAAAATTGTTGGAGTTTATACTCTAGTGTTCCGTCGCTAGAGCGCGGAACGTTCTGTTGAGTCGATTTGTGCTGATTGTATGCGTAAAGCCAAAGATCGCTGTAGGAAGAATCCTGCTCCACGAATGTGCCTTCGTTGTACGCCCTCGCCATCTTGATCATGCTTATAAGGTGCCCACCGTGGGCGGCTTTGTCGTACCAGAGGTACGCTTTGCATTCGCTTTGTTCGAGTGTTCCTTCGATGCCGACTTCAAAGCTATAGGCGACGAATTCCTGCGCCTGGGCGTGACCGGCTTCTGCATAGGGGCGAATGAGTGAGTAGGCCGTACTCACGTTGCCGTTGGTGATGGCATTGCGAGCTGCCTCGATAACATCGGCGGGAACTTCCGGGACCGGAGAAGTTTCGGCAACTAAATCGGCGGAGAACGCGGGCGCTGTCCAGCACACCGCGGCTGACAACGCGGCAACCTGAAGAGCAGATCTTATGGACACCCTCTTAGATTGCATACTTGAAATTATAATCCTCGTTGCGGTGGTTGTCGAGTTTAAGCGTGAGTCAGCATGGCCGCTAAATCCGGCCATTTCGTGACCCTCAAACGTCCTGGATTTTTCATGTCCAAAAAGCATTTGCTGAACGCTTACGCCAACCGGGCGGAGGTGTTCATTGATGAGTCCCATCTCACCGGCCAGGTGCTGGTGCATGAGGTGGAGGACTGTGAGCCGTATCTAGAGCAGGCGCGGGTGCTGTCCGACCTTGCACCCGGGCGGGAGTTTCGACACGCGGCGGTGGTCCCGCATTTTGTTTACGCGAAGGCCTACCGGGAAGGGTGGGCCAACGATCGCAAGGCCTGGAAGAAATGGGCCAATGATCCGGCCAACAAGCTGTTTAGAACCTGGCCGGGCGCACTCTGATCGTTTCACTGACAGTCTCACACTGAAGGTTTGTTCCATGAATGAGGATGACAACAGCGCTCCGGACAGCGGAGCCTGGCTGAAGGTGGCCGTGTGCGTGCCGTCTGCCGGAGACTGGAAGGCCACAACGGCTGTGTCGGTGGCACGTACGGCGCAACACTTTGCCAAAGGCTGCGCGGGTGCGCTGGAGATTGTGGCGGTGAAGGGGTTCATGATTCCCGAGCAGCGCAGTCGCTGCGTGGCCGAGGCCTGGAAGATGAACGCAACGCATCTGCTTTGGGTGGACAGCGATATGGGTTTTCCCGAAGACGCCTTGCTGCGGTTGCTGAAACACGGCGAGCGCGTGGTGGGTGTCAATTATCCGCGCAAGATGCCGGCGGCGATTCCAACGGCCTATGTGGACAACGCGGCGGAGACCGGGCCGCTGTACACGACGGACGATAAAGCCGGTCTGGAAGAGGTGCGGCACTGCGGCTTCGGCCTGATGCTGTGCGAGATGAATGTGTTCGACGCACTGGCCGAGGACTTGCCGCTGTTTGCCTTCGAGCCGCAGCCGCCGCACTACACGCGATTCTGCACCGAGGACGTGTACTTCTGCCGCAAGCTGCGCAAGCACGATATTCCGGTGTTCATCGATCACGATCTCTCGCGCGAGATCGTTCACGTCGGCGAGTGCGCCTACACCAATGACATGGCGTTGAATGGTTTGGCCGAAAAGAGAGACGGCGTATCGCGTCTGCAAATTCCGGAAAGATTGATCGCGGCGGGAGATGCGGCATGAGGAAAGTTGCGATCATCGGCCGCTGTGATTCGACGCGTGAAGACGCCCCGATGGGAACACCGGATTGGGAGACCTGGGGACTGGCCTGGGATGCGGGATTTGTCGGCGACCGCTATTTTGAGATTCACACCCCCAACACCTGGGGGCCGGATACCCTGCATGAGTCCGTAGACTATCGAGAGTGGCTGCGCGAGCTGGACGGCGAAAAAATCATGGCCGAGGCCTATGCCGATATTCCGGGCAGCCGGGCGTACCCGTTGCAAGACGTTATGCGATTGCCGGGCCTGGAGGCGGGATACCTTGAAAGTTCGATCGCTTACATGCTGGCGCTTGCGCGTCTGGAAAACGTGCCGGTGGTGGGAATCTGGGGTGTCGATCTGACAGCCCTGGATGAATACGTCTATCAGCGCCCGAACCTTGCTTATCTTATGGGGTTATTTCGCTATCAGGGGATGCAAATTCGCGTGCCGCGCGCGAGCGCGTTGTGGGAGCTCTCGTGGCTCGACGGCTTGCCGGTGCCGGACTTTACCGACGAGACCATCGACCGGTTTCATCTGGAATATCTGCTGGGCCGCGAAGTAGGCCGGGCCAGGAAGCCGGATAAAATGCGCAGCGATCTGATGACGTCTATCTGGACGGACCCGCCGCGATATGGATTTCAAAATTTCAAAACAGCGAGTGAAGGGGAGGCGGCCTGATGAGCATCGCGAATTATGCAGACCTGAAGGCATCGGTAGCTGCATGGCTGAACCGGACCGATTTGACGGCCGTGATTCCCGACTTCATTACGTTGGCCGAAGCGTATTTGAGCCGCGAGCTGAAAACGCGCGAACAGATGGTTGCTGCAACCCTGACAACGGTGGCAGGCGTTTCGGCGGTGGCGCTGCCGGACGATTTTGGCGCGGCGCGGCGGGTGACCGTTCAAACCAGTCCCAAAGTAGTGCTGCGCGCGACCACGGTTCAGGACGTGGACGCAAAATATACGTTGAGCGTCACGGGTGTTCCGCGCGCCTTTGCTGTTGCCGGTAGCAATCTGCAGTTGGGCCCGGCGCCGGATGCGGCGTATGCAATTGAACTTCTGTACTATGCGCGGCTTCCGGCGTTGTCGGAGGATGCGGATACGAACTGGCTGCTGAGCCGGCATCCCGATGCGTATTTGTATGCGACGCTGATTCAGGCCGCGCCTTACCTCGGAGAAGACAACCGCGTGGGGGTGTGGAGTACGTTGCTGCAAGCGGTGACGAGCAGCATTGAGGCCGACAACACTTTGAGTGAGTGGAGCGCCGGTTCGGCGTCGATGCCCGATTTACAGGCCGCACCATGATTGCCGTTGAGGCAAGTGCGCCGGTGTGGGCGCACGAGTTGGTTCGGCGGATTGAAGAGGCATTGGGTGCCCAGGCCGGTCAACCGGTGCGGCTGCCGGCCTTTGGTGTTGCCGACCTTCCCAGCCCTGCACGTTTTAACAGCTGCCTGATTTTCATTTCAAATGAGAGCGGCGGCGCGGTGCCGGCATTTTCCGACGGCGCGGATTGGCGCCGTGTAACCGATAGAGCAGTGGTGAGTTAGCGATGGTTGACAGTCCGACAACACGAAACAGGCTGCGCAAGCAAGAGCTTGGCACCAACACCAACACCTGGGGTGATACCAAACTCAACGAAGTGTTGGACGCTCTGGATCAAGCCCTGGACGGGGTCGAGAACATAGTTCTGACAGGGAGTAAAACGCTCACGACGAGCAATTATTCGACTGCCGACGAGGCCAAGAACCGAGTGTTGAAGTTCACCGGTACATTGGCAGCACCGGCCGAAGTTTTCGTTCCCAGTGTGGAGCATATGTATCTGGCGGTGAATGCCGCCGGTGCAAGCGTGACTCTGAGAACCGCGGGCGGGAGCGGGGTGAGTTTGCCCAATGGGTACGCCGCGGCAGTTTATTGCGACGGCAGCGATGTGTTCAACGGTTCGCCCACTTTTCTTACAGGCGCTGTGCAAATTTCCGGCGCGCTGCAGGTGGGCGGCAAAATCGCAAACGTGACTGCAGGCACGGCTAGCCTTGATGCGATCAACAAAAGCCAGATGGACGCGGCGATTGCCGCAGCGACGACCTCCAGCACCGCCGGGTCCGTCAAAGTGACGGCGACGGATTCAACCAACCGCTACCTAGGCGGCGGGTCGGGGCGTTGCAGGCCGGCAACGGCATTGCGCTGGAGGTACAAAGCCCCGGCGGCGATGAAACTTTACGTATACAAGCGCCTCGTTTGAATCCGGGCGCGTATTTTTTAGCCACAGTGTAGGTGAAACATGACAACCAGCGGCGGAAGATTAGGTGCACTGGAAGGCACCACGACAACCTGGAAGACACTTTATAAACCCGCGAGCGGCGTGCTCGCGACAATTACCGTGACGGCCTGCAATCGCAGTGCGTCGGCGCGCACGATCCGCATCGCTCAAGTGCAAAGCGCTTCGGCAGACCCGACTCCGGCAGACGGCGAAATGAAACTTTACGATCGAAGCCTTAGTGCGGCCGGCGATACGGCGGGTAAGGATGTATTGCAACTGACCGGCATGGTGCTGAACGGCGACAATGACGATCAAGTGGTGGTTTATGTCTCGGGTATAGACGTTGATTTCACCTGCGACGGCGTGACGGAGAACTAGAGATGGGTATTCATCATGGTGCAGCGTCCGCTGTGACGGTTATTGGCGATAATGTGGCCTCGGCCAGCCCGAGCGCGACGGGAAGTGCAGATCTTGTGAGCGCGGCGACGAATACGGGTGGGATTATTATCACTAGCGTATCCATTTCTATCATTGCGAGCGGCGTAACTGGTGGAACCGTTACTTTGGATTTTATTGTTGGTGGAAATACAGTGATGCGAGTTAGAGCCTTGGCATCAGGCGCGCAGGGACACAATGCCGCAGGCGGCATTGGAGCAATAGAGATATCATCTGGACAAGCTGTAGGTTACGCCTTTACTGAAACAGACTCTTCAATAGCTGGAAGCGGTGAGATTTTTTTAACGTGGAGGCACAAATAAGTCGACAGCAGGAGTAGGATAGTATCGCCGTATAATGCGAACCGCGTCACCTATCTGGCCGATGTAACATTAGATTCGTATATAAGTTCTGATTGCGCTGTCTAAGGCGATGATTAGGAAATGATTCAAAACTTGGCAGAATACGCCGTACACCTTTGGGCCAGCGAAAAATGAACTACGAAGATAAAATTTGGTCTGAGCGAAATTAGGTGGGTACGAGTAGAAACACGCTGTCGTCTAGTTCATGAATGGCGGTGTACGGTGCGCTGGACAACGATGGGCTGCGAACGATTTCCTCTCGGCTGGCGCTGAATTTTACACGTTGGTGTGGATCGCGTGCCACGGGTGCCCAAGGAAAGTCGTTAGGCAAAGAAGTGCCCTCTCCAATCAATTCTAGGATAGCACGCGCAGTGTTTCTTGCGCCGTTAGGGGTAAACAGTTCATCGGGAGAAATGCTTCCACTCAAATCAGTTTCATCGTGCAGGAAAGCCGTAAGTTCTTTCTTTGCGGCTTGCACTGTCTCGACCGTCCGATTGATTTTCCCAATTATGTATTGAGCACCATAGGCCGGTATTGGGTTGAGATTGAGGGTAGGTGTTCCAACGAACGCGGCTTCCAAACCTGTAGTAGAATTGCAGTGAATTAAGACCTTTGCACTCTTGATCCACGGCAGAGGCAATGAACTCTCTACTACATCGACTTGAGGAAACATTTCCCGCCACATTTGCGCGCGTTCCGAAGGATGTGGGCGGATAACGACACGATGATCTGGCGCTAACCATCTGATCAATTGCAATACGATATCAATGGAAGCGTTCTCCACATCAATTATTGATTGCGCTTCCTCTTCAGTTAGTTGGATCGCCTGCCGCATAATCGCTAACGCTGTTTGCGGACTGCCCCAAAGACTGTTGATCACTCCAAAGCCTGTATTGAATAGTATGTAGGGTCGGCCAGGAATAATCGGAGTTTCTGCAGATCTAATTGCTTCTAGCCGTGCCGAGCCGGTGACAAAAAATTTTTCAGCTGCGTTGAACTGGCCAACTAACATTGCTTTATGCGCTTCAGTGTCCACCAGAAATTTGTCGGAGAGACTTATTGCTTCAAGAGTAACATTTTTCAAAGGGTCGACGAGAGGCAATGCTTCTTCATCAGAGGCTATTACCAAGTGACCAGCCTCTTTGGCCCAGTTCATTCCTTTCGCCTGAGAGCTATTGGCCGTGGTGAAAAGATATATACCAGGTGTATTTTTTCGCGCTTGAGCGTTGCGAACTAGCGCCCAAACCTGCCCAACCACAACGGCTATGCCAGACTTTAGTAGGTGGGACGCGATTAATAGGCGGGACTCTAGGTCGCGAGATTTCAACTCGCAGTTCAAATAGGCGACACGGTTCATTTTTTGACATTAGTCCGATAGGCATAGTCTCTTCAATTCTAATATTGCGTCGAGTACTCCGAGGGGCGACACAGCCTCAAGTAAACTTACAATATCTAATTAGAGATGGCCCTCCCTATGTGGAGGGTTTTTTATTGACCTGAGGCATAAATGCCCTACACAAAAATTCAGCTCATCGCCGGTGTTTATAAGGATGACACCCCTCTTGCTGCGGAGGGGTTTTTTATTGATGCCGACAAAATTCGATTTGTGAGGGGCAAAGCCCAGACAATCGGCGGGTGGGAGGTCGCGACGGAGGCGTTGGTATTCGGCGTTTGTCGTGGTTTGCACGCTTGGCGAGATAACGCCGGTTTAAGTCTTGCCGCCCTGGGCACCCATACGCACTTGCAGGCCTATTTCGATGGAGAACTTTACGATATTTCTCCCGTCCTTTCACGCGGTAGATTGACGGATCCGTTTTCAACGGTCGCGTCGTCGGCTGATGTAAGCGTGACGGATGCCGGGCACGGCCGGGCCAAGGGAGATCGAGTGAGGTTCGTCAATGCTACGGCCGTTGGCGGCATCACGATAGAGGGTGAGTACATCGTGGCCGAAGTCTCGGACTCCGACACCTACTCGGTTACTCACTCTAGCCCTGCGAGTTCCACGGCCGGACCAGGCGGTGGCGTGGTGGACTATGATTATATGCTGCCCGCCGGGCTAGCGGATGGAACCGGCGGGGCAGGCTATGGCACCGGTGCGTACAGTGTCGGCGGATACGGACTTCCATCATCAACCGTGTACTATCCACGCACCTGGAGCCTCGACAATTGGGGGCAAAACCTTTTGGCCTGTCCCCGCGGCGGCGGACTGTATGAATGGGCGCCGATATTTTCTGAGGCCGAATTGATTACGAATGGCGGCTTCGATACCGACAGCGATTGGACGAAGGGTAGCGGTTGGAGCATTGCGGCGGGCGTTGCGACAAAATCCGTAGCCGCGGCCAGCGGTCTCGAACAGGAGATCACCCTCTCCCCTAGCGCCTACTTTCTCATTGAATTTGACTACACGCGGTCCGCTGGCAGTTTGCAGCCCAAAATTGGGGCCACGAACATAGGGGCGGCCCTATCCGACGCGTCAGGCCACGTGCAGGAAGTCATTTTTTCGGCGTCCGGTACCCTCAAGTTTCATGGCGATGCTTCGTTTGCCGGCAGCGTTGATAACGTGATGGTTACGCAATTGCTATCGGCTCAACAGGTGCCTGGGGCTCCTCTTGAAAATACGTCGATGATCGTCACCCCGGAACGTATTGTCATGATCGGCGGTACTGTTGAGGCGGGCAGCGACACTTTCAATCAGCTTCATGTCCGCTGGTCGGATCAAGAGAACAACCAATTATGGACCGCGTCTGCTAGCAATCAGGCTGGGTTTTTTACTTTGGCGAAAGGCGCGCGTATCGTCAGCATGCGTAACAGCCGTGGCGAAATTTTGATATGGACGGATGAGGGGTTGTACGCCGCCAGGTATGTGCCCGACCCCAATGTGGTTTACAGCTTTACGTATCTAGGTTCTGGGTGCGGACTTATTGGGCCCAATGCCGCTGTTGTCGTGAATGGCACTGCCTACTGGATGTCCAATGTGGGTGGTTTCTGCCGGTATGCCGGAGGAGCGCCGGAAGTTCTGCCAAGTACTGTGCAGCGCGACGTCTTCGCCCATCTTTCGAGAGTCCAGCACGATAAAATTTACGCCTTCTCAATCTCGGCCCACAACGAAGTGTGGTGGCTATATCCCGACAGCCGGGACGGCAACGAGTGCAGCCGATACATATCCTACAATTATATAGACAACGCTTGGTCAACAGGAACGTTTGATCGAACCGCCTGGATTGATGCGGGGGCGCTTAGTCATCCGCTTGCGGCATCATCGGACGGCAGTCTCTATTTTCACGAAAAGGGAAATTCGAATGACGGATCTTCACTTTCGTGGAGTGCCACCAGCGCTGCGATTGATATCGGAGATGGTGATCGCCTGATGCGGATTATGGGCTGCATCCCCGATTTTGAAGATTTGGTGGGTGGTGTCACTCTTTCTGTTGATACTTACCGCTATCCAAACACCACGGCACAGACTCACGGCCCATACAGTATCTCCAACTCGACCGATAAAGTGGATATTCGAGCTGTCGGACGTCAGGCAACGATTCGATTGTCAGGGTCTTCGGCCCCAGCCTTCGTTCGCTTTGGCGCATTGCGGCTTGATATACGACCAACCGGTATGACTCGGTAACAGCGTCGTATGATTGATTTAGTGAAATCAGCCGTGCCGCAATGGTTCCGTGTGCGTCAGTACGTGCTGCCGGCCCTGGACTTGGCGGCGACCCATGATGAAGCAGATGTTTTGATCGGAATTCTTGAAGGCCATTACCAGCTATGGCCGGGGCACGAGTCCGCGATTGTGACTGAAATCCGAACCTATCCCAAAATGAAAACGATTCACTTTTGGCTGGTTGGCGGCGCTCTCGATGAAGTGCTGCGCATGGAAGAGTCCATCGTGAGATGGGCGAGAGGCGCGGGCTGTACACGTGCCACCGCCGCCGGCCGCAAAGGATGGGCACGGGCTCTTAAACATTGGACTTTTCATACCACAACACTTTTTAGGGACATATCTCATGAGCAAGGGCGGTAAGACGACATCAAAGTCGACAGTTGATGTTCCGGCATGGTGGACGGGAGGCATTCAAGACGCGGTTCAGATCGGTGAGGATGCATTTAAACCGTACATCTCCAGTCCCGCCGGTGTTCGGGACGGCCTTACGACAGCACAACAGTCGTCACTTGGATTCCTGCAAGACAATCTTGCGAAGAATCCGGCAACGTCCGCTATCAGGCAGGCGCAGAGCGATATAGGCACAGTGCAGAGTAGAGTCGGTGATCTCTCGGGTAATCTCCAGAACATCAACGATACGTATCTGCAAAATTTCGCAAATCAGGGGTCATATACCTTAGCGACATTGGCCAAGAACTATCCTGATCACTATTCAGAAATGCAACCGGTCTCGGTGCAATCCGTATCCGCGCCGACGGTTGCCGCAAATCAAGGCGTCGGTTTTATGGATGCCTATAAGAACCCTTATGTCAAAGATGTCGTCGATGCGTCCACGGCCGACCTTCAGAACGCATATAAACGCAATCTCGTGGGATCGAACATGGCGGCCGCGGCGGCGGGCGCCTTTGGCGGAGGGCGACATGGTATTCGTGACGCGCAAGTGTCAGACGACTATCTGAGGACCTTGGCCAACACGTCTGCGACTCTCAGAAGCCAAGGCTTTGACACAGCGGCGAACTTGGGCATGCAGGATGCAAATAGATATCTTGCTGCAGATACGACAAACGCCTCCAACAATCTTGCCGCGCAGCAATTTAACGTGGGGCAAGATTTCGCAGCACAGCAATTTAATAATACCATGCAGAACCAACGTCAGATGTTCGATGTGGATGCTGCGTACCGTGGAGATCAGCAGCGATCGGAGGCCGTGGATACTATGCAGAATAACCTAGTGACACAGGCGGGGCTCGCCGGACAACAGGCTGGTCTTAGCCAGGATGCCGCTAATCTCGGTATTCAAGAAAATCAAATGGGCCTTGCTAATGCAGGCGCTGTTATGGACGCCGGGGCGATGCAATTTAATCAGCCGGTGCAGGCCTATCAGAGTCTATTGGCACCTTATGGACTCTCTACGAGTACGTTCGGTCAGACGACAACGGGGAAAAAGACACCCGGACTCTTAGATTGGGTAAACGCTGTGGGTAGCTTTGAAAAGCCTTGGTAGCTGTCGCACACTAACACTTTGCCGATGACGGAATTACAACTGGGCGCGAATTATGAATGCTAGACCTCATGAGCCGGGAACCTCAATGTCCGCAGCCTCCTCAATCGCGCGAGAAGTGGTGAAAGAGTTGTTTTTGCGCTTCGGAATTGATTGTACTAACCCCAACGACGTTAAGGCGTTGCAGGCGGATTTTGCCTATATGCGTAAAGCTCGGACTGGGTCCGAGGACCTGTTTAGGGTATTAAAACGTAGCGCCATTACCGTGGCGATTGGGGCCTTTGCGTACGCCCTGTGGCAAGGGATCGTGCAACTTGCCAGTGTTCCGCTGGCGCGGTGACGCCTTTTGATGCGTCCTCCTGAGGTTTAGTCCCTTTCCTAGAGACCTCAGATGTGGTTGAATCTACAGGCAATTAACCACTTTTTAAGTGATCTGGATCACCGTCAAAGTGGGCAAGGGGCGCCCAAAGCGCAATGATAGTCACTGGGATAGTCACGGGGACGATGGTGTCATCACGCCGTCTTAAAGCAGCGAGTATACGGATTGGTTTGACCGTGTTCGCGGGCATCAGCCTTAGCGCATGCGCCGGGCTGTCTTCGTTGCCCTTTGGGGATGCGCCGAGGCCAGCGAAAACAACCCCGATAGAGTCCTCCGAACTCGATCCGGTGAACGCTTCACCGATGGCGAACAATTCTGCGCAGGACCCTTTGTTTGTCGCGCCGAGTGAAGCGGATACGTTTTCGGACGAAGGATCTCGTCGAGTTCCCCTAGGCACGTTGGCAAATTCGTCTTCCAGCGGGACGGCATCACCAATAGAGACTGCAGCTAGGCCACCTAGTCCAGTCAGCATCACACAGCCAGCATCAGCGGCACCTGCCAGTACGCCGCCTGAGAGTGGACCGGATCAAGCAGTGATGGAGCCCGAGCTACCGGCCGATGTGTCGTTGGCTGTTGCGCCAGTCCCTCCTGCAACGCCTGTTACAATAACCCATGTACTATTAT
>CAXBLG010000092.1:0-11636 GCA_963976395.1 uncultured Rhodospirillaceae bacterium
ATATCCTCGTCGGGTTCCGTCCAGGGGTCTTCCAGCGCTTTGCCTTCGTAGGAAATGTGCAGAAGGTTCGCGTCCATGGAATAGGGCGCTTCGCCGCGTTTGTCGGTGGGAATCGGAATCTGGTGTTGCTCGGCATAGGCAATAAGTTTGCTGCGCGAATTCAAATCCCATTCACGCCACGGCGCAATCACCTTCACGTCCGGCTTCAGGGCATAGGCGCTCAATTCAAAGCGCACTTGGTCGTTGCCCTTGCCGGTCGCGCCGTGGGCGATGGCGTCGGCGCCGGTCTCGATGGCGATTTCAACCTGACGTTTGGCGATCAGCGGGCGGGCGATGGACGTGCCCAGCAAATACACGCCTTCATAAAGCGCGTTGGCGCGGAACATCGGAAAGACAAAGTCGCGCACAAACTCTTCACGCAAGTCTTCGATGAAGATCTGCTTGATGCCCATCAGCTCGGCTTTCTTGCGGGCGGGTTCCAATTCCTCGCCCTGACCGATGTCGGCGGTAAAGGTCACCACCTCGCAGCCTTGCTCAACCTGCAGCCAGCGCAGAATGATGGAGGTGTCTAAGCCGCCGGAATACGCCAGCACGACCTTCTTTGGTTTTGCAGTCATGAATCAGCCTTGTTCGCCGTGAAATGAAGTCACACTCTTGAATCACACGAGGGTGACGGAATTGGCGCGCAGTATAGGGAGTGCCGGTTTCGGGGCAAGGGCCGCCTTAGCCGCATAAACACCCGGTGTCGTCCGGGTTTACCACCCGCCGCCGCCGCCGCCTCCCCCGCCGCCGCCGGAAAACCCGCCGCCGCCTCCGCTGGAACTTGAGCTGGGCGGTGTGGCGGCGGTGGCGACGGAGCTGGTCAGGGCCGAGCCCAACGCCCCCCAACTTGCTGATCCTGACCGAAAACCGCCTGCATACCAGCGGGGCGAATAGCTCTTCTCGTGCCACGTCTCGCCGCGCTCGGCGCTCACCCGCGTCATGGCACCGTGAAACTGCTCGCCCCATTCGTTCTCTACATCAAGGGCAATGGCGTAGGGCAAAAAAGCCTCGAAGCGGGCCGGGGTCAGCTCGGGCGGGTTATGAAAATTCAGCCGGTCTTGCTCGGCCACAGTCAGGTAATGCTTGAAGCCCTCGATGTGATCCATCAACCGGCGGCCCAGTACCGTCGGCGCCTTCATGATTTCAAAGAAGATTAGGTTGATGATCGCAAGCATCACCACGGTCAGCGCGCCCAGCGAGAACAGCCCGCCCGCCCATCCGGCCTTTGCCGTCACCTGCGCGGCCTCGATGAAAATGTTCACAAACTGCCCGCCGATAACAAGTGCGGCCGTCAGAGACATAACCGTCACCAGTCGGCGTCCTGTACTCCCTTCGCGCACACTCTTCAGAAAATGTTTGATCCCAAAAAAAAGCACGGCAACGATAAAGGCGATAAACCCGCCCGCGATCATGTCGGCCGGTGGGCTGTCCGGCGACAGCACCACCATCGCCCCGATGGAGGCTGCGGAAAGACCGCCGCCGATCCACAGCAATCCGGCGTTGCGGACAAAATGAATGAGGTCGTGTTCGCGGGCCAGCGCCCGGCGTAATGCGCCAATCGCATTTGTGATTGCACTGCGTTCTTCTTCATCAAGAATGACGGTCGAGCGGCCCGACGTAAATAACGCGCGGTCGATGGCGCGCTCACCCGGCGACAATCCGGATTCGGAGGCTGTTTTGCCGGTCAGGGTGAGGGTAAAAACCTTCTTTCCCGCTTCACTCAATGTCATGAAGCCGCGTGCAGCCATATCCACCAGGGCGGCGGTAAAGGCCTTCTGATCCCAGCTCATATTCAGAATATAGCGGCAGGCGGCAGGAGAAAGTTTTTTGGGCGGATCATATTCGGCGACAACGGTGCCGCGTGCCGGGTCGCGGCCATAATGCGCCCACGCCCACAGATAAAACGCGAACACCACAATCAGACCGGCCAGTCCTAAGAGAATGCCCAGGTTGTCGCGCGCGGCATAGCGCAAGGCATCCATCGCTGTCGGTTCTGTCACAAACCCCTTTGGCCAGGTGATTGCAATCGTTAACCCCTCACGGGGATTGAAGGCGCGCGTTGCCGTAACCGCGACACCGCCTGCGGGATAGGCGAACTCGGCGTCCGCCCCGGTTTCGCCAACGCCGCCCGTAAAAGCTTCCGCGCTGTTGGCGGCTGCCCCTTGCGGTAAGTGAACAAAGGCGGATGCACGTTCAATCGGAAAGCTCCAGATGTTTCCGGTCACGTTCCAGTACAACTCGTCGTGACTTTCAAAAAAACCAAGCTGCCGGTCGGTGCGGTAGGTAATGGTGTAAGTGTGTGGGCCGCGCGAAACATTGCGGTCCGCATTGCCGATATAAAGCCGGGTGCCGTCGGTAATGTCTTGGGTAAACCACGGCTCCGGCGCGCCGTCGCGCAGCACCTCCTGCACATCAAAGCTGGTTCTGAAAGCCCCCCACCATGTGCGGCCGCGCACGGTCGGAAAATCGCGGTAAATGCCCCGGCGAATGTCGCGGCCCTCCGCCACCACCGCAATGGTTTCGGTGACGATCAAATCCCCGTCCGCCTCTACTCTAATGTCGCTGTGAAAGGACGTGATGGTCTCGGCGGCGCGGACACCACCAATGCTGATGAGGACGAGAAGAAAAGCGGCGGCAAGAACGCGCATCATGGCGCGCTAGAATTTCACCGCTACGGGCTCGTTCGCCGCGCTTTGGGACGGGTCCAGCTCAAAGAAGCTCGCCATTTGAAAGTTGAACATCCCGGCAATCAGGTTGGACGGAAATTGTTCAATTAAATTATTCAAGTCGCGCACACTGCCGTTGTAATAGCGCCGTGCTTTTTGAATCACCTCTTCAATCTCGGACAGCTGCGTCTGCAAATCCAAAAACCCCTGATTGGCTTTTAATTCTGGGTAGCTTTCCGCCAGGGCAAAAAGATTTTTCAGCGCGCCCTGCAACAGGCCTTCGGTTTGCGCCTGATGGGCGGCATCGCCGTTGTCGCTCATGGCGGCGTTGCGCGCGGCCACAACCTGCTCAAAGGTGGTCTGCTCGTGCGCGGCATAGCCCTTCACCGTTTCCACAACATTAGGGATCAGGTCGTAACGCCGCTTCATCTGTACGGCGATATCGCTCCAGGCCTCGCTCACCCGATTTTTCAGGGCAATCAGCCGGTTGTAAATCACCACTGCATAGGCCGCGATGACGACAATCAACAAAACAAGAATGGTAAAGGCGGTCATGCCGCGCCCCCAAGGCTGTGCCGGAAAACACCGCAGCATAAAACCCTAGTCCAGCGAGGGCCAGCGTTTACAGCATAGAGCAGGTTAGGTGGAGTTCGAATCTTCGGTGGGGCGTTGCAGCAAGCTTACTTTGAACTTTGTTCCGATGTACTCGCGGCACGGCGAATACGGCAAATGCGAACCGACGTAAGCCCGAAATATGAAGCAATGCAATTTTACAAGTGCTGCTGTTTTAAATCTGGAAAATAGCTAAATCAATTCGGTATGATGTCAAATGCTATGCATATGCGCTCTTCTTCTGATTCAAATGGAATTGTGTAGTGCGTTAGGGAGGCGGGGAATAAAATCAAGCTCCCAGTAACTACATCTAATATTTTTTTTGTATTTCTGCGCGGTCCTGTCGCATCTTTCTCTTCACCTATGGATACAACAAGGTTGCCACTGTCAGGCTCTGATTTTGACGGCACGTTTATATATACGGTTCCGCTAATCCAGCCCTTCTCATGCATATGGGGCCGCAATTCACCACCACTTTTCATGCAAATAAGCCAGCCATTTAGACTGTAGTCAGCGGGCCAGTTTGTTATTAATCCCTCTTCGCTATCTTTAAACTTAACGTGATACTTTTCTATTTCTAAACGGATTATGTTTTGAATTTCTTCCGTAACACCACGTTCTAGCTCGAACAGATTCCCAAATGTTTGGTAACCGTTAATTAAAAGGCCTTGTTTTCTATCCGGGGCCCTATTCAAATTTAAGATAGTTCTTATTGTATTGACGAAGACATTTTCAAAATCATATTGATTTATTAAATCGACCTTTAAAACATATTTCAAAGGGTCCTTGCAAAATAGGTTCGGTCTTTCCACTCCGTATTTTAGTGTAGATCGGCACCCGAGTGAGCCAATCATCGGATGGACTTCACCTTGATTTATTAAATAATCTAACTGATCAAAGAAAAGTGTTTGCTCACCCTGCTCATACAAGCATCTCAAGAGATAATTTTTACTTTTCTCAAAATTACTTAATTTAAATTGCTCTAAAGCTTTTTCGTATTCTTTAGCTGAATAGAACAGTAGTCCCAGATTAAAATGGGCTTCGGCATAGTTTGATTTCAACGCTATCGCTTGTTTGTAGCTTGCTTCAGCTTCTTTTAATCTATCCAGCTCTTGCAGCGTTGCGCCCAAGTTGTTGTAGGCTTCGGCGTAATCAGCTTTCAACACTATCGCTTGTTTGAAGCTTGCTTCAGCTTCATTAAGTCTGCCTAGTGCTTTCAGCGTGATACCTAAGTTGTAATGGGCTTCGGCATAGTTTGATTTCAACGCTATCGCTTGTTTGCAGCTTGCCTCAGCCTCTTCAAGTCTGCCCATTTCTTGCAGCGTGATGCCCAGATTGTTGTGGGTTTCCGCATAATCAGTTTTCAAGGTTATTGCTTGCCTGTAGCTGGCTTCAGCCTCTTCTAACCTGCCAAGATCTTTCAGCGTGTTACCCAAGTTGCTATGGGCTTCGGCAAAGTCAGGTTTTAGTGCTATCGCTTGTTTGCAGCTTGCTTCAGCCTCTTCAAGTCTACCGAGCTCTTTCAGTGTGATGCTCAAGTTGTAGTGGGCTTCGGCATCTTGAGGCGCTAATTCCACGGATTTTTGGCTGGTCCCTAATGACTCAGACAACCTGCCCGTTTGCTTGAGTACCGCTCCAAGCACTTTCCAGCTGAATTGATGGTTAGGAAATTGCTTAGTCATCGACACAGCTAATTTCTCAGCTTCACCATACTGTCCATTTTGATAGTGTTCTAAGAGGGTGTTGATCTGCGATTGCGAAGGTAACGCGTCGTTGCTTGCTGACAGCAGTTGCTGGCTTAATGCATCAAGCTTATCGCGATCCAATCCCGCCTTCTCTCCGTCAGCCAGAACGAGCTTCGCAGTTTCAAACTGATGCTCTTTGATGAGCGTATCGATGTAACTGATCCAAAACCGCTCTATTTTCGGATTGGCTTCAAGGGCAGTTTTGAATAGTGGTAAGGCCGCTTCCGGCTGATTCAAAGAGGCTGCGAGCACACCCAAGTTATAATTGGCGTCTGGGTGCGCTGGTTGGGTTTGTAATATAGCTCGGTAAAGTCGTTCAGCTTCTTGAAGCTTGCCTTCTTTATGTGCAGCTAAACCCTGCTGTAACGTTTGCTCAATCGTCAGATCCATTTATTTTTCTTAAATGCTTCTTCGCACATTCTGTAAGTGCCTATTTTACGCCCATCGGCAGATAAATTGGTACACTTGGCGATCTGAGTGAACGGAGTATCCGGCTTATCTTGTTTTTCATTTTAGGCGGCGGATTTGCAGTGTTGCAAGGGTCGTGGGCCGAGGGCATTTCGTTTGAGTCTTTCCCGTTCGAGTACAATGGCGTCACCGGGTCCAAAGTAAACATCAACAGATGTTAGCCTGTTGAGGCTCTCAAAATAGCGAGGGTGGTTGTTGAAGATGACGAAGTGTCCGGGGCGCGTCCGCCTCTAAACCACCGCCTCTTTTTCCGCCCAGGCCTTCTCGGCCTGAAGGCGGCGCTCGCGGGCCGAGAGTTTTTCCGAATCTGTTTTCAGCTGTCCGCAGGCCGCCAGAATATCGCGGCCGCGCGGCGTGCGGATCGGGGCCGATAGTCCCGCGTTCCATATAATTTCGGCGAACTCGTGAATGGTGTCCGCGTCCGAGCATTCATAGGGCGTGCCCGGCCATGGGTTGAAGGGAATCAAATTGAACTTACAGGGCAGACCCTTCACCAGCTTGATCAGCGCGCGCGCGTGGGCGGGCGTATCGTTCAGACCCTTCAGCATCACGTATTCAAACGTAATGCGCCGCGCGTTGCTGGCGCCGGGATAATCCCGGCAAGCCTGGATCAACTCTTTCAGCGGATACTTTTTGTTGATGGGCATAATCACATTGCGCGTATCGTCGTCGGGCGCGTGCAGCGAGATGGCAAGGTTCACGTTCAGCTCTTTGCCGCAGCGATGAATCTCCGGCACCACGCCCGAGGTGGACAGGGTGATACGGCGGCGGCTAAGGGCGATGCCGTCATCGGCCATCACTATGCGCATGGCCGCGGCGACGTTGTCAAAATTATACAACGGCTCGCCCATGCCCATAAGCACGACGTTGGACAGCATGCGCCGCTCGTCCATAGGTGTCGGCCATTCGCCGTAACTGTCCCGCGCGGCCAGGAATTGACCGACGATTTCAGCCGGGGTTAGGTTGCGCACCAGTCTTTGTGTGCCGGTATGGCAGAAGCGGCAGGTCAAGGTGCAGCCGACTTGCGATGAAATGCACACCGTGCCCCGGTCGTCATCGGGAATAAAAACAGTCTCGGCCTTCTGCCCATCGGTGAACTCGAAAAGCCATTTGCGGGTGCCGTCGCTCGAAGTTTGCTCACGCGCCGTTTTGGGGCGGGCCACAACAAATCGGTCCTCCAGCTTTGTGCGCAGCGTTTTGGACAGGTCGGTCATGGCGGCGAAGTCGGTGGCGCCACGGTAATACATCCAGTGCCATAGTTGCTTCGCGCGAAAGGGCTTTTCGCCGATGCCCGCCATCGCCTCCGCCAATGCCTCGCGGGTCAGACCAATCAGGTTTACGCGCGTGTTTGTCTGGGCGTCTGCCAGTGTGTCGGTTATTTCACTGGTCATGAGGATGCCATTTCGTGACCGCGGAGGTCTTTCAGTGTCGCCGCAGTACTGCACAATGCGCACGCCGGGTCGGGGTTTATTTTAACCGTGCGCATAGCTGCCGAGAGGGCGTCGTAAATCAATAGGCGACCGGCCATGCTCTCGCCGATGCCCAAAATTTCTTTCAACACTTCGGTGGCCTGCAAGGTGCCCATGACACCGGCCACGGCGCCAAGCACACCGGCTTCCTGGCAGGTGGGGGTCTGTCCGTCCGGCGGCGGCTCTGAATATAAACAGCGGTAACAAGGTCCACTCTCATGGGGCTTATAGGTGGAAAGCTGCCCGTCGAACCGCAGCACGGCCGCCGAGACAAGCGTCTTCTTCGCAAAGAAGCAGGCATCGTTGACCAGAAACCGGGTCGGAAAATTATCGCTGCCGTCCGCAATCACGTCATAGCCGCCGATCAGCTCCATCACGTTCTTCGCCGTCAGCCGCGTTTGATGCTCGATTATGGTCACGTCCGGATTAATCGCGGCAACCGCGTCTCTAGCGCTGGTGGTTTTGGGCGCGCCGATGCGGTCCGTTGTGTGGGCGATCTGGCGCTGCAGATTCGATAAATCAACCGCATCGTCGTCGATCACGCCGATGGTGCCCACGCCCGCCGCGGCCAGGTACAGAATCACCGGCGAGCCAAGGCCGCCCGCGCCGATGACCAGCACCTTCGCGTTCAGCAGCTTTTCCTGACCGACGCCGCCGACCTCCTGCAGAAGGATATGGCGGGCGTAACGGTGAATTTGCTCTTCGGTAAAGTCCATGGGCGTTAAAGTAGTGCCTTGAATGCGCTTAGGCGCTTTTCGCTGTGCCGGTAGAGCCGAAACCACCTGCGCCGCGGTCGGTCTCTTCCAGGGTTTCTTTTTCTTCCCACATCACCGTGCGCACCGGCGCGATGACAAGTTGGGCAATGCGTAAGCCCCGGCTGACCGTAAAAGCTTCACTGCCGTGGTTGATCAAAATCACACCGACTTCGCCGCGATAATCAGCATCAATCGTGCCGGGGCTGTTGAGAACGGTCACGCCGTTCTTGGCGGCCAGGCCCGATCGCGGGCGCACTTGCGCCTCAAAACCGGCCGGCAGCGCAATCGAAAAGCCCGTCGGAATAATTGTGTGTCGTCCCGGCTCAATGATCACATCGGCATCAATGGCCGCGCATAAATCCATCCCCGCCGACTGGCTGGTCTGATAGGAGGGCAAGGGCAGGTCTTTGGCATTGGACAAACGCTTGATAGCAACAGAAGTAATAACGGGCACAGAAAAGTCCTTACAGGTTTCGTTCAGCGAATTTGGCGATCCGTTCGGCGAGGCGCTCGGCCACCGCGCGCTTGCGCATGGTGGGCCAGTCCTCAACACCGTCGGCGGTGACCAGATGCACGGTGTTGCTATCACCGCTAAAAACGCCGCTGCCGGTCGAGACGTCGTTGGCAACAATCCAATCGCAGTTTTTAGAGGCGCGTTTCAACTGCGCATTTGTGATCAGATTTTCTGTTTCCGCAGCAAAGCCGATGACCAAAGCAGGCCGTTCCGGTCCGTGCTGAGATAGAGTTGCGAGAATATCGGGATTTTCGGCCAGTTTCAGCGACGGGGCCTTATCCCCCTTTTTTATTTTCTGTCCGGTTTGCCCGGCGACCGACCAGTCGGCGACGGCGGCGGCGCAGACCAGGATGTCGGCAGGCAAGGCTTCGTTGCAGGCCTTCATCATTTGCGCGGCGGTTTCAACATTCACCACCGTTGCGCCGTCCGGATTGGGTTCGCTGGTCGGCCCGGTCACAAGGGTAACGCTGGCGCCGAGGTCGGCTAACGCGGCGGCCACCGCATGTCCTTGTTTTCCGGACGAACGGTTGGCGATGTAGCGCACCGGATCAATCGGCTCGTGAGTCGGCCCGCTGGTGACAACCGCGCGGTAACCCTTCAGCGGTCCCTCGCCTTGGCTCTTTTGAAAATGACGCGAAAGGGCGGCGATAATGTCGGGCACCTCGGCCATGCGGCCATCCCCCACTTCCCCGCAGGCCAGATCGCCTGCGCCGGGTCCGACCACCTGCACTTCGCGAGTCTTTAGGGTATGCAGATTGGCTTGGGTGGCCGGGTGTGTCCACATCATCACATTCATGGATGGGACGATCATCACCGGTTTGTCGGTGGCAAGGAGGGCGGTGGTGGCAAGATCATCGGCAATTCCCACCGACATCTTAGCCATGATGTCCGCGGTCGCTGGAGCAACCAATAAGATGTCCGCCTCACGGCACAGGCGGATATGTCCCATCTCTGCTTCATCGGTTAGTGAAAACAAATCCTGATAGGCTTTATTTCCGGACAACGAGGCTAAGGTCAGGGGTGTGACAAACTGCGAGCCGCCCTTGGTCAAAATGCAGGTGACCGACGCGCCCCGCTCACGCAGGCGGCGGATCAGATCAGGGATCTTCACGGCGGCGATACCGCCGGCGACGATCAGCAGAATTTTTTTATTCTCTAACACGCGGGTTTCCTTGGTGCGGGCCTAATGCCTAGGCCTGGCGGACTTTAGCCCAATATAAGGGCGGCCAACAGGCCTGCGGCAATCAACCACGGGGTCCAGGCGGGCCAGCGGCGGCGGGCGGCGGCGTCGCTCGACTCGCCGCGCAGGGCCCGCGCCGTCTCCGGGTGCAGTTTGAGTCCGCCCTTGGCTATTTCGGCGGTGGCGGCGTCTACGCGGTCGATAATGCGCGGCAGTTTCTCAAGGGTGCTCACCATATTCGCGGCGGCATCGGTGATGACGGCTTCCGGCCCCAGGCGTTCGCGCATCCAGGTCTCGATCATGGGCTTGGCCAGTTCCCACATATTGACGTCCGGTGCCAAGGTCCGGCCCACGCCCTCGGCCAGCAACATGCTTTTTTGCAGAAGCAGCAGTTGCGGCTGGGTCTGCATCTCGAAGGTTTCAGTGATCTGAAACAATTGCCCCAGTAACCGGGCAATGGAGATATCGGAAATCGGCTTGCCGAGAATTGGTTCGGCGATGGAGCGGCAGGCCTGGGCAAAGTTATCGACCGATTTGTGGTCCGGAACGAATCCCGCCCGCAGATGCGCCTCGGCCACCTTGCGGTAGTCCCGCGTCAAAAACCCAAGAAGCATTTCGCCGAGAGTCTTTTGGGTCGCGGCATCGACCCGGCCCATGATGCCGAAGTCCATGGCGATGATGACGCCGTCCGCCGTGACGAACAAATTTCCGGGGTGCATGTCTGCGTGAAAAAAGCCGTGGTGAAACACCATTTTGAAAAACACTTCGGCGGCGGTTTTCACAACAGCAATGGGATCGGCGCCGATGGCCGCAACCGCACCGTTGCTGTCGATGCGGGCGCCGGCCACGCGCTCTAATGTCAGGACGCGCTCGGACGTGCGTTGCCAGTCAACGGCTGGCACGCGGAAGGTTTCATCGTCGGCAAAGTTTTCGGCCAGTTCTTCTGCGGCGGCGGCTTCCAGGCGCAGATCCATTTCAACCCGCGCAGTTTCTTCGAACGTGCGTACGATTTCGACCGGCTTTAAGCGCCGCAGTTTCGGCATGAGGTGCTCGGCCCACTCGGCCAGCCAGAACAATACGTCCACGTCGCGGGCAAAGGCCTGTTTTACGCCGGGCCGCAGAACCTTGACTGCTACTTCGCGGTCATCGGTGGTGACGGCAAAGTGAACCTGGGCGATTGAGGCGGCGGCGACCGGGGATTCGTCAAAGCTTTCGAAAAGGGCGGAGAGTTCGACGCCGAAGTCGTCTTCAATCGTGGCTTTGGCGTCGGCAAAGGCAAACGGTGGTAGGCGGTCCTGTAACTCGGCAAGGTCCGCCGCGCCCTGCTCGCCCAGTAAATCGGCTCGGGTTGAAAGCGCCTGCCCGAACTTTATAAAGGTCGGGCCTAATGTTGTGAGCGCCAGGGCGAGGCGCTGGCCAGGGCGAAGCCCTTTCACAGATTTGTGTGGGCTCCAGAGCCGTTGCGCCATACGCGCGGCCGTGCGGCCAGCCGGGTGCTCTTCAATGTACGTAAGCGCGTCATGCCGGGCGAGGCAGCGGGCAATCGTCCACAGGCGGTTAAGGTTTCTAAGGCCGCGCAGCATCGTGCTTTGAAATCCGTTACGCTAAAATTTAGATGCGCCAGCCGGTGTGGATCGCAGCGATTCCGCCGCTCAAATTCCGCACCTTGACCTGGCTGAACCCGGCCGCCGACATCAGTGTCGCCAACGCTTGTTGATCAGGAAAGCGCCGGATGCTTTCGGCAAGATATAGATAAGCCTCCCGGTCGCCGGCGATGATCTCTCCCAACTTCGGCAGGATGGTAAAAGAGTAGGTGTCGTAAAGTTTGTCCAGCATTGGCACCACAACCTTACTGAATTCCAGGCACACAAACCGCCCGCCCGGTTTCAGGATCCGGCGCGCCTCGGCAAGCGCCGTGTTGATGTGGGTCACGTTTCGAAGGCCGAAGGCGATGGTATAGGCGTCGAAATGCATATCCGGAAAAGGCAAGGTTTCCGCATTGCCGCACACCCAATTCAGCCCGGACAGGTGACCGTGATCGATGGCGCGATCGCGCCCCACCGTCAGCATTTCGGTGTTGATGTCGCACACCGTCACCGGCATAGACTCCGCGCCGATCCGGTCTAGGATTCGAAAGGCGATATCGCCGGTGCCTCCGGCGAGGTCAACGATGGCCTCGCCAGTG
>CAXBLG010000093.1:0-11457 GCA_963976395.1 uncultured Rhodospirillaceae bacterium
ATCGTCCGAACCGACGGTCGTCAACCTGTCGGTCGAGGCATTGGCCCGGCCCTGGAAGCGCGCGATGTCCTCGCCGTCCTGCAAGGAAAACTGGGGGCGCCGCATGACCTCCGAGCGCGTGCTGTAGCGCTAGCAGCCGCGTTGCTGGAGCTTGGCGGTGCCGCAGTCGATGGTGCGGGTGCAGACCTGGCTCGGACTACGCTAGCCAACGGCCAAGCTTGGAATAAGTTCCAAGTCATCTGCGAAGCCCAAGGCGGCATGCGGACACCACCCAATTCAGTGCATTGGCAACCGATATTAGCTGGCAGGTCAGGGCATGTCATTACCATCGACAACCGGCAGTTGGCGCAGGCGGCCAAGTTGGCCGGGGCTCCTGACGCGAAGGCAGCGGGGTTGGAGCTGCACACGCCACTTGGTTGCGAGGTAGATACAAATACTCCTCTTTTTACCCTCCATGCTGAGACTCGTGGTGAGCTCACCTATGCCTTGGAGTACGTAGAAAACCACCCGGACATCGTCAAAGTGGGAGACATAATGTGAAGCCGCTTATTCTCTGTCGCACAGGTCATGAAAATATTTCTGTTAGTTTGGCGACTCTTCTTGATGCCGAGCACGGGGCAATAGACTCGCGTTGTTTTCCAGATGGCGAGACCTACATCCGCATTGGCGCGCCAGTTAAAGGTCGTAAAGTCGTTATTGTTGCTTCACTTGACCGTCCGGACGACAAGATTTTGCCGCTGATTTTTCTGGCAGCGACAGCGCGTGACTTGGGAGCAACAGAAGTCGGCCTCGCCGCCCCTTATCTCCCCTACATGCGGCAGGACAGACGCTTTCGAGAGGGGGAGGCGCTGACCTCGACTTACTTTGCCCAAATTGTCAGTCGGTGGGTCGACTGGCTCGTGACCGTCGATCCACATCTCCATCGGCATTCCTCCCTATCTGAGATTTATACAATTCCCGCTACATCTCTCAGCGCAACGTCCCTGGTGTCTGCATGGATAAAGACGCATGTCGATAGGCCAGTTCTTGTCGGCCCAGACAGCGAAAGCGATCAATGGGTCGGCGCTGTCGCTCGCGATGTCGGTGCTCCTTGCATTGTCTTGGAAAAAACTCGCCGGGGCGACCGAGATGTGACAATCCATATTCCGGATGTGGTTCGCTGGTCTGATCATACGCCTGTGCTGGTCGATGATATTATTTCCTCTGGCCGCACTATGGTAGAAACCGTTAGAGGATTATTGGCACTTGGGATGAAAGCCCCGGTATGCATCGGTGTCCACGGTATCTTCGCAGAGACGGCGTACGAAGACCTTGTCGCTGCAGGAGCTCAAGTGATTGTTACCTGCAATAGCGTGCCGCATCTGTCGAATGGTATCGATCTGTCTAGTTTGATCGCGGAAGGCATTCGGAACAGAAAGTAACGTACGCAAAAATTGGCCTTAACAAGTGCGGTTCGGATTGCAGAACAACATTAAGGAGAAATGAGCGGCTTTGAGATGTCTTTTTATTGGACCTTGAACGGGACACTTTTTGGTGATTTCTGTAAACATCGACGAGGTAAGATGAGCTCAGTCGATGATCATCTTATCGCGTGATATAAGCGGTCATCGTTCTTGGAGTGGCAACACGATCTTTAGAACTCAACGTCCGTATCAAGCCGACCATTTTTCAATGGTGTAAAATCCAGAAAATCATAACAACTCTAATGGCATACAAAGTGCACCGTACGATGGGGTGATCTCATCGGATTACAATCGTAAAACACTGGGAGAAAACACAGGACGTCGTTGGCAAAGTTGAAGCGATTCTGCAGCGCATTAGGCGATTACATTAGTGATGGTCTCATATTTGACCAGGCATCAGCTTTGGTTTCCCACCCAATGCCTTGACGCCTAAAAGGGAAAGTTAGTCTACCGATGATAAGCAATCATTCGGATCGTGTTGGTGGAAGAATTGCTCCGGCTGACGCAGCTGACTTTCCTATGCGAAATCACATTTTTGTTGAAGGAGATGAGCTTTATGACGCCATGCTTGTCGATATTGGAGCTGCGCGACGCCGTATTTTGATCGAGACGTACATTTTTCGGGAGGACCATATTGGTAAAAAGTTTTTGTCGGCGCTATGTCAGGCCGCCGAGCGTGGCGTCGTGGTCGCAATGCGCGTCGATGCCTTTGGCTCTAAAGGCCTGCTTTCAGCCAAGGCGCTCTACTCACTCCGTCAAAGCGGAGTTGAATTCAAATGGAGCCGTAGATGGACCTGGCGCCATCCTTTCCGCTACAACCGCCGAAACCACCGTAAGCTTCTCATTGTGGACGGTCGGGTAGCCTATTTAGGAGGTTTCAATATTGGTGACGAAAGCTCCTTTACTCATTTTGGCGCAGAGCGCTGGCGCGATACGCATATTCGGCTGATTGGTCCAATTATCGAGCGCGCGGCTTTGCTGTTCCGAGATTTTGCCGACGACCGGCAATGCAGGCAATTGGAGTGGAAAGGAGAGTCACTGTTAATGCCAAATTACGGCCTTGCTTGCCGCTACAGATTGCGATGCTTTTTGCACGAGAGTTTCAGTGCGGCCAAACGGAGGATATGGCTAACAAATCCCTATTTCGTGCCAGATCGCCGTACGCAAAAGCACCTAATGGCCGCAGCCCGCCGTGGCGTTGATGTGAAGCTGATTTTGCCCGGCAAGAGTGACGTGCCAATTGCACGTTGGGCGGCGCGAGCGTCCTATGCCAACCTCCTCAAGGCGGGTGTAAAGATATACGAATACGGAAACCGTTTTCTGCACGCGAAGACAGCGCTCATCGATGAAGGGTGGTCAACTATCGGGACCTCTAATCTCGATTACCGCAGTTTTTTCGTAAATTATGAGCTAAATCTATTCTCTCGATCAGCCAGTATTAATCAAGAGTTGTCCGCCATTTTTTCAAATGATCTCCTGCGCTCAACCTCCATTTCACGAACGTCATGGTCCAAGCGAAGTCGCCTCGACTACATCTTCGAGTTCATTGGCTGGGTGGGGCGCCGCTGGCTTTAGTTTCCATTTTGCGCAATTGAGCGGATGGTTATTGATGTTGCGTTGATAAATTGGCCACAGCTGTATCTTTAAATCGCTCAGACGGCCGCCGCGATCTTGTTTCTACCTTGATACAATGCGAACAAGCCCCCTCTACGGAGAGAGAGGCTATTGTTTTTAGGAACAACCAGTTTTTAGGGGCCGTGAAATCAACGATACCAAATTTCAATCAGCTTCTAGCTTCAATGGCAACCGGGCAAGAGGAGCGGGCAGGGCGCGACGATTAAGTACACAATAGTGTACGTAATCCATCCCGCGATTCCAGCTGTAACGATGACGCCAACCCAAGGATGACGAGGGGGCCGTATTCTCAGCCAGTCGTTGAATCGCTCAAGCAAACTGCTTTCCATGGAATACACCTTTCAGGCGTAAAGCGCTGCGTGATCTCCTACCCGCCGATTTACCACTCTATACGATTTCCCGCCAATCGTGAGGAGCCGTGATCGCCATAACTTCGCCAGCCTGGGCCGAGTGGACAACATGTTGAAAATATACAGCGAGGCTTATTGATTAGGCCACGGCTTTAATAGCCTGTCATAGCCTATGCGAGCAGGGCTGAGACCTAGTTATTAGTCGGTCTTCTCATCCTCCGGCTTGCCCATTTTCATCAAATGCTGGCCCATCGTCATCCGGTGCTGCCCCATTATCTGTTCCATCATCTCTTGCATCATATCCATGCGTTCCATCATCTGACGCATCTGGCTCTGCATATTTCCACTCATCGCGCCGTCTTTTTGGCCCATCATGACTCGCATAGACTGCATCTGTTCGCGCATCATTGTCATATGTTCTTGCATCAGTTTGTGGCGTTCGGCGGGATTGGTAGTTTTCTCGGCTTGCTCCAGCTTTTCCTGCATCTGCTCAAGGCTATTGCCTTGGTGTTGGTGGTCATGTTGCTGCGCCATAGCCGACGATGCGATGGCGAATATGAAGACAGCAGAAAGACCGATTTGCCGGATAATCATGGGTTTTCTCCTCTTAATTAGTATATGATAAAATGCGACGGCCTCGTTTAGAACCACAAGCGAATACCGGCTACGAACGATACTTGGCTCGCTTTTTCCCCATTGTTTCGGGCAAAATCCGCAGTATCACCAATCGCTCGTGTCCATGATACGCCGATATAAGGGGCAAATTCCCTTCGAATTTCGTATCGTAAACGTAAACCCAGAGCTGCTGTGCTAAGGCCTGAGCCGACGCCATATTCAGGAGTATCCTGAAACGCAAAATTCAGTTCGGCTCTGGGTTGGATGATAAGGCGCTGTGTAATGAGCAGTTCATACTCCGCCTCGACGCTCGCCTCGACATCGCCGTCTTCGCTGACAAACGCCGCGGCATCAACCTCGAACCAATGACGCGCGAGACCCTGAAGACCGATCACTCCAAAAGTGCGCGATGGGCCCGGCTCAAAATCATGTCGGATACCGGCCTGCAGATCCCAATACCGGCTGATAGCTCGGCTGTAGAGGCCTTGGAGTTGCGCTTCGCCGAAATCGTTCCCATCGAACTGATAGTCGCCTTCGGTTTTGATCCAGAGTTTGTTATAGTCGCCGCCGAGCCAGCCTTGAGCATCCCAAAACAACTGCTGAGCGCCTTCGTTGGTTTGATATTCAAGCCGGTCAACCACTACCAAAGAATAAATATCACCCCCTTCTGCGGCACGCGCGGAACTTGCAACAACAAGCGCCGCCATCGCCCATAAGGCCGTCTTAGTGATACCTCCGGCCCGTGCGCATGGTGTTTTTTTAGCGATGTCCATTATTGCCTAGCCTCCGCGACCTGATTAGACACGGAAACTACGCGGAACATGCCAGCCTTCATGTGATAAAGCAGGTGGCAATGGAACGCCCAGTCACCCATCGCGTCCACAGTGACCTCAGCTGAGAGTTTTTCGCCCGGTTTGATGTTAATAGTATGCTTGCGCGGTTTATGTGAGCCCATACCGTTATCGAGCTCCATCCACATGCCATGAAGATGGATAGGATGGTTCATCATTGTATTGTTAACCATGGTAAGACGCAGGCGTTCGCCGTAGTGGAAGGGGATTGGCCCCGTCACCTCGGTGAATTTTTTACCATCAAACGACCACATGTAGCGCTCCATATTGCCGGTGAGATGCAAGATAATCTCACGGCTTGGCACGCGTGAATCATAGGCGCTATGGATATTGCGCAAGTCGGTATAAGCAAGCACTCGGTGATCCACGTTCTCAAGGCCGGTGCCCGGCTCACCTAGGCGATTCTTTGGCATCTCGGCAATTGCATCGACACCCACCTTGTTGAGATCCGGCGGCGTTTCTCCGGTGGTTGCGTAGGACACGGGCATTGACGCGTTGTCATGTTCCGAATGGTCCATCTTCATTGACCCGGGCATATTGGCCATATCATGCTTGGGGTGATCCATCTCTGTCTTCTGATCCATTCTGGACATGTTGTGTCCTGCCTGCTCCATAGACTGATCAGACTCCGAGGAGCCCTGTCCGGACACATGTTTCATGGGTCCCATCCCCTGCATATCGCCGTGACCCATGCCCATATCGGTCATGGTTAGGGTAGGTCGCTCGCGAAGTTCTGGAATGGGAGCGCTCATGCCGGCGCGAGGCGCGAGTGTCCCGCTGGCGTAACCGCTACGGTCCATCGATTCCGCAAAGACCGTATAAGCAAGGTCATCTTTGGGTTCGACGATCACATCATAGGATTCTGCCACGCCCATTTGGAACTCATCCACCGTTACGGGGATTACGTTCTGCCCGTCAGCCTGAATGATCGTCATCTGAAGCCCTGGAACACGGACATTGAAGTAACTCATGGCGGCGGCGTTGATGAAGCGCAGTCTTACTCGCTCGCCCGGATTGAACAAGGCTGTCCAATTCGAACTTGGCGCGAGGCCATTGATCAAATACGTGTAAGTGGCGCCTGTGATATCCGCAATGTCGGTTGGATCCATTCGCATCTTGCCCCATGCCATGCGGTCGGAAAGCGTGGCGGCAAACCCATGCTCGGAGGCGTCGCGAAAAAAATCGCCCACAGTTCTTTTCTGGAAATTGTAATAGTCGCTTTGCTTCTTTAGCTTGGCGAAGACATGATCTGGATCTTCGAATGTCCAGTCGGACAGCATGACCACATACTCGCGGTCATATGAGACAAGATCAGAATCTGTTGGATCGACAATCATCGGTCCGAACACTCCAGACTGTTCCTGTAATCCGGAGTGACTATGATACCAATAGGTTCCGCTTTGCTTAAGCGTATATTGATAAATGAATGTCTCGCCGGGCTTGATGCCCGGAAAACTCACATCGGGCACACCGTCCATTGGGGCCGGCAATAGGATGCCATGCCAGTGGAGGGAGGTATCCTCATCAAGATCATTATGGACCCGAAGTGTAACGGTTTCACCCTCCTTGAATCGCAACAGGGGGCCAGGAATCGTTCCGTTGATCGTCTTTGCCGCGGTAGTTTTATCACCTATTTGCACGACGGTTCTGCCGATCGACAAATCAAATGTGCGATGGCCGTCAGAGGCGGTAGACGGCTGTAAGCTCACAACTTGCTGGGCCCATGCCGGAACAAGCGCGGTCAAGCCGGTTAGAAAGCCGCTGGCGGTCGCTGACTGGATTAGAGTGCGTCTGGAAATCATCTCCAACTCCGTAGTGGCATCATAATACTAGTGAGTCTAAAGACGGCAAAAGTGGCGCCGCGTTACAATGTAGAGCAAAAATAATTATGCGCGGCTGGGCTGGATTGTTGGCCACTGATGTTGCTCCGGTCCGTAAACCATGAGGCCACCTAAATAGCCGTTCAATCCGACCAAAAGGGCAGTTACAAAAAGACTTGCTCGGTACAAGCCGCTACGAGCGGGGAGTGTGCGGACCCGCCGTTCTTGCATCCACAGGGTCAACAGAGCCAGTGCGGCAATTCCGGTGCCGTTCCATCGATGAATCGTAAGGATGGTCTCTGCATCAGTAAGGCGAAAACCGCCGTACAGCCAGCCCAAAATCGCGGCGCCCACTGCGCCCACTGCACCGACCCATAGGCTGAACCGAGCTGCATCGCGAAAAAACGCTGGATTGAAACGCATGGAAATCAGCTCCGCAAGTGCCGCGACCAACAATAAGGCAATCGGAAAATGAACAGCTGCGGGATGAAACTTCCCCAGCCAAACAAGAAACTGACCAGAGGTAGTCTTGAGAAGCGCTTCATTTGGTCCATGCGCGGAATGATCGTGGTCGGCCCCGCTTACCATCTCTTCGCTATGACTTTCTAAACCAGTGTGTGCGTGGCCTCCTTCATCAGGCGAGAGTTCTGCCGCAAATTCGGCCACTGTGGAGGTCCGTGGCGGAGAAATACCGTGATTCGCGCTTTCATGCGAAAAGCCGAGGCTTAAGAAAGCAGGGCTTAAGAAAGTAAATGCCAGCATGAGAGCCAGCAAGGCAGATCGAAACCGTCGCCTCCCATGGACTTTGAGCGAATCCTTCCACGAGAAAAGTGTGTTCATCGATAATATTCCTTTCGTTTTTTGGAGCTAATGTGCAGATTTGTTCATTGATCGAAAGACGATGCGGTGTTGCCTTAGTGTCTACGTATAGGCTGAGATGACAAATTCTTATGCAACCAAACACTTTCCTTAAATGCGCGAGTGGTGAGGATGCAAAAGGCGGTCACATAGACGAGATATCAGGCGGCGATAAGACGTCATTAGCCTTCATTTAAATTACGGCTGTGGTCCTTGATCTCAGTTCGGATAGAGTTGATCGGTTTTACTTACATATTGAGTCCAAATATCTCTATATGGCATATATTGCTTATGGCTGATCAGCATCGGCCCCTAATACTCAATCGCTCGAGACGGATCGAAGGTCAGATTCATGACCTTGTTCGCATGATTGATATGCGCCGATATCTTGTACCAGATGCGGACGGTTGGGAATGCGCCCAACAGGGTCGAGGCCGAGGTCTTCAAGGCGCACGCCGAAAGCTGCTTTTAAAAATACTGCAAGACCGCGCGATGGCAAAACAATGCAAGACATTTTCCGAATTGATCGACCTTTTCAAACGTCCTGGAACTTGAGACATGGAGAATCCAATGCAACGAAGAATTTTGATATCGACATTGGCTGCGACTATTGTGGGGGCGGCTGGCGCCGTTGCCTTTTTTGGTATCCGACAGACGGCGCGGGCTGAAGAGATTGTGATCTACAAAGATCCAAGTTGCGGCTGCTGTACGGCGTGGGTGGAGCACTTGCGAGCCTCAGGCTTTACGGCCAGTGTCCGCGAGCGGGTGGACCTTCGCCGCACTAAAGCTGAACTCGGCGTACCCGAACATCTGCAGTCCTGCCATACGGCGACCATCGAAGACTACGTCATCGAAGGGCATGTTCCGGCCGCCGATATCAGGCGGCTTTTGGCGGAACGTCCAAAAGCGCGCGGCGTCGCTGTCCCTGGCATGCCGGTCGGCTCGCCGGGCATGGAACAGGGGGCGGAGAGGGAGCCTTACAATGTCATTTTGTTTCAGGGCGATGGAGCGGATACTATCTTTGTGCGACACTGAGTGGACCAGTTTAGAGGCGGTCCGCATCATTGCGCGATATTGCCATTGGCAAGGTGCTTTTTGTCAAAGGTAAATATCACGTCGCGTTCGGGCGCCGCAGCGTGTTCGTCTTTGTCTGGACAATCAACGAGCGACATTAAATGCCGAATTACGTTGATCCGCGCACGTCGCTTGTCGTCTGCCCTAACCACAAACCAAGGTGTTACCTTGTTATGGGTGCGGGAGAGCATTTCATCACGAGCAGTGCTATAACTTTCCCAATGTTTGATCGCGACTTTATCGATTGGACTCACTTTCCATTGTTTTAGCGGATTTGTACGGCGATCCGAAAGGCGCCGTTTCTGCTCACTTTTAGAGATATCCAGATAATACTTGAATATCTGTATCCCAGCGCCCACGAGCATATGCTCGAATGGCAGCACCGAAGCCATGAACTCCTCGAATTCGGCATCACTGCAATACCCCATGACACGCTCGACGCCAGCGCGGTTATACCAACTGCGATTCATGAGAACCATTTCCTGTGCAGTTGGCAAATGAGGTACGTAGCGCTGTAAATACCAAGAATTGCGGTCCTGATCCGATGGCTTGCCAAGCGCGACCACGCGTGTCTCACGCGGGCTTAAATGCTGGATCACGCGTTTGATGACGCCATCTTTTCCGGCGGCGTCGCGCCCCTCGAATAGTACAAGGATTTTCAGGTCATTCTTAATCAAATGTCTTTGGAGTTTAACCAATTCTACCTGTAGGTGCCGAAGGGTATTCTTGTACCCAGTGTTTTTGGAGTCCTTTTTCGATTTACCCTTAGCTTTACTCATTTGCGGGCCTCCGGATTGGCTCTACTGGGCGGCGTTTAGGCTGAATTCTTCCGGCGACGAAATTTCCGCTAGGTAATCTCGTGTCAGAGGCACGGCGTTTTGCTTTTTAGCGAGCTGAATCTGGAAGACGACATGACCGTTATGGCGAAACGCCAGTTCGCTTATGACGAGATAATATCGCCACATGCGGCAAAACCGCTCATCATAAATCTTACGTACTTGATCTAGATGAGCCTCGAACCGTTCACGCCACACCCTCAGCGTTTCTGCATAGTGAAGGCGCCATATTTCAATATCGGTGATGTACAGTCCCGATTGTTCAATGACCGTGGTGATTTCAGAAAGGGCGGGACTGTAACCGCCGGGAAAGATATACTTTGCAAGCCAGGGATTGCTTGCGCCGGGTCCATCGGCTCGCCCGATTGTGTGTAGAAGCGCTACACCATTTTCATCAAGCATTCTATGAATAGCGGCAAAGAATTCTTGATAATGAGGCACTCCTACGTGTTCGAACATGCCGACTGACACTATTCGGTCAAAAGTGCCGCTGACCTGTCTATAATCTTGAAGACGGAAGTGGGCCTCGGCGGCAAATCCTTCTTTCCGGGCTCGCTCTTCCGCGATCTGATGCTGCTCTTGCGACAAGGTGACGCCACTGACGTGGGCCCGGTGAGCCTGCGCGAAATAAAGTCCGAGTCCGCCCCAGCCGCAGCCGATATCGAGGACGCGATGCCCAGGCTTGAGAAGAAGCTTCGCGGCAATGAGGGCTTTCTTATTATCCTGTGCAGCCTCGATGTCATCGTCCGGTCCACGGAAGTACGCACAGGAATATTGCCGATCTTTGTCTAGAAAGAGCGCATACAAATCTGTCGATAGGTCGTAATGATGGACGACGTTCTTGCGCGCGCGTTCGATCGGGTTGAATTGTGCTAAGCCGCGCCACAGCCGCCGAAAACGTGCCAACCAATGATAATGCAACGCATTGGATTGCTGCGACAGATTGATCAGAAGAAGTTCAACGAAGCCATAGATATCGTCATTCTCGACAGTGAGGGTGCCGTCCATGTAGGCTTCACCAAGATAAAGATCTGGATTGTAAAGAAGTCTCCACAGAACAGTGCGCGAATGAAAGCGAACGGAAATCGGCTCGCCAACTTGCTCGCCGTACCGCTCTGATCGACCATCGGGATAGATGGCGACCAAGGAGCCTCGCTTGATCAATCTTTTCAGGAATGGGGAAAGAAGCGATGTTTGCATCTTTATGTGATTCCTAACTAGGTGGAACTTTAAAAATATCCGTTCTACAAGTCCTATAGCCCTATTAGACGGGGTTAGAGGCGATCCGTTACAGTCGTCCAGGTATGATGAACCTCGACCAATTATGCGGGACATCCGCACTGGCACAGGAGCGGGAACCGATATGACAATAAACAACTCAGCCGACATCCCGAGTGACGTTGTGCGCGCCGTCTTGGTCGAGGTTCATCGAGATTTTTTACGCTTTCTCACACGCCGGATGGGAAACGCGGACGAAGCTGCTGACGTCCTGCATGAGTTCTACGTAAAGGTGCTATCCCGAATCGACGATGTTAGGGACCCCGACAAGCTGCGGGCCTGGATGCGCCGGGTGCTCGAGACCACCCTGATCGACTACTACCGCGCCCAAGGCAGAAAACGTCGAACGGAGGCGAATTACCAGTATCTGGAAGTCGCACATGTCGTCGGCGAGGATAGCGCAGAGCTTGATTCCGTCATCTGCACGTGTCTATACAAACTTCTTCCAACACTGAAGCCAGAGTATGCGGATGTCCTATGGCGCGCGGATCTAGTCGGCGAGTCCCGCACCGTGTCTGCTGCTGAACTCAAAATCACCGAAACCAATCTTCGCGTTCGTTTGCATCGGGCTCGGCAAGCGTTGAAGCAGAGATTGGAAGAAGTTTGCCGCACCTGCCCAATCCATGGATATTTTGATTGTAACTGTGAATATAGCCAACGACAGCGTCTCGGCATTA
>CAXBLG010000094.1:0-11295 GCA_963976395.1 uncultured Rhodospirillaceae bacterium
CAGATGACTTGCCGCGACCCGCGTTAGAACCGCGCCGGGTAAAGGCGTTTCGCGCCAGACCGCTTCACCTGTCAGGACAGCAGCAAGCGCGCGGGTGGTGGGAACGCCGAGCGCTGCCATGGCTTCGCTAACAATATATTCGCGTAGCACGGGGCCGAGGGCCGCCCGTCCGTCACCTTGACGAGAGTAGGGTGTCGGCCCCGAGCCTTTCAGTTGGATGTCTCGGCGCATGCCGTTCCGGTCTACAATCTCACCCAGAAGAATGGCGCGTCCGTCACCGAGTTGCGGCACAAATGATCCGAATTGATGTCCAGCATAGGCCATCGCCAGAGGCTCACTGCCGTCCGCAACACGGTTGCCGGCCAAAACGTCTATGCCCTCCGGGGTGGCAAGCTTGTCCGGATCAAGATTGAGCTGCCGCGCTAACGTCTCGTTCAGGCGAATAAGCCGAGGCTTGTCGACCGGCGTTGGCGGCAATCGGGCATAGAATGAGTCCGGCAGTCGCGCATAGCTATTGTCGAAGGCGAACAGATTGGGAGTTGGGGGCTGATTGGTCATGGCATCCGTTCTATCTGAGATAAAGCTCACCCTAATGTAGGACGTCAGCCGTTGGAACCGGACATGGGCTGTGTGTGCCTTATGTGCGTAAATAGGAGAACGTGCTCGGGTTCGCATTTGGCAAGATGCTGGACCGGCGACGGGTATCACGGGTACACTCAGAAGTCATCGTCTGGAGTTGTTCATGCCGCTAAAAGATCGTGGGTTTACGCTTATCGAAGTCGCGATCCTGCTCGTGGTTATTGGCCTGATCGCCGCCGGCGGTCTCGCTATTATCAACCCATTGCTCGACAGTGGCCGCGCCTCGACCACGCTAAAGCGAATGGCCTTGGTTGAAAAAGCGCTGCAATCCTATATTCAGCAGTTCGGATGTTTGCCGTGTCCGGCGAACGGTGCACTTGCTTCGACGGCGGCCGGGAATTTCGGGCGTTCTCTCGATTCCGCCGGATTGGTTGCTGGGAATTGCACGGCCAATAGTTGCGTGACCGGCACCCTAAGTTACGTGGTTCCTTGGATAACACTGGGTCTTTCCGAGGAGCAGGCCACGGACGGCTGGAACAGTCGTATTCGCTATTTTGTAGGGGCAGGCACGCCATGTAACGCAGCAGCCGGTCTGCAAGACACCAATGGAATGACTCGGTGCACCACCACGTCATATCCGGCCGGCAATGTGACGATCACTGATAACGATGGTGTTTTTGCTGCGACGACAAATGCAGCCTACGTCATAGTCAGTAGCGGTCCCGATCAATCACGGGCCCTCAAATATAGAACCGGGACATTGACGGGAGATCGCTACGCCCAAACCGGAGGCGGCTTGGGGCAGGAAGAAAATTTTGACGACGATGCCACTTATTCCTACGGCGATTTCATCAGCGTCAACGGAACGACTCACTTCGACGATATTGTTCGCTACAAATCCGCGCCGGTTATGATTCAGCAGTGCGGCCCGGGAGCCTGCGGGAACCCATCGTAATCAGGCTTACTTAATTTAACTGCCGAGACGTTGTACTCCGACGATGCGGTAAAGGCCGCGAACTTTATCCCGGTCAAAGGACTCGCGGGTCTTGGGTGAAAGCAGCGCAAGGCGCACCGCCTTTGCGGTAATTGCGGCGAGGCTGCCGACGATGAAGCCGCCACCTGTACGTTCAAGCACGACGTCGATGTTATCTCCCTCAAGACTGCGCGCGGGGCTGACATAAAGCATGTCGCCCACATCGAAGCGGGGAGTCATGGTTTCATCGGGCATCAAAATGGCAAACGCATTTTCGTCACCAATGAGAAATGGCGGGCGCTGGGTTTTGAGGGGCGCCTTTGAAAAATCTCCGGCGAGCACGTCGATGCCCTGGGTGGAGCCGATGAGAACCGGCAAATCTGAAATGCAGTCCTGCTCGTGGGCAAGAACGGTTGTAAACTTACCTTTGCCGGCGGCTTTAGCGGCGCGAATGATCGGTGCAATGTCGGGGGCGTGCTCAAGCATGCCGAGTTCATAGACGGCAATCGCGGGGGCAAGGTCGGCCAGCGCTGTTTGGTTTATGGATTGAAGAGGTTTGTCCTTAAGGCATAGGAAGGTTTCGGTCATGAGTGCAAGCATGGTGCTTTGACTCAGCGTGTGGCGCACGGCGCGGTGCATGATTCTATTGACCGTAGAAGGGGTGAGTCCGGCCGCCCGGGCAAGACCTGTCGCGGATAAACCCGTGAGCGTCAACATCGCGCCAACAAGTTTGCGGGTTTGTTCCTGATGCGCGGACACTTCGCCGGCCCGCGTTGGGTCCAACGGTCCGTTACCGTCCATGGCTTTTTTCGTGTTTGCTCAAAACTGCACCGTTGAGAAAAGGAGAGAGTGAGATTATAATTGCTAATATAATCGCGCAAAAATAATTAATAATATGCGCATCGGTGCTCTGCTTCACATTAACGCAAAGTCTTGTGTTCCCTGATGGGTTGATGCCGCCATATCTGGTTTTGGCACCTATCACATTGGAGGATTTGGAATGACGCAGGCGCATATATCTGCGAGATCAGGCGCGACTCGGGCATTGCCCGTCTGCGGTCGCGGCCGACCGCGGCGTAATCAAGACATCGGACCAACGCCGCAAACGGCGGCAAAATTAGAGCGCGATGTGCTTCTTACGATGTTGGAAGCCGGGGAACTGACAGCCGAGCAAGAGGCTGCGGGACGAGAGTTGTATGTTATGTGGCGTGCGCTTCAGCGCGGTATGTTCCCTCAAATGAGGGTGGACGGTACCGGGCACACTCCAGGACGCCAAAGCGCCCGATCTCCCTTTGGTCGTATGAGTGATTTTGAAGCGAGCGTATGGGCCGATCGCTACAAGCCCTGGGCTGCCCGCGAAACCAAAACACTTGTGGTGCGGATGCCCAAACTATCGCGCTTAGATTTGGCGCGCCGCATTATCGAATACAATACGCGGCCAGCGTGCGTGGCCTCGGTCTTCGGTGTGAGCAAAGCGTTTCTCGTTACAGCCCTTCAAGAGTCCTTGGAGTCTTACTGCGTATTTAAAAGAGCAAAAAAGCTATTGACATAAGCAATAATAATTTGACATAATTCGAACTGTGAGAATTGGGGCTTGAGGGGGGTACACATTTTCCCGTCAGCGTAAGGTTTTCACAACAGGCTTAGGGCCTGTTTGGATTGTTATCGGTCCTCTCCTCTATTACTGGCCCGCCGTTTCGACGGCGGGTCATTTTATGTGGCGGCGACATCGCATCGCCGCGCTATCCAATCACCGGAGAAACTTTAATGCCTAAGTACAAGGGACCGCGCGATGCTGCGCGTGCGCTCCTAGCGCGTGGTATTCGTCTGGATATCGACCAGCCTAACGCTTCTGAAATAGTGGGCGAAAATATCGCCGGGACCTCGGTGCAGAGCGGAGTTGGCCCGCCCCCGGGCTATATATCTGAGGACGGGGATGCGGAATTGCTAGCGCGCATGATTTTCTCGGAAGCTGCTGGGCAAGCACATGCCCCGGCGCTTTATGAGGCGTTGGGATGGACGGCGGTTAATCGTATTGGCGGTAAAGGGTTTGAGGACCGCAAGAATTTGCATGATGTGATCATGCAAGAGAACGCCTTCGGAACAACGACAGACCTTTGGGATAGGTCTGAAAACACTGCGACGCTTGAGCCCGGAAATAAGGCCGCATATGAAAAGGCTCTACATACGGCCCGGAGAATACTTAACGGGCAGGTGAAAGACCCGACCCGTGGAGCTACCTACTTTTATTCCAGCCTAGACGGTTCACCGCCAGAAGGATTTTTCGTCGACAAGACGAGAGCGGGTATACTCGGGCGCACAAGGGACGATATTATGTACGGCACTGAAAAAAAGCCGGGACAATTTACGTTCATGTGGGATCAGAGATGAAGCTTAGCCTGATGACGTTTATGGCAATCCTGCTCCTCGGGGCTTCGCCCAGTGTCGGCGCAGCAGAGGAAGAGCCTCCGCCGGTGCAGTGTAAGATGGACCCGCGAATCACGGGGCCTTGTTTTCGCGCACATGGAATGCTGTTGAATACCGCAAACCGTGGGACTGCGCTGATAGTTTCAGGCTGGTCCCGAGAGTTTAATATTGTCGGCGAAACCTATCCAGAAATTCTGGGCAGAATTTTTGAAGACTTCCAAGCGCGTGTATATGGCGTATTCGAAATTTGCCCGTTTCATAGTGATCAGGCCGTCAATGGATTTCGTCACTATGGATGCATTGAGTCGGTAGATGATATTCTCGTTGATCCAGCGCATCCTGAGAGGATATGCGATTTCGTAAAATGCTTGTAGTCGGAGTCTCATCAATATGAGCTCGTTTTTGTGAGCGGAACTTTATCCTTTTGCAGGAGCCTAGCGCGGTTATGGAAATAAAAAGAACTCTGGGTCGCTCCCTTCTTATCGCAGCTTTCGGCGTTGCGTGTTTGGCCATGCGGCCTGCTGCCGCGACCGCGGACCAGTTAATCAGCATTGCTAATTTTGAAATAGGCCACGACGAGCGAATTTTCTCATTTGAAATAGATATCGAGGGAGGCCTTCTTAAATCTGTGTGCCATATCCCGGAGTGGTGGTCGATCTATGCTGCGAATAAGGTCCATGCGGGCATTGGCATAGAAGGGTGGACCTACTATCAGGAAGACGAAGTTCTTGGGCCTGAATCTGGCGATCTTCGAGACTTTTTAATTGCGTCCGCTGCTGAAGATTCCAAAGGGATTTCGGTTGCCGGAACAGTGAATCTTGTTAAGCGCGATATGGAAACGAACACCAACCAATACAGGGAAGTCAAAATTGTACCTGAACTGGTGTCTCTTTCAGAGGCCACAAGATGCCCCTAACTTAGTTTTCTGACAGCCGGTTATCCCCGGCATTTCCTAGTTTTCTTGGACGTAAACTATGACTGAAAAACCAACGTGCGGACGCGCGAATGGGAAAATACGCGCGACTCCGCCTCGCGGCGCACACGGACAATTCATACCGAAGGCTGTCCGACGGCCCAGCGCGCGGGAGTTAGACCGCGCGATTATAGCCGGTGTTGCGCAAGACATGATTGAACACGGCCAAGCTGCCGCCGCCGCTGCGCGTGAGAAAGACCCTCTTGGATATTTGAAGTTCGGCCGGACGTTGGTGCAGGAGCATCAGCCCAAGCCGCGAACGCGCCAAGCTATTGAGCAGTTAAGTGATGATCAAATCAAAGCTCAAATCGAAACTCACGACAAAGAGATTGCGGCCCTTACTGGCCGGGCAGATGACGCTGAAGGCGGAGAAGGTGCGGCGTCTGACAACGAGACGTCTTAGTCGCTACGCGCCTTATCCCAAGCAGGCAGACTTTCATACTGCAGGCGCGGCGCACCGCGAACGCTTGTTCATGGCCGGCAATCAGTTGGGGAAAACCCTGGCGGGCGGCTTTGAAGCGGCGATCCACGCGACCGGGCTGTATCCCGCGTGGTGGACGGGCCGCCGGTTTGAACGCCCCACCGTAGGCTGGGCCGCGAGTGTGTCCGGCGAAAACACACGTGACAATGTGCAGCGCATGTTACTTGGACGGCCCGGCGCGCGCGGCACCGGTGCATTACCCGGTGAGTTGATCGAACGGACCACGGCGGGACGCTCTGCGGCCGAGCTGACAGACAGTATTACCGTGCGCCATGTGTCGGGGGGCACGTCGCGCATTTCGTTCAAGTCCTATGAAAAGGGGCGTGAGAAGTGGCAGGGGGAAACGCTCGATTGGGTGTGGTTCGATGAAGAGCCGCCCAGCGATATTTATATGGAAGGGCTAACCCGAACCAATGCGACGAACGGCCTCGTGTGGATGACGTTCACGCCGCTGAAGGGGATGAGCGATGTTGTGAACCGCTTTTTGATTGGTGATCACGCCGACCGGGCGGTCGTGCAGATGACGATTGAAGAGGCTCCGCATTTTTCGGAAGCGCAGCGCCGGAGAATACTCGCGAGTTATCCGGCCCATGAAGTGGAGGCGCGGGCGCGCGGCGTACCCATCATGGGGTCGGGGCGGGTGTTCCCAATCAGCGAAGAGCAAATTAGGGAACCAGCATTAGAGATTCCCGATCATTGGCCGCGCCTTTGCGGGCTGGATATCGGCTGGGACCATCCCACCGCGGCGGTGTGGCTGGCCTGGGACCGGGATGCGGACACGGTCCACGTTTATGATTCTTATAGACTGCGGGAGCAGACGCCGGTTGTGCACGCGGCGGCGCTGCGGGCGCGGGGAGATTGGATCCCGGTGGCCTGGCCCGCCGATGCGTTGCAGCACGATAAAGGCTCGGGTGTTCAGATCGCGGAGCTTTACCGCGAGCAGGGCGTTGCGATGCTAGACGGTCACGCCCAGTTCGCGGACGGTTCGACGGGGGTGGAAGCGGGAATCTTGCACGTGCTCGACCGGATGAAAACCGGTCGATTCAAGGTGGCCGAGCATCTGCACGAATGGTGGGAGGAGTTTCGGCTCTATCACCGCAAGAACGGGCTGATCGTTAAAGAATGCGATGATTTGATGAGCGCGACCCGCTACGCGGTGATGATGCTGCGTTATGCGGTGGAAGAGCCGGACGCCGCAGATGATCTCGACTTCGGCGACGACTGGGTCGTCTGAGATTCAATGAAATTAAACGCCCTCAAACCGGTGTTTGGGATGCGGTATCGACAGATGGAGAGCAGGCAAAGATCAGATTCAAAATTGAGAAACTAGCCGCAGAAGACTCGGGACATTCACACGACATTTCAAAAGCGAGAGAAGAGCTAAATATGCTTGAGCGGCGGTGTCCGAATGAAGCTGAACTCAGTGCATAACGCAGCACTCATCGATTTTCCTAAAAGCGAAGACCAGGCGGATGTTTGGGAGTCTTTGGCGCAGGAAGTCGCGGAAGGGCAGGGCCGCATCGATCCGAAGTAAAATCCAAAAGGACAAAGGATAAAGCAATGCTCCTGTCTAAATGATCGTCGTATTCTCGATTGACGGAATCCAAGGTGTGCAAAACCCACGAAAGAGCAGAGTCATAGTCTTGCTCGTAAACCAAGCCATGCCAGTAGTATTTGGCTATTTGGGCTTTAGCATCAATCACACCAAGATCGGCCGCCGTTTGCAGAAAGGAGAGCGCTTCTTGCGCTCTGCGACGCCCGCCGGTTTTATACATAATGCAGCCGACGCCATAGTATCCCCGTGCATACCCGCCGGCCGCCGATTTTAGATACCATTCCTCAGCGAGTTTTAAATCTTTCGGCACAAGCGTTTCGTCGCAAACCTCGTTTCCTAAATCGTACCAGGTGCCCAGTCTATAGAGGGCTTCTGCATCGCCCGCTTCGGCTTTTAGTTTTATCTCGGCGACTTCGTTTCTTATTTCATCAGCGCGCGCACAGCGTTCAGCTTTTCTACGGGTCTCAAACTCGTCCGATTTATTTCGGGTTATTTCAGAGCTCGTTACGTGCTGAGTGGTCGCGGCTTCGGGCAACGACTGGCAGCCGGCAAGAAGGAGCGCAAACAACATAAGTGCCGAAAGTGCGGCGTTACTAACTGCACGTTTAGAGAGATACGCGGGCATTCTACCATTCTATTCCCGTTGCACGTTTGAGACAAGGAGAACTGATTAGTCCGGTCCCCATTTTGCTGTACTCACGCCATAGCAGACGATCTCAATTTCGGTGACGGTTGGGTCGTCTGAGCATCCCTAGATATTAGGAGAACTTGATGCCGGTTTATCGAAACCCGCGCGAGGCGGCGCGGATACTGACGCCGTTGTTTGAGGCGCAGGAGAAAGAAGAGAAGGAGTGGACTCCGTTAGAAAACTGGGACGCCCCGGAACGAACAGAAGGCTGCATTCCGACTGACATGATCGAAATTAAAGAGCTTGCGCAGCGCTTAGATCAGCTTCGTGCGGCAAAGACAGTCAACATTGAGCGCATAAATAAAATCGACGAGGGATTTCGGGGTGTACTCTCTAATGCGGATCGTGAGGCGTTGGAACGGGAACGAGATCAGAGAATAGCATATGACACCGTTCTAGCACGCGAGGAGGGGAAAGTAGGCACCATATGGAAGGCGCTATACAAAAGGTGCACCTTAGAAACGTGACGTCTTCACTTTTGGAAGGGCGATAGAATCGGGTCTTTCGGCCCTCCGGGAAATCTGAGGCCGCTGCTCGGAAGCTCGCCAAGTGACACAGATGGCCCGCAACGGTCGCTGATCAAGGCTACCATTATGTTTCCCAGTTCGTGTTGTGTTAGAAATGAGTCTTGTTCCGATAATGCAAAACTTGCCTGCATTGCTCTGAATACCCATCGCAGCGTAAGTTCCGAATCTTTCTGTGTACCAGCACCGTTTGAATGATATTTCGCGACTTCGGCCATGGCCGTGATATTGCCGCGGTTGGCGGCTGTTCGCATGAAGGTCAACGCTTCGCCGTAGCGATCGGGCCGGCCTGAACTGTAAATTGCGCAGGCAACTCCGTAGTATCCTTTTTCGTAATCGCCGGCGGCCGATTTTAGAAACCAGTCCTCGGCCTTTCGTGCGCTTTTTAGGAGGAGGGCCTTGTCTCCGGCTACAACGCCCGACAGATACATCTCGCCTAGCTTGTATTGCGCTTCGGGGTCACCGCTTTCTGCTTTTGATATTGTTTCGGTTAGCCGCACGCCGACGTCGGAGACGTCCGCACTATGTTCGGTGGGCGCTGATTGCGCCGATTGGCATGCGGCGAGAAGAAACATCCCCGCAGCGAAGAGCGAAAATGCAGACTTGGGGAACACACGTTTAACGAGAGTGTTTATCATCCTGCCATCATACGCCTCTTGCCGGCCTGCGACAAGCTGAACCGGCTGGCACGGCCCAATTTTACTCAACTCACGGACCTTATTTATCATGACTCGCAAAACCCTGAACGATCGCGAATTGCACGCGGTGGTAACAGCCGAGGTGCGCGATGCGCTCGGCTATCTCGGCACGGATTCCGACCTCGCGGAAGAGCGGGCGGATGCCCTGCGCTATTATATGGGCGAGCCGTTCGGCGATGAACGGGAGGGGCGCTCGAAGGTCGTCTCGCGCGACGTGGCCGATACGGTGGAATGGATTTTGCCGTCCTTGCTGCGTGTGTTCGCGGCCGGTGACGACGTGGTGCGCTTCGAGCCTGTGGGACCGGAGGACGAAGCCTTCGCCGCCCAGGCCTCGGACTACGTGAACCATGTGTTTGCGAAAGAGAACAAGGGGTTTTTGATTCTCTACACCTGGTTCAAGGACGCTTTGATCCAAAAGAACGGTATTGTGAAGTACTGGTGGGAGGAGCGCGAAAGCACGGCCAAGGAATCCTATGCCGGATTGTCGGAGCCGGAATTCGTGGCGCTGGCCGCTGACCCGGATGTGGAAGTGCTGGAACACTCCACACAAGAGGGCGTGATTGCCAGCAACGGCGCGGGTGCAGCGGTGATTTCCCATGATGTGACCATCAAACGCACGCGCCGCGACGGGCGGGTGCGGATTGAGCCGGTTCCGCCGGAGGAATTTTTGATCTCGCGCCGGGCGCGGTCGATGGAAGATGCCGCGTTTGTCGGCCACCGGGTTTACAAGACGCGCTCGGAGTTGATTGCCGCAGGATACAGCCGCGCGGTGGTTGAGGATCTGCCGACCTTCGTTGAAACGGACGACAGCGAGGAGGAACTCGCGCGCTGGGACGGCGACGAGTTGCCGTCCGGTGAATCGCGCGACCCGATGATGCAAACCGTTGAGGTGGTGGAAGCCTATATCAAGGTGGATGCGGACGGCGACGGCATTGCCGAGTTGATGAAAGTCACGCTTGCCGGCGCGGACGGCGGAGTGCTTCTGGATAAAGAGCCGATAGATCATGTGCCTTTCGCGGCGCTGTGCCCGGTGCCGATGCCGCACAAGTTCTTTGGTCTGTCGGTTGCCGATCTGGTGATGGACTTGCAGCGCATCAAAAGCGTGCTGTGGCGGCAAATGCTGGACAATCTTTATCTTACCAACAATCCGCAGCGCGAAGTGATCGTCAGCCGTTTGGAAAAGGGCGGTCTGGACGATGTGCTGAACGCGCGGGTGGGCGGAATTATTCGCGCGAAACAGGAAGGCGCGGTGCGCGAACTGGCGGTGCCCCATGCGGCGGCAGCCAGTTTCCCCATGCTGGAGTATGTGGACAAGGTGCGCGCGGGCCGCACGGGTGTTTCGCCGGCGGTGACCGGGATCGATGCCGAGGCGCTGAGCAACCAAACCGCGACCGGCGTGAACCAGATGAGCGCGGCGGCGAACCAGCGCATTGAATTGATCGCGCGTATTTTTGCCGAGACCGGCGTGCGCGATTTATTTCGCGGATTGCTGCGTTTGCTGATTACGCATCAGGATAAGGCACGGGTGGTGCGCTTGCGCAATCAATGGGTGCCGATGGCGCCGGCGCGCTGGAACCCGGAAATGGATGTGACCGTGGAGGTGGGCCTCGGCCACGGCAGCCGCGATCAGCAGATCGGTTACCTCAGCCAAATATTGAACTTGCAAAAAGAAGCGCTGGCGAACGGCGGCATGGGCATGGTGACGCCGAAGAACCTCTACAACACTTTGGCCAAACTGGTGCAGTGGGCCGGGCTGAAATCGGTCGCGCCGTATTTCGGCGACCCGGATCAAGTGCCGACCCAATCCCCCGCGCCGCCGCAACCACCTGCACCGCCGCTTCAAGATCCCGCGCAGGCACAACTGGCGGCCATGATCGGACTGGAGCAACAGCGCGCGGCCGCCGAAATGCAGTTGAAGAAAGAACGCGCCGAGGCGGACTTGACTCTGGAGCGTGAAAAGCAACTCGCGCGCCTTGCCCTCGATCGCGAAATCGCCCTGCTGAAAGCCAAGACCGATTTGGATTTGAGAACAGCCAAAATGCAGGCCGAGCAGCAGGCGCAGGCCTAAAGACTCGCGGAAATCAGGAGATATTTAATGCCAACATGGAATGGACCGCGCGAAGCGGCCCGGGACTTGATGTCGCGCGGCGTACATTTGTCGGGTGATTTACCTATCGCAAGGCCTGAATCGCCATCTATGCGCGCGCCGGACATAACGTCGCCGGAAATGCCGGAGGTGAATATCAAGTGGGACAGCCCACAAGAGCGCATGCAGTGGCATTCTGCGCGACCTGACTTGGCAACCGATGATGAACTCGATTGGGCCAAGGCTTACATTTTAGCGACTAGCATTGGCGGCGGAGTCTCGATCGGGGCGGCAGGTTCGGATTTTCTGCT
>CAXBLG010000095.1:0-11003 GCA_963976395.1 uncultured Rhodospirillaceae bacterium
TTTGAATGCACTGGGCATCGGCCCGCGCGACATGATTTCAATACTGCAAGCTGTTAAGGCCGCAGGCGCTCTGCAGGCCGAAATAGACGTGATGTAAGGCGGATAAGCTCGATGGACGCTCTCGGACAAATCGGTAACGCGCAAGACGTCTTCCTCGCTGGTGTGCACAAGCAAGCCACAGCGAAAAATTCGACCGTGCAAAAAATAGGTCAAGTCGGTCAAGGCCCTCATCACGAGAACGCGAACATGGAGAAAGTTCGCCAGGCCGGGCAAGACTTCGAAGCTTTTTTCGTTGGGCAGATGATGGAGCAGATGATGGCAGGCATCGAATCTGATTCCATGTTCGGGGGTGGACAAGGTGAAGAGGTTTGGCGGTCCATGCTGAACCAGGAATACGGCAAAGAAGTTGCCAAAACAGGACGGCTCGGTATTGCCGATCATGTGATGACGGCCATGCTGCAAGCACAAGAACAGCGGACGGTCGCTCAGCAAGCTTATGCCGCACCGGCTCTAACCAATACGGAAAGCCCGTCTCAAGAGACCGCCGCGGCAGCCGCCGTGGGCAGCCTCATTCGGCGCGAAGAATAGGAACGGTCCCCATGAACATGATGCGAAATGATGCGCCTCGGCGCCCCGTACCGCCCTCAGCCCCAAGTCAGGCCAGGCCTGCGTCGGCCAGAGCGCCGGGCGCCGCCTCTAAAGGCCCGGGCGCGGGTAAGGTCGAGGATATCTTTCAGATCATCCGCCAGCTTTGTGACCTTTTGACCAAAGAAAACGCTGCCCTGAAACGTCACCGGAATGACGACGTCAAGGCTCTGACGGAACGCAAGGAACAACTGGCCCGACTTTATCAAGGTCACATGAATGCCATTCACCGCGATCCTTCGCAGATAAAAGCGCTGGACCCCGCAAAGAGAAACGCGATGGCCCAGGCCTCAATGCGGCTGGGCGATTTGATGCAAGAAAACGCCAGTCTGCTGAAAGCCAACATTGAGTCCATCAACATGTTTTTCAAAGCTGTCACGAATGCAGTGCGGGATCGGCAGGAAAAGAAAGCCGCAGCCTACACCAGCAACGGCGCCATGAATGCATACGGTCTGACGCGCCGGAACCTTGCTGTTAGCTATAACCAAACGATGTGAGCGCTAAGGCGCCGCAGGAGAATATGTAATGTCGTTGAATCTGGCTCTGACGTCTGCCGTTTCTGGCTTGAGCACCGCTCAAGCCGGGTTGGACGTTATTTCCAACAACATCGCCAACGTCAACACCGAGGGATATACCCGCAAACAGTTCGTAGCGGAATCGGTGGTTCTCGCGGGTCAAGGCGCAGGCGTTCGGATTGGCGACATTATCAACAATGTCGATCAGAACTTGTTGCGGGATTTGCGCAAGCAGCACAGTGCTGTTGGTCTGCTCGGCACCTCGAACAGTTATTACAAGCGCATCCAGGACACCTTCGGCACCACAGCCTCCAACAGCTCCATTTCCAACCGCATCAACCGGTTGCAAGAAGAGTTCACCACGCTTTCGACAGACCCCACGTCGGTATCTCAACAATTATCGGCGGTTCAGGCGGGGCGATCTGCGGCCGAAAATCTCGCGGCCATGAGCGAAACGTTGCAGACCCTGCGCTTAAATGCAGATCGCGAGATCGAGGGTGCGGTTCAGCAGATGGGCAACCTGCTGGCCAACATCTCATCGCTCAATGACCAAATCTCGTTCAACTTGGCCAGCCAGCGACAGACCGAGGATCTAGAAGACAAGCGTGACTTAGCTCTTGATAAGCTATCCGACCTGCTCGACGTGCGTTACTTCAAAAACGCGAACGGCTCTGTCACCGTATTTACCAGTGATGGCACCACCTTGGTGGATAGCTCGCCGGTCGCAACCAGTCACGTCGCCCTCAGCGTCGTGTCGCCCGGGGCGACTTATGCCGGCGGCGACTTCAACGGCATTTTTGCCGGGGTACGAGACATCACCACCACTATTCGCTCCGGCAAAATCAAAGGCCTGGTCGACATGCGTGACCGCACGCTGCCGGACATGCAAGCCCAGTTGGACGAGCTTGCGCGCAGCATGCAAAGCGAAATCAACAAGGTACATAACCGCGGCACGTCCTATCCGACTATTGTCAACAACATCACCGGCTCGCGGACATTCATGTCCTCTGCCGATCAAACCGTGAGATTTTCCGGGGCCGAGCCAAACATCATTTTGTATGATTCAGCCGGCGCCGAAATTGCCTCCAGCCGCATACTCGACACCACGGGCGTAAACTTCAGCAACGGCGGAAACATCGATAGCTTGGCGTCATCGATGCAAACCTGGATTCGCGCGCAGGATGCGCAGCTCGTCAATGCCACGGTCGCCGTAAACGCCGACGGCCGGTTTGCCATCAACCTTGGCACCGACACCATCGGCGTTGCCTTCCAGGACCAAGAATCCGCGATCAAGGGCAGTGCGCAGCAAGATGTGACGGCCGGTGTCGATCTCGACGGCGACGGCAACATCGATCAGAACTACGCCGGGTTTTCCAATTTCCTTGGTCTTAACGACTATTTTGTCAGCACACCGAACCCGTCACTATGGGACTCGGGCTTTAAGCCTGCCAATTACACCTTGGGCATCGCCAGCGCGCGCACATTGTCGTTTGCCGATGAAACCAGCCCCACCGGCTTTACCGGCGGCGAGGTTGTTGTAAACCCGGGCGACTCACTTCAGCAGATCGCGGACAGAATTAATGCGAATACGGACCTTCAGGGCCGCATTGAAGCCGAAGTGGTTCCCGAAGGCAGCGGTGAACGTTTGCGGATCCGACATATTCTCGGTGAACAGTTGGTTGTAACCCAGGACGCACCGACTGCAGCCAGCTTCGCCGGCGTTGCCGTCACCTACCAAGCTCCGCAAACCATCGGCGGAACAAGCGTGACCCAGATCGACGGGGCCGCCGGTGACTTCGTGACCTCTACCCTGGACGAGACCGACTTCGGCGATTTGACGTTCGCCAACGTCGGCGGGGGCAGCACTGTGACAGCGGCTACGGCCGGGGCGTTCGCCGACTATAAGATCGGCGATACAATCATGATCAACGGTTCTGCCATCGCCCAGGGCGGCGCCCTCGACAACAACGGCGTGTATACGATTACCGCTCTGTCTGCGGACGGATCGACCATTACATTAGACCAGAACGTTACCGCGCCGGGCGCAGAACCTGCGGCGAGTTCGGCTGTTGAAATTCACTTGGTCGCGGCGTCCGGATCGTCGATTGCGTTATCAGGCTCCGCCGCCGGCAACAACGGCAACTACACAGTAAAATGGCCGACCAACGCCCAGCTCGTCGGAGCGGGTTTTACCCTCAATGGCGCGACGCCAGATATCGTGGACGGCGATGCCATGTTTGTATCGCCCAACGTACTCAGCACCGCCGGCGAGACCATCACTCTTTCGACGTTCACGCAAAATAACGATGCCATTACCGCTCTGGGGTTGAAGTTCTCCTCCAACGGCATTTCTCAGAATTTGGCCGTAAAACAAACGCTGATCGACGATGCCTCGCGCATTAGTCGCGGCACGGTCCAGTTGGACCCGCTCGACGGCACTTACCTGCTGGCCGAAGGCGACAACACCATAGCATCACAAATGGCGGAATTACTGTCGGGCAAGACGGCGTTCAACCCCGCCGGTTCACTCAGCGGCACCACAGTGAGTTTTTCCGACTACGCCGCATCCATTATTTCACGCAATTCGACCGAAGCCGCAGCGGCTCAAACCAACTTGAAGCTTCAAGAAGATTTGAAAGGTGCGCTCGATCTGAAATCAGCTCAAGCTTCAGGCGTGAACCTAGATGAGGAAATGTCGAACCTGATCATCTTTCAGCAGACTTACGCCGCATCCGCCAAGGTAATTTCAACGACACAGCAATTGTTTGACATTCTTAACAACATCATCCGTTAACGATTGGATGATTGGAGAGTAATATGGTTACGCGTATCGCCACAGCAACTCAGAATCAGGTGCTCGTCACCCGTATGCTGGAGCAGCAAAACCGGGTCGCCGACTACAACACCCAGCTCGCCACGGGGTTCAAAGCTCAGGACTACCTCGGCATTGGATCGGACACTTTCCAGTTACTCAACGTCGAGAACGAACGCAGCCGTTTGGAGCGGTATGTTTCCAACAACAGCTTGATCGAAACCACGCTCAAAACTCAATTGACCTCGGCTGAAGGCATCGACGATACCGCGCGCCTCATCCGCAGCGAATTGCTTCAGTTCTCGAGCCGCGATCTGTCGGCTCAGAATTCTGAAAACACCTCAGCCGTTAAAGACCTTCAAAACAAGGTTTTCAATGCCTTCAGCCAACTGCAGTATTTTCTTAGTCAGCAGGTCGGCGGAAAATACATTTTCGGTGGCGCCAAGTCGGACCAGCCTCCACTCAGCTTGCCGTACAACAGCTTGGATGAATTCCAGAATTTCTACGACGGGACCAGCACGGTATTCCCGTCAACCAGGGTCGCCAATCTCGTCGATATTTCGTTCTCTGGGGTCGCTGCTACGTATTCCAATGTGACCATTGGCAGTAACGACGTGACTGAAGTCACCGGCGGCTCAGCGAACGACTTCGTCACCCAAACCATTGACCAGACCGCCACTGGCAATCTGATCTTCAGTAACGTCGGTGACAACGGCAAGATATCAGCGGCAACGCCCGGTGCCTTCCGCAGCCTGCAAGTCGGCCAAACTTTTTTACTCAACAACACTGCGGTTGCACAGGGCGGAACCGGGGCTCTGGACAACAACGGCGTGTACACCATCACCGCTGTCTCGCCTGACGGCAACACCATCACTTTGGACCAAACCGTCAACGCCGGTACGGAAGTCGCCGCGAACGGCGTGGAGATCAAGCTTGCACCGCCTAATGGCACGGCCCTGGCCCTCACCGGCTCGGCCGCCGGCAACAACGGCGCTTACACGATCACTTGGCCAAGTAACGCGGACCTAGTCGCTGCAGGTTACACATTGAACGGTGCAACCCCGGACATTGTCACCGGTGACATTTTATTCACAGACAATCAGATTCCGGTCACGGGCTCAGGTGAGACCATTAAGCTTGAATCTAAGTCGTTCATGACCGGAACGTCCTTAACCACGACTCAGCGGATCAGCGACACGCAATCCATCCAATTGAGTGTGACAGGGTTGGATCCCGCCTTTGAAAAAATGGTGCGAGCGTTCGGTATCATCGCCCAGGGCGATCTGATCAACAATCAACCGCGCGTCGAGGAAGCGCTGGCAATATTGAATGACGCCATCGAACACTCCTCACTTCAGACCACCGAAGAGAAAAGCGACCTTCAATCCGTGCAGGACCGCATAGCCAACAATTTGAAAGCGCTAGATGATGCCAAGAATGTTCAAACGCAATTCTTGGCATTCCTGGAAGGGCGACAGAACGATTTGGAGAAGGCCGATACCACGGAAGCCGCAGTGAGGCTGCAAACAGAAGCGCAAGCTCTGGAGATTTCCTTTGCGTCCTTGTCCCGAATCACACAACTCAGCCTGATCAACTACATCTAGGTCGCCAAAGCTTAGATGCTTATTTTCGGTCCGACGTGGCACAAAGTTCTTCCCAAATGCGGCGGTAAGCGGCTTCAACAGATTTCGCGTATCTAGGCCCATCGCAAAGTGACGACGCGGCCATTTGACTGCGGAGAGCCCCGCGCATGTCTTGCAGGCCAGATATATCGGCCGCCAATTTCTCGGCGCATACAACATAGTCTGCGGCATTTAAAACAATCCAATCGTCACGGCCCAATTGGGTGAGCAAGCTCGCCCCGACCCTGGCCGCATGCCCCTTGCCTGCGAGCGTAATCACCGGCACACCCATCCATAGGGCTTCGCAGGTGGTCGTAGTACCGTTATAGGGAAAAGTATCGAGGGCGACGTCAATACGCTCGTAGAGGCGCATATGCCCTTCATCGCCGCTCTCCCAACCCATGAGGTCCAGCCGGTCCGCGACAACGCCCTGCTCGGCAAACATCTCTCGGACTTTGGCGCACGTAACCTCTTCCGCCAGGGCCTTTGATTTCAGCACCAACCGGGCCGTGGGCAGCGCGCGAAGGACATCCGCCCACATTGTCACCGTCAGAGGTGATATTTTTGCAAGCTTGTTGAACGAACCAAACGTCACAAATCCGTTTTTCAAGGCAAGTGAAGGGCCGGGCTTGGGAGCGTCCCGTGACGGCTGAAAACAGTGCAGACCATCTGGCAGCCGAATTAGTGTTTCGCGGGCCCAAGCGTCAGCGGTCGGGTCCGGGTCGCTTACCCTGTCACAAAGCCTGTAGTCCATATTCGCCAAGCCAGTCGTTGCCGGATATCCGAGGCCCGTCACTTGCAGTGGCGCAGCTCTTTGCGAGAATACAGACAGCCGGTTGCCGGTCGTGTGCCCCGCCAAATCCACAAGAATATCAATGTTGTCGGCGCGGATCAGATCGCGCACCTTACCGTTGGTCTGCCCGCAAACATTGCGCCAATGGTGCACGCGGCCTTTAAGCCGGGCCGTAACGACGTCCGGCTGCGCGACATCGCTATAGCAGAACACTTCGACAGTATCGGGGTTATGCCCAGCCAGCAGCGGCTCAACGAAATAACTGACCGAGTGACGTCTAAAGTCCGGAGAGATATAGCCGACGCGGAGCCGACGCTCGGGACGCGGATCATCGGGTATCAGACGCTCACCGGCCGGTCGTCGTTGCGCCCAGGCCCTGTGCGCCGTCATAAGGTTTTCTGGAGCGTCTTCTCTATAAACGGCAGCATACAGCCGGTTATGCGCGGCGCTTTCATCGTCGGGTGCGGCGGCTAGCACTGCGTCGAAGGTTGATATGGCCGCGTTTACGTCCCCTTGCTCAAGCAGCGCCACACCTAAGTTTACGCGTGCCGATAAGTTAGAGGGGTCCGCCTCGATGGCGCGCGTATAAGACGCTGCCGCAGCCACATAACAACCTTGCCCCGCAAGTGACGCGCCCAGATTGTTGTGGGCCGGTGAAAAATCGGCTTGCTGTGCAATCGCTTTACGGAAAGAGGCCCGCGCCTCCTTGGGGCGCCCAGCTTCGTCCTGCACATTCCCGAGATTATTCCATGCGTCGACAAACGTCTCTCTGGCGGACACCGCTATGCGATAGGCCTCCTCGGCTTCTTTCAGCCGCCCGGCATCGTGATGCAACCGCCCCAGATTAAACTGAGCATCGGCGTTCTGCGGTTCCCGTTCGCACGCATTCATAAAAAGCGCCCCGGCTTCTTTCGGCTGGCCGGTGGCCATCAGTGCTTGGCCTTTCACCACCCACCCGTCAACTGACTCCGGACTCTGGGCAATCAGCCGTTCTGCGATCATCAAGGCATCTTCAAATGCTCCGGTCTCAAATCGCAGCGCCGCAGCGAGATGCATCGTTTCACGTGACGGATGAGGCTCGGCCATAAGCTCGCACACCGCCGCCCACGCGTCGTCAATGAGCTTGGCGTCGTAATACTTCAGGGCAAGAGAAAGGCGCTTATCCATGTCTGAGCATAAGAATGACGCGGTTCGGCAAAAATCCCAACCATCTTATGCATCAATCTGCGGGACTGGACCATAGCCGCCCACAACGTAAAACGCCGGCGATACTATTCGCCGGCGTTTTATCACTCATTGTTTTGAGTGAAGAGATTAGAGCACTAAGGCTGTTTACTTCTTCAAAGGCTCGCCGTTGATATCAAGGCCGATCGTTCTCAGATCGTACTCTTTGAAAATCATGGCGCGCTCTTCTTCGGACGCGGCCTCTTTCATACGTGCACGGCATTCCTTACGCTCGCTCGACTTGAGTCGGACGCTTTTACAGATCGCAGCATAGTTGGCTGCTTCCGCGATAGATGGAGCCGTCACAGAAAACATCACAACGAAACAGGTCGCTAAAACAAAACCAAACTTCATCTAACACTCCTAAAAAATTAATCTCCGCGCGCAAACGCGAATTAGTGAAATATTCCAAAAAACGCCGCGCGGACGATAAGAGCGCCAGGACCTAGAATCAACCAACAAATCAGCTATTTAGCACCTCGTTACACTTTTTTTTGAGCACCCCAGAGTGGTTCAAATAAACCGCCCCTCACGCACAGAAAATGACGTGTTTTTGTAACCATCTCGCAGAATTTCGTTACAGAGTTTTCACCAATACGCCCTGAATCGAGTCTTCAGGTCGCAGAAGTGGCGGCGCTTTGAATCCGAACGAGGCCGGTCCCGCACACCATTGCCGCCAAAGATCGCGATAGGCAGACTCTAAATCGCGCGTAAATCCGATTTCATCACGCAGCGGCGAGCTTTCCATACGAGGCCGTAGTTCACTTCGAATATCGGCGAGCCGCTGGGGTTGTCGTCCCAACGCTACAGCGCGCGCAATATAGTCTTCCACGTTCTCGGCAACAAACTCGTCCGCCAGCCCCATCGCATGAAGCAAACTCACCCCGACACGTCCGCGGTGATTGCTCCCGCGCAGAGTTAAAACCGGAACCCCCATATAAAGGGACTCACAAGTCGTGGTGGTGCCGTTATAGGGAAAAGTATCAAGTGCGAGGTCTATTCTGGCATACCGGCCAAGGTGCTCTTTTATCGACGCAACGAAGGACGCCATTTCGATTCGTTCAGGGGCTATGCCATGACGCGCGAAATCCCCGCGTATCCGATCCTGCACCCGTGAATCGCGCAGTTGCTTACACTTCATGAAAAACTTAGAGCCCGGCACTGATTTTAGAATTTCGGACCAGGCTTCAATGGCCGGCTCCGTGACCTTGGGCAGCACATTGAAAGACGCGTAGGTTATGTGACCGGCCGCCACATGCGGAGCCGGCGCAGGGTCCGGAGCCTTCCCGGCACGATAGCAATGAAAAGATCGCGGCAAGCGCACCAGTTTTTCAGTATTCCACGCATCGGCTACGCCCTCCGGATCCGCGCGCCCGTCTGTAATTCGGTAATCCATCGCCGGCACGCCGCTTGTCTCTGGATATCCCAGATACTCAATTTGAACCGGCGCGGGTTTCAAGGCACAAACCGGCAAACGATTGCCGGATGTGTGCCCTCCTAGGTTTACCAGTATATCGATGCGATCTTTTTCGATGCGATTGGCGAATGCCTCATTCGTCAACCCCCCGGACTCGACCCAAACATCCGCCGCCGCGCGCATCGATTTTGTTACTGCATCCGTGCGGGTTGTGTCGGAATACAAAACGATCTCGTATTTGCTGCGATCATGACTGGCTATGATCGCCTCAAAGAAATACGAGACCGAATGCGCACGGAAATCTGGTGACATATAGCCAACACGCAATTTACGGTCTGGTTCACGTGTATTTGTATGAGGGCGGCTTGTATCGGTTTCGGTCGTTGCAAACCGCCGCCCGAACTCTTTATGAATTTCAAAAATCTCTGCATCCGAAACATCCGGACTATAGAGACTTGAAAATGCATAATTACTGTAGAAAACCGGCGCCGAAAGCGTGTTGACGTCTGCCGCCCGGCACATTTCCGCTCGTGCTTGCTCAACAAAATGCTGCTCCAACAGCAGCACGCCGAGCGTATTGTGCGCCATCGCATTGTCGGGATCCAAGTCCAGGGCGTAGCGGATTTCTGTCTCTGCTTCGGCCAATCGTTGATCTTCCAGATATGACACGCCCAAACTGTATCTGGCGAAACCATTGTCCGGCGTGCGTTCCAGCACCCGGCGATACGCGGAAATGGCATCGTCCGCATCGCCGCACATATAGTGGGCCACACCAAGGTTGATCAGAGCATCATCGTAATCAGGATCATAGGCCACCGCATTCGCCAGCGCCTTGACCGCCTCGTCGAAGCGGAACATTCGCAGCATGAGCGCGCCGTAGTTGTTGCTGATAATAGGTGCATGCGGTTTTAATTCGGCCGCGCGCCGCAAATGCTCGGCTGCCAGATCCATCTTCTGGTCCAAGGCATAAGCCAGGCCTAAATTATTATGCGCCTCGGCATAAGTCGGTGAAATTTTCAATGCCTGATGGAGAATAACAATAGCTTCGGCTGTTCTCTCCGCCTGTCGGAGCGTGTTGCCGTAAGCATTCAAAAGCACCGCATGGCCGGGGTGGTCCTTGATCGCCTCGCTTAAAAACACGAGGGCTTCGTCCATATCGCCGGCATCTCGCAAAGCGACCCCTAAATTCGCTTTGGCATCCGCATAAGCGGGGTCCAAGGAAACCGCGGTGCGGTAGCATCCAACGGCCTCCTCTGTTCGCCCGAGGGCGCTCACCGTATTCCCGAGATTATTGTGAATGACAGGATCGGTCGGCGCGCACTCCAAAGCACGGCGATAGCTTTCTTCAGCGGCCGCGAGATCCCCCGCCTCCTTCAAGGCTACGCCGTAATTAATCCAGGTATCGACGGACTCAGGATCAAGACGTACGGCAACGGCAAAGGCGGCAACCGCGTCATCGACCTGCTCGTTCTTTAACAATGCACCGCCAAGCACGTGATGTGCTTTGGCTAAATCCGGATGAAACGCCACCGCCATACGCGCCACCGCAACGGCTTCATCCATACGCCGCAGCCGCTGTAAAATTTGCGCCCGTTGAAAGAGCGCATCAATTTGACCTGGAACGTGGGTCAGGAAAACATCAATCGCCGCGAGGCCGTCCTCGACGCGCCCTGCATCGGCAAGAATGGCCGCAAGGTTTACGGCAAATAAGGGCTCGCGCGGCGCAAGCGTCCGGGCACGTTGCAAATGGGGTATGGCATCGTCAAAGCGCCCGAGTCCGTGCTTGGCCAACGCCGCCAAATTATGGCCGTCTGCATCGTCGGGAGAGCGATTTAAGTAAGTGTCCAAAAGCAGTTCAGCGCCCTGCGCATCACCCACTTCAAGAAATTTCAACCCCTGTTGCAGCAGAGGAGAAAGAGCGCGTTTGGAGATTTTTGGGTCTGACACCGTTGCGTGAGTCGTCGTCGCGTTACCA
>CAXBLG010000096.1:0-10900 GCA_963976395.1 uncultured Rhodospirillaceae bacterium
CGGCCCAGGATCAAGATCCGGCCGATGCCGTTACCGGGATGATGAAAGTCATTGCCATGCTGACTCAGGCCAACAGTAATCAGCCCTATAACTACGATGGAAGGCCCATGCCTTGGTAATTGGAGCCTTGGTAATTGGTGCCTTGGTAACTGGCCTACCGGCCTCGTGTTACCGTTTTGCCGTTTCTGTCGACGGGTTGCTGCCCTAGTATTCGCGGCATCGACTTATTTGGGAGGGACACCATGAAGCGCTTGATAGCCCTGGCCGCACTCGCGGCCGGACTTTTCGCCGTTGGCACTGCGCAGGCCGCCACTGTTCTCATCACAGGCTCTAACCGGGGTTTGGGTCTTGAGTTTGCCACGCAGTATGCGGCCAAAGGCTGGGACGTAATTGCCACGTCCCGCAGCCCGGCGGATGATGAAGAGCTTCAGGCCCTGGCGGCGAAGCACAAGAACGTCACCATAGAGAAACTTGACGTAACCGATACGGACGAGATCAACGCTTTGGCCGCCAAATACAAAGGCAAGCCCATCGACCTGCTCCTCAATAACGCGGGTATTCTCGGTGGCGGGCCGGACCAGTCTCTCGGCAACTTCAGTCAAAAACGGTTTCATCAAGTCATGGACGTCAACGTATTTGGCGCTTTGGCCGTTTCGGAAGCGTTTCGAGAAAACGTGATTGCCAGCGAAGGCAAAAAGATTATTTCCCTGACCAGCGGGCTGGGGTCCATCACCGGGGCCGGCGGCATGCCGAATGCACCTTACTATTACCGCATCAGCAAGGCGGGTTTGAATATGGCGATGCGCGCTCTTGGCGCTGACCTGCGCGCACAGGAGGTCGCCGTGGGCGTTGTGGCTCCGGGCACAGTGGAAACCGATATGCTCGAGGAAGTAAACGAACAATTTTTCGCGAAAATGAATCTGCCGTCCATTGAGCCGGAAGAAAGCATTTCAAAATTGATTGGCGTCATTGCGGCCCTTACGCCCGCAACTGCGGCTAAGGGAATCAATAACTATGACGGATCAGTGATGCCTTGGTAGACGCCGAGAGAGGGCAGCTTATGAAACGGGTTCTCGCAGCAGCCGCTTTTTTAGTAGGCTTTAGTCTGAGCGGCTTAGCTCATGCCGATACTGTGCTGATCACTGGCTCCAATCGGGGGCTGGGATTTCAGTTCGCCAAACAATATGCGGAACGCGGCTATACCGTCATCGCGACAGCGCGTAGCCCCAAAGATGACGTTGAATTGAAGGCGCTTGCGGCGATACATAAAAATGTAGTGATTGAAGAACTCGACGTTCTCGATGAAGCTGAGTTAAAGGGGCTTTCCGCGAAATATAAAAGCACCCCCATCGATATACTGATCAATAACGCTGGCGTTCTCGGCAGTGGCTCGTTCGCCGAACCTGATAAAGACGAATTCACCCGCGTCATGGCCGTCAACGTCTTTGGTGTTCTGGCGGTGTCCGAAGCCTTTCGCGAGAACGTGGCTGTAAGCAAACAAAAAAAGATTATCAGCCTTACCAGTCCGGCGGGCACCTTTAATATTTCCAGTCTTTTCGTGAATGGCAAAATGGCTGGTCTGCCGGTACCGGGCAAAGAGGCCAAGCCGGCGGAGCGTGACGTCGAGGTTGCGGAGGGCGGCGGGTTTTATTACGGGCTGAGCAAAGTGGCCATGAACCTTGCCATGCAGAAGATTCGCAATCAGGTGCGCAGTGAAGGCATCGTTGTGGGACTTATTGCTCCGAACGCCGTTGATACCGACATGCTGACGGAATTGGGTTACGACGGAGCCAAGACCACGGCTGCCGATGCCATTGCAAGCTTTATCAAAATCATTGATGGCATGACGCTTGAAAACGCTAATCGCCCGATCATTCAGGATGGAACCATCCTCGACTGGTAGCGCATCCTAGGGAAGTGCAATCCGTCCGTTACTTTGCAGTAGATAGTGCGGGACACGCCACTTGCGTTCCGCCGAGGCCGCAATAGCCGCCGGGGTTTTTCGCAAGATATTGCTGATGGTAGTCTTCGGCGTAGTAAAACTCCGGCGCTTCGATGATTTCCGTCGTGATCGTGCCATAACCGCTCTGGCCTAGCGCTTTTTCATAAAGCGCCTTTGACGTCTCTGCGGCGGTCTTTTGCGCCTTGTTGTAAACATATATGCCTGAGCGGTACTGGGTGCCGGTATCATTGCCCTGGCGCATGCCTTGCGTCGGGTCGTGACCTTCCCAAAATGCCTTTAACAAAGCTTCGAACGTCACTTTTGACGGATCGAAAACCACGCGTACCACCTCGTTGTGCCCGGTCAGACCTGAACACACCTCTCTGTATGTGGCGTTGGGTGTATATCCGGCCGCATAGCCAACCTGGGTCGAATACACGCCCGGTATCTGCCAGAATAGTTTCTCCGCACCCCAAAAACAGCCCAGACCGAACATGGCGGTTTCCAGGCCTTCCGGAAACGGTGCCGCCAAACGATTTCCGTTCACAAAATGAGTTTTAGGGACCGGCATGGGTTCAGAGCGGCCTGCGGGCGCATCCTTGGCGTCGGGCATGCGTGTCTTGGTGAAGAACATCTAGACCTCCTGTCTCAAAATCATTTCGTCCAATTTGGACCTCATTGTATGCCCATGATACGTCATCCCTTTGGTTTGGGTATATTGGGTTATGGATCTCTCATCTCAAGATGCGCATACGCGTCAAAGCCTTGTTCGGTCTGCGGTCGTGGCAACCGGCCTTGGCGGGTTTGTGTTGCTGGCCTTGGCATCCGGCACCGCCGCGCTCACGGGATTCGATAGATTCTTCATCCTCAGTGCTATTGCAGTTTATGTGCCCGCCGCCGCCGTAATCGTGGTTCGTATCAGGCCCTATCATCCGCATGCCCGGTTTGGGGCCGCGAACCTCATCACGCTGGGGCGGTTGATCATTACCTGTCTCCTGGCAGGTTTGGCGGTCGAGATCACTATTGCGTCCGCCCAGGTCTCGCCGCTTATCGCATGGTGCCTTCTCATTGTTGCGGTTGTCGGCTTGATTCTTGATGGTCTGGACGGTCCGGTAGCCCGCCGCGAAGGGATGACCTCTCGGTTTGGCTCCCGGTTTGATATGGAAGTAGACGCGCTCCAAATACTAGTGCTGTCCATCGTCGCGTTTGCTCTTGCGAAAGCGGGGTGGTGGATTTTGTTAAGTGGATTGCTTCGCTATCTTTTTGTTGCGGGGTCAATCTTATGGCCGGCGTTAGCTGGTAATTTACCACCGTCCTGGCGACGTAAAATTATATCGGGCATTCAGGGTGGTGTTCTTGCGGCGCTCCTGGCGCCGATCATTATGCCGCCCATAAGCACCATTGCTGCCGGCATCGCTCTGGTCTTGCTCGTGTATTCTTTTGGGATTGATACTCTATGGCTCGCACGAAAGCGGGAGAATGCGCGATGACCTCGTGGCTCAGGTACATCGCGGCGCTCGCATTTTTGTATTTTGTGTTGGTACTGCCCGACTGGCCCGGCAACCTCGTTTCGTACTCCTTCATAAGATTACCGATTGAATTGCCGTTGTTGATGCTAGTGATGGCGGCTATCTCCACCCGCGCCCTGCTCTGGTTGCGTGCAATTAGCGCTGCGGTTCTGACCGTCGTTGTCGTTCTGAAAATTGCCAATCTGGTTACATTTGAAGGGTACGCGAGGCCATTTAATATTCTTGTTGATCCCGGTCTTATTTCAACTGCCGTGGACACAATCGCCGCCGGGCAGGGGATGTGGGCGGCCCTCGGCGCGATCATCGCTATGGTGATCGTTGTGACGGCAGTCGCTGCGCTGCTTTGGTTTGCGGTCGGTGCGTTGCGGCCGGCGCATTCGCCTTTAACACTGCGCGCGACCGGAGTCGTGACTGGCGTCGCCCTTCTCGCGGCGATCCCCTTGGCCGACTTTAAAATCAACCAGTCATGGTGGACCGTAACAAGTTGGGATACCAGCCGGTTTGCGCGTGAGCGCGCTCGCTCGGTGGTCGAAGGGTTGCAGTATGACGCAGCGTTTCGCGCAGAGCTTGCTGTGGGCACCTATGCCGACATACCGAGCGAGGATCTTTTCGCCAAGCTGAATGGTTCTGACGTTCTGATAATCTTTGTCGAAGCTTACGGGCGTACCGCGCTCGACAATCCCGTCATTTCGGAGTCGGTCCAGCCCGTCCTTGATGAATTTGAAGCAGCCTTGGGCGCGCGCGGATTTGCCGCTCAAAGCGCCTGGATAACCTCACCTACATTCGGCGGTCAAAGCTGGCTTGCGCATAGCACGTTCGTCACCGGGCTGTGGGTCGATAACCAGCGCCGCTACGAAAGCCTATTTGTCAGCGAGCGCAAAACCCTCATTCATGACTTTGTGCGCGCTGGTTGGCGTACGTTCGGAGTCATGCCGCAAATCGCATTTCCGTGGCCCGAGGGAAAATATTTTGGGTACGAGAAAATCTATAGTGCGCGGGATCTGGATTACGCGGGCCCACGCTTCGATTACATGACCATGCCCGATCAGTACACGCTTTCTACTTTCCATGACCGCGAGCTTGCGTCGAGTGATCGCCCGCCGGTGATGGCGGAGATCGCGTTGGTCTCCAGCCATCTTCCCTGGACGCCGTTGCCGAAGATCGTCGCGTGGGAGGATGTGAAAAATGGAGATGTATTTTTTGAGGCAAGACACCCTCGCGCCTCTACCAATTTAGCAGATAGTGATCAGATGCGGGCGAACTACGCGCAAGCCATCATGTACGAATTGAAGACGCTACGGTCTTTTATCACCGAAGTTGTGAAAGAGGACACGGTGGTGATCATCATCGGCGATCATCAGCCCGTCCCTGTCGTCAGTGGTAATCAGGCGTCCTATGACGTGCCGGTGCATATCATTGCCGGCGATCCTGATATATTTGACGCGATCAAGGACTGGCGGTGGACGGCCGGCATGACTCCAGGCAAGACCAGTCCCGTCTGGCGAATGGACGCTATGCGTCAGCAGATTTTAGAGTCATTTACGCCAGGTGGCGCTCAGGCTACCGTGCCCATTGATCCTTAAAGGAGCGGTCGCGTGTTTATCTCTTATGGTCATCTCAATCAGGCGGATAGTGTCGCCGCGAACAGCATTGCAATCGTCCCGCTTGCGGCGATGGAAACTCATGGTCCTCATCTCCCGTTCGCCACCGATGGTCTAATTGTTGAGGGGCTTCTGGATCGCGCCGCAGAGTTGGATACGACGAAGACCCCAATTTACTGCTTACCGTCTCTTTGGCTTGGTGCGTCATCGGAACATGCGGACCGCGCGGGAACGCTTTCCGTCGAGCCCGAACTTCTCATTGCGCAGATTGTTTCGATCGGCGAGGGGTTGGCGCTCAGTGGTGTGCGCCGAGTTTTGCTGTTTAATGCCCACGGCGGCAATATCGCACTTGGCAATATTGCTGCACTCAAACTTCGCACCGAGTTCGACATGCTGGCCGCGAGTGTCCATTGGCTGGATTTTGGCTTGCCGGAAGCACTAACGCCGCCGAGTTCCGTGCAAGAAGATGTTCATGGCGGGTGGATGGAAACATCCATCCTGCTGCATCTTGCGCCGGATCTCGTCAAACGAGATGCGGCTGCTGCAAATCCTCCATTCCCACCGGCGGCCAGTCTTTTTCCGAAGGGGCCGGTGAACTGGGGGTGGAAAATTGACGACCTCGCACATGGCGGGTGGATTGGTCGCCCCGATCTTGCAGATGCAGCCCTTGGAGAGGCTATGGTCGACCACGCGGCGCAGCGGCTGTGCGAATTGCTGGCAGAGTTGGCAGCCGCGAAGTGGCCGGCCGCGGACTAACTATTTGCGCCCGCTCTGCCGAATAATTTCGCCGAGCATGTGTCCGGCGCGTTCTGCTTTGGTGGTCAAGTAGTTATGATTGTGCGGATTGACTGGGCCGATCAATCGCCGATGGCCAACGACATCTACACCGAAACTTTCCAGCGCTGTAATCTTGCCGGGGTTATTTGTCATCAAGACGATTTTTTTGAATCCGAGCAATGCCAGCATTGCACCCGCTACTTCGTAACGCCTTTCGTCCGGGCCATAACCCAATACAGCATCTGCATCGACAGTATCGTGGCCAAGCTCCTGTAGGCCATAGGCGCGCATTTTGTTCAACAGGCCAATGCCGCGTCCTTCTTGGTCGAGATACAGGAGAACGCCAGCGCCTTCACTTGCGATTTCACTTATCGCAAGGCGCAGCTGATCGCCGCAATCGCACTTCAAGCTGCCGAATAAATCGCCGGTCAGGCATGCGGAATGAAGGCGCGTAAGAGCCGGTTTGTCCGGATCGGGTTGACCGACAACAATTGCGAGTTGGTCATGCAGGCCGTCGCCGCCGCGAAAGACCACAAACTCGGCATCGGCTGTATCGGCCAACGGCACGCGAGTGCGCGCGGCGATGGAAAGATCGCGCGCCGCAAGTTCATGAAAGCCCTCTACCGCTGTGGCGGCAACTTCAATCATCGCGGGATTGGTCATTGCATCGGCCGGTAGGACGAAAGCGGCCGGAAGCAGGTAGGCGCGCTTCACCAATTCCAGGGCTGCAGCTTCGACCTCTGAAGCGGGTCGCAACGGAACGACGGGCACCGTAGGCCCAACGGCCAGCAGCATCGCATCTACTTCGTCATCGGTCAGGCCGGTAAGCTCTATGCGGGACGGGCCTTTGGCAACAAAGCCCAGGTGCAACAGCCGCGGCGCAGGAAGAATAAGGCCGACTGCCCCTCCTGTTGTCGCATGCCAAGCCGCTACCCGTTCACCGCCCAGCATCTCTGCTGCCGCGACAATCTGATTGTCGCCGCTCCGGCCAAGCAGTTTGACTGGACGTCCGGCACGCAACTCGCCAATAGCGCGCTGGACGGAAAGGCGGTCCGGATCCCCTAGCCAGTTCGAAGTGTCTCCACTCGGACCGCGTTTTACATCTTCCTTAGGCACGAATTACCTGCAAAAAAGTCAGTGTTATGGAATTTACCAATATTGTGGACTGGGAACGTGGCGCTCTGCAATGGTCTGCGGTGCTAGCTGCATCTCATAGTTACGATGTCGCGCTTGGCGAGAAAAGCGCGCTCTGGCCTATATATGGTCCGATTGTTCGTAGTATTGCTGAAAACCGTCCGTGTGTTGTGGGTCAAATCGGCCAATCGCTTGACGGACGAATCGCGACAGTTACAAATCAATCTCACTATATTAATGGTAAGACGGCGCGCGTTCACCTTCACCGCTTGCGGGCTCTGGTTGATGCGGTGGTCGTTGGTGTGGGCACTGTGATTGCCGACGATCCCGAATTGACCGTTCGCCATACGGAAGGACGTCACCCGGCCCGGGTTATCATCGATCCGCATGGACGTGCCCCAGGGGACGCGAAATGCTTTCGTGATGACGGCGTGCGCTGCATAGTCGTTCAAACCAGCCCCCATGCCCGGCCCCGCGGAGTCGAATGCGTACAAATGTCCGCCGCCGATTGTTTGTCGCCCTCCGGCATCATAGCAGCTCTGTCGTCGTTGGGCTTGGCGCGCCTCCTCATTGAAGGTGGAGCCGTAACTTTGTCGCGGTTCCTGACCGCCAGATGCTTGAACCGCCTGCACATTCTGACGGCGCCCATGATCATTGGTTCAGGTAAGATGGGCCTGCAGCTCCCCGAAATTTCCTCGCTGAATACGGCCTTGCGCCCACGAACGGATACTTTCGTGTTTCCAGATGGCGATGTTTTATTCGATTGTGATTTCATCGATTCGTCGTCTGTATAACGTATGGAGCTAAAAAAGGAGCGCGTTATCTCTATACCTACTGAATATCATACCGTAACCAAGATCTTCCATTGGCTTACCGCCGCTGCGATTTTTTGTGTTGTGCCCTTGGGGATTGCGATGACCAACGCCCAGCCTGGCGGCGTGCAAAATCAGCTTTACGATTTACATCGCTCGTTTGGCGCCCTGATCCTTGGTATTGCCGCGGTCCGACTGCTATGGAGGCTGTTTACCCCTCCGCCACCTTTGGTGAAAGGGCTGCCGCGCTGGCAAGAGCTCGCAGCGCGCGGCACACATTACGCGCTGTACGTGTTGCTGTTTTCTGTGCCGTTGATGGGCTGGGCTGGCACTTCAGCTTTTCGGGCGACTATTGTTGTTTTTGGACTATTTGAGCTTCCGCCCATTTTGCCACAGAACAGGGATCTCTCGATGGTTCTGCTGAATACACATAAGCTTCTGGCATTTACGCTGTGCGTTGTTTTAGCGCTGCATATTGCTGCGGCTCTGCATCATCACTTCATACGCAAGGATATGACCTTGCGGCGTATGCTGCCGCGTTTGGGTAGGCGATAATTACGTTTGCGGCGTTGCGAAGATGTCGCGGTGTCCGATAATCAACGACTCCGCGCGGCTTATTCGATCATCCAGCCAGTTTGCAGCTTCGTTCTCCGTCACGGCTCCGGTTTCAGCCGCCGCCGCCGCGATACCCTTCAATGTCTCGTGCATTAGCTTTTGAGACTTAAACTCCATCCGCCAAGGGCTGTCACCGCTGGTCACGGTATAACCGGTATTCCGCAAAGCTATTTCCAATGCCGCCGCCGCGCCGGGCCCCGACGCAGGACCAAACCCCTTATCCGTTTGTTGATGAGCGCAAAAGGAGCGGAACATGCGTTCATCTCGTGTATGCCCGGGGGATATTTCTATACGACCATCGAAGCTAAGTACTGCGAGTAAAGGCAACCTGTCGCTTGCTAGTTTTTTGACGAGACGGGCAATCCAGCTTTCGGACGTAAGATCAAACAATGCAGATGCTGTTATCAGGTTGGTTTCGGCCGGCCATGGCGCAGCATCTGCGGAAAGGTCGCGTTGTGCGAATTGGACTTCAATGTGTTTGCCAGCGTGTTCAAGAACGAGTCGGTCCTCAATCGTCTTCGCAGACTCGCTCCAGTCCTCAAGGATGTCTTTCGCTGCGTTTAAGTTCTCAGCGTCATGATCCACCAGCGTCCAGTATTGCCGCCTGGGGAGAAGGGGCGCGAAGGCGCGCACCGATGCGCCGGTTCCAGCGCCCAGGTCGCATATGGAAAGGGACTCTTGATCGCCGAAGGTCCGTACGCAGACGCCTAAAACATCTTGGTTGTGGGAGGCCATATCCACCGGCTCACGCAGAGCGAGCCATTCGCTTGGAAAGCGGCTCATGGGGTTGCTGCCGTTAGGGCCTTGGCCACGTTGGCGGCGGTGTTGGACCAACGGGGGAGTTGCTGTCCATGTGTCCACGCCGCTTCGGCTAGGGAGGATCTTTTCTGCGTGTCAGTTAAAAGAAGCCGCAAAGCAGCCGCGAGGGCTTCAGGGTCATCCGGCGGCACAAGAACGCTTGCGTTGCGGGGAACCGTATCCGGAACGGCGCCGGCCGCGCAGGCGACAATCGGCAAACCGTGCGCCAAAGCTTCGGCGAAGGCCATTCCGTATCCTTCGTGACGGGACGGAAGAACGAACACGTTAGAGCGCATGTAAAGATCATCCAATTCATCACCGGCGATTTCGCCGCGTTGCTCGATGCGTTCTTCTAGCTTGTGGGATTTGATCATACTGTGCACGGTCGCCGTTGTTTCCATCTCGCGGGTCATGCTTCCGGCCCATACGCTTGTCCAGGGTAGATCGGTGATTGCGGCCAAAGCGCGAAGTAGAACGTCGTGACCCTTGCGGTAGGTTAGGGTTGCCACCGTCAGTAATTGGGGCGTGTCGCCGTGGCCTTGAGATCGCTCAGCGGGGTCGGTGCCTGGTAAGGCGACAAATAACGTGTCGGCAGGGATGCCGTAGCGTGCGGTAAGAGTGCGTGCGGTATCAGGTCCGGTCGTCACAACCACGGCCGCGTTTTTTAGGGCCGCTTTCTCGGAAGTATGCAGTCGCAGTGCTTCGGCCTCGGAGAGTCCGCTCTCTAGGGCCAGCGGATGATGCACGAGGGCAACGAACCTTAAGTCTAAATCATCCAATATATCTTGAGGTAACACTCCGAATGCGAGTCCGTCCACCAAAACAACCGCGCCCTTCGGCAAGCTTTCGAAAGCTTGGCGCGTGAGGCCGAGTTCTGCTGGCGTTGGCTTGGGAAACCCGCCGGGCAGTGAAACAATGTGCGGCTGCCATCCGGCGCCGGGTAACGCTTCTATGAGGCGCCGGGCGTAGATATAGCCTCCCGTTAGCGTCTCGATGTTCCCGGGAATTACAAACCAAACGTCAGGCACAAGCGGCGCTCATTTAGATATCGGATTCATAAGCGGCTAGGGCCGTGTGGGATTCATGTAACGCGATCTTAAGTCGGGTTAGTCCCGCTGCCGTTGGTCCGAGGCGACCTTCGTCAATGGCGGATTTAATCTTATCAAACACCCATTTCGCGATCGCTTCTGTGGTAGAGCGGCGTCCCTTGAAGTCCGGATGATCATCCAAATTTGTGTAGTTGATGGCGGACAGTGTTTTTTTCACAACGTCCGTCGCCAGCCCGATATCTACGACTATATCGTTCTCGTCCAGCTCTGGCCGCATGAACCCGACGTCAATGACGTAAGTCGCGCCGTGAAGGTTTTGCGCCGGTCCGAACACCTCGCCTTTGATGCTGTGGGCAATCATCACATGATCGCGAACTTCGACGGTGTACATGAGAAAGTGTCCTTATGGTCAGAGGTAGCGCAAAACAGTCATTAGGCCTGAGCTATCATTTGCCAGAACCTTGGGCAACGCTGTCGGTGCGTCGTTGAAGTTTATTTCGCCGGTGATCAGGGCATCAAACTTGTCATCTTTGAGATGACCTAATGCTTTTTGCATTCTTTGCGCAAAGGTCCATTGTGCACGATGGGATAGGGGTATGGCTCCAACCTGCGAAGAGATCAGACGCAAACGGCGGGAATGGAA
>CAXBLG010000097.1:0-10872 GCA_963976395.1 uncultured Rhodospirillaceae bacterium
GCTGGCGGGCGGCTGCACGTGAGAAAGCCGTCTAGGCGCGCCGACCTACTTGCACTGCGTGGTGAGTGTCGCCGATCGCGGATCAGTTTCCGGCGTGATTGGTTCTGAGTTGTCGTTAACCAGCGTCAAGCCGGTGTATAGACTGCGGTCCGAAGCGCGAATAACCGCATCGAACATATTCTTCGCCAAAACCTCGCGGCGCTGTCCCTGGAAATCCGCAGGAGTCAGGTTCGCTTCATAAAGATACATAAGTATTTTCTCGTGGATGATGGGAATCATCCAGCATCCGGGGCGCTCGTTGCCTTCCGGTAATCTGAGGCGCACCGTCAGCACTTCGTACCTGAGTCCGCTGGGCGTTTTGTACGGCACCATCATCGGATTCAGTTGAATCCTGTAGCCGGTATATCCAATCGCCCCTTCGCTGTCCTCGGCGCCCAGCGCCGGCGAAAAGGCCATCACCAATAGAAATGCTGCGAATATCTGTTTCATTGTGAAGCCATGGTACGGGAAGCACTCGCCCCTGCCTAGTACCGCCGATCAGAAGTTCCTGCACCGGATGCCGATGCAATCGCGTCAGGAACTTCTGATCGAGAAGCGGTACTAGATTCAAATACTTTCTAGTACCCTTTGGTTTCCGAAATTCGTCACGCGGATCGTCGATACGAATCACGAATTCGGAAACCGGGTACTAGCGCCGGGCTATCGCCGCGCGGCAAAAAAATCCTTGAGCAACGCTTCGGCTCGCCCAGCATCGATACCGCCAATCACTTCAGGCCGATGATGACAGGTGGGCTGGGAAAACATGCGCGGACCATGATCAACACCGCCGCCTTTAGGGTCATAAGCGCCGAACACCACCTGCCGCAGCCGGGCGAAGGAGATCGCCGCCGCGCACATCGGGCACGGCTCTAGCGTCACATACAGGTCGTATCCGGCAAGCCGAGGAGAGCCCGTCTTCGTCGCCGCAGCGCGAATCGCCAGCACTTCGGCGTGGGCGGTCGGATCGTTCCGCGCCTCTACTTCGTTTCCGGCCACCGCCAGGACAGTATTTGAGGCCGGGTCTACGATCACCGCCCCAACAGGCACCTCGCCCCGCTGCCCGGCCGCAACAGCCGCCTCAAAGGCCAGGCCCATGAAATTGCCCGCTTTTTTGTGATCAAAGCTCATACGTCACAGTCCGCGAGGGGCTGGACGGCGTCAAGAGGCTCCCGACAGGGCAATTCGTTAAGGAAAGGTAAGAATTCGGTAACCCTGACCGCCTAGGGTAGGCGCGGAACACTCTATGGGAGCCGAAAGGCCATGGTTCAGAACGTCAGTGATTTTGTCAAAATCGCCGGCCACACGGTCGAGCGCGCGACTCTGAGCGGATTGAAATCGGCCAGCGCCAAAAGCGGCGTCAGCTTTCAATACCTCGTGGCCAAAGCCGCCCAGGAAAGCAGCCTCAAAACCGACGCCATGGCCAAAACGTCCTCGGCTAAAGGCCTATTCCAATTCACCCAAGGCACTTGGCTGGACATGATGGATCGCTTCGGAGAGCGCTATGGATATGGCGATCTGGCTGCAAAAATTTCCGTCGGTACAGATGGCAAGGCGACGGTCGACGATCCAATCGCCAAGCGGCGTATTTTAGATATGCGCAAAGACCCGGAAGCCTCCGCGCTCATGGCCGCCGAATATGCGCTTGGCAATGCGCAGTCGCTTCACAACACTCTTGGGCGTGACCCGGACGCGGCCGACCTGTATCTCGCGCATTTTCTGGGGGCGAGCGGCTCTTCACGATTGCTGACTGCCGCCGCCGATTCTCCCGGTGCCAGCGCGGCGAGTTTATTACCCGCCGCCGCTAATGCGAACACATCGGTCTTTTATACGCCCGATGGCCGGGCCCGCACGGTCGCGGAAGTAGCTGAGCTTGTACGCGGCCGCTTCTCGGATCAAATGGACCGCTATCAGGACGTAGCGTCCACTTGGACGGATCAGGGTGCAACTCTCCCCGCAACGCAGCGAACACCTGCGCGTACATCCAACACCGATTTCAACGCGCTTGATTTTAAGGGCAATATGAGCGGCTCGAACACCTATGCCACGGCGGTATCCTGGGTTGTGCTCGAAGAAATGGCGAAGCTGATCGCCAGCAGCCCCATGAATATGTTCGATAGCGGCGAAAACGACGATGAAAGCGACAAGGATCCTTACGCCACATCCTCACCGGGATTTCAGGGGCAGGATTTCGCCAGCGCTTTGATGCAGTCTGTTAGAGCCAGTGAGACAAGTCCGAACGATCCGAGGCGCGCTCCGTCACCGGATCACCAAAGAAGCGCAGCCGCCTATGAGGCCCGTTTCGCGCCCACAGCGGCACCGCGCATGACCGGTCAGCGCGGTCAGGGCGAAGCCTAAAAATTCTCCAAATCTCAAAGACTTTGAGACCTCGCGGCGTTAAGGTCCGCCTCACGCGAGGTATTCTATGAAAAAACCGATTATCGGTATTACAGCTGACATCGAAGCAGGCGGACAACAGAGCTATTCAAAGTTCCCCTGGTTCGCCATCCGTAAAAACTATTGCACGGCAGTCGCCGAGGCTGGCGGCGTGCCCGTACCCTTGCCCCACGATATGTCCCTTGTTGATCAGTATGCGGACATGATCGACGGCCTGGTCGTCTCCGGCGGCAATTTCGACGTGGACCCGGCCTTATTTGGCGCCACCGAACGGCATCCCAAAGTCACCATAAAGGCCGGCCGAACCGATTTCGAGATGGCTATGACCCGCGCCATCCTCAAGGACGACAAACCTATATTTGGAATTTGCGGCGGCGAGCAACTTATGGCCGTGGCTCTGGGCGGAACGCTAATCCAGCATATTCCAGACGAAGTGCCGAACACCCTTCCCCACGAACAACCTGGGCCACGCGACCGCGCCGGGCACGGAGTGATCATCAAAGAAGGCACTCTGCTCCATAAAATCATCGGGCAAACTCATATCCCGGTGAACAGCGCCCATCACCAGGCGGTAAAAGACGTCCCTACCCCGGCAGTGATAAACGCTCATGCTCCGGACGGTGTGGTGGAGGGCATCGAAGACCCAGAACGGCGTTTCTGTATTGGTGTGCAGTGGCACCCGGAATTTCACATCAGCCCGGCGGATCAACGCCTCTACCTCGCGTTTATTGATGCCTGTAACGGCAAAAGGCCAAGTTCATGAGCGAAGTTGAAGAAAAGCGCGAGCGCATCGCCAAGGTGATGGCGCGGGCGGGGCTGTGTTCGCGGCGCGATGCCGAAAAATGGATTTTGGACGGCCGCGTACTGGTCAACAACAAGGTGCTGACCACACCGGCTTTCACGGTTGTCGATACGGATGAAGTGATCGTTGATGGCGAGCTTTTGCCTGCACCGGGCAAAGCGCGTTTGTGGCGATTCCATAAACCTGTTGGATTGGTAACCACCCACCGCGACGAAAAAGGACGGACCACCATTTTCGAGGTTTTACCGCCGGAATTACCGCGCGTGGTCAGCGTCGGCCGCCTCGACATCACATCGGAAGGGCTGCTGCTTCTGACCAACGACGGAACATTGGCCCGCGAGTTGGAGCATCCCTCACGCGGCTGGGTGCGGCGCTACCGCGTGCGCGTTCATGGCGGTGTGGACCCCAAATCCTTAGCGGCCTTGAAAAACGGCGTTACGGTAGAAGGCGTGCGCTATGGTCCGATCACCGCATCCTTAGACAGCGACAGCGACCCCTCTAAAGGCCAAGCCAAACGCAACGTTTGGGTCTCGGTTTCCTTGAGCGAAGGTAAGAACCGCGAAGTGCGCAAGGTCATGGCTCACCTCGGCCTCACAGTCTCGCGCCTGATCCGCGTCTCTTACGGGCCGTTTCAACTCGGCAAGTTGAGTCCGGGCGGCCTGGAAGAGGTGCCCGCGCCGGTCATCAGGCAGCAACTGGGTGGAGCCGCCCCGATCAGTCTAAGCGCCAAGAGAAAGAAACCGTGAGCAAACCTGCGCGCAAGAACCCAAAACCCGGCGCGGTCCGCATCATTGCCGGTGTTTGGCGCGGACGAACAATAGAAGTCCCGCCAGGAGAGTCTGTGCGGCCAACCTCGGACCGCGTGCGTGAAGCCCTGTTCAACCGGCTTGTTCATGGGTTTGCCGAAACAGACTTCCGATTGCAAGGCGCGCGCGTCGTCGATGTGTTCGCCGGAACCGGCGCATTGGGCCTTGAGGCCCTCTCTCGCGGCGCGGCCTATGCGACATTCATTGAAAGAGACCCAGACACCGCCGCGCTTATTCGCCGCAACATCGCTAAGTTAGGAGCCGATGATCGCGCCACGGTGCTGACCGCCGATGGCGCGCACTTGCCTCGCGCCGCCGGCGCCTGCGATCTCGCCCTTATAGATCCACCCTATGGAGAAAATTTGGCGGCGCAAACTCTAGACGGACTTTCTGTGCAAGGTTGGCTCAAGGCGGGCGCGCTGGTCAGCGTTGAAACAGATGCCGCTGAAATCATTTCGGACGTAAAGGCCATGGCCGAGTTAGACCGCCGCACCTACGGCCGCGCGGCCATCACCATATTTCAGTACATGGAATCATAAACCGCGACGGTTATTTCCGCGGTTCGATATCGGCCAGAGGGTCATCAAGACCGTCCTTTAACTCCGCTTCCAACTCGGGCGGCAACGGCGCATCGTCGTGATCCTCACCGTCTTTCGTTTCTCCATCTTTTTCGACGTTACGTTCATAGACCTTGGCGGCCACTGTATGTATGTAATCGTGAGTCGGGTGATTCTCGGGATGTGGCGCCGCCATCCAGTCCCATTCCTCGTTGTGAACAATTGTCGGCGTGTGCGGCAACTTCAAGGCCTTAAGCAGGTCAACGCGCGAGACCATCTTGTCGTCCTGCATGGCGATACGATCTTCATCGGTGATAATAACACCAACTCCCGTCGCTTCCTCGGCAATAGCCTTCGCGTGTTGTTCCATGATCTGATAAGCGACCTTGTCGGAATCGAGTTCCGAGAACCCCCGCGTCTTTTCAAAAAAGTCCGTGAACGGTGGCGCAAGATGCGTCAAACAATTGCATGAGACGATCAGATCCGCGTCTTTCAAATGAGGAATGCGTGGCGGCGGGGCAGGGTAATTTGGCCCGGGCGGGCGGTTTTCTTTCATCGCAATAAACACGCCGGTAATATCCCCCGTGAGCATTTTCACATTGAAATACTTCTTCGCCTCACGGCGCACTTGGGGCATGTGAAATATATCGACGAGATAAACCCGTTCGAAGCGTTCGGACAGTGCTGCGAGCGGCACCTCCAACAGTAACCCTGACCCGAGAATAACCGCCGTTTCTTGTCGATCACAAAGATCGGCGGCCTTAATGATGAGATTGCGTGTATTGCGAATATGACTCGTCCATTCGCTCTCCCAGCGCTTTGCCCGAAATTCCAGGGCAATAAGTCGCTTCAAGTAACCGAACTTGCGTATCCGCTCCGGAGCAAGCGTTGTCGCGTATCGTAAAAATTCGCCGATCATCGGCCTACGCGCCCCTATCTACGACCAAAAAGCCGCTCAATATCTTTAAGCTTCAATTCCACATAAGTGGGACGCCCATGATTGCATTGACCGGCATGCGGCGTCACCTCCATTTGGCGCAAGATCGCATTCATCTCGGCCCCATTTAAGCGCCGTCCCGCCCGCACGGACCCGTGGCAGGCTAGGGTGCCGCAGACATCGCCGAGTCGATCTTTAAGGCTGAGTGCCTCATCCAAGGACGCCAAATCATCCGCAAGGTCGCGAACCAGGCCTTGAATGTCGGTCTCCCCCAGTAAAGCCGGGATTTCACGCACCACCACCGTTCCGGCGCCGAACGGCTCCAACACCAACCCCAGCTCCGCAAACTCTTTCGCCCGTCCCGCGAGCCGGGACGCGGACGCCTCATCGAGCTCCACCACTTCGGGAATCAGTAAAATCTGCCGTGCAATGCCTTGCTCACCAAGTGCAGACTTCATCCGTTCATACACTAGGCGTTCATGAGCTGCATGCTGATCAACAATCACGATGCCATCGACCGTCTGGGCGACAATGTAAGTTTCATGCACCTGAGCCCGCGCGACGCCCAAGGGATGGGATTGACCTTCGATTTCGCCATTTTCTTCTCCGCGGACCTCCGGGACCGACGGCGCGAAAGCGAAAATAGACTCTTGGCTTTCTTCTGCCAGCCCTTGCGCATCAGCCCCTATGGGAGATTGAAGCGCATAGGCTGCGCTGTAGGAGCTTTGACTTCCGGAGCGATACGGCATGACACCGCCTTGCGGTCTTAAAGACCCCAACGCAGCGTCGCTGACAGTCGTGGACGCTTTGTGCCCGGCTTCAGCCAAAGCGTGTTTTAACGCACCAACCAGAAGACCGCGCACCATGCCTGAGTCGCGAAACCTGACTTCGGCTTTTGCCGGATGCACGTTAACGTCCACCTCACGCTGCGGCACATCAAGAAACAAGACGACATACGGATGTCTATTGGGCGCCAGGAAGTCGCGATAAGCACCGCGCACCGCACCCGATAGTAGACGGTCACGCACCGGACGGCCGTTCACGAAAAGATATTGAGCCAGGGCATTGCCACGGTTAAACGTCGGAACGCCGATATATCCATAAAGCGCCACACCTTCGCGCTCGGCCGCAACCGGCAAGGCGTTCGCGGCAAAGTCTTTGCCCAAGATCGCCGCGAGGCGCTCAAGGTGAATATCAAACAAGTCCCCCTGGTTTTGACTGACTGGAAGATTGAGGCGGGTTTTACCGTCCGAAGTAAGAGTAAAAGCGACATTCGAGTGGGCCATCGCCAGCCTCTCGACCGCATCCACGGCATAATTCAACTCGGTTTGCGGTGCTTTCAGAAACTTAAGCCGTGCGGGGGTCGCATAAAAAATATCTCGCACCTCAATTCGCGTTCCCACCGGATGAGGTGCCGGGACCGGTCCATCCTTACGCCCGCCTGACACCATGACGTACCAGCCAGAATCGGCGTCCGCAGTGCGGCTGGTCACGGTTAAGCGCGCCACAGACCCGATCGCCGGAAGGGCCTCGCCTCTAAATCCGAGATAATCAATGCTGAGCAGATCGTCAGACGGGAGTTTTGACGTCGCATGCCGATCCACAGCGACCGTCAATTCTTGCGCCGTCATCCCGCAACCATTGTCGGTTACCACTATCAACGAACGCCCACCGTCCGTAAGCACCACGTCGATACGAGTGGCCCCCGCATCAACGGCATTTTCGACCAACTCTTTAACAGCAGAAGCCGGGCGTTCGACCACCTCACCGGCCGCAATTTGATTCACAAGGTTAGGAGGCAGCAGCCGAATCGTCACGATGCTCTGCCTTTCGCGACTAAATACGCCGCAACCAGCCCAGCCGTCGAACTGTTGCCTGCTTCCCCTAGGGCGTTCACCGCGCCAGCATCTCCACTCAAGGCCGGTTCGAGTTTTTGCGCCAGCTCCTTGCCCAATTCCACGCCCCATTGATCGAAGGCGTTCACACCCCAAACAAGGCTTTGCACAAAAACCTTGTGTTCATAGAGCGCCGTCAGCATTCCGACTGTGTAAGGCGTAACTTCATCGAGCAGCAGCGTGTTCGACGAACGATTACCTTGAAACATTTTGTGCGGTTTCAAATAATCCGGCGTGTCGGCCAGATCCTCGGCTGTACGCCCCATGGCCAAAGCTTCAGTTTGGCCAAAAACATTCGACAAAAGGATGTCCCGGTTTTTATCTGAGCCGTTCATGCCCGAAAGTGCTGCGATAAAGTCGCACGGAATATGACGCGGGCCTTGATGAAGGAGCTGAAAAAACGAATGCTGACTGTCGGACCCGCCGCCGCCAAATACAATCGGCCCGGCTTTCGTCCCCACCGGAGTACCGTCCATCATCACGCCCTTGCCGTTGCTCTCCATGTCGAGCTGTTGCACATGCGCTGGAAGCAATCTTAGGCGGTGATCATACGGAAGAACTGCGAGGGCGGGCGCACCCAGGAAGTCGGCATGCCATATACCGATCATGGCCAGCAACACTGGTAAATTCTGATCCAACGGGGCTGTCTCAAAGTGCCCGTCCATAGCCTCGGCCCCGGCCAACATTTGGTCAAAAGCCTCAAATCCCCGCACAAGAATCGGCGCCAAACTGACCGCCGACCAAAGCGAATATCGCCCTCCGACCCAATCCCAAATCGGGAACACACAGTCCTCGGGAATGCCGAAGGCCACGGCTTTATCAGTCGCCGCCGATACGGCCGCCATGTGCGCTGAAGGCGCACGGTCGCCTAGGTTTGCAACCAGCCACTCTCGCGCCCGCTGCGCATTAGCCATGGTCTCCGACGTCGTAAAAGTTTTAGAACAAATCACGAATAACGTCGCGGCGGGATCGAGCCCCTCAAGAACATCGTTCAGTTGCCCGGAGTCTAGGTTGGAAACAAAATCTACGGTCAACTCCGACGGCAGTGCATCCTTAAGGGCGTCTGCAACAAACATTGGGCCATTGTGTGAGCCGCCGATGCCGATATTGACGATATGGCGAAACACCTTTCCGGTAGAACCCTTTCGCGCGCCGCCTCTGATATCATCCGCGAACGACTTGAGTCGCGCGCGCACCGCGCGCACATCGGCCATGACGTCCGTTCCGTCAACATGCAGCGTCCTGTTGTCGCGTTTTCGGAGCGCGATATGCAAAGCAGATCGGTTTTCGGTCGCATTAAGCACAGATCCGGAGAACATCGCCGCCCGTCCCGCATCAACGCCACGAGCGTTCGCGAGCTCCAAGAGAAGCGCCAATGTTTCAGTCGTCATCCGGTTCTTTGAATAATCGACAAGCAATGGCCCATATTTGAACGAGAATCGCGAAAAGCGATCTGGGTCGTCCGCGAACAGATCACGCATATGTACAGCGTGCTGTGCCGCCGCGTGCGACTCCAGCGCCTTCCATTCGGGCAGTGTGGTGAGCGGGTGTCCGGTCACGGCTGGAGATTCGATCCCTGTGTCATTTACAACGGCACCATATCAACCTGCGGTGCCAAGGCCAATCTCCGCGCGCAGGACAGACGGCTCCTCAACTCGTTGAAGGCAATCGTCCACAACTAAAAAGAGCGGGTATAGGAAATAGAGCTTAAGGCTTCACCGGCGCAGCATCCACGTTCTCGGGGCCGACAATGACCACTGTCAGAGCCTCCGGATCGTACAATTCGTGGGCAACACGCCGGGTATCTTGCACAGTCACCGCCTCGACGAGGCTGTTGCGTTTATCGAGATAGTCGAGCCCCAATTTGTCACGCTGAACCGCCAGCAAGATGTCGGCGATACTGCCGGTCGATGTGAACCGAAGCGGCCACGCCCCCGTTAAATACTGCTTCGCGTCCGCGACTTCTTCAGCCGTCGGGCCGCTATCCGCCATCTTTTTCCATTCGTCGCGAATAATTTTGAGGCTTTCACCGGCCTGTTCCGCTCGCGTGCCAACGGCAGCGGTAATAATCGCCCCGGCGTCGTAGGGCGCGAGACCTGTGGATACGCTATAGGCAAGGCCGCGCTTCTCGCGCACTTCGTCCATCAACCGCGACGCGAAGCTGCCACCGCCAAGCACGTAATCGACCACGGTTGCAGTGTACCAGTCAGGATCTTCGCGCTTAATTCCCTTTTGTCCCATATAGATGACGGTCTGCGGAAGGTTCTTTTCCACGTGAACCGTACGGCCTTCGGTGGGAATATTTGCTTCCGGCAACTGTGGATTCAATCCGGTTGTTTCAGGCAGCTCTCCAAAAATCTGGTCAACAGCCCGTCCCAAAGCTTCGGGAGTTATGTCACCGGCCGCACCAATGATCAGCCGATCGCGGCCAAACCTTGATTTGACCCAGTTCAACATGTCTTCACGATCAATGCTGGCGATGGATTCAGGTGTGCCGTCGCTTGACCGCCCATAAGGGTGGTCTCCATACAAAGATTCGAACAGCGCGCGCGATGCAATGTAGCCAGGTTGTTCCATACGGTTTGCGAGTGAGACCAAAATTTGTCGGCGGATACGCTCGACCGGCTCTTCATCGAAACGCGGCGCAGTCAACGTGAGTCGCGTCAACTCAATCCCGCGCGCGATGTTGGCACTGGTCGTCGTCAATCGACCCCGGGTCATATCGGGGTCTACATTGTACCGTATGGATATCGCTAAATCTTCCAACTCGGATTGGAATGTGAAGGAATCAAGATCGCCTGCCCCTTCGTCCAATAGGGATGCGACCAAATCAGAAAGGCCCAACTGGTCGACGGGGTCTAGGGCAGAGCCTCCTGCGAACCCGAAGCTGATGGCCACCACCGGGGTTGTGTGATCTTCCACCAGATAAGCATCAAGACCGCCGGGACTGTGCACCTGCTGTACGGTAATTGCATATGCCGGTGCCGCCAAAAGGCCGCAGCTCAATACGACAGCAGCGCGAGTCCAACACATCATATTCACGGGGCCATCCCTCCTGCAGCGGCAGCGGTGTCGATTTTGGGCAAGAGTATGCCCGTCACCGACGAATTCTCGGTGAAGAGGCGGCGTGCGGCATCGCGCACCTGCTCTAGTGTAACTTTGGCCAGTTTATCCGGATAGGATTCCACATCATCAACGCTGAGGCCCACTGCGAGGGATGCCCCCAATGACCGCGCCGCCGACATTGGAGAATCCGTGGCAAAGGCGAGCCGTGCAGCGAATCTCGCTTTGGCGCGCTCCACATCCTCGGTTGTGATTCCGTCCTCCAGCAAATCCGCCAGCGCGGCCTCGTAAGCCGCTTCGGCATCCTCTGGTGTTACGCCGGCACTTGGAATCATCGACACGTAGAACGTCCCGTAGGATACCGCGTCACTTTGGTAGC
>CAXBLG010000098.1:0-10743 GCA_963976395.1 uncultured Rhodospirillaceae bacterium
CGATCTGTAACGCGTGGCATCGTTAGCCGTCTCTATACCAAGTTTGTGTTGATATATGCTAATCGTGCGAATTTAGACAGTGATCCGACAGGACAAAAGGAGCAGAGGGGGTGAATGCCAAGGATATCATGGCTACCACGGTGGTTGCCGTGCGTCCGGATACATCGGTTAACGATGTGGCGAGTCTACTCGCCAAGCGCCGCATTAGCGCGGTCCCAGTCATCGACAATGAGTCCGGACTAGTCGGCATCGTGAGCGAGGATGATCTCATACACCGGGATGAATTTGGTAATGCGCGGCATCCGGCCTGGTGGCTTCGGTTGCTTGACGCCGATCAGGAAAAGGCGATTGCATATGTCAAAAGCCATGGCCGGATTGCGTCCGATGTAATGACACGGAATGTGGTCACCGTAGAGCCGGAAACCAGCCTCAAGGACGTTGCAAAAATTCTTGAGACGCGACGCATCAAGCGCGTCCCTGTCGTCCAGAACGGTAAGGTGATTGGCATTGTAAGCCGCGCCAATCTGCTTCAGGCGCTTGCAATGGATAAAGTTAATCACACAATAGCCGTAGATGATGAAATTATTCGCCGCTTAATCTTGAATGTGCTGCGAACCAAGACTGGTCTAGGCGGTCACAACATCAATGTGATCGTGTCCGAAGGTGTCGTTCACCTTTGGGGAGCAGTTCATTCGGAGGATGAGCGCCGGGCGGTTGTGATTGCAGCTGAGTCGGCCCGTGGCGCAAAGCAGATTGAGGATAATCTCAAAATTGTCGATCCAGTCGCTGAAATTCCTTGGGACCCATGAAATATGTATACATCACCAACCGAACCTTAGGAGTCGGTTGGGTTTTTGAAGCAGCGAGGGGAGCTTTCGGATGTCGACGACTTTATGTGAACCGATGGGCGGTCTGTAGCGTAGATGGTTGTAGTGAGGATGACGGTCGATGCATAGCTTCATGCTCGTTCTTTCTGATTTACGGTATGGACCCGACTAGACCGCTGCTCGGCTGAATTTGGCGGGACGACAAGGAGAAAACTATGGATTGGCTGGCCGAAAACTGGGTTTGGATTTTGGTGGGCATTGCATTTATTGCTCTACACTTTTTTGGCCACGGCGGTCACCGGGCGCATCAAGGCGATGGCAGGACGCATCGTGATACAGCTGCTGCACAAGAGGATGGGGAAAAAGGAAGGCACAGTCATTGAAGGAGGCCAATCCCGGTGGCGGATTCCGAGCATTGAGATTTGCCAGAGCCGATTAAACGTCAACAATAACTACGGGCGTACATAGCGTAGGCGAGATTGCAGCGAACATCGACATGGGAGATGGGATATGCTGAACACCAAACTGGTTACATGGTCACTCGGCATCTGGACGAGCATTACCTTCCTAGTGTGTGTGCTCTACGGCCTAGTGACACCGCAAAGTCTTCACATGGGTGAACTTCTTGAGCAGTTTCTCCCGGCCTTTAGGTGGCTTACCTGGTGGGGGTTTCTACTTGGTTTGGTGGAGAGCTTCCTTTACGGCATCTACGCTGGCTTAGTGTTTTGCCCGATCTATAACTGGCTGTATCGACGGTGGGGCGCATAGTGCATCGTACAGAAGGACCACAATCATGAAAACAATCGTTATTGAAGTCGGGGGAATGCTCTCAACGCTAAGCGCTACCGGCGTTCGTAAACAGATTGGCGGGCTTCCTGGTGTGCACAAAGTCGAGGTCAACTACGTGGCGGGCAGCGCAACAGTCGGCTACGACGAAGCACTCATTGATCTCAAGACGATCAAAGCCAAGATTCACGAGTGTGGGTACCATTGTGCCGGAGAGATGTTGCCGAAGCACGTCTGTGTTCCTGAAGAGTCTCTTGGTGACGCGCACATGCCCGCTCAACCTGCCTCGGATCATCGTCGCCACGAAGTTCCTGCATCAGGGGGAGATCGCATAAAGAAATCCGCCGCCATGGCTCACGAAATGGGCCACGGCGGTGGTATGGACATGCAAGCAATGGTGCGCGACATGCGCAACCGCTTCTGGGTTTCGCTGATTTTTACCGTTCCGCTATTCATTTACTCGCCGATGGGGGACATATTCACGCCTCCTCCCCCACCGCTCGGTTTGGATCTCAATTATTGGCTGTTTTTGCTCGCAAGCGTGGCCGTATTATGGCCAAGCTGGCCATTCTTTGTTGCGGCGTGGCGAGCGCTCAGGAATGGCGTGCTCAACATGGCTGTGTTGGTCGTTCTCTCCGTGGGAACTGGCTATGTGTTCAGTGTTGGCGCGACTTTCTTTTTTTCGGGCGTACAGTTTTATGAAGCGGTGGCCGTGCTACTGGTCTTTATTCTTCTAGGCCATTGGCTTGAAATGCGCGCGCGGGCCGGAGCCTCCGAAGCAATCCACGCTTTGTTGGATCTTGCGCCTCCGACCGCGATGGTGGTCCGCGATGGTCGGGAGGTCGAGCTCTCAACTGCCGAGGTTCTGGTGGACGACGTGGTCGTCATCCGTCCCGGCAACAAAATCCCGGTTGATGGCGAAATCCTAGAAGGTGAGTCCCAGGTAGATGAGTCCATGCTGACCGGCGAATCCATGCCGGTCAAGAAAAATCCGGGGGATGCGGTAATCGGTGCAACGATCAACAAGAGCGGAATGTTTAAGTACCGGGCTACGAAAGTTGGTGCAGATACAGCGCTCGCGCAGATTGTCAAGCTTGTGCAAGAAGCCCAGAATTCCAAGGCACCAGCTCAGCTTCTTGCTGATAAAGCGTCCCAGTGGCTGGTGCTGATAGCAGTTGTGATAGGTCTTGCGACCTTTGCTGTGTGGTTCTGGTGGATTGGGGAGGCTCTGCTCTTCGCCTTGACACTCACCATCACGGTGTTCGTGATTGCATGCCCAGACGCACTTGGATTGGCCACTCCCATGGCAGTAATGGTGGGCACTGGGCTCGGTGCTATGAACGGTATCTTGTTTAAGAACGCTTCAGCTTTGGAAGATGCAACCAAACTAGACATGATTGTGTTTGACAAGACAGGGACACTGACACTCGGCCAACCCGAAGTTGTGGAAACCGTCGCATCTTCAGCATCCAACGAGAACGATGTATTAGCGTTGGCGGCCTCGGTTGAGCAGGGATCGGACCATCCGTTAGCTCAGGCGATTCTGCGACGCGCAGATGGACTTACGATCGACCATTCAAGCGGCTTCGAGGTTCTCGAGGGCAAGGGAGCGCGGGCTGATATCGGGGGCGCGGTTGTTCTGCTCGGCAACCGCCGTCTCATGGAGGAGGGAGGTGTAGATTTGTCGCCCCTTGCCGATCAGATAAAGCGGCTGCAAGGCAAAGGTCAAACGGTCGTGCATGTAGCTCGAGAAAGCGAGATCATCGGGCTAATTGCTATTGCCGACGCGCCGAGGCCCAATTCTGCGGCCACTGTGAAGCGGTTGCGCGAGCGTGGCGTCGAAGTGGCCATGCTCACCGGTGATAACCAAGAAACAGCTGAGCGTATTGCCAGCGAGCTGGGAATCACGACTGTTCTCGCCGAGGTATTGCCTGGGCAAAAGGCGGACACGCTAAAGAAGTTACAGGCCGAGGGCAAAAAAGTTGGCATGGTTGGTGACGGTATCAACGACGCGCCGGCGCTGACGCAAGCAGATGTGGGATTCGCCATCGGCGCGGGCACAGATGTGGCGATGGAAAGCGCAGATATCGTTTTGATGAAGAGCGATCCCTATGACATTGTCGGTGCAATTGAGCTTTCCCGCGCCACGTTGCGCAAGATGCATCAAAATCTACTCTGGGCGGTGGCTTACAATGTCGTCGCTTTTCCTGCGGCGGCAGGCGTCTTCTATCCTTTAGTTATCAGTCCCGAGGTGGCCGCGCTGGCTATGTCTGGAAGTTCAGCCTTGGTAGCAGTGAATGCTCTGCTGCTCAAGCGCACCCGCCTGGACGGCATCCGCCCCACCATGAGAACAAGTTAGAAGAGGGGCAGGGCGAATTGAATTTAAGAACATGCGAGACGGTAATTGCGTGAGGAATTCCGCTGGCTCTGATAGAGAGTGGAGAATGCCATGAATGTAAGTCGTGTGAATCATGCGCACTGGATTATGCGCCTGCTTACATTGGGTATCGCTTCTTTGTTGTTACTTCACAGCTCTTCATTCTCTCAGAACTCTAGCGGCAGCAAAACTGTGAGCGGGATGATCGCGTATTATGACGTAGTGCCGTCACAGATCATTGGCACTCATCCACCCACACATCCGGAAGCGATAATGCATGGAAGCTTGCCGACCAGACGGCAATCCCACCACTTCATAGCTGCTTTGTTTGAACGGGAAAGCCTAAAGCGCGTGACTAACGTCTAAGTTACCGCAACCTTCACCGAAGTGGGGCTGCGGTAGGTCGCGCCAAAGGAATGGAGCCCTTCACGGTGAACAATGGCCTTACGTTCGGGAATTATTTTGAAATCGCGCCGCGGACGCACTACCTGGTTACAATCTCGGTGCGGCAGCCTGGTAAAAAATCCGAAGTCCAATTTGAGTTTGATTTCCAGCACAAAAAAAGAAGAGCGACCCTTGAATATTTGACGTGAAGTCAATGTGGAAAAAAGGAAAAGATGCAATGCAAGCCAAAGACATTATGACTGTCGACGTGATTACGGCTCGCCCGGATACACCTGTGGAGGAGGTCGCGCGTATTCTTCTCAACCGCCGTATAAGCGGTGTTCCCGTTATTGATGTGAACGGTCACGTCATCGGAATAGTTAGCGAGGGGGATCTCATGCGCCGACCTGAATCGGATACGCTTCGGCAGCGATCATGGTGGCTGGGGCTTGTTTCGTTTCCAAATGAACAGGCGGTACGATACGTCAAGACTCATGGCCGAAATGCTGAAGCGGTCATGACCCGCGACGTCCTGACCATCACGGAGGAGACCCCTGCCCGAGAAATCGCCGAAATTCTTGAAAGCAGACACATCAAGCGAGTGCCTGTCGTACGCCAAGGCAAGATCGTAGGGATTGTAAGCCGCGCGGATTTACTCCGAGCTTTAGCCTCAGGCGATGTGGAGACACCCTTGAATAGAGATGATACTGTTATTCGTCAGGCCGTGATCGACGCGCTGGACAGGGAGTTGGGAATCGCAGTTTGTTTCGTAAATGTCATCGTGCAAGATGGCGTGGTTCATCTTTGGGGTAGCGTAGAGACGGAAACCGAAAGGAACGCTGCTCGCCTAGCTGCTGAAAACTCACCCGGCGTCAAAACAGTCAAGTCATATCTCAAATTAAGTCCCGCGATTTCGGGTGGGTGGATTTAACAATGCCGCCCTCTCTGACGCTGCCATGAAAAACGCGCCGATTGAAATCATCGGCGCAGGCCCCGCAGGCCTGGCATGCGCTATAGTCCTCGCGCGGGCCGGCAACGATGTCGTTGTGCGGGAATGGCATGACACCGTAGGAGCCCGGTTTCATTCGGATTTTCAGGGCTTGGAAAATTGGAGTGGTCGATACGATGTGCTCGACGATTTCCGCAGGGCGGGCATTGAAATACGTTTCTCCGCGCATCCTGTTCGTGAGGGGATTGCTTATGATGCCTGGGGCGAATCCTATCCGGTGAGAGGGCAAAGACCGCTCTACTATCTGGTTCATCGTGGTGCGGGCGAGGGAAGTCTTGATCGAGGCCTTCTAGAGCAGGCGCTTGAACTGGGCGTTAAAGTGCACTTTGGCGACCGCGCAAGAGTCCCGGCGGAGAAATCCATTCTCGCAATTGGCCCACGGGTTGCCGATGCAATAGCGGCCGGCTATGTGTTCGATACGGACTTATCGGACGGCAACTGGATTGCCTTTAACAATTCCCTCGCACCGCTCGGATATGCCTACCTTCTAATCCACAAAGGTCGCGGTACCCTGGCGAGCTGTATGTTCAAGGGTTTTAAACGCCAAGCAGAGTATGTAAATCGCACCGTTACATTTTTCTCGAAAAAGACAGGTCTTGAGATGCGTAATGCTCGGCCTTTCGGGGGATTTGCCAATTTCCGACTCCCGCGAACGGCAATGCAAGGTGACCACCCCGTCGTGGGAGAGCAGGCCGGATTCCAAGATGCGCTCGCCGGTTTCGGAATACGCTATGCTTTGCGGTCCGGTATTTTGGCAGCCCGAAGCTTAAATGAAGGCCAAGATTACACCCGTCTTTGGCGTAAGGAACTTTTGCCGCTACTCAGAACCGGCGTGGCCAACCGTTTCATCTTCAGCAGTCTAGGTGAGCGGGGTTGGCGCTGGGCATTGCGCGGATTGAGTCGATCGGATACGGCGGACAAGCTTTTTCGACTCTATCAGCCATCTATGTTGACCAGGGTCATTTTTCCTTTCGCCGTCGGGCGATATCGCGCGCAATTGCGTGATCCGAGTTGCAATCACATAGACTGTGAATGCGTCTGGTGTCAGCATGGTACGCAGAAAATTTCACAAGAATCACGGGACGCGCCAGAAAAACAACGCGGAATTGACCAGACAAACATTGCATGAACTATACGTAAACAGGTGTGGAAATTTCTTCATCCAGACCGACGCCAATAACTATTATCTACGCGCGGGCGTGATAGGGGCGACTCGCGTTATTTCCACCTAATCTTCTCTTTGGGTATTTTCGTGTAATGATTGTGAGATCACCAAGGAATTCCAGTAGTACGTGCCGACATCACATTTTTGCAAGGCACAGAATGTACTTTTCGAACACTTAAGGCGTTCGGGTGCATATTCACCGGGTGCCTTTTTTTATAAGCCTTTTTGAGGAGCGATTCCGAGTCGGTTTCAGGATGTGCTTGAAATTCATCCGTTCTTGAAGTGCCTCTGTGATAAAGAACGGATGGCCTAGTAGTTGAGTTTTTGTTCTCTATCGGCTATTTGATCTAAATCAAGATAGCCCCCTCCAATAAGTGCATTAATAGGAAAATAAGATTTGGGAATCTTACCCAGGGGTGGTCAGGGTAACATATGGTGCGGTTTGTTAGATATGTTCTTATATTTGCTTTGATGGCAAACCAACCGGTATTGTCGGATGCGCTTGGCGCCGTGTCGCATGTCCATGACGAGAAAGCAGGTCATCACGGCATTGGGCATGATTTCGTCGGCGCTCCGCATCAAAATAGCCGTGACATAGCTGTGACAGACGCAACGTCAGACATTTCTGATGAGACTTTTGCAGTCGATCAGGCATCGGCTAAACATAGTAATATTCCGTGCTGCACGCTTATTGGCGGCATGTGCGTTGCGTTGATTGTAGAAGCGTTATGCCTGTCGAAGAGTCATGCACAGAGTAAATTTCACGCACTCATTTTGAGAGTTTTGGCTGGCGTCCAGCCAGAACCTACTTTCCCACCCCCAAGAACCGTGTCTCATTTCTGAGCGATCTGACCAAATATCGTGGTCAGCAGATTTTCCGTCTGCGGTTCGACACACCCTTTGTTTACCAGTCGGCATTTGCCGAGGATTACGGCTCATCGACTTCACGTCGGCATAGCCCGCGTTCAACTGAAACAAAATGGCGTTGTCTGACATCTGACTGAAGAAACCGTACGCGGATTCTGCGGTCGCCATATCCACGAATAGCTCCGTCACTCGAAATATCTTGGTGAGGGGCATTCGAGCAAATACATGGTTTCGATGACAAATGATGGTGGAGGTATAAATGGCAAGCCAATGTGTAGCGGTAGCGTTGCCGCAGCGCCGGGAACGGAAGAACGCACAACCCGAGCCAATTGATCCGGAATTAACACAGTTAATCTTGCAGTCCCGCGGTAATTTTCTACGTTATCTGGGACGGCGTTTAGGAAATCGAGAAGACGCCGAAGACATTCTTCAAGAGTTTTATTTGCGGGTTATCACCAAAGCCGATCAGATCAGAGACACGACATCAACGATGGCGTGGTTGTGGACGGTGCTGAAATCGGTTCTGATTGATCACATTCGACGCCGAACGGTGGAAAGACAAGGGTTGCAATTGATGATAGAAGAATGGGTAGCGATTCACCCCGATCAAGCGCAAGACGATCAAGCACAATGTTCTTGCTTGTATAAACTGGTTCCGACGCTCAAGCCCGAATACGCAGATGCGTTGGTGCGCATTGATTTAGAAGAAGCATCTCAAGAAGATGTTGCCCGGACGCTTGAAATCAGTCCCGGGAATATGAGAGTGCGGCTACATCGTGCACGGCAGGCCCTTAGACAGGCACTTCAACACTCCTGTAACGAGTGCAAAGAGCGTGAGTGCTTTCTTAGAGGCGAAGAATCGACGGCACGCCAAGAACATTGACGGTAAGTTGAATGGTGTGACGCCGCTTAGACAACAAAGCTAAGATTCGAATAATTATATTATGACGGCATTTTTGCGTAGCGTGCCGGGCACTGAGAAAACGGCTTGTTTTGTCGTGAGTTTCTGCATTTGTACGTATTATCTGGAATAGGTGCGGCCTTGATTACACCCTTCTCTCGATTCGGCAAATTTCTAGAGGTATCGCATCCCGGCCCGGCTAATTTTGCAACCAACGAGATGCTGTCATGGCTAAAGTCCAAACCATAGGCGTTTTAACCTCGGGCGGTGACTGCGCCGGCCTGAACGCCGTAATCCGCGCGGTCACCCAGCATGCGGTAGGAACATATGGCTGGCGCGTCCTGGGTCTCCGCCAAGGCCATTTAGGCCTCTTGGAAACGCCTCCGGCTGTTGTCGATATGATCTTAGACAGCGCTACACACGATCTTCTCAGATCAGGCGGTACCGTACTGGGCACCACGACGAAGGGCGATCCGTTTAGTTTTACGGAGCCAGATGGAACCGTCCGCGATAGATCCACCGATGTGATCTCTGCGATAAGAAATCTTGCCATAGACGCTCTTGTGGTGATCGGCGGTGACGGCAGCATGCGCCTGTTTGACCGCTTGTGCCGGCTGGGGAATCTGCGTTGGGTAGGCATCCCGAAAACCATCGATAACGATGTGCCCGGCACGGACTTTACCGTGGGCTTCTTTACCGCTGTGGAGGTGGTGACAGATGCTTTAGACCGATTGTCTTCCACCGCTGCGAGTCACCGGCGTATCATGGTGCTAGAAGTTATGGGACGGGACTCGGGGTTTATTGCCCTGTTCGGTGGCATTGCCGGCGGTGCTGACATCATCCTAGTGCCCGAGCTTGATTACGATATGGAGGTGCTCACCGAGAATGTCCGACGTATCACCGAGGGTCGACCCAATCCGGTGCTGGTGGTTGTGGCCGAGGGGGTAAAACCGCCGCCGGGTATCCCTACTGCGACAAGCCAAGCTGGCGCAGGGACGGTCATCGCTACGGAACTTCAGAAGCGTACCGGTATCGATGCCCGCTGTACCGTTTTAGGGCATCTTCAACGAGGCGGAGTGCCGACGGCCTTTGACAGGATACTCGCAACCTCTTTTGGCGTGAGGGCTGTAGACGTGCTCGCGGGCACTAAAAGCGCACGTCTGGTCGCGTGGAAAGAAGGAACGGTAGTCGATATTCCAATGGCCGAGGTTATCACAGGACCACAGAAAGTTGCCCATGAGTCACTGTTGCTGAAGACCGCAACATCAATAGGTATTTACATTGGTGGGCACGGTTAACGGTGGTCGACTCCTTGTAAACTTGACGGGTGCGGTCCAATTTATCTGGCCCAGTTTTACCGCCTGGATGGTGATTGGTGTGATTGGTTCTCGCCGGGAGCAGGTCAACCCCCTGGCAATCTATATGAGAACCGCTCACGATGGAGAAAGGCGAGTGCCTAGAGAACGGTATTCGTAGCCTCAGCGGTGAATTAAGTGCTGTCTGAGGGTTGAATGAGTATTCAAGCGTAACAATGCACGCCTGCGTAGCGATTAACTGGACTTTGGGCTCCAGACATCGCAATAGCCGCCGGCGTTGGTGGGTCCGCTGAATATTTGGCAACCCCCGCATGGAGGTGTGCCGTCCTCTGGAACGAAGTATGCGCATCCAGAACACAGTTTTTCTGGGTAAGGCGATTCTTCTGTAAAGTTCAGTGACTCGCGAAGGCTCGGGTTAGACTCTGACGCGGTCAAATCCACGCAAACGCTGCGGGTCTCCGCGCCATGGCTCCTGGCTCCGGATAGAAACGCTCCCGCTACCACCAAATTACAGCCGTCGCGCAGCAACACTCGCCGCGAAAATTTCAGACCTGACATACTTGCTCCTCCTTTATGCTTACTAGGGCAACTTGGCCACGAAGGCCCATACCACTCCATTTAAATTTTATATGCCCATCAACAATTGCGAATACCTTATCAGTTATAATAGCGCTCACTTATTGCAGCACTCACTGGCTTTGATCTCTAAATGAAAGCCGTCCGGACACTGGCAACTCTTCTAGATGCTGACTTGGTCCTTTCCTTTCATCTGTCGAAAGTAGAGTTCCTGCGTCAACTGTTCGCGTCCTGGAATTTAAACCGGTTCAGATGAGATTCTCCAGCCTTTGTGATGCCTCAGGGTTTGTCTCGCGGCATATTAACTGCACCATCGGCGTCCTATTCCAAATTACGTTATGCGACCCCACGTTGTTGCGCTCAAGGCACAAATCCTCTCTCCGCCGCGAAGTTCTCCAAAAAGGAGATGTCATTTACTATAGGACAAGATCTCTACAATACTGAACGCGCTTTGCAATGTTCCTACCCATGGCCAAGATTGGCTCGCGAGGAAGCCGCGTCGGTATAACTTAGCGCTGGACTTTCAGACTCATGA
>CAXBLG010000099.1:0-10326 GCA_963976395.1 uncultured Rhodospirillaceae bacterium
CTTGGAAATGTTCAGGCGAAGTTGGGAAAGCTAGAGGCTGCGATTGCGAGCTATGATCGAGCGATCGCAATCAACCCGAATCACGCCGATTCTTATTACAATCGTGGCAATGCCCTGAAACTTCTCAAGCAACTCGACGCTGCTGTTGTTAGTTATGAAAAAGCGCTTGAGTTGAACCCTAGCCTTTCGTTCCTTGGTGGAACGCTGTTGCACACAAAAAAGGAAATTTGTGACTGGAAGGGCATGGATGCTCGCGTTGGTGCTCTGATATCTCAGATACAGAATAATCAGAAGGCGTCGCCACCCTTAGATATACAAGGGCTTTGCGACTCTCCGTCTTTACATAAATTGACGGCTGAAATTTGGATGCGGACACAGCACCCGCCAAACTATGCACTCGGGCCAATTCCAAAAAGATCGAAAGCTGACAAAATCCGCATAGGCTACTATTCAGCGGATTTCAGAGATCACGCGGTTTCTCAATTAGCTGTTGAAATATTTGAGCATCATGACCGAACTAAGTTTGAGCTTGTAGCGTTTTCTTTTCGACCCGAAGTGCAAGATTCCATGCGCGCAAGAGTGGAGAGCGCATTTAGTAAATTTGTCGAAGTAAAAAAACAAAGTGATCGAGAGATTGCTCAGATCTCACGAGAACTTACAATTGACATTGCAGTTGACTTGGGAGGGCTGACCGGAGGTAATCGACCTGGTGTTTTCGCGTATCGAGCGGCTCCGATACAGGTAAACTATCTCGGGTATTCAGGCACAATGGCCGTTGATTATTACGACTATCTTATAGCTGATTTGACACTTGTTCCGCAGGCATCCCAGATCTATTACTCAGAAAAGATTGCCTATATTCCAAGCCGCCAGGCAGCTCCTTTGCACAGGGCCGTTACCGACAAAAAATTTACGCGGGAAGAAGTCGGACTGCCTTCTTCGGGATTTGTGTTTTGCTGCTTCAACAATCATATCAAAATTTCACCGTCAACTTTTGACGGATGGATGCGGGTTCTAAAAGGCGTGGAAGGCAGCGTGTTATTTCTAAATATTGGCAATGATCTCGCGAAGACCAACATAAAAAATGAAGCGGCTTTAAGGGGTGTCGATCCCGAGAGAATTATTTTCAAAGGATACGTGTCGGCGGCCGAGTACCTTGCTTTGTACGATACAGCAGATTTGTTTTTGGATACGTTTCCCTATACGGCCGCGACAACAGCTAGCGATGCGTGTTGGGCCGGTTTGCCTGTTTTGACGTTGATGGGTGAGTCTTATGCCAGCAGAATGGCTGGTAGCGTATTAAGTGCACTGGGGCTTCCCGAACTCATAGTGCGCACTCAACAAGAGTACGAAACCCTTGCAATTGAGCTAGCTACCAATCCCGTTAAGCTGTCGAAAATACGGGCAAAACTAAAAAATAATAGGCTGGTCAGCCCGGTATTTGATTCGAAATTAGTCACTAGGCACATCGAAGCCGCTTACACAGAAATGTATGAGCGATATCACAGGGGCTTGCCGCCGGATCACATCGATACGGTAACGAGATAAATCTGGATATAATTACAAATCACGCGTCGCTATATCTCGTTCAAAAAAAGACAGGCTTTTATGAATACAATCTTCGAGCAATAGTTTTGCTGTTAATCCTGACCGGCCGATCGCCTCTCCACCACCCGCCGCCGCGCAGCACCGCGGTCAAAATCGGAAACGTAAATAAGTCCGGCAACCTTGCGAATCAAGGTGTCTTCATTGGGGTCGAGAACGCCGTCGGCGTAGGCCACATCCCAAAGCATCTCGATCAGATGAACCCGTTCCTCATACTCCATCTTTTCCACCATACCGCGCGTGAACCCGTAAAGTTGGTTGGAATTCTGCTGGGCATCGTGGGCATTCTCAATCAGTGCATGAGTATCGTCTTTCGAAAGTTCAAACTTATCAGCGACAAGTTGCTCGATAGTCTCTCGCTCGTCTTGTTCAAAAGTGTCGTCGCGGCTGGCCGCCTCTATCAATAGAGCGCCTACGGCCAAGCGGAGGTCGTCCGGTTTATCTTCGGGGACCGGTGTTTCGGGCGTGCCCTTAATGAGCGAAAGAATTCGGTCTATCATCGTTAAATACAGATCCTTTGAGTGAGTGTCGGGGTAATCCTGATCTCAGAATTTGGCTTAGATCAGGATGAGCAAGGAGATGAGGAATATGACGCCTGTGAACAAGAACGCAATGGCACAGTAGCCCATAATGTCACGGGCCTGCAGACCGGTGATAGCCAAAACCGGAATAGCCAGGAAGGGGTGGATTAAATTGGTCCATTGATCCCCGAAGGCCACCGCCATAGCGGTGAGTGGAATATTTGCCCCCAATTCCGTGGCGGCTTGCATGGCGATGGGGCCTTGAATGGCCCACTGGCCGCCACCTGAAGGCACAAAAAGATTGAGCACCGCTCCGCTGAAGAAGGACGTAATCGGCAAAGTGGTTGGGCTTGAAATTTGAACGAAGAGATCCACAACCATCTGCGCGAGGCCGGTGCCGGCGATAAGGCCCGCAATACCGGCATATAGCGGATATTGCAGCAAAAATGGCCCAGCCATGCGCGCGGCGTTCACAATAAGAGTCAAGTAGTGCAGCGGTGACCGGGATAAGGCGACGCCAAGAATCAGGAAACTAAAATTAATAATATTCAGGTTTAGGCCAGTGCCTCGCTCGACGAATTGAATGTAAAGAAACACCAGCCCGGCGACGACAATCGGCAAGTTGAGCCATCGGCTGTTTTCGAAGCGTGCAGCCGGAGTGTGAGTCTCGTGGATATCTGCCGAACGACTTTCGGAATTTTCAGCAAGGGACGAATTTGAGATGGGACGACAGGCCTCATCGGCAGGTCGTAATCGTGCCATGACAAAAGGGAGAGTCAAAAAGATAATGCCGGCCACCGCAGCATTCCAAGGCGTCAGCAATGTCTCGGATGAGGGGATTATGCCGATCGTTCCTTCAAGGAAATGACCAGGCGTCGCGATTGTCAGTGGAATCGTTGCCGACAAACCCTGGTGCCAAATCACAAAGCCTGAGTAAGCGCAGGCGACCAACAAGGGGTAATGCACCGGAATATTCCGCTCCCGCGCGACTATTCCCACCGTGCGGGCGATGATCGCACCGGCGACCAACCCAAAACCACCTGAGCCAAAAAACGAACTCAGCAAGCTCACAAATGTAACGGTGACATAGGCCCCCGACGGTGTTGTGACGAGTCCAGCCGCACCGCGGAGCACCTTCTGCATGGCGGTTGTCTGGGCGAGGGCATATCCCAGCAGGATGATCAAAATGACCTGATTGGTGAACTCTAACAGGTTCCACAAATTGTCTCCCCAAATGGCGACCGCTGCAACGGGCTCTGTCTCCGTTAGTCCAATCCCAAGGGCGAAAGTGATGGCGGTGAGCACCAGCGCGACGACAAGAGCATCGGGCATCCAGCGATCAAAGAAGACGACAAGGCCGTTTGTGAATCGTGCCAGCATGAGCGCGCCTAATCTGTCCTAAATTCGCAAAAGTATGCTGATGATAAAAATAGGCCCCGTGTAGATCAGGGCCACGGCGCAGTACCCCATGATGTCCCTCACATGAAGGCCGGCGATCGCGAGTACCGGAATTGCGATTAGGGGCTGAATCAGGTTGGTCCACTGATCGCCGAAAGCGACCGCCATGGCTGTTAAAGGAACATCGGCGCCTAATTCGATGACTGCTTGCATAGCAATCGGACCTTGCACAGCCCATTGTCCGCCGCCGGAGGGAATGAAGAGGTTTAAAATCGCGCCGCTGAAGAATGTGGTGATCGGCAAGGTTTGCGCGGTAGAAATTTGCACAAACAAGTCGACCACCATGCGGGCGAGGCCGGTGTCGGCCATCATACCGGCAATGCCAGCATAGAAGGGGTATTGCAGCAGGAACGGTCCAACAACCTTAGCTGCGGCAACGATCAGTCTCAGGTAGTGCATAGGCGAACGCGTGAGCGCGACACCGACCACCAGAAAAATGAAATTGAGCAGATTGAGATTCAGGCCTTTGCCGCGCGTAGCAAACTCGACAAATAGAAAGACGGCTCCGATCACAACAAAGAGGAAATTTAAAATACGGCTGTTTTCGAGCCGGGCCGCAGGCGTGTCTTTTTGATCAGCGTTGATAACTTCGCTGGTGTCCTGGGCTTCCGCACTTACGGAGGCCGGAAGAGGGCGGCAGTCCGTGTCCGCCGGCCGTAATCGCGCCATCACAAACGGCAGGGTTAGAAGGATTACAAGAGCGGTGACGAGGTTCCATGAGGTGAACAAAGTTTGCGCGGTCGGAACAATCCCAATGGACTCTTCAAGAAAATGTCCCGGTGTGGCTATGGCGAGGCCGATAGAGGCGGACAATCCCTGGTGCCAAATAACGATCCCCGAGTAGGCGCAGGCCACAAGCAACGGATAATGCACGGGAATACTTCGCTCCCGTGCGACGGTCCCGACTGTGCGTGCCATCACAGCGCCCGCCACCAGTCCCAAAGCCCAGGAAAACAAAGCCGTTCCGCAACTGATAAAAGCGACCGTAAGGTAAGCGCCGCGCGCCGAGCGCACGGTCCCGGCAATTTGCTTCAGGGTGCGCTGCATGAAAGGGGTGTAGGCCAGGGCGTGTCCCAGGAGCAGTGTGAGCATGACTTGGCTGGTGAAGGTGAGCAGGTTCCAAAACCCGTCACCCCAGGCGGTAATGGCGCCGGTTGGGGTGGCACCAGCGGCGGCAATCGCGAGAATAAAGGTCAGGACCGATAGCGCGATGGCGACTACAAACGAGTCGGGCATCCAGCGCTCGAAGAAAGTTACAATGCCGTTTGTAAAACGCCCCACTCGTGTGTTCCCCTCACACCCCCGCGTGCACCTCTACAAGCTCTCTAGATCGTCGGTGCTACGTTTTGTACCAATTCCCGCACTAGATTGTCGAATGGTGTCCCTGGCTTCGTTCCAATCCCTTGGGTGACGCCTTCGAAAATGTCCTCTCCAGACAACCAGCGCTCCTCAGAGTCCTGCGACGTCATGGCGGCCGCCAATGCGCCATTCCAGTCCAAGGTCCGGTCGGGGAGGCCCACAAGCCGCAAGGCTGCCGATAAAGTCGCCGCCGTGGCGGTGGTGACGCTATGATATTCAAGCGGTGACGGAGGTGTTTCTTCCTTGCCATCCATATAGACGCGGTAGCAGGTTTCAGCGGAGGTAGAGACGCATCCGCGGCAGGTGAGGGGGCGCACGTCGTGCACCGAGCAGGCATCGGTCTCCAGAAGCGGACATGGAACCAGCGCGCGCCACTTCTCGGTCTGAGGAATACTCAACGTTTTGGCATGCGTCTCGTCGATGCGTTGTTTGATGGCTGGATCGCGTTTTTGCAGAACGCGCGCGACGCGGAAAACTTCGGCGGGCACAACCGTCACAAATGTGTGGCAGCAATAGTAACAGCCTTTGGCGCAGGCCACCTTTTCTGGCTTTGCACTCTTAATGGTAAGCTCATAGAGCCGTTGGGTGTAAGCGGCAGCTTCCGAAGCCCGGTATGGATTGGTGACGTCGCGCAGGATAGCGACCATATGCCGAATATTGGATTCAAACGGTCGCCGTCCCGTGTTGAGCGCCATGGGTTTGCCGATCCACCGCGCGTCGTCTTTCAGCAGCCGTCGCTTTTCCGAGCGATCCAGCTTACCGTTCATTCATCACCGCGCTTAATTTTTCTGCTAACTCCTCGGCCCCGTCTTGCCAGGAGTAAGGACGAACATAAGCGCCGTCGGGATTGAGCAAGTAGAGCGCAGCACTGTGATCTATGGTGTATCCGTCGCCTTCAAGCGCGATTTTTCGGAAAAAGACGCTGTAATTTTTTGCAGCTTCACGCACTTGGTCCATAGAACCGGTGAGTCCGATAATTCGGGGGTCGAAATTCTCCATATAATCGGCCATTCTCTCCTGTGTATCCCACTCAGGATCAACGGAAATAAAGACCGGCTGAATCTTCTCAGCTTGAGGCCCCATGCGCTCCAGCAACTGACCCATGTCGATCAGGGTGGTCGGGCAAACGTCCGGACAGCGCGTGAATCCAAAAAACAATAGCGACCATTTTCCGGAAAAGTTTGCGGGCGTGACCAACGCGCCTTTGGTGTCGATGAGTTCAAATGCTTTGACCTCGTCGGTCTGGACAATTGGGGGGCCGGGCGGGTTGCGCGTTACTACCATGACAACCACAAGGCCGATCAGAATAGCCAGCAATATGCTCGCAATTGTCGCCAGCCCCATTGTGCGCTGCATGATGTACGTCCTCCAAGATATAATTGGCCGTCGTAAGCCAGCTGTTTGCCTAGCCCTTGGCAGCGGCGCCCGCAACCGTTTTCGGGCTTTCCACGGATTTCCTATTTTCGCCGAGCATGATAAACCGCCCGCCATGCTACAGATTGAAAACCTCACATACCGCATCGGCGGACGTATTTTACTGGATCAGGCTGGCGCGGCAGTGGACGCCGGTCATCGGGTCGGGCTGGTGGGCCGCAACGGCACCGGCAAGACGACGCTGCTACGCCTTATAACCGGCCAGCTGACACCGGAGAGCGGCTCTATCTCTATTCCGCCGCGCTGGCGCATCGGCATCACCAGTCAGGAAGCTCCAAATGGCCCGGAAAGCCTGATCGACACGGTGTTGGCGGCCGACAAGGAGTTAGTGCAGTTAAATGCCGAGGCGGAAACGGCCACGGACCCTGACCGCATCGCAGCGATCCATACGCGGCTCCACGACAAGCACGCTCATACGGCCAATGCCCGGGCGGCGCGTATACTGTCGGGTCTTGGATTCGACGAGGAGGCCCAGCAGCGTCCATGTGAGGAATTCTCGGGTGGGTGGCGTATGCGTGTGGCCTTGGCGGGACTGTTGTTCAATAGCCCCGATTTGCTGTTGCTCGATGAGCCGACCAACCATCTCGATCTGGAAGCTACCATCTGGCTCGAGGATTACTTGCGTCATTATCCGGGTACGATCCTCATGGTCAGCCATGATCGCGATTTGCTTAATCGCTCCGTCAGCGAAATCATGCATCTTGAGAACGGTAAATTGACAATGTACCGGGGCGGCTATGACCGCTTTGAAGAAACGCGACGTATGCGCTTGGAGCAGAACGTAAAGCTCCGTACAAAACAGATGGCGCGCCGTGCCGAGATCGAAAAATTTGTTGAGCGCTTTCGCTACAAAGCGACCAAAGCTAAGCAAGCTCAGTCGCGCTTAAAAATGCTTGAGCGCATGGAGGTTGTTGCTGAGCATCAGGAAGAGGGCAGTATCGACTTTAGCTTTCCTCCGACCGATGGATTGCCGCCCCCATTGTTCAGTATGCGCAATGTGGATTTGGGATACGACGGCAAGGTTGTACTGAAAGATCTCTCATTACGATTGGACGATGATGATCGCATAGCTTTGCTCGGTGCCAACGGCAACGGCAAATCGACTTTTATCAAATTGCTTGCTGGACGGCTTGAGCCGATGGCTGGCGATGTCAGTAAATCAGGCAAGCTTCGTGTTGGCTACTTCGCACAACACCAAGCCGAGGAGTTGGATCTTACCGCGACCCCGATTATTGAGATGGCACGGCGACGTCCGAAGGACGCAGAGCAGCAGTTGCGCAATCACCTTGGTCGCTTTGGATTCTCACAAGAGCGCGCGAGTACCAAAGTCGGGAGCTTGTCGGGAGGTGAAAAAGCACGGCTATTGTTTGCGCTTATGTCTGTTGCAAAGCCGCATATTCTTCTGCTTGATGAACCGACCAACCATCTGGATATGGACTCTCGCCAAGCCCTGGCCCAGGCCATCAATGCATTTGAAGGCGCCGTGGTGATTATTAGCCACGATCCTCACGTTATTGAGCTCACCGCTGATCGGTTTTGGCTGGTAGATGGCGCTAAAGTAAAGCCATACGACGGCGATATGGCCGACTATCGTTCATTGTTGCTTGGCAAAAGCGGTGGAAAATCCAAGCGTGAAACGGATGACACTGGGCGCGAAGAAGCGCCGAAGGTCGAAAAGCCAAAAGTAGACAAAAGAGAAGAGCGACAACGTGCGGCTGATCAGCGGGCGGCTCTGGCGCCGCTCAAGAAACGTCTAGCCCGCGCAGAGCAAGCAGTTTCGCGGATAGAGTCCAGTCGGGATGCAATTAAAGAAAAACTGGCCGACCCAAGCTTGTACGAAGGAAATGCAGCGGACGTCAAAGACTTGCAAATGCAATACGGCCAGTTGGAAAAAGAACTGCAAGACGCGATCGAGGCGTGGTCCGCAATTCAGCAAGAATGGGATCAATTGAGTTCTGAGGCCGCAGCGTCATGAGTGTGCCGGCGTCCTTCACAATCGATATTCCTCAGGCCACCATCGACGGCATCCTGGCGAAGGTGCGCGCTTACCAATGGCACGAGATGCCAGAGGTGGAGGAGAGTGACCGTTGGCGCTATGGCACAGACATGAGCTACATGCAGGAATTATGCGCCCATTGGACGGACAAGTTCGACTGGCGAAAAGCCGAAGCCCTATTGAACAGCTATCCTCAGTTCGTCGCGACGATCGACGAGCAGGAGATTCATTTTCTGCATGTGCAGGGTTCGGGCTCCAACCCAGAAACCGTGCTGATGACTCATGGCTGGCCCGGCTCGGTCTTTGAATTTTATGGGGTCATTGATCGACTTGCGCATCCGGAGCGGTTTGGCGGCAACGCAGAAGACGGTCTCACCCTCGTAATGCCTTCGCTGCCCGGCTACGGTTTTTCGGGAAAACCGAGGCGGCCCATTGGACCGCGCGGCACGGCGGCTCTGTGGAACAAGCTTATGCAGGGCGTGCTGGGCTACGACAATTATATCGCCCAGGGCGGTGATTGGGGCTCTGCTGTTTCGGGCTGGATCGCTCACGATCACAGTTTGGCCAAGGGCGGCGGATGTAAGGCGCTGCATTACAATATGTACGGTGTCTATGCTCCGGTGCCGCCGGAAACCGATGAAGAAAAAGCCTGGGCGAAGAACGCCGACCGAATTCGCCGCCGGGAGTTCGGCTACTTTTATTTGCAAAGCACCAAGCCGCAAACGTTGTCGTATGCGCTGATGGATAGTCCTGTGGGTGTAGCGGCATGGATTGTTGAAAAGTTTCATACTTGGTCTGATCGCCGCGGCGCTGACGGCTCTGAACACATCGAAAACACCTTTTCGAAAGATCAGCTTCTTACCAACATCATGATTTACTTGGTGACGAGGAGCTTTAATACCGCCACTTGGTTCTATCGGGGCTTTCGCGATGAGCGCAGCAATTTCATGGACCCGGGGGTCACTATTGAGTTGCCGACCGGAATCGCAGCCTTTCCCAAAGAGCTTATCCCCTTTCCGCCGCGCAGCATGGTTGAAAAAGTTTATAATGTCGTGCGCTGGACAGACTTTGAGCGTGGTGGTCACTTCGCAGCTATGGAAACCAATGAGGTTTTCGCAAACGAGGTTTTGGCGTTCGTGCGCGGCCTTAAATCAGGCGTATGATTTGTTGGGGAGATTAATATGAAGGCCGTTTTGTGTAAGGAATTCGGTCCGCCGGAAAGCCTCGTCATTGGCGATATCGAGCCGGCTGCGCCCGGAAAGGGTCAAGTTGCGGTCGATATGAAGGCGGCCGGTGTTAACTTTGCCGATAGCCTGATCATTCAGGGTAAGTATCAGTCGAAGCCGGCTTTTCCATTTTCGCCGGGCCTCGAAGGCGCGGGCATTATCCGCGAAGCGGGTGAGGGGGTTAGCGGTTTCAAGGCAGGCGACCGGGTGATGGTTCACCCGATGGGCGGTGGTGCATTCTCACAGGACTTGGTGATCGACACTTCGCTTGTCTTTCCTATTCCTGATGCGATGGATTTTGTAACCGCCGGCGGATTTTTCATTACCTATGGAACATCCCATCATGCCTTGAAAGACCGGGCGCAGATTCAACCGGGTGAAACTCTTGTGGTTCTTGGTGCGGCGGGCGGCGTTGGCCTAACGGCAGTGGAGCTCGGCAAGGTGATGGGGGCACGAGTCATTGCAGCCGCATCAACCGATGAAAAGCTCGACCTGTGTAGAAAGTACGGCGCAGATGAAACCATAAACTACTCCAAGGAAGATTTGCGCGACGCCATAAAGGCGCTCACTGACGGCAAGGGCGCGGACGTAATTTATGATCCGGTCGGCGGACCGCTCGCTGAACCTGCCGTGCGAAGTCTTACACCGGGTGGCCGTTTTTTGGTTATCGGTTTTGCAGCTGGCGATATCCCCAAGATTCCATTGAACCTTGTCCTGATAAAACGCT
>CAXBLG010000100.1:0-9891 GCA_963976395.1 uncultured Rhodospirillaceae bacterium
AGTTGTCGTTCTTGGTGTAGGTCGCTTGGAAAGCTTCGAAGGCTTGGAGCTGCGGATTCGCCTTACTAAAAAACACCCGGTAATTATTGGAGAATTCCAATGTGGTCGCACCGTAGCCAATGGCCACGGTCGCGGCCAAGGCCAAAGCAATCACCAGCCAGCGCAACCGGATCATCCATTCAGTCAGACGTACCGCGAAGGCATCAACACCATCCATAGCCACCTCTCCGGAAACAGCCCTACCGCCTGACATACACTTCTCCCGCCGCCAATTTGAATGCGCGGCAGAGCATCGTGGGTATGAAGCTGTAGGTCAATTTTCCATTTGGCATATGAGGTATTCGTATTTGCGGATCAGAATTTGAGGTATCCGCAGCCGCCTGGCCCTGATGAGCCTCTTGCACATTCTTTAAGGTCATATTTCATTGGGAAAGACCCTTTTTGCTGGACCAGCCTTAAAAGTTAAGCGACTCATGAACAATGCCCGCATCCAGGCAAAGCCCCAAAGCGACTTCACCGAACGCCAAAGCGCCCGCCCGTAAAGCTCCGCGCAAGATGACGCAAACGCGGCTGGAGAACATCGCCATCTACTATCTTCAGCGTTACGCAAGCTCTGCGGAAAATCTGCGGCGCGTCCTATTGCGCCGCGCGGATAAAGCGCTTCATGTCCACGGCGGAGATCGCGAAGAGATCAGGCAATGGATCGACGATCTTGTTAAACGCATGATCAGATCTGATGTGCTGAATGATCTTCGCTACGCCTTGGGTCGCGCCACGGCGTTGCGCCGCCTAGGCAGGGCACCCGCGAAAATCCGCGCCCAGCTCGCCGCGAAAGGTGTGAGCCGATCTATCATCGACGACGTCCTCGCTGAAACCGCTCTAACCGACACAGGCGAAGACGCTGCGTTGGAGGCCGCTTTAGCCTATGCCCGTCGCCGCCGTCTCGGGCCCTTCAGCGAAAAGCCGGATACCCACGACGAAATTCGAGTCCAGAACAAGAAACACCTCGCCGCGCTCGCCCGCGCGGGCTTTACTTACGATGTTGCCCGCCGGGTGATGGAATTTGAAGACGAATAGCTGCATGTAGACGGCGTATTGACCGGAGAAATGAATGTTCAAACACCTATCCGTTTTTGTCGCAGCCCTCGTGATGGGGTCGGGGTTCACACTGGCCGCCCAGCAACATCAGAGCGGCGAAGCCGCCTACCTCCAGCGCTGCGCGCCCTGCCATATCAACACTGTTTCCGGCGAAGGGGGTGGCGACGAACGAGCGCCGACCTTGGAAGCAATCGGCTTCATGTCCCGCGAGCGGGTACGCACGGCCCTCACCTCTGGGTCGATGCGAACTCATACCGAAGGTTTAGAGCCGCAGACTTTTAAGGAGTTAATGCTGTTTCTCGTACCGGACGATAGTCCGTGAGAATCGCCGGAACACGGCTTTGATCTCATCTGAAACTCCCCACGCCCCTCAACAGCCCTCCGGCGACTGGCGCGCATGGACCGGCTTCACCGCCATGTCCGTCGGCATGTTTCTTGCGATCCTCGACATTCAAATCGTTGCAAGCTCGCTGATTGATATTCAGTTTGCTCTCTCTATTCCCCAGGACCGACTCAGCTATATCCAAACCACCTACTTGATCGCCGAAGTCATCGCCATAGCCCTTACCGGATTTCTCACCCGTGTGATGTCTACCCGCTGGCTATTCACGGGCGCCATGATTGGATTCGTTCTCGCCTCCATCGCCTGCGCGGCTTCCGGCACTTACATCACTCTTTATATTTTCCGCTTCATCCAAGGTCTATTTGGCGGCGCGGTTATTCCGATTATTTTCTCCGCCGCCTTCCTTATGTTCCCGAAGCGCCAACAACCCCTGGCCACTGTCATCGGCGGTGGCGTTGCCATGCTCGCCCCCACGGTCGGCCCGTTTATCGGCGGCTGGATCACCGAGACCTTGTCTTGGCACTGGCTGTTCTTGGTCAACGTCGTGCCGGGAATTGCCGTGGCCGCAATTGCGGGGGGTCTTGTTCAAATCGACAAACCAGCATGGTCTTATGCAAAGAAACTCGACGGTCTTTCCCTTGCCCTGGTCGTTGTTTTTCTCGCAGCCCTTGAGCTCACCCTAAAAGAATCTCCCGGCCTCGGCTGGGCCAGTGGCTGGACGGCCTCTCTGGCCGCGCTCTGTTTCATCAGCGGGTGGCTTGCCGTGCGCCGTTGCGTATCGCGCGCAGAACCACTGATTGATCTGTCCGTTTTTCGCGACCGCACGTTTGCCGTTGGCGCATGGTTCAGCTTCGTTCTCGGCATGGCGCTCTTCGGGGCCATATATCTTCTTCCGTTATTTTTGGGGATTGTGCGTGGGCACGGACCCTTGGCCATCGGCACTGTGATGATCGTCACCGGTATCGCTCAATTGATCATCGCGCCGGTCGCGACATTCATGGAACAGCGCTTGCCGCTCCGCGCCATGACAGCCTTTGGCTTTGTGCTCTTAGCCGCAGGCCTCATCTCAAACGGTTTTGCCACCTATGACTGGGATTTTGATGAACTGCTTATGCCGCAAATTTTGCGCGGCGCTGCCTTTATGATTTGCCTTTTGCCCATCACCCGCCTCGCCCTCGGCCAACTCCCTCCAGACACCGTCGCCAACGGCTCGGCCCTCTTCAATCTTATGCGCAACATCGGCGGTGCCGTCGGCCTTGCTCTCATCGACACGATTATCGAGGTGCGCGCGCCCCATCATGCCGAGCGTATCATCGCCGCACTGCAAGCCGGTAGCCGCGAGACCGCAGAGTTTGTAGGTCTACCCCTAGAACGATTTAACGGCATGCCCATCGGCGTCATTGACGAGACCACACGCGCATTTGTGGAGCCCTTGGTGGAACGCGCCGCAACCGTTGCCAGCTTTAACGACGCTTGGCTGATTATGGGCGCGCTGGTGCTGGTTTCCTTGTTCGTGCTACCGATGATGAAACGCACAAACGCGGAAAAATAAAAGGACGGAGAATGTCCGGTATCACATTTAATGCGTCGTGGGATCAAACCCAGTTGCTGAGCGAACTCGAAGAAGTCGCAGCGACCTTGCAAATAGATCAACCACCGCATTTTCCCAAAACTCCACCCCGCAAGATTGGCCGCATACTTTATCTGCCTGTGGAAATTGCGTCTCGCGAATTGCCCGCTAAGGCGCAGTTGGCAGGCGAGATGGCCCGGCGTGGATTCCAAGTCGTTATCGGCGCGGCCTGGAATGTCTTTGTCGAACTTTATCGCGGTCTCCCGCCCGGTTTGGTTTTTTTAAAAACCCTCAATGCCCAAGACGCCAATAACATGCACTTGTTCCAGCAACGAGGGCATATTGTGGCCGCACTAAATGAGGAAGCGTTTGGTCTATTGCCCGAAGCTTGGCTTTACCGCACAGAGATGAATGATCAAGCCCTCCGACTGGCCGATATGATTTGCGCGCAAGGCGAAAGATCGGCTGCAGTCTTGCGCGAAATTTCCGACAATAAAGTATCGGTGACCGGCAACCCTCGCGCGGCAACTGAGAAAAATGCGGGCGGCGAGGAGATTCTCGTTTGCATGATGGCCGGCAATATCAACGGCTACTTGCCCTTCCCCAGCTACATGGAAATAGCCTTAAAAGCTCTTGGCAAAAACGATGGGGATGCCCTGAGACTGATGCAAGAGCAGATCGCTCACGAATGTGAGCATATGAGCCTCATGTTAGAGTCCATAGATGCGCTCTCGCAGCGATTTCCTAATCGCCAAATTCGTGTACGCCCGCATCCTGCCGAAAATCGCTCTGTGTACGAGACGTCAGAGAACGTGGTTCTCGACGATAGCCGGCCACTCACTGAAAGCCTGCAGAACGCCGCCGTTGTCGTTTTTCTCTCGGGTTGCGGCAGCGGGCTTGAAGCATATCTGTCGGAGGTGCCTGGGGTCCGTGTTGGATCGGGTGGACACGGCATTTCGGCCGAGCTCCATCTTCAGGCAACGTCTGCGGAAGCGGTGTGCGATGCCGTAGCCGCGCAGCTTGAAGCCCCCAGGATGGTCGGTTCTCTTGCAGGTCATTTCGCCCCCGTAACGCTCGGTGATGCACTCGACAAGCTGCAGACCGAAAACAGTCAGCCCCTGAAGATAGATATGGCGGAAACTTGGAAGCTACGATCAGAAGCCTTTGTGCCGCAGGGGTTTCACCAAAACAAATTTCCCGACACGTCCGACGAACACATCTCCAAATTGGTCGGCCTTCCCGTACACCGATTGGGGTGGAATACATGGTTGGTGCAAGCGCATTAGGAAGTGCTCAGCCAACCCCGAGTCTACGGGCGTGCCGCCAGAACTTTGTTCTCGGCGCCAATGCGGACCCATAGCATCGCTGCGTTGAGGAGCGAGAAAATAACCGCCAGTTCCCAAGCATCCAGCATCAACGGCACCACCGCGATCTCCAGCGAGACCACGATATAGTTCGGATGCTTCACAAACTTATAAGGCCCGCGCCGAACAAGCGGCAAATTGGGGATGGTAATAATGCGCGTTGTCCAAAATGGACCGAGCGACGTGATTACCCAGGCGCGCAAACCGAGCAGCGCCGCATAGATCAATACGAAGGTCATGTTCATATGCGGGGGAAAGGACAGCACCCAGGCCACCAGCGCAACCAACCAGCCCGTGTGCAAGGCCAGCATGAACGGATAGTGTCCCGCGCCCACTTCGCGCCCGCCGTTTTCGAGCAGGCGCTTGGTATTACGTTTGGCGATTACCAACTCCATTACCCGCTGTGTAATGAGCACAGCGAGAACAAGGGAGGGTAGCCAGGAGGGGGCGGCAAAATATTCAAGCATCGTGCATACAGTCTCGCGCTTCAGGGAAAATCGAGCAAGCACATCCCGACAGAAAAGCCCGGACCAAGGGCTGTCATCAGATGGCAGCCGGTTTCTTTGCGCAACAACGTTTTTTCGAGCACGGCAAGCACCGTAACCGCCGACATATTACCATGCTCGGCCAGCACTTCTCGCGCGAGGACAAGCCCGCCTTCGGGAAGGTCATAGCAAGCCTCAAGTGCCTCCAGCACTTTCTCGCCGCCGGGATGCATGATGAGACCGCCCAAGTCATCCTGCGTCAATCCGTGGCCGTGTAAAAACGCATCGGTAACGCCGCGCATTTTATCGCGCACAAGATTTGGAATGCTGCGTGAAAATATCACACCGAATCCGTCGTCTTCCATGCGCCAGCCCATGATGTCGCGCGAATCGGGCCAGGTGTGCTCCCCCCACGCTCTGATCTGCGCTTTAACCGTGCTGGGAGTGCTCATTTCAATGGTTTTTGAGTGCAATACCGCACTGTCATCGCGATCATCACGCGCACAGCGCAGCACAATCGCCGCTGCCCCGTCGCCAAAAATGGTTGTTCCAATAATGTTGGCTTTGGAATCATCGGTGGGGCGGAAGGTTAAACCGCACAACTCAGTACATAAAAACAGCACCCAGCGGCCTGGCATCGCCCGCGCCATTGCAGCTGCGCGCGATAGCCCAATCACCCCGCCCGCGCAGCCGAGACCGAACACCGGCAGTCTTTGAACCGTCGGCGCCAATCCAAGCGGCTTTTGCAAAAGCGAATCAAGGCTCGGCGTGACAATACCGGTGCTCGACACCGTCACCGTCGCCGCGACATGCTCCGGCGCAACGCCTGCATCTTCAAGCGCTTTGCGCCCGGCTTCCGTCAGCAACTTTAAGGCGTTGTCCTCGAAAAGCTGCGCTCGCTCCGGCCAGCCGTGGGACTGCGCGTACCATTCCAATGGCACACACGAGTTGCGTTGGCGTACGCCCGCGTTGCCGTAACTCTTAGCCATACGCGTCATGAGCTCAGGACGGTGACCAAAGACCTCGGCTGCTTTCGCCATCACCTCGTCTTGTTTCATAATGTAAGGCGGATAGGCCGTGGCGAGACCGTGAATTTGCACGGGCGGCATGGTGTCGGCACCCAATACACCGCTCACCGCACCCGGAAGTGTCATATTGCCGTGCAAAACCGTCATGAATACGTCCCCATTCGCTCATCATGGCACTTAAAAGGCGAATTAGGTGTGCAAATTAGCGTTTTTGGCGCACAAAACCGCTTAGTTTGCGGTCCCTGGCGGCAGCGGACAGTCCACTGGGAGCGCATCTTCCTCAATCGAACTCTCAGTTTCGAGGCGTAAACCCTGTAACGCGGGCGCTAGACGGGCGGTAAGAGACTTCACAATGCCTGCCCATTGTTCTTCTGGCACGGGCGCCCAAGCCACAAAAACGCCCCGATTGCGATCAAAGACGGCAACATCTTCCAACGCTGTGAGTATTTCAAACGTCTTAGAGAGGTTTTCCGACGCACCGATGCGCAGCCATTGGGGCCGTACTCCCAAATGCCAAATCGCATAAACGCCGCCCAGATCTTCAAGACCGGACACTGTCGCATCAAATTCCGAGAGACGCGGGTAAACCTGGTCGCCTGGCTGCCAAAACGCATCCATTTTAGAGTCTTTAGACGTGAATACGCGCCCAAAAACTTTGGCGAGCGATGTCTTTGCAGTCTTCGCCACCGAATTAGCCGGTCCCTGCGGAGGCCGGGCGGTCCAAAACCGTGCGGGCTACAAAATAATTAACCCACAGCACAATAACGCCGGCAAAAATAACATCGCTCAGAAAATGCCCGCCCTGAGCAATGCGCACAAAGCCCATCACCAGACCGAACGCCGTGCCTGCCACGATGCCCGTAAGACGCCACTGGCGCGGCAACAGCCACGCATAGGCTGTCACCCAAAACGCCAGTGCGGCATGGCCGGATACAAAGGAGCAATTATGACCGCACTCGTCGGCCACCCATAACGGCGGCGTGAATGCGGCTTCACCGCCGAACAGCGTGATATCTTTCGGACGCGCCCGGCCCCAGTTGGGCTTCAGAAGCGCTTCAACCATCAGGCCCGGCCCCACCAGAAGCGTGATCATCAAGAAGACCGCACGCGGCGTAGTGACGCCCCAGAACCACTGCTCGTACCAAATGCCGGCGACCCAAAGGATGAGGCAAAATGCAAAGCTGCCGATGATGATGACCGGCATCGCCGAGCGCGCAAATTCCATGACGCCGTCGGCGTCCCAGGTAAATCCTGTTCCGGGAATATAAAATATCCCGCTGACCGCCAAATCCAGCCCGGGGAAAAACATAAATAGAAAGAGCAGGCCAAGCACCCAGCGCGCAGGATGTTCGCGAATATCGCGCACCGTCAACTTGACCATTTCAAGCAACTTCATCAGCCGTCCTCACGATGAAACAAATAAGTTAAGCCAAGCAGTCCGGCAACGGCTGCCGGGGCCCACGCCGCAAGAACGAGCGGCAACGTCGCGGACAATCCAAGCGCATAGGTAAAGCGACTAAAGAAATAGAGCAAAAACCCTGTGGCAAGACCCGCCGTGCCTCGAATCGCCCAGTTGCTGTGGCGCGCATTGGCCGTGAGGCAAAATGCAGCAGCGACCAAGACCATCGCACACAGCATGAAGGGCGACGCCAACAGTGAATGCCAATACAGCCGATGCGGTAAAGCGGAAAACCCGGAGGCTATCGAAAATTTGATGAACGTCGGCAAGGTCCAAAACGACATCGTCTCCGGTGCTTCGAAACTATTTTGAACCTGACCTAATGTTATGGCGGTCGGAAGAAAATACTGATCATGGAATTCAGTTTTCTTGCCGGGAACCATGTCCCATACGTCATCCAGCCTCAGAAAGCCCTCGACCAATTGACCCGTCGCGGCCTCGAATCTGCGAGATAAATGCTCTCCGGCATCGCTCTCAAAGATCGCGACGCGCGTTAGAAATAAAATGTCGCCTTCCTGACGAACATAGTCCGCATGAACCACTTTGGCGGCATCAGCGTCCGCCTCACGAAGCCACAACCCGCCCTGTCCAATATTCAGGGTCGCTTTATTGCTGCGGATAAGCCCTTCTTCCATGCGCTTATAGGTGTCGTACATACTGGCAGACACCGGATCGACAATGGCGAGATTCACGGCGCCGATTATCCCCGCCAGAATGACGGGTGGGGCCAGAAACTGCCACACCGAGAGGCCGGCGGATCTGATCACCACCAGCTCGTGACTGCGCGAGAGCCGGAACAGCGCGTACATCATGGCAATCATGATCGCGAACGGCAGCGTATCTTGTACTGTGTGCGGCAACTTCATGACCGCCATCCAAAGCAATGTCGCAAAGCCCAGGTCTTCAGCGCGCACGGCCCGGCGCATAAGTTCGATCGTGTCGAACAGCAAAATCATACCCACGACCACCGCCAGCAACCCAAAAAAGGCCAGCAAGAAATGTCGTCCGAGATAGATCGAAAGCGTGGGAGAAAAGCGATTCACACGAAACCCTCGGCCATTCACAATGCCTTCCAGCACCCGCCATTATTTTGACCATTCATCTTAGAACAACTCCGACAGCTTTACATCAACCGCGGCGGTAGCGTGAAACCCCGCTTCGAGCGTAAGATGCCGATGTAAACAACAAGGCGGTGTCATGGTAAAACTGACGAAAATTTACACACGCGGCGGTGACAAGGGTGAAACCTCCCTGGGGGACGGCTCGCGGGTCAAAAAACATGCTCTGAGGGTCGCCACCTACGGCACCCTCGATGAAGCCAATGCCGCGATCGGACTCGCACGCCTGCACACGGATGCCATCGGCGATGATGGCGAAGCAGACGCTATGCTGGCCCACATCCAGAACGATCTGTTCGACCTGGGGGCTGATCTCTGTACGCCCAGCAAACCGGATGAAGACCCCTCGCAGGTTTTACGAATCGTTGACGGTCAGGTGGACCGGTTAGAGTCGGAAATCGACTCTATGAATGCGGCGCTTTCCCCTCTTACGTCTTTTGTGTTGCCCGGCGGCAGCCCCGCAGCCGCTTATCTCCATCTCGCCCGCGCCATCGTACGGCGGGCCGAGCGCGAAATGACCGAACTTGCGGGATGTGAAGACGTTAACCCGGCCGCGCTAAAATATGCCAACCGATTGTCCGATCACCTGTTCGTGCTCTCCAGACACATTAACGCGCGTGGTGCCGGTGATATTCTTTGGACTCCGGGAATGAACCGACCGTAGCGCCGACACCCAAGTTGCCGGTACGGAGCTTGAACGCTAGGTCGCCAAGTCATCGGATTGATTCGCGAAACGTAAAGTTAGCCAAGTGGTACGGCGTGCCGTAGGTGACGAAACTGCGAACTTATGGAAGCTATCTGTTTCTAGGTCTATCTGCGCCACCAAACCAAAGAGTTTTGCTCGCTATTCCAATAAAAATTGAAGGAATCACATTCGTCGTCGGCGATAGAAAATGCTATGCATCCCTTAATTGGCTTACAGCCCGGTAACACCCCAATATCTTCATCTTCACAGACAACCGGATAGCTCACGATCCGAAGTGGGCGGGCGCAAAATGAATTCTGGCTTTCGGCACCTATTGAGAAGCGCATAATTGTTGTGGCACTGGATGTCTGCGCATTAGAATTTTGGACTACCCCGAGCCAAACTGTTTTGTCAGCGGTACTTACCGCTATCGCATCCGGATTTCCGTCACATGTGACGTCGAATTCATCAAACAATGCATTATCCCAAGATGCCTCCGGTGCCGCCGCGTTAAGGTTTTCAGACACTATTGAGTTTTCGGACAAAGCTTCAGCCAGCAAGGATGAAAGAATTAGCAGTAAAGAGATGCACACAAAGCCTAACTTTGCCCACATAGAATAACTCCAAGCTTACTAACTACCACCATAGCCGCAAAGATAGTTCGCATTTTTGTATCCTACGGTAGGCACGTAAAGAGTGAAATTAAACGGGCTTAGAAGCTGGCGTGCCGTAGGTGACGAA
>CAXBLG010000101.1:0-9441 GCA_963976395.1 uncultured Rhodospirillaceae bacterium
CGTGCTCATGTCCGCCACTCGGAAAGCGAAGCGCAAGGCGAAGGCCAAGCGCATCGGGACCGCGAAGCCCAGCCTAGCCAAGCTCAAGGCGAAACTCTGGGGACTGCTCGCCCCTGCGGTCAAGGCAGCCTATCCCCCGCGGTGCTACACCTGCGGACGGGCACCGCTGACGGGAACGAACCACCACGCCGGCCACATGTTCGCCAAGGGTAGAAGTCACGCCCTCTCAGCGTTTGACCCGCGGAACCTCCGACCGCAGGACTGGTACTGCAACATCAACCTGGGCGGGAACGGGGCTGAGTTTGCTCGCCGGTACATCGCCATGCACGGCCAGGCTGAGTTTGACGAGGTTGCGAGGATGTCGGAGATCCACCACAAGTGGACCGCGCCTGAGGTTCAGGAGCTCATCGACCGGATCAAGGTCGGGCTTGAGACATACCAGTCCTACTACATCGAAACATACGGACAGGAGACGCGATGACCGACAAATCCGCTGCAGATATTGCTTACGCCTACGAAGATGCCCAATCGGAAATAGGCATTCTCGCCCGCGCCTACCGATCCGTTGTCGCCGAGGTGGAGCGGCTTCGCGCCCTCGTGGACCGACCGGGCTGGCGAGAGGAGAGCAAGTGATGACCCCAATCCGTAAGCGCGTGCAATGGCTAGCCTGTCCGGTATGTGAAACGTGTTGGAGCAGCGCGGTGCATTCTGTTGGAGCAAAATGCGGGGATACATCGTCGGAACAGCGACGTCCGTGTGTTGGGCGATTGATGCCAGAGGCTGACTACAAGAAAGCCGAATGGCGCGGACTCTACTTGCGAGCCGTAGCCCCGCTTCGCAGAGGAGAGACGCGATGACCATCAAACCGACCGAGTCGCCGATTGACTTTGAGGCGGCGCGAAAGTGGGCGTTAGCGCCGATAGACGATAACCCTGCCATCGGGTGGAACCCAGAAGTTATCGAGAACGCTGCCCGCGCCTACCTCTCCCTCGCCGCCGAGGTGGAGCGGCTGAAGGCGACTCGCGCAGAATGCGAGCGGCAGTTTCAGGAAACGCAGACGAAGCGCCACGAAGCGGAGGCCCAGGTGGAGCGGCTGCGGGAGGAAATAGAAGATTGGGAGAAGTTCGATTGCGATTGCTACCGGGTACACGACGACTTTTGCAGTATGGACAGTGTGAGATGAAAGTAGCGGCAATGATTGCGCAGGAGGCCCGAAGCCATGACTGACCCCATCAAGCCCGAGCGTCTACCTGATGAAGTTCGCGAAGCTCTGGCATACATCAACCAGATTCAAGGGACCATCGCGGCCAAGGACGCGGAGCTCGCCACCGCCTTCCGCATGAACGAGATGCAGCGCAAGGTTTTTGACGACCAGTGTGCCACCATCGCCGACAGTCTGACCAGAAAGCAGCTTGCCGACTGGATGATCGCTCACGGTATCGTCACCGGCCACGGTGATACCGTGCGGGATCTACTGGCGCAGCTTGGGGGCGCTTTCGCGGCCGACCGCGCCACCGTCGCGGCCAAGGACGCGGCTCTGCGGGCGAAGGTGGATCGGTTCCTCGCAAAGTACGCGGAGTGCGAACCCTATCTGGTTTCGGCGTTTGTGCAATCCTACCTTGCCGAAGAATTGGAGGCCCTGCGCCATGACTGACCCCATCCATAATCCCGCTCCCGCGACGGATGAGGATATCAAGCAGGCCGCTAGCGATTGGAGCATTGGTAGCCGGGAACGATTTCGACAGATTGCGCTCGACCGCATCGATGCCGACCGCGACACCATCGCGGCCAAGGACGCGGAGATCCGCAGGCTGGAGGATGCGATCATGCCCGAACACGATCTCAGCATTTCGTTTGATGCCTGCTGCGGGCGCGAGCGCAGTCACGAAGCGGCCCGCGCCATTAACGCACGAAGGAGGCCCCAATGGTTGAATCAGCCTTAAGCCTAACAGCTGACCAGCGGGCATCAGCGGCTCTACGGGCTGCGATTGCCCTCTGTGTGGGCGTGAGCCCGGCAGAACGAGCTAAACCTCCCTTAGTGCCTATTGCGGTCCGGTCGGCGGATATTTCGGCGCGGACCTGATCAACAATGTCTGCCCCGCAACGGTTGCAAAGTATTTCGCTTTTCATGGTTTCCTTTCGTTATGGCGGTATGCTTAGGTGCTAAATGAGCAATAAAACGGTTCAGGACTACTCTGATGAAATGGAACGGGCCGACGCGCTCCGGGCTAAGTACAACCCCGAGCCAAAGCCTAAGCGGAACAAGAAGAAAAAACCCCGCGCCCCACGTGCGCTTACCACCAGGGACGCCCAGTTTATCGCTGAATACGTGCGGAACGGTGGCAACGGGTCTAAGGCCGCTATCGACATCGGGCTTAAGGTCAATCACCCCAACATAGCCGCCGCCCAGCTGCTGAAAAAAGCCTCGATTCAGGCGGAACTGAAAAAAATTCAGCAGGGGTTGCTCGAGAAGTCCAGATTCAGCGCAGAAAAAACGCTGGCGATGTTGAGCGCCGTGATTCATTTTGACCCGAGAACTATGTTTGGGCCCGACGGTAACTTGCGCCCCATCCACGAGCTCAAAGATGACGAAGCCTTCGCCCTGGCCGGCTGTGACGTTGCCATAAGAAACGTGAAAGCCGGCGATGGAGTCCAGGACCAAGTGTACAAGATCAAATGGGCCGATCGACTCCGGGCCGTTGAGCTTGCCATGAAGCATTTTGGATTAATCTCCCCTGCCATCGAGGTTAACGTGAACTTGGGCATCACCGAACGGCTTAATGCCGCCCGTGGCCGGATGATCGAGGCGGAAGTGGTCAAGAGCTAAGTCTCCCCTATCCTTGCGATTATTCGCCCACTGCCATATCCTCGCCGGAACAGGGCAGGAGCCGGACTTTCGGTTAACACCGCGAACGCTGAACGCCTCCACGGGGGCCGACCCGAAGCTCAAACTCTGGATATTCTGCGTCTTTTGCGAAAAGATAAGCCGAAGAGTCTTCGACGCAGGGGAAATAAGGATCACCCTCGGCCCTTGCCAGGAAAACTTCTTCCGCCGTCTTGATCGAAGAGAACTCTTCGCGGTCCTCCATCGTAGGGGCCGCGTAAGATCCGCCACCGTACCATTCCATGTAAATTCTCATAATGTTTCTCCTTGTGCGATTATTCGCCCACTGCCATATCCGCTAGGACATAGCAGAGGGCGATGTTTCGCGCCTTAGTAGTCGTAATCGTAAAACACACTATTGTTGTATTCAGTGACATTGCGCAGCGTGAGAATTGCCCATCGCGGATGCATGCGTTGCCAGCTATTCGCTACCTTCATTCGTTGCGTCTCGGTTGACATCGGTAGGCCTTGACGATCTTCCCGAATTGTCACGAGCGGCTCATGGACATCTGCGAACACAATAAGCCTATTGTGAGCCCCGTAGGACGTGACATCGCTTTCCAAATCGGGTAGGTTTGTGTTTAGGTCTTTCATTGCGTCACCCCATCTTTCCTTGTCATTGGTTCTTTCCTCATGGTAATGGCGGGATGCCATTCCTAAACGCATAGGCTAGCTATGCGCTAGGGAATGGAATCTAGCTAATGTATATGACCGCCTTAGGATGGAACTCCCTGACGCGGGCTTCCATAGCCTTAAACGCGCTAAGTGAATCGGGGAAACATGTAAACGTGCCGATATTCGTCCTTCCGCTCAGCGCCACCCAGCGAAACCCACCCCCCCCCGAGACCGTGAATGGGCGATGAATGATGAAGAGACGCAAGCCCGAGCACCGACCGCGTAGCGTGACTGTCTCGTCCTTGTGGAGTATTGGAGCTCTCATGGTGTTATCCTTTATCTATGTGAACAGCTATTGAACAACTATTGAATGCTACTTTCGGTAACACGAGGGTGACTACGGCGAACGGTCCCTAGAGGCTAGCGGACGGACCCGCGGATGTCGCTCTCTTCCAGGAAGGACTCCCACTCAGACGCGGTATGAGGATAGCTAGGGTTCTTTTCATAAGCGAAAGCGAGACAAGGATGATCGCGTCCATCAAAGCGTTCCCGTCCGTAGTCGCTGAAGAGCTTGCCAACCGGGTCTGGCGTCGTGTCGATCTTGTTAGACTCGAAGTCGTAATAGGTCCAGTCCATGCTGTGTTTCATGCCCTAATACCTATGCACACTCCATGCCTAGCAACCTTGCAATAGGCAACGCGTTGACAAGGCAGGACATAGGCCAGACAAGCCCAGGTCCAGAGTGTACCAGTACAGCCACGTGCTAGCGTGTCAAGCATAGTACAGCGTGGACAACACGACACACCAACACCAAGCCAGCCCCAGCCAGACCCGGACCATAACTCTAATAGATTCAAGGATTTCCAGACCCCAAACTCGATCTGAACTTCCAGCTGACCCACGCCCCTTGCGCAGTGCGTCGGAATTGATCCCCGATTTTAGAAAAAGTTAGGTTTTGGCGTTTTCATGGGATAGACTCTTGCTGCTTAATGGCGATGCCTCTACAGGACTCGCACAGCCATTCTGACCACCGACCGACGCCGAGACCCAGCCAAGACCCAGTGCTTTTCACTGTGGGGTGGAGAAGGGAAACAGCAGAGTACGGGGAACGCAAGTAGGGTACGTGGAATAAAGACCTTAGACATTACCTTCGGTAGAGGGAGAGTGGCAAGGGGGGAGTCCTGCTATGGGGGAAACACTGTGCCTAGGTTGGTAGCGCCCATGTTTGATCCGACAGACGGAGGCAACAATGCCGCTTGAGGCTGGCGGTGGTTACTGGCCTAAGAAGGGGCCAGGATCTTTGGACATTGAGCTAGCTGAGTTTGTGTCTCAGTTTTATGCTGATCCGCTTGGGTTTGTGCGGGCATGTTATCCGTGGGGTGAGCCTGGTCAGTTGCGGGACCATGACGGGCCTGACGTTTGGCAGGTGGAGTTTTTGAAGGGGATTGGGGAAGAGGTTCGTCGGAACAAGTTTGACGGGGTTCATGCGGTTTCGCCTATTCGTAGAGCTGTGAGTTCAGGTCATGGGATCGGGAAATCGACCATTGTGGCGTGGATTGTGGATTGGATTATGTCTACGAGGCCGCACTGCCAGGGGACGATTACTGCGAACACGTTTACGCAGTTGGAGACGAAGACTTGGGCGTCTGTACAGCGTTGGACGAAGTTGTGTTTAACGAATCACTGGTTTAGTGTGACGAGTACTCGTATGTATCACATAGATCACAAGGAGTCGTGGTTTTGTGCGCCTCAGTCATCGAAAGAGGAGAACTCTGAGGCTTTTGCCGGCCAGCATGCAGATACGAGTACGAGTTTCTACATATTTGACGAAGATTCTGCGATTCCGAACAACATTCATGAGGTTGCGGAGGGTGGGTTGACGGACGGTGAGCCGATGATCTTCGTTTTTGGGAACCCGACCAGGAATAGCGGTCATTTCTTCGATGCTTGCTTTGGCAGGTCTCGCAGTCGTTGGAATGCGACGTTGGTGGACTCGAGGAAGTCGAAGTTTACGAACAAGGCTCAGATTGATGAGTGGATTACGGACTACGGGCTCGATTCTGACTTTGTGCGGGTCCGAGTTCGCGGGATGCCGCCTTCTGCCAGTGACGCTCAGTTTATCGACCACAGCCGGGTTCTAGAGGCCCAGAAGCGCATTGTAGTGGTGTTCAATGACGAGCCGCTGGTTGCCGGGGCAGATTTGGCTTGGGGCGGCGGGGATGACAACGTGATTCGTTTCCGCAGGGGTTTAGACGCGAAAAGCATCCCTGCGGTTCGAATCAAGGGAGAGTTTACGAGAGATCCTGCGGTTTTGACTACAAGGCTTGCGGATGTTCTGACGCGGGAGTACGACGGTCGCAAGGTTGACATGCTTTTCCTTGATTCCGCTGGTATTGCCGGCCCGATCGCCGAAAGGTTAAGGCAGCAGGGGCATCGGAACGTGCAGGAAGTGAACTTTGGCAGCGATTCTCCTGACATAAAATGCCGCTACATGCGCGATTATATGTGGTGGAAGATGAAGGATTGGCTGTTGAAGGGGTGCATTGACAACAGCGCCGAATTAGAGGCCGACTTGACAGGCCCCGGCATGAGGAATGACAATAGGCAGCGTGTATGGTTGGAAAGTAAAGAAACCATGAAGAAGCGCGGCGTCGATTCTCCTGACGATGGAGATGCTTTGGCGTTGACGTTTGCGTCTTCGGTTGTGAGTCGGAGTCGCGTGATCCTTTCCCAGCAGAACATGCCTTCTTTGTGGGGTTGGAACTAGGTGTTCAAGGGAAGGAACGCTTCGTCATTTTCTGGAGTAGTTCCACCACCTCTTTCCAAACCAAAGCGCCCAAGCGATCTTTCTAGTCCTGAAGTTCAACCTAGTCTTAATGGGTTGAGGCTAAAGATTACAAGGAAGGTCCGCGTTACCAAACGGAAGTTGACAGAGACAAGTCCTGTATCTCAAGCCATAAACAACCTGGTTGAACGGAAGCTCAAGGATTCCATGATGAATCACAAGACTGCGATGGATCGTCAGTCGAAGGGATTCGACTATCATGCGAATCTAAGGAAAGCGAACAACCTCCGCATGGACGCTGAACAGGCCGACCCAAGCTTCCAGGCGAGGTACTGGTCCGTGGATGACAGGTTGACTCCGACTGGCGCAAATACGCATGAAGAGATGCTTGCGTTTTACAAGCAGGTTAAAGTGGGCTCCTGATGGAAATTCTTGACGATCTCGCCGAACCCGTGAAAGGGTCTAAAGTGGAGAAAGTGGAGTACGACAAGGAAGATGTCGCCAAAGAGGCCCTGAAGCGGTTCAAACTCGCCTGTGACACCTATGGCGATCAAGAGAAGCGTGAGATCGAGGACCTTCGATTCCAGGTTCCAGAGTTGCAGTGGGACGACGACTCGAGAGCGCAGCGTGGCGGGAATATACAGGGCGGTGTACCCGTGCCGGCGCGTCCTTGCCTGAGCATCTCGAAGATTGAGCAACCTATCAAGCTGGTTGTGAATCAGATGCAGGCGGCGCACCTTGGTGTGCAGATTCATCCGATCAGTACGGACGCTACAGATGAGACTGCGGCTGTTCTACAGGATCTGTATCGCAGCATTGAGAGAGACGGAGCTGATCGCGCACGTAGTTGGGCATTTGACCGTGCTGCTCGCGCTGGGCGAGGGTTCTATCGTATCAACACGGTATACGACGAAGAATCAGACAATGCTCTCGATCAGAAGATCGTGATTCAGAGACTTCTGTATCAGGATGCGGTCAAGTTCGATCCTTCGGCTACCGAGGCTGACTTTTCTGATGCGCAGTGGGCGTTTGTGACTGCTTGGACGCCGATTGAGATGTTCAAGCGCAAGTATCCCGAAGCAATCGCTGCTGATGTTGATACGTTTGGTGCGGAGAGTATGGCTTCGATCACACCTGACTGGGTTAAAGGTGATGGAGAGAACAAGGCCATCCGCGTGGCCGAATACTTCTGCAAGCACTACTCGAAAGAGTCACTTGGCATTGGCGATCAGACCCGTGAGCGTGAGAAGGTCACGTTGATGTGGTATCTGTTATCTCCAGGTGCTGGTGGTCTCGAAGTATTAGACGAGCGAGAGTGGAATGGTCCCGACATTCCGCTGGTCCCTGTCATTGGTACGGAGTTGCAGCCGTTCGATGAAGAACGGCGTTGGTTTGGCATGGTCAGACCCGCACGAGACGCCCAGAAGACCTTCAACTACGCGGCGAGTACGGTTGTTGAGATGGTTGCTCTCGAACCCAAGGCTCCCTTCGTCGGTGCCGAGGGGCAGTTTGAAGGGCATGAGGCCCAGTGGGGTCAAGCGAACACTCGTAACTGGCCGTACCTCGAGTACAAGCCTACGACCATCAACGGGCAGATGGCACCGCCACCGCAGCGCGTACAAGTTGATGTTGGCCGTCTTGGCCCGTCGATGGCGCTGCTTGGACAAGCCAACGACTTCATTCAGAGCAGCACCAGCACTCCAGCCGCGGCACTAGGCGACTTGAGTCAGGATCGGTCTGGTAAGGCGATCACTGCCTTGCAGAATCAGTCTGTTCTGTCGAAAAGCAACTATCTGGAGACTTTTGCGCAGGTGAGTATGCAGTACGAGGCGAAGGTGATCCTTGGGATGATCCCGAAGATATACGATCGCCCTGGTCGTATTGCTCGTGTGCTGGATTCTCAGGACCAGTCACGGATTGTTATGCTCAATGCCCCGCATGTGATGGATGCGAGCCTTCGTCCCGTTAGGGTTCCTCCACCTATGCCTATGGCTATGCCCGGCATGCCCGGCATGCCAACTCCAAACATTCCCATGTCCGGGGCCGGACCCCCCTCCGGCTCTGGCATGGGATCTTCGGTAAAACCGCGGATGTACAGCCTTACAAGCGGTCGATATGGCGTGTCTGTGACTATCGGCAAGTCTTACCCGACAATGCGAGAAGAAGCCGCCGGCGAGATCGGAGGGATTCTAGAGAAGAACCCATCACTGATGTCGCTGATTGGCCCGATCTACTTCAAGGGTCGTGACTTCCCAGGACACGACGAGATCGCGGAGATCCTGAAGAAAGTCAGGGATCAGCAGTATCCTAGCCTTGCGTCGAAGCCTGGCGAAGAGACTCCCGACCAGTTGAGGGCGAAGATTCAGGGCATGGAGCAGCAGCAGCAGCAGCTGCAGCAACAGTTGCAACAGGCTCAGCAAGAGAACCAGACGGAGCAGGCTCGCCAGCAGGCGGTCATTCAGAAGGCGCAGATTGAAGCGCAGTCTAGGATGCAGGTTGAGGACATTGATTCAAAGGCGAGGATGCAGGCAGAACAGATCGCGGCGGACGTGAAACTTCAGATTGAGCGGATGAAGGCTGAGTTCCAGATGGCCTTACAACGCCAGAATCAGCAGTTTGAGGCTCGTCAGAACGATTTGGAGCGAATGCACAAGGAACGGCTTGCCGAGGAGGAGGACTCTCAAGAGTACGCTCACACGGTGGCCGGAAAGCGCACTGAACCGCCGGAAGGTGCTGCGTAATGACCTTTACCAAGCCGACGGTGAATCAGCGGCTCACGGCCCTCATCATTGGTCTACAGAGCGATTTGAAGGGATTGTTCAACAACGACATGATAAATCGTCGTCGTTTGGACTTTATCGAGATCGACATGGCGCGTTTGTGTGAGAAAGTGGGGATTGAGATGACGGTTCCGAAGGATTTGGAGCCTGAAACCCCAGTAGACGAAGTAAAGGAATGAACTGATGAACTATTCTGCGACTCCCAACACGAACCGCACTTTCCCTACCCTTGGGTCTCTTGCATTCCCAGAAGAGGATGCTCTTGCTGCTGCAAACGGACCTGCGTCTGAAATGCCACTCTCTCCGCCGGTCAATACGATGCCCACGGCACCTCCGAATCCTGTAGCGATCGCCCCAGCACCGGGGCTTCAGACGGT
>CAXBLG010000102.1:0-9327 GCA_963976395.1 uncultured Rhodospirillaceae bacterium
GGGCATTGCCGATGGCTGCAAGTTGGCAGGCTGTGCGCTGATCGGCGGCGAAACCGCTGAAATGCCGGGCATGTACGCCCCTGGCCATTACGACCTTGCCGGATTCGCGGTCGGTGCCGTCGAACGCGATCAGGTTCTTACAGGCGACTCAGTTGCGGCTGGTGACATCATTCTTGGCCTTAAGTCTTCGGGCTTTCATTCCAACGGATACTCGCTGGTGCGCCGTGCCGTCGAGATGAGCAGTGTTGGCTATGATGACGCGGCGCCCTTTGCAAACGGCACGACCCTCGGCCAGGCTCTTCTTGCGCCCACACGCATATATGTGAAGAGCTGTCTGGCGGCTGTGCGGGGCGGCCACGTAAAAGCCTTAGCTCATATTACCGGCGGCGGATTTATCGACAACATCCCCCGTGTTCTCCCCAAGAACCTAGGCGCTGAAGTAGATGCATCTGCAACCCCTCTTCCCCCCATGATGAAATGGCTGGCTAAAACAGCCGAGATTTCTAATCTCGAAATGGCTCGCACCTTTAATTGCGGGATCGGCATGGCGGTTGTTGTAGCCGAAGAAAATGCAGACGCTGCACAAGCCATTCTGGCCGAGCACGGAGAAACGGTATTGCGGATAGGCAGGATCGTCGAGCTTACCGAGGGTCCGCAGGTCAAGATGCTTAACCTAGAGAACTGGTCAAAGCCCTAAACGTGCCTGGAGGCCCGTGCAATTTGATCTAAATCAATCTCGCCGGACACAATGCGTCGCAAGGTTTCAGGAAACAGCTCTTGCTCCTTGGCTTGAACCCGAGCGGTCAGAGTTTCAACCGTATCGCCGGACTGCACCGACACCGGCACCTGGACCACCACCGGACCATGGTCGTACTCACCATCCACGAGATGAATAGTAACGCCGGTTTCCGCATCTCCTGACTTGAGAACGGCCTCATGAACAAAGCGACCGTACATGCCTTTGCCGCCGTACTTGGGCAACAACGCCGGGTGAACATTCAAAATACGCCCAGCAAACGCAGCCAGCGTCTCAGACCCTAGTTTACGCATATATCCCGCCATCACCACGAAGTCGGTGTTGTAACGGCTCAGGGTTGCGGCAATGGCTGCATCCGCCGCCGCTTCCGTTCCTTCGGATGTCGCGCTGATATGAAAGGACGGGAGGCCATTGTCTCGCGCCCAGTCCACAGCCCCGCTACCGGCATTATTGCTGATGAGAACCACTGGGTTCACGTTCAACAGGCCGGAGCGGCAAGCTGCCACTATGGCGCGCATATTAGAGCCGTTATGAGAGGCGAGGAACGCTACGTTGGGGCGAGCCTGCACCTGCGTCATGGCCTCTTTCGACGGCCTTTATTAGCCGACGATTTCGATAGCTGCGAAAAAGTAAGCGATCTCGATAGCAGCGTTCTCGGCAGAATCTGATCCATGAGCCGAGTTGGCTTCGATAGACTCTGCAAACGTCTTACGGATCGTTCCTTCTTCCGCCTTGGCAGGATCGGTCGCGCCCATGATTTCGCGGTTCTTCGCAATCGCGTTCTCGCCTTCCAGAACCTGCACGACCACCGGACCCGAGGTCATAAATGTACACAAGTCGTTGAAGAAGGGACGCTCTTTGTGAACCGCGTAAAATCCTTCAGCTTGAGCGCGCGTCAGGGTCAGACGTTTTTGCGCAACAATGCGCAATCCGCCCGCCTCCAGCATCGCATTGACTTTGCCGGTAAGATTGCGGCGTGTGGCATCGGGCTTAATAATGGAGAATGTGCGTTCAATGGCCATGGGAACCTGCGCCAGTCCTTATAAAAATGAAACGGAAACGAGATATCGAATGCGCGGCGTTATAGACAACTCCCGGCGGACGCGCAACCGGCCCTAACTGCTCTTTTCCTGCCATCCTGACGGGGTCTGCTGCCAGTAATGGAGTTCGTGACCAGCAGATTTGGCGGCAGACCAACGCTCCCGAGCGGCGGCAGTCGCCTCGGGGTTCGTCCCATCGAATAGATCCAGACAACGTTCATAGGCCGGCAAATTAGCCGATACCATACCCTCGGTCAGCACGAGCATATTGGCATTGTTGTGATTTTCATCGCGGTCGGTCAGCCAAATCGGCTGTTCGCCGGACGAACCGTCTTTTGCCGTACCATGAGGTAACCAGGAATTCGGATTGTACGTCCACAGCATCCCAGCCAATGCCTCAACGCGCTCTGGAGAAGAGGCGAGGACCAACGCCCGATGTCCGCCCTGGTGCACACGCTCCAACAACTGCGGAAGCGCGCGTTCTACCGGAGTGCGCTCAAGATGATAAAAATCAACCCGCACGAACGATCCTTAGCCTTTCTGTTCGGAATTAGCCCGCCATCTTCACCGGCACGTAACGGATTCCGCCATCCGTCGTAATACGAACCAGCACGATGTTCTTCTCAGTGTCCTTCGCTTTTTGCAGAGCGACACGGGCATCCGCGATATTCAGCACCTTCATTTGCTGAATTTCATCGATCACGTCTCCCTCTCGGAGCCCCTTAAATGCGGCATCGCTAAAATCATCAATTTTAACGACCATCAAACCACGCATAGTGGATGGCAAAGAGAGTTTATCACGGACGAGATCGCTGATCTCCACCACTGTAACGCCGAGAGCCGCCAGCTCGATCTCTTCCGGAGCGGATGGCTTTGCGGGTTTGTCCACGTCTTTACTGGCGACAGGGTTTGTCTCCTCGGGATCAAGCTCCCCAACTATCATCTTGACGACCTTGCGCTCTCCTTCGCGCCAAACTTCAACATCGACGGTACTGTCGATGGCCGTTGCCGCCACGACTTTAGGCAGTTCTTCCATTTTATCGATGGGCTTGCCGTTAAATGACAAGATGATATCGCTGGCTTCAATTCCTGCACCGATGGCCGGTCCGTCTTCTATGACCTGAGAGACCAGCGCGCCGCGCGCCCGATCCAGACCAAGGCTAAGTGCGATTTCTTCCGACACACTTTGAATTTGCACGCCGATCCAGCCTCGCCGTGTCCGACCGTACTTACGCAGATCCTCAATAACACCAGCGATCAAATTCGACGATGCGGCAAAGCCAACCCCCACGCTGCCACCAGACGGAGAAAAGATTGCGGTATTTACGCCAATGACTTGTCCATCCATGTTGAACAGAGGCCCCCCGGAATTGCCCCGGTTAATAGACGCATCGGTTTGAATAAAATCGTCGTAGCTCCCAGCACGGATATTGCGGGCCCTCGCGGAAATAATTCCGGCCGTCACCGTGCCCGAAAGACCGAATGGATTGCCGATTGCAACTACCCAGTCGCCGACACGCGCAACATCCGAATCTCCCCACTTTAAGGCAGGCAAGTTATCTTTAGACTCTACTTTGAGCAATGCGATGTCGACTTTCTCATCGCGCCCAACGATCACTGCGTCTAAAACAGTATCATCCGCCAGAGTGACGGAAATCTCGTCCGCATTCTCAATGACGTGATTATTGGTGACGATATATCCCGCTTTATCAATAATGAAACCAGATCCCAGCGAGGACTGACGACGCCGTTGCGGCCGATTATTCTCGCCGTCCGGATTTCGGCGTCGCTCGAAAAATTCGCGAAACCAATCATCCCAAGGAACGTCACCAGGCCCCGCGTTTTCGTCACGCGAGCCGCCGCGATAAGACGTCGTGGAGATGTTAACTACAGCCGGGCTGAGTTTTTCCGCAAGGTCCGCAAAACTTTCCGGGGGGCCCTTGGCATCGACGGCGTTTATATTTGGACCGGCCATAGCGACGACCGCGAACAGCACTAGAGCAATACGACGGATGGTTCTCAAAACCGGCCCTCCCTGGGCAAATTGATACGTGCCTTTTATCCTGGATTGTCGCCGGAACATAAGGGACCAGCAAGACAAGACCTTTAAACGGCTCCTTCGCGTTCTTCCGGCGGGCCGGAAGAACGCGAGGTAACCGAATAAAGTCAGTCGAAACAGCGCAGTAGCTTAATCGCGCGGCTCTAGCGCGGCAGCTCATCGAAGTAGCGGAAAAACTCGGAGTTCGGGCTTAGAACCATGGTTGTGCCCTCACCCAAAGCCGATCGGTAAGCCTCCATAGCTCGGAAAAACGCATAGAATTTAGGATCTTTTCCTTGGGCATTGTTCAGAATTCTTCGGCTTTGCGCTTCGCCTTCGCCGATAAGCGTTTGAGATTGCTTCTGGGCCTCCGCGATTAAAACCGTTCTTTCACGGTCTGCCTCGGCTTCGATGCGCGATTTCTGCTCTTCGCCGCGACCGCGAAAATCGGCCGCCTCCGCCATACGGTCAGAACGCATGCGGTTATAAGTCGCTTGGGTTGTGTCAGTGGTCAACTCCGTACGCCCAATGCGAACTTCAACAACCTCCACACCGAACTCAGGAGCGCGACGACGCACCGCTTCGGTAATCTGAGTCATAACCTTTTGACGACTTCCCCCCAGAACATCCGTTAAATCGGCCTGGCCTAAGGCATCGCGCACACTACCGTTCAAAATGCTCCCGAAGCGGTCACGAAATGCGGTGTCAGTCATCACCGTTTGGTAAAAATTCAACGGATCAACTATTTTGTACCGCGCAAAGGCATCAACATTAATACGCCGTTGATCCACCAAGGACATATCCTGGCCCTGCGGATCAAGCTCAAGTATGCGAGACTCGTAGTAGGACACGTTCTGGATAAACGGGATTTTAAAATGAAGTCCCGGCTCGGTTATAACCCGACGCGGCTCACCAAACTGTAGCACCAACGCCTGTTGGGTCTGGTGGACAGTGAACATTGCGCCGAAAGCAGCAAAAAATGCCGCTACCAATACAATGAGCAGAATGGTTAAACGCGGGCTCATTGTGCCCCTCCTACCGCTTGAGGTTGTGACGACCTGGACCGTTTTTGCACTTCGGGTAACGGTAGGTAGGGCACCACTCCAGATCCGCCTTCATCGTCCATCATAATAATTTCGGATCGACCCAATACTTCCTGCATGGTTTCCAGATAAAGACGGCGGATAGTGATGTCCTTGTCGGCAACATATGTTTCATAGAAAGCGTTAAAGCGAGCTGCCTGCCCTTCGGACTCGCGAATTAGTTTTTCTCTCTCGGCTGTAGCCGCCTCGACCATGCGGGCCGCTTCACCCTTCGCCCGGGGAATGATGTCGTTGCGGTAAGCAAGCGCTTCGTTACGCAAGCGTTCCTCGTCCTGTTTAGCTCTTTGCACTTCGGCAAAAGCATCAATTACATCGGTCGGCGGATCGGCTTTTTGAATACGAAGATCCAAAATCGTGATACCGGCGCCGTATCCATCCATAATCGTCTGCAGAAGATCGCGAGAATCCTGCGCAATCAGCTCACGCTGATTGGTCATAACCGCCTGCAGCGCATTGCGACCTACGATTTCACGCACCGCGCTTTCGGCGGCCACTTTCACGGTGCCCTCCGGATCGCGCATGTTGAACAAAAAGTCGCCGGCATCTCGGATACGCCACTGAACGACAAACCATACATCGACGATATTTTGATCACCGGCGAGCATATGGCTTTCTTGCGGCACCGCCCTCACGTTTGGTTCTGACCCACGGAAGCCAACTGTCACTTGGTTGGTTTGGGTTACTTTTGGTCTAATCACCTCTCCGGCAGGTGCGGGAAACCAATAATTTAGACCCGGCTGAGTTGTCCTGACATAACGGCCGAATAAAAGCTCGACACCCTGTTCATCTGGCTGAACACGATAGAAGCCACTGAGAGCCCAAACCACGATAATCACGGCCGCCAGCAACCAGAGCCCCCTTAAATTGCCAATCCCGTTTGGCAGAAGACGACGCAGGCGTTCCTGGCCGCTCCGCAGCAGTTCTTCAAGATCAGGTGGAGGCGTACCACCGCCGGACGGGCGCCCGCCCCAGGGCTTATTGCCTCCGCCTCCGCCTCCGCCGCCGCCGTTGCCTCCCCAGGGTCCACCGCCCCAGGGGCCGCCTTGTTGTTTGTATAACAATGGATTAATCCTTCGCTGACTACGCTCGCTGGTCTCCGGAGACCACGCCGTTGCAGGTACAATGAACTGTTTGGCGTTATAGGACAACGCCGCCCGGGCCGCAACGCAAGGTGGATAAGAAACCGCCTGCGCTCGGTTATGGCGCATCTTATATCAGGGTTGCAGGCGACACTTTCAACCGGCGACGAGCGGATCAAAATAATCAAGCCTCATTCAGGGAGCAAAGAGTAGTGTCGGTAACCCGAGAACAAATTGTAACGGCCCTAAAAGAAGTGGACTCCGGCACCGGCGGCCTGGACATCGTCGCAAGGGACTGGGTGAAAGACATCGTCATTGACGGGGCTCGAGTAACCGTGACTTTGGAAGTCCCGGCCCGAGTAGGACCTAAGCTGGAACCAGTGCGAGCCGACGCCGAAAAAACAGTAAGGTCGATCCCTGGAGTAGAGTCGGGGACAGTTGTCCTAACTGCGCAGGCTGCACCAAAACCAGGACAGGCTGCCCCAGCGCATAAATCCGCGCGCGGCGGCAACCGCCTCGATCTTCCCGGCATAAAACATATCGTGGCGGTGGCTTCGGGCAAAGGCGGCGTGGGTAAATCGACCACGGCAGCAAATATCGCCGTCGCTATGGCACGCCTCGGTCATTCGGTGGCCGTGTTCGACGCCGATATCTTTGGCCCATCCATGCCGCGCATGTTCGGACTTGCAGGACGGAAGCCCGGTACTAACGGAAAAAAAGTTTCGCCGCTGGAAGCCCATGGCGTCAAAGTCATGTCCATCGGCTTTATGGTCGCCGAGGAAGAACCGATCATCTGGCGCGGCCCTATGGTCATGGGCGCTTTAGAGCAAATGCTGCGCGACGTCGATTGGGGCGAGATTGATGTAATGATCGTGGACATGCCGCCTGGCACTGGCGATACGCAACTGACTATGTCCCAGCGCGTACCTCTGGCCGGAGCAGTCATTGTTTCCACACCCCAGGACATTGCCTTGCTCGACGCCCGCAAGGGCCTCAACATGTTTAAGCGTGTCGAGGTTCCCATCCTCGGCATCGTCGAGAACATGAGTTATCACCTGTGTACTGCTTGCGGACACCGCGAAGAGATATTCGACCATGGCGGAGCACGCCGTACGGCAGAAGAACTGGGCGCACCCTTTTTAGGTGAAGTCCCGCTCGATCTCAAAATTCGCACGACATCAGACGGAGGCACCCCCATTGTGACCTCAAACCCTGATAGCCCCCACAGTCAGGCCTACATTGAAATCGCGCGGAATATCTGGGAGAAAATATCGAGCGGAGCACGAAAGACGCCGACGATCTCCATCGGCGGCAAGCCTGTCATGTGATTCAGAGCGCCATTTTAAGCGTAGCTCAGCCCATATATATTGGTGGACGCCTCCAACCGTAATATCGCCATTTTTGGCGACCATGGTATGCTGCCGATTGAGCACTTAGAGCGTGATATATGAATGAATTCGTCATCAGCTGGCCTGGCCCACATCGGGTTTCCTTGATCGCCTCGGCGATTATTGCCGCAGTATTTTGGTCTGGCAGCGCTTCCGCCCAGAGTCGCCCGTTTAATATTCCAGACTTAGCCGCCTATAACTGCGCCGCCGTCGATGCTGCAACTGCAGCCGGCGTACGGCACATGGGCCAAGTCATCAAAGGCCGGTATCACGAGTGGCACGAAATTTATGCGAATGTCGGCGGGGAACAGCGCCTTGCCTGCATCAGCCTCATTGTTCCCGAAGCACGGCAAATGAGCCTGGGCGAGGCACGCGCTTTCTTGAAAGACGCGGCAAGCGCCAGCGTACCGACCGCTCCATCTCCAGCAACAGACAATGCGCCGCAGGCATTTCAACACACAGTGGTTGAACCGCCCGACGTTAAACCCATGCCCTTAAAACGCGCCATTAAGCCGGCACCTGGCACCGACTTAGTGGAAAAGAAAGCCGGTGAAATCGAGGTGCCGCCTATCCCGGCGGTCAAGTCGTTCAAGAATACCGCCCCTTTGCCGGCGGAAAATATCGATAACAGTGCGGCGGCGCCAACAGCGCCGCCGCTTTTGTATGAGAACTCACAGACGGTAGGTGTTGAAGACAGAGCCGTTGTTCCCAACACACTAACCTATCCGTGGAATACGGTTGGGTATCTGCGCGTCACCTATCCAAGCGGCAATAGCTTTCGGTGCAGCGGCGCGCTGGTCAGCGCCTATGTCGTCTTAACGGCAGGACACTGCATCCACAGCAATACCGAAGGCGGTTATGTGTCTTCGGTGGCCTTCTTCCCGGCACAATACCAAACCGCGCCTGGGATCGGCGGCCCTATTAGACCGTATTCAAATTCCGATCTCGCCTTCGTAAAGACCACGCAAACCTGGACGCAGATCTCCGGCGAAGATAGTTATGCTGTCACTCAATATCGACATGACCTCGCTGCGGTACAATTCGACACACCATTCACATATACATCTACATTCATTCCGGTCGTCTTCGGTGACACAACCGATTCCATTACAAGTGCGGGGTACCCTGCTGTCGTGAATGGACAGAGTGTTCAGACCCAATATTTCGACGACGGGCCGGAAACACCCTCATCTTCCAGCTACAAGAATTTTTCTGTGCGCGAATTTGCTGTCGATGCCAGTGGAGGAAATTCAGGCGGGCCGTTTTTTGCCCTCGACCCCACCACCGGACAACGCCGTCTCGTCGGAATTTTGTCCTACGGCCAAGACGATGAAGCCGGCGGGCCATGGTACTCGTCGTTCAACCAGTCCCTGATCTCCGACTGGATGAGTTACAACCCAGCAGCCTCTGGAGCCAGTGTCGAAGGCCTTCGTGTTGCCGCAGTCTTCTCTTCAGGACAGCCCACTTCACGCTCTTTTCTCAGATTCTACAACTCGAGCACCTCTGCTGGTATCGTCGAGGTTACTTTGGCCGATTACGTAAGCGGCGATGTCCTGGGCACATGGACAAGTTCATCCATATCGGCCGGGGCCGAATTGCAATTTTTCATTCAAGATATCGAAAGTGGAATCGACCAGACAATTACTCCACCGACCTTCTATTCGATATCGATTCGGCCCACCTTCACCGGATATTTTCAGCATGTGTTGTGGCGACCAGAGGACGGCACGCTGACAAACCTTAGCACTTGCGACACCACAACCGCATCAGACTCAGAAACGGTCATAGGTGTTCACTCGTCGCTGTTGCAAAACGGATACCCCAGCACCCTAGTTGTCCATAACACCGGACCATCAGCCACGAACGTCGTCCTCGGCATATATGACGCTAGAACCGGCAACAAGATCGCCGATTACAGCACC
>CAXBLG010000103.1:0-9275 GCA_963976395.1 uncultured Rhodospirillaceae bacterium
TTGTCAATCGCCAGTTCCCCTTTCAGATCGTCATAGCCGGAAAGGCACACCCGCGCGACGATAATGGTAAACGGATCATCCAGCAGATTCACAATCATATCGCAGCGTTGCGAGGCGAGATTCCAATAGCCTTTCTGCCAAATTACGAAATGTCTTTAGGGCGCGCCCTTGTCGCGGGGGCAGATATTTGGCTGAACACTCCGATGCCCCCGCTGGAGGCGTCGGGTACGAGCGGTATGAAAGCAGCCGTCAATGGAGTGCTTAATTTTAGCGTTCTCGACGGTTGGTGGATTGAAGCATGTATAGAAGGAGTCACTGGGTGGTCCATCGGCGGGGATGGAGGCATATCTCAGGCGCGCGAACTTTATGATAAACTCGGGCACGCAATATTACCGTTATATTACAATGATCGCGCTCGCTGGATATGGATGATGAAACAGGCCATTAGTAAAATTGCATCCTACTTTAACAGCCAACGCATGATGCGCCGCTATGCCAGCGAAGCTTATCTCCGGTAAAGGCGGCGTCCCAGACAAGTGATGACTGTAAAAATCATTCCGACCAGCCCCTTTTCCGACCAGCGGCCCGGCACATCGGGCTTGCGAAAGAAAGTCTCAGTTTTCAAACAGCCGCATTATTTGGAGAACTTTGTCCAATCGATCTTCGACACTCTTCCTCGACTTGGGGGCCAAACCTTGGTCCTTGGTGGCGATGGACGGTTTTACAACGGTCAAGCCATTCAGTGCATTCTCAAGATGTCTGCGGCAAACGGCTTCGAGCGAGTTTTGGTGGGCTGCGACGGCTTGCTTTCCACGCCAGCCGCCTCCGCCGTCATTCGCAAGCGCGGCGCCTCCGGGGGGATCATTTTGTCTGCTAGCCACAATCCTGCTGGGCCAGACGGCGATTTCGGGATCAAATATAATGGTGCCAATGGCGGACCTGCGCCGGAATCTTTTACTGACGATATATACGCAAGGAGTCGTGAAGTCCGGGCTTATCGCATTCTTGATGCAGCGGATATCGACGTCAGCCGTATTGGTGAAACCGTGCTGTCAGAGACAGTCGTAGAAATCATTGATCCGATTACAGATTATATAGCTCTCATGGAGACGCTGTTCGACTTCGATGGCATTCGGAATTTGTTCGTGCGAGGTGGCTTCCGCATGCGCTTCGATGCCATGCATGCCGTAACCGGGCCCTATGCACGCTCATTGTTGGAAGACGGTCTCGGTGCGCCCAAGGGCACCGTGGTCAACGGCGTACCGCGCTCGGATTTCGGCGGCCAAAAGCCTGATCCGAATTTGATTTATGCTCACGATCTTGTCGAGACAATGTACGGCGCTAACGCGCCCGATTGCGGAGCGGCTTCTGATGGCGACGGTGATCGCAATATGATTCTGGGCCGCGCTATTTTTGTGACGCCGAGCGATAGTCTGGCAGTGCTGACCGCCAATGCGCATCTCGCTCCAGGATACCGCGCTGGGCTCGCCGGGGTTGCTCGCTCAATGCCGACCAGTTGCGCCGTTGACGAAGTTGCGAGGGATATTGGAATTCCATGCTTCGAAACACCTACGGGTTGGAAGTTTTTCGGCAACTTACTGGACGCTGGCAGAATCAGTCTATGCGGCGAGGAGAGCTTCGGTACGGGATCATCGCACTTACGGGAAAAGGATGGTTTGTGGGCAGTCTTGTTTTGGTTGAACATTCTTGCTGTACGTCGTCAGTCGATCGCCGAAATTATGCATGACCACTGGAGCCGCTATGGCCGGCATTTCTACTCGCGCCATGACTATGAAGACATCGATCCTGACGTTGCCCAGGAGCTCATCGACGCGCTACGTTTGCGCACGACTAATTTGGCCGGGCGCCGGATCGGGAACTTAGTGATCGGTCATAGTGATGATTTCCAGTACATTGACCCCATTGATCACAACGTCACGTCCCATCAAGGTGTTCGTGTCCTGTTAGATAACAAGTCGCGGATTATTTACCGCCTGTCGGGTACGGGAACAGAGGGTGCGACTTTAAGAGTCTATCTCGAACGCTTTGAGCCAGATCAAACGCGCCATGACCTTGATACGCAAATGGCACTCGCCGATCTCGCTGCACTCTCGCGCAAACTTGCTGAAATAGACACCCGATTGGACCGCCGAATACCCTCCATCTCAACTTAAAAATAAAGTGAAAAATTGCCGGACATGTTGCAAGAGACGGCTCAAAGCAGCTCACTATGCCGCGTCAGGAGGTTCAAGCGCCAACACAGCGAGTTGCAGTAGCGTCCGACGTCCGTGCTTCAGCCGCGTGGCGACCGTACGTGCGCTGAGACCAAGATCGCACTCAATCGCGGAGAGAGAGTCTCCCATGAAGTCCGCGCGCCAAACGATTTCGCGATCAGGTGCAGGCAGAGCTTTGAGTAACGGTGACAAGAACCCTTGCAGAAAGATATCAAAGTCCGCATCATTGATCGCGCAACTATGAAGTTCGCTTGTGCAGGAACAGCCGATATATGAATTCGTTCTCAACGCGATGCCTCCCATTATGACCGCGCATTGTTCAGCCTTTACTTCTCTCAACCTCGCTTCCTCCACCGAGGCGAGGCGGCTAGGTATAGTAAATAATCGAATCCTTAGAAACGTTATTATAGACGCTGTATGCCGCTTCAAAGTTACAGCCACGCGGCGTTGGGTTGCGAAATAATACAAGGGAGAAAACAACGCCAAATAGTGTGGCTTGCCACCAAATGCAAACGTGTCCACTGTAACGTTTTTGATCTGCTGGACGTCTTTTAAAACGGCCTAGTTAGATGAGCTTGACTAAGCTGTGTGCTCATCCGCGTTAATATCTGGTCCACTGGTGGCAGTGATTAGCCGAATCGCAAGCAAAAAAGACCATCTTCGTAGTTGGCGGCGAGAATTATGCCTAATTGAAATATTCACCGTGTGAATATCTAAGTCGGGCGACGCAGCGCGAAATTTACGGTATATGCCCTTTCTAGTGTTGTTGGGCTGGAATCGGCGAGTGCCATTCTTGGCCCGCCGTGACGTACTGTACTTGTCGGAAGGTTGGGAATGGACAGACGAGCGCAAATCTACATTTGGTACGCGGTGTTGGCCTTCTTGGGCGTTATTCTGTTGCAGGATGTTTGGTCTCAAAGCCCACATGTAGAGACCATTCCTTACAGTAAATTCGAGCAATATCTGAAGGAAAACCGGATCAGCGAGGTCGTTATCACTTCGAAATCCATCCAAGGCACATTGGATCGGACTGGAGAAGAGGCTGAAGGCGGTCAACCCCAACATGTTGTCACCAATCGGGTTGACCCAGAGCTGGCGGAACGGCTTGAACAGTATGGCGTGCCGTTTTCCGCTGTGACGGAAAACACATTTTTGAGCGATCTTTTATCCTGGTTTCTGCCGATGGTCGCCTTTCTCGCTATCTGGATGTTCTTCATTCGGCGCATGGCCGAGAAGCAAGGTCTCGGAGGCGGGATGATGTCGATCGGTAAGAGTAAAGCTAAGGTTTATGTCGAGTCTGATACAAAGGTCAGTTTCGCTGATGTCGCGGGCGTAGACGAAGCCAAGGCAGAACTCGAAGAGATCGTGGCTTTCCTGAAAGAGCCGGAGGGTTACGGTCGGCTCGGTGCCCGTATGCCCAAGGGCGTCCTACTGGTTGGACCGCCAGGGACCGGCAAAACGATGCTGGCCCGGGCTGTCGCCGGCGAGGCCGAAGTACCTTTTTTTTCGATCAATGGTTCTGAATTTGTCGAAATGTTCGTCGGCGTCGGCGCAGCTCGTGTGCGCGATCTGTTTGAACAGGCACGCAAGCAAGCTCCGGCGATCATTTTTATCGATGAACTTGATGCGCTCGGTCGGGCTCGGGGCGCCTTTCCCGGTATGGGCGGCCATGACGAGAAGGAGCAGACGCTTAATCAACTGCTTTCGGAGCTCGATGGTTTCGATCCACGCCAGGGATTAATATTGTTAGCCGCAACCAACCGCCCGGAAATCCTCGATCCCGCGCTACTGCGGGCAGGCCGGTTCGATCGGCAGGTTCTGGTTGATCGCCCGGACAAAATCGGCCGCATGGAAATTTTGAAAGTACATTCAAAAAAAGCACAGATTGCCGACGATGTGGACGTCGAACAGATTGCGGCCCTTACACCCGGCTTCAGTGGAGCGGATCTCGCAAATTTGGTGAATGAGGCCGCGCTGCTCGCAACACGCCGCGGGGCAGAGTCCGTCACGCTCGGAGACTTCACTCAAGCGATCGAACGTATTGTAGCCGGGTTAGAGAAAAAGAACCGTTTGTTAAACCCTAAGGAGCGTCAAGTTGTCGCCTATCATGAAATGGGTCATGCACTCGTGGCCATGTCATTGCCGAACGTCGATGCTATACACAAAGTCTCAATTATTCCGCGCGGAATCGGCGCGCTGGGCTATACGATCCAACGACCGACGGAGGACCGTTTTCTGATGAGCCGCCGTGAACTCGAAAACAAAATGGCCGTGCTGCTCGGTGGGCGCGCCGCTGAGGTAATTGTGTTCGATGAAATATCCACCGGCGCTGCGGACGATCTCGCCAAGGCGACCGACATCGCGCGGAGCATGGTTACACGTTACGGTATGGTGAAGGATCTTGGGCAAATCGTCTATGAGGACGTACCGCATCGTTTCTTGGGGCCTACGCAAGTGCCGTCTGGCTTGGATCGTCGGTATAGTGAAGCAACAGCGCTCAAGATAGATGACGCGGTTCGCGATCTGATCGACCAGGCGTTCGAAACTGCTGCCGCTATCCTCAAAGACAGGCGAGCAACGCTTGATGTTGCCGCCAGAGAATTGTTGCGACAAGAAACGTTAAGCGGCGATGATTTGATCCGCCTTATTAATAGTCATCACGGATCGCCAAGCCCTCTCGACGTTGCTGCGGCATCTGCGCAAGAAATTTGAGGTAGTCGGCAATTGTCAGCGTTGGAGAATATTCACTCATCCCTGTAAAGCGAATCCTACAACGTTTTTCATTATTCCCCGCTGCTGAGTCTGGGGCACATATAACTTTGAGAATCTCAAATTGGAGGGCAGGTCATGTTGGTCGCGGTGGTTCTTGCGTTATCGCTTGTCATGCTTACGTTCTCATTTCATTTTACGGTTCTGCGATGGCTTTCCGGAGGGATGGCGGGCATTGCGATGTCGCCTAGCGTACGCATCTTGATCATCGTCCTCACGGCACTCTCAGCCCATATTGTCGAGATAGGACTCTACGCGGCGGCGTATGCGCTTGGTGACGGCGTTCTCGGCCTGGGCCGTTTCGGCGGTGCGCACAGTGCAGTGCCACTTGACTATCTCTATTTTTCGATTGTGAGCTATACGTCTCTTGGCCTCGGCGATGTGTTTCCCAATGGACATCTTCGTTTTATCACCGGCATAGAGGCATTGAACGGCCTTCTTCTAATCGCCTGGTCTGGCTCCTTTATATATATCGCTATGGGACGTCTCTGGCCCTGGCGTGCCTGCGCAGAACCGGAGCTCGCAACTGCGTATACCGACGCTCAGAAAATCTTATAGGCCTCTGCAATATATCTAAAGTTAGGGCATTAAAGCAGCCCAAAATTGTAGCTATGTCGGTACTCGCGGGACATCTCCATTAAGCTCCCAATTCTGGGGCGAAGGAGATACTCATGAGCAAGGATCAGCGCGAGATCGCGCGTAAACTCCGTATTCTACGGCATGCTGAAGTGACCGGGCATGTTGCTAGGACGTGTCGGTATTTCGGCGTTGGTAGAAGCAGCTTCTACCGGTGGCGTGACGCCTACAGGAAGCATGGAGAAGATGGGCTCGTAAATCGACCACCTATCCCGAAGTGGCATGCCAACAGGACGCCTATCGAGATCGAGGAGAAAGTTCTCCACCTTCGTAGCAAATATCATCTCGGCCCAATGCGCATCGTCTGGTATCTGGCTCGCTACCACGGCATCAAGATATCGGATGCTACGGTCTCCCGGATGCTCAAACGCAACGGCGTCAACCGGTTGCCGCGCGGCACCCGCCTGCGGAAGGTTCACACCAAGCGCTACAACAAACAGGTTCCGGGCCATCATATCCAGATGGACGTTAAGTTCCTGACGTTTAAGGGCGATAATGGCGAGAAGGTCCGCCGCTTCCAGTTTACAGCCATTGATGACGCGACGAGGGTGCGAGCGCTGAAAGTCTACGAGAAACATACTCAGGCCAGCGCCATCGACTTCGTCGACCACATCATTGAGAAGTTCCCGTTTCGCATCCGTGAGATCAGGACCGACAACGGCCATGAGTTCCAGGCGAAGTTCCACTGGCATGTCGAGGACCAAGGCATTCGCCACGCCTATATCAGACGCGGTACGCCGCAGTTGAACGGAAAGGTCGAACGCCCGCACCGATCAGATCAGCAGGAATTCTACCAGCTGCTCAGCTACAAGGGCGACATCGATCTGGAAGCGAAACTCGAAGAATGGGAGCGCTTTTACAACTTCGCCAGACCACACGGAGCCTTCAACGGCAAAACGCCTTACGAAGCGCTCCGCGAGAAGCTATAGTAACCACAAGAGATGTCCCGAAAGCACCTGCAGCTTACAATCAATGGATTTCCGCGTGAAGGTCTTCGGGGTCTTGGTGTCACTCGTATTAGCCGTGACCTATTTTTTATTTTCCTATGCCTACATCTCAGTTTTCTGCTTTGGTGGCGCTCTTATGTCGATTTATCTGGTCTGGATGGTATTTGGCCGCGACCGCAGCAGTGGCCTTGTTTTGCTCACGCTGGTCAAGAAAACGCTTGAATCGCACATAAGCGTAATCGGCAAGAGAATTCTCGATGAAAAGGGGCGGCGCACGGGATTAATACACGCTGCTCACAGGAAGGAATGCAGGGGGGTGATAACTTGGCTATACATCTAACTTTTCTTGGCGCTGTCGGAACTGTTACGGGCTCTAAGTATTTGCTTGAGGCAGGTGGTCGCCGCCTACTGATCGATTGCGGGTTGTTTCAGGGTTTTAAGCAGCTACGTTTACGTAATTGGGCGCCTTTGCCTTTTGATCCGGCAAGTCTTGATGCAGTAATTCTTACGCACGCTCATCTCGATCATTCAGGCTATATCCCGTTATTGGTCAAGAATGGGTTTAAGGGGCCGATCTATTCCACATCAGGAACGCGCGATTTGTGTGCTGTTCTTCTTTCGGACAGCGGCTACCTCCAGGAGCATGAAGCCGAACTTGCCAATCGATATGGGTTCTCTAAGCACCGGCCCGCGAAGCCCCTTTATACGCAACGTGATGCGGAGGTTTCTCTTGAATTCTTTCAACCAATAGAATTTGAGGAGAAAGTCGATCTCGGAAAGGGGCTCAGCGTTCGGTTTCTACCGGCTGGGCACATTCTTGGGGCGGCGATAGTGCCCATTACATTTAATGGAATAACGATAGTGTTCTCTGGAGATTTAGGCCGGCCCGGAAGCTCGACCATGGTCGACCCCGCGATTGTGCCGGAAGCAGACTATCTTGTTGTCGAGTCAACGTATGGCAATAGACAGCACGATGATGCGGATGCAGAGGATCTCATCGCCAACATTGTTAATCGTGTGGCAAGTCGTGGTGGTACCATTCTTATCCCAGCCTTCGCTGTGGGCCGCGCCCAAAGTATTCTGTTTCACCTGCATCAGTTAAAAACGGCCAAGCGCATTCCTAACCTGCCGGTATTCCTCGACAGCCCGATGGCCATCAATGCTAGCAAAATATTTTGCGAGCATTTGGGGGAGCATCGTCTTACGGAGGATCAGTGTCGCGCGGCCTGTCGGGTGGCGACCTACGTGCGAGAGTCCGAAGATTCCAAAGCACTTGATGCCAACGTCATGCCTAAGATCATCATTTCAGCAAGCGGCATGGCCACGGGTGGCCGCATTTTGCATCATCTGAAGCATTACGCGCCTGATGATAGGAACGCTGTATTATTTACCGGATTCCAGGCGGGCGGCACTCGAGGTGCGGCCATGACCGGAGGTGTCGATGCCGTCAAGATTCACGGCGGCTATGTGCCGATCCGCGCCGAGATCCAGAATCTTCATATGCTCTCAGCTCATGCTGATGCCAATGAAATTATGGCCTGGCTCGCTCATTTCCGAATACCGCCCCGAAGGACATTCATTACACATGGTGAACCGAATGCCTCTGACGCTCTGCGAAGCCGAATTGAAGACGAATTAGGTTGGGTATGTATCGTGCCCGAATACCAGGGCAGGGTAGAACTTATTTAAGCCGACGGTGGCGTGAGCGTTTGCGAAAGTGATGGGGAAAAAGATGATTAATAGTTCCAATGCGCTCCGGCTCAAGCGGCTCGGCATCGACACGCATGACGAAACAGTCATCTATATGCGGCGCGATTGCCATATCTGCCGGGCGGAAGGGTTCTCGAGCCATGCCCGCGTTCGTGTAACCGTCGGCGAAGCTTCGATCATCGCAACCCTCAACCACATTACAAGCGATCTCCTCGCGCCTGACGAAGCGAGTTTATCTGAGGCTGCGTGGAACCGGTTAGGCGCCATAGAAGGAAAGGGGATTTCTATCAGTCATCCGCGCCCACTCGACTCACTTAGTCGCGTTCGTGCCAAGGTATATGGGCAGCGTCTGGTCGCCGGCGCTTTTTCCGAAATCCTGAGTGATATCGTCGTCGGGCGTTATTCTAATATTCACTTGTCCTCCTTTATCACTGCCTGTTCGGCGAGAGGTCTCGACCGTGAAGAAATTATAGGACTCACCCAAGCGATGGTTGCCGTGGGTGAGCGATTGGATTGGGGGACTACACCTATCGTCGATAAACACTGTGTCGGCGGCCTGCCAGGGAACCGGACGACGCCCATTATCGTTGCCATTGTCGCGGCTTGTGGTCTCACCATGCCTAAAACGTCGTCCCGTGCCATTACGTCTCCGGCGGGCACGGCAGATACAATGGAAACGCTTGCCCCAGTCGATCTCGATATCGCTGCCGTGCGCCGTGTTGTCGAGCGTGTAGGCGGGTGTATCGTCTGGGGTGGTGGTGTCGAGTTGAGCCCTGTCGATGATATTCTCATCCGCGTGGAACGTGCCCTTGATCTCGACAGCGAAGGTCAACTTGTCGCCTCTGTGCTGTCCAAGAAGCTTGCGGCAGGATCAACTCACGTCGTTCTTGATCTGCCGGTAGGACCTACGGCCAAGGTTCGTAGCGACGCGGACGCGGACTCTCTAGGCTCGCATCTGGCCGAGGTCGCCGTAGCCCTA
>CAXBLG010000104.1:0-9226 GCA_963976395.1 uncultured Rhodospirillaceae bacterium
GCCGCTCTCGGTACCCATTCCGAAAGCGCGCAAGTGACTGACACGAATAGACATTCGTGGTCTGTCGTGGACTCAGTGAAAGGGGTTTGTATAAAGACGATCATGCGCGTTATCCGAACCGATGTGCCGCAATAAATCGGTCTAGATCTGTTTGCGCGATGCGCACCATGCGGCCGCAGCGGACTACCGGCAGCTTTCCATCTTTGATGAGACGGCGGACAGTTTTCTCCGATGCGTTGAGAACCGCAGATACCTCTTTAATGTTGAGCAGGCGCTGTAGTGTTTTGTCCGTGCTAATCATCGGAACCTTCCTCCGGGGCTGTCTTGGCCAAGGATTCACGAGCAGCCTGACGAGCCAGAAGTCGGACGAGTGCGACCAGAGCTTGCGGCGCACTCGATGTCTTGCCAGTCAACTTGTCACCGCTAGCTTGTGTCGGCGCTGCACTTCCAACCGAACTCATTTCTGGCCCCAGGAGGCAGAAATTGGCAATAAACCAAGGGCTGTCGGCGCCGATGACTGGATGGGGTTGTAGGCCGACCCCGCCCGCAAAACGCAGTTTTGACTGTATTCAAATGATTTGTTGCGACGACGTGGCATTTATAAGCGTCCATCGAATCCTACGTTGGATTGATGGTGCCAACGCTTGCGGATGAAACGCGCGCGACCGTCCGTTAGAGTGCGATCTTTTTACGTAATTCTCTGATTTTTCGATCTAAAGATGCGATCTTGATCCTATGGGTCTTGCGAGACCTATCTTCGTAGATCACTTCGCCACGCTGGTCATCAATTTCGACATTGGTAATGTGGATCAGCGGCTGCTCGATGTTATGGAAGGAATCTGCGGCTTCTTCACTTCTCAGAAAATCTAAGACAAACGCGCTATCCGCATCAGTATTCTCCTGAATTATCTGGCGAAGGGAGAGAGTTAAGTCATTAGGCTTTGCGCCCCCAATTCCACGATGTTGCTCTAGCAGCCAGGCTCTCATGGATTTTGCAACGTCGGGAAATTCAAGCCCAATGACGGATCTTCCCCACAGACGACCAAACTGTACAGACTGCGGGTCTGCCTCTCGGATGCGTTCTGCGAGCAATAGAATGTGTAGAGCGTAATAGCACTGGTGTGTCGGGTCTTGGAATTCTTTGAGTGCGTTAGGGTGAAACTGGCGCCACACGCCCGCTGAGGACTCTCGTTTTACAGATCCAAATGCCTGTTCCACCGTGAAACCATGTTCCTTGAGTATTCGCTTTGCAGAGCAAACATCAGCTTCGATCATGGACTCAATACGTTTTTGCCAAGCCTGATTTTCAGGTTTCATTAGTGACGTATCCGGGGACTGAGGTAGGGAATCGCAATCTTATGCCCTGGAGAACTTACCGTCACTATGAACGCAATCTGGATAGGTCAGAGGAAAAAGCCCAATTGGTGAATTATACGACCAGTTGAGCAGTTTAGGCTCACAAAAGACTCATAATTCACGTTGTCCGCCTTGTGAGACCGGTCGCATAACATGGATTGTGCGCAGCACTTGTCGCATGGCATGGAATAGAGATTGTTGAAAGCCTCAACTCGCTGCCTTCCGGCGAATGTTGGGCTATGCTATCGTCCGCAGGACTGAGTTGTCTTTTCCCAAGGAGGCTGACATGCGCGCTGTACGAGTTTTATTTCTCGCACCAATGATTGCGGTACTGGGGATCGCCGTATCGAATACCGTGATCGCTGCCGAGGCGCCGCAAACACCTGAAGTCGTTGCGACCATTCCCTCGCCGGCCTTCACTGAAAATATCTCAGAAGACGCCGACGGCACGATCTATGTAACCGGCATGTTGGAAAGCAACTTGTGGAAGATCAGCCCCGACGGCGAGGTGGAGAGATTCGCCCACGTCGATCCGTACGCGGCCGTTCTGGGCGTCGCCGCCGTGGCGGAGGGCATTGTCGTGGGTGCGTTCCGCCGCGATTTCCGCACGCCCAACGGTTACGATTTCTCCAACGCGGGGCCGGAGATTCTGCTTCTCGATAAGGCAACCGGCGAGATCATGGCCGCCGTGCCGGGGCAGAATGGCCAGTTGTTCAACGGCATGGTCGCCGACGAACGCGGCAATGCCCTGGTTGTCGACTCTCTGAGTGCCAGCGTTTGGCAGTTCGATCCCAAGGCGCGTACGCTGACTCTGTGGTTGAGGGATGATGAGCTAGTATCCTCGGAGCCGTCAGCGCGCAGCGCCAACGGCATCAAAGTATCAGGCGACCACGTGTACATCGCCAACAGCGAAAAGCGCTCCATCTACCGCGTCGGCATCGACGCTGACGGCAAGCCGCAAGGTCCGCTCATCCTCTTCGCCAAGGACTTGCCACATGTCGACGACTTCGCCGTTGCCTCCGACGGCACCATCTTTCTGCCGCCCACAGGTCAGACGAACCCCGGCCCGTTGTACCGCGTCCCGCCTGGCGGTGCGGCTTCCACTCACGCCCTCGGTCCGTCCGGGGCTTCAGCTCTTGTCAGCCACGACGACAAGTGGGTGTACTGGCCGAGCAACAGTGGCATGTCGCCAACGACTACCGACACGCAGAAACTGCTCCGCGTCCCAACCCGGTGAAGGGGGGCGGGTGGAAGTTGAAATCCCGCTCTTTAGGGGCGCTTGAATATCATCAGAGACTCTGGCTGGTGCGTCCGTTTCCTCAATGCTCCAAATAGCGAGGACGAGTGTGTGATGCTCTGAAGAACCATGCTTGTAGTTTCAAAAAATCAAAATAAGCTTCGGTTATGACGGAAGTTTTGCATAGTCGAACATTGTAGCTTGGCAAGATGATTTTGCCCCACGAGCCGGCGTTGAGGGCTTGGCTTAGAAGTAGGTGGAGGGGCGGTCTAGAGGTCGATGATGTTGTTCAAGAAATGTACGCGAGATTAGCGCGGCTCGATTCTGTCGAACACATCGACAATCCGAAGAAATATGCATATCAAGTAGCTAGCTCAATTATTATCGATCATTTACGTAGTGGTCCGAGCCCCAACTTTGGACCACCGGAAGGTAGATTTTCCCGGCTTTGTCATGACGGCGGGCTGGCTGCGCCGTCGTGGTTGAGCAACGTAATCGGGGCTTTGTTCCCGATCGCCCCATGTAGGCGCTCCTCGTTGTAGTATCTTCACCAATCCTCCATCTTTTCCTGCGCGTCGCAAGGGTCAGGAACCAATGAGCGTTCAAGCACTCGGCCCTGAAGCGGCTATTGAACGCCTCGATAAAGGCGTTGTCGGTGGGTTTTCCGGGCCGGCTGAAGTCGAGCGTTACGCCATTGGCATAGCGTAATATTGCCAACAGTCAGGAGCCTACGTTTTGAAGAAAGCAATGAAACGATATGGCCGACCAGAAATCGTTGTGACGGACAGGCTTCGTTCATATCGAGCGGCGATGAGAGAGATCGGTAACGAAGCCCGTCAGGAAACGGGGATGTGGCTCAACAATCGGGCCGAAAACTCGCACCAGCCGTTCCGACGGCGAGAGCGAGCGATGGCGAGATTCAGGAGTTCTAAATCGCTTCAGAAATTCGCTTCGATCCACGCTTCAGTCCATAACCACTTCAATCAAGATCGCCATCTCAACAGCCGCCAAGTTTTCAAGTCCCATCGCTCAGCCGCGTTGGCTGAGTGGCAGCGACTTGCAGCCTAAGTCTCGCGACATCATAGTCTTTGCAAACCCGTCGACTTTCCTCTGACAATGCCATGCCCGGTACTACAATACAGTGCGGACCCATTTGTCGCTGGAGAAAGATGTCCCTTTCGCCAGAGCAGTTAATCGAATTGGTAAGATTACGGCTCGACCACACCTCGGTGGCCTCCATCAAGAATACCTTCGGATGGCGTAAAGGGGAGGGACAGCTGTCTTAATCCAGGCGTTTGAGGAGCTGTTTCCGGCGGGTCATAAGGTCTGCTAGTGTATATTTATCAAAGACATTGAGCATTGCCTGCGTTCCTTCGGCGAAAATTCCCGTCAACAGGCACGCCGGTGCGATCTTACAGGTTTCGCAGTCTGCGAGATTCAGCTCTTCTTCCGTCGATCGGACTAAGTTTCCGACGTTAATATTGTTTGGGTCCTGTGCTAACTTGATGCCGCCTTTCGGGCCCCGTACTGAATCTATGAATTTGTCGCGTGAAAGCCCCTGAACCACTTTCATGAGATGGTTTTGTGAAATGCCGTAGGTCTTGGCGATTTCAGCTACGCGACACCATCGATCATTGTGTATCCCCAGATATATGAGTACGCGCAGCGAGTAGTCGGTGTACAGGGTGAGGCGCATGTGCGAATTCCAAATGCTGGGAGATCCTGGGCTTAAGGCGATCCCACGCCTAGATCACGATATAACATCAATTACAACTCGTTAGCCTGGTAAAACAACGAACATGTCGAGGCTTTCACACTCCCCTCCGATTAATGTAAACTATATGAATTAATTACATGCTGGATGGGTTCTGTAGTTTGGAGAGATACCGTCATTTACAATTATTGGCCTAGGCCGATCACCATCGGAAAGCTTTGTAGACGGAGATCGATTGTCAGTTAATTGCTGGGCAACTGATATCCTTGTAGCGGTTAAATTAGGTGCAGTTATGGCAGATCTGAAAACCACAAAAATTTCCGGTGTTCAGGGGCGGGTCCCCGGTCACGTACCTGTTCCTCGCTACCGCGTATTTTTGGGCCACATACTTTTTACGCAAGGGTTTAGACCTTTTTTCTTGCTCGCAGGCGTATGGGCGCCGCTGGCCCTGGCGTTATTTGTGGCCTCTATCGAAGGCTGGTTATCTGTTCCTACGGCGCTTGACCCCATCGCCTGGCACTTTCATGAAATGATATTCGGGTTCGTTGTCGCGGCAATGGCCGGGTTTCTTTTAACAGCGATCCCCAACTGGACTGGGCGGTTGCCCTTGCAGGGTGTGCCGCTGATCGTCCTTGTGGTGCTTTGGCTCGGTGGCCGGCTGGCCATGGCGACGTCTGCCATAATCGGGAACGCGGCAGCTGCGGTTATAGATATCGCATTCCTCGCTGTATTGTTGACTGCGATCACGCGTGAAATTTTGGCTGGGAAAAACTGGCGCAATCTTCCGATTGTTATAGCCGTTGGCGTTTTGCTGGCTGGCAACGTCATTTTTCACGCCGGGCAGTTGGATTTATACGATGATACCACCGGACCACGGCTCATTATTGCTGTTGTGATCATTTTAATATCGGTGATCGGCGGCCGGATTATTCCGAGCTTTACGCGAAACTGGCTTGCGGCACGGAAAGCAAAGAGATTGCCTGCGCCAACCGACAAATTCGATTTGCTGACTCTTGCTGTGACGATATTTACGTTGGCCTGGTGGACGATATTCCCGTTTGCCGAAATGACGGGAATTCTTGCCCTTGTTTCGAGCCTCTTGAATGCGGTCAGGCTCAGCCGATGGCTCGGCTTATCGACAACTCCGGAGGCATTGGTTTGGGTTTTGCATCTCGGGTTCGTTTGGATTCCAGTTGGCCTTTTCCTGATCGGCATCAGCAACCTTTGGGGTAACATTCCTCAAATAGTCGCGGTCCATGCCTTCACTGCGGGTGCTATGGGCACGATGATCTTGGCGGTGATGAGCCGTGCGACTCTCGGGCATACCGGTCATTCGTTGACGGCGAGCCCACTCCTTACTTTGGCCTACGTACTGCTCACCCTCTCTGTAATGGTTCGAGTTGCGGCGCCGTTTTTCGCGGTCGTATACTTGCCAATGCTGTTGGTTGCCGCTGCGGCTTGGATCTCAGCATTTGTTTTCTTTCTAGTCTCCTGCGGACCGCACCTGCTTCGCCCGAAGCGCAAGCAAGCGTGAGGGGACTATGCCCGCACTCCTTGTCGATATGACTGATTGTGCTCTTAGTAGGGGCCTTTTATTGCGTCTTAAAAGCAATATCGCTGAACTAATTTCTATCTAATTTGATGTTATTTTTTGCCCACTGTGCCTAAAGTCGGGTAATTAGGTACTGAAAATACTTGTTTATCACGGGATAGCGGCATTGCGCAGCCGTTGCCGAACTCAAACGGTTTGAAGGAGAATCGGAGCAGGCGATGCGACACTTAATCAAGCCCATAAGGACGATGATATGGTAGCTGCGTTGACTAAGGGCGAACGCCAATTGGCAGTCGCAGTTCTGGTTGTGCTGATGTTCTGCGGCCTATTGATGGCCGGAGCGGGGCAGCAGGGGGCTTTCGGCCTTCATGGCCTGATCGTGATGTTTCTGAGCGTCGGCGTTCTGTTTGTTGTCATACCCGGATACTCTGCACCGCAGCCAAGCAATGAGCGGCTGGCACACTATTACGACGATCCGAGTAAAATTGGCATCGTAATTGCAATGGTGTGGGCGGTATTCGCGATGTTTATCGGCGACTGGGTCGCCTGGCTACTGGCTTTTCCCGAAGCGACATTCGACGCAGCGTGGGCGAGCTTTGGCCGCTTGCGGCCAGTCCACACGACCGGCGTCATTTTTGGCTTTGGCGGGAACGCGCTGATCGCGACATCTTTCCATGTCATGCAAAGAACAACGCGGGCTCGACTGCCTGAACAATTCAGCCCCTGGTTCGTACTGCTCGGGTACAACTTGTTCTGTATTCTTGCTGTAAGCGGATACTTTATCGGTGTAACGCAGTCGAAAGAATATGCCGAACCAGAATGGTATGCGGATATTTGGCTGGTGATCGTGTGGGTCACCTATTTCGTACTTTATCTGCGCACGCTAGCGCGCCGGCAAGAACCTCATATTTATGTAGCGAATTGGTATTATCTTGCATTCATTTTGGTGGTTGCCGTCCTCCATATCGTGAACAATCTCGCCGTGCCAGTGTCTCTCGGTCATGCCAAAAGCTACTCGGCTTTCTCTGGCGTACAAGATGCGATGACACAGTGGTGGTACGGCCACAACGCTGTTGCATTCTTTCTGACAGCGGGCTTCCTGGGGATGCTCTATTATTATTTGCCGAAACGCGCGCAACGACCGATTTTTTCTTACCGGCTATCGATTATCAGTTTTTGGGGCATCACCTTCTTTTATATGTGGGCTGGCTCACACCATCTGCACTACACGGCATTACCGCAGTGGGTGCAAACATTGGGCATGACCTTTTCAGTAATGTTGCTGGTGCCGTCTTGGGCGTCGGCGGGCAACGCATTGTTGACGCTGAACGGCGCATGGCACCGCGTACGCGACGATGCGACGTTGCGGTTTATGATGGTGGCTGCCGTTTTCTACGGCATCTCTACATTCGAAGGCTCTTTTTTGGCGATTCGTCCTGTAAACGCTCTGTCTCACTACACGGATTGGACAATCGGACATGTTCATGCGGGGGCGATGGGTTGGGTTGCCTTTATTACATTTGGTTCAATTTATGCCGCCGTGCCGACTTTGTGGAGATGCGGGCGCATGTATTCGAGTCGCCTTGTTGAAGTCCACTTTTGGCTCGCGCTTGCGGGTACCGTTATCTACGTATTTGCAATGTGGAATTCAGGAATTATTCAAGGGCTGATGTGGCGCACTTATAATGATAGTGGCGGGCTTGCATATTCCTTCGTAGACTCACTGGTCGCAATGCACCCCTATTATATCGCTCGCGCAATCGGTGGATTGTTGTTCGCTGTCGGCGCAACGATTGGGTTCTTTAATATTTGGATGACCATGCGCATGGCACGGCAGATGCCAAGTGAGCCAGTCGTTGATCAACCGGTAGCGGCGGTGGCAGCTAGCGGTCTGCAACCGGGGGAGTGAGCAATATGTTCGGCCTTCATTACAAGCTAGAACGTCACACCATACCGTTTGTTCTGGCGATTATTTTTGTATCGGGAATTGGCGGGTTTGTCGAAATCGCGCCGCTGTTCACCATCGATGAAACTGTAGAAGATGTGCCGGATATGCGCGTTTATACTCCGCTTGAGCTGGCAGGGCGGAATATTTTCATTCGGGAAGGTTGCTACGCCTGTCACTCTCAGATGATCCGTACGTTGCGGGATGAAGTGGAGCGTTATGGTCCGTATTCGCTTGCAGTGGAATCCCAGTACGACCATCCGATGTTGTGGGGCTCTAAGCGTACAGGGCCGGATTTAGCAAGAATTGGCGGTAAGTATTCGGATGTTTGGCATGTCGAGCATCTAAATAATCCGCGCTCGGTAGTGCCGGAATCGGTAATGCCGTCCTATACGTGGCTTAAAACGAACGAACTCACCGTTGATGATCTAGGTCTGCATCTTTCGGCACTGCGCCGTGTCGGAGTGCCGTATTCAGATGAAATGATCGCTAATGCGGCGGCAGATGCCTACGGACAAGCTAATCCGGATAGTGACATCGCCGCCGGAACGGAGGAGCGCTACGGCGAGGAAACGAACATCAGGACGTTTGATGGGGAGCCAGGCCTCGTCACAGAAATGGATGCATTGGTTGCCTATCTGCAAATTGTTGGACGTCTGACCGATGCCGCGCACCAGCAACAAGTGTTGGAAGGAGGAGCAAAGTGATTGGCTTCGACCATGAAACGCTCGTCGCCATTTCAAAGTCGTTCGGGCTGTTCTACCTGATCGCTTTGTCGATCGGGGTGCTGATCTATGCCTGCTGGCCCTCTAACAAACTGCGATTCGAACGGGCAGCGAAGAGTATTCTCGACGATGAGGAGGGGCCATGGCGATAGAGGAGCGCGATGAACACTCCGGCTATTTAACGACGGGCCATGAGTGGAACGGCATTACCGAACTGAATCGACCTGTCCCGCTCGTAGTATGGTTGTTTCTAGCGGCCACGGTCATATTTTCGGTGATCTATTGGATTCTTATGCCTGCGTGGCCGCAAATCGATAGCTATACGAAAGGTGTTTTGGGCGCGAATCAGCGTGCAGTGCTCGTCGAAGATATTAATAAAGCCGCTGCGCAACGGGTCGAATGGATGCGCCAAATTGAGGCGCTTAGCTTTGCCGCTATACAAGCCGACGAGTCTCTTATGCGTATTGCACGGCAAACAGGGCGGACATTGTTCCAGGACAATTGTGGGGCTTGTCATGGAATGCGGGCTCAAGGCGGCCCAGGCTTTCCGCGATTGACGGACGATGCATGGCTCTGGGGGAGTAATCCCGAGGATATCGAAGAATTGATACGAGTTGGGATCAACTCCTCGCACGATGATACGCGGTTCGCGCAAATGCCGCCATTTGGCGCGGGAGGGATGCTGGAGCGCGAGGCG
>CAXBLG010000105.1:0-9220 GCA_963976395.1 uncultured Rhodospirillaceae bacterium
AAACACCATGTTGAACTAACATTCACACCGGACCACCCAATGGGGGCCGGTCACTACGAATTGTAGCGAAAGGCGTTTTAGCGTTTCATTCTCATACGCCCAGCCAACAAGAGCGCCGCCGCTAATGACAATTGCGATCAGGCCCGCAAGAAAAACAACAATTGGTCGAATTGCAGTCGGCTGAATAGCTTTCATGCGCGCACGAATATTCCACAGTGATATGCGGCAGTTCTCCGTGGTCTTTTTTTCAATTGTTTCTTCAAATTAACGATCTCGCCGTTATTTCTTCGGGGAGCTAGATTGCCAGTCACCTAGCTTCTAGAAAAAATCGCCTGACGTTCATGAAATGTGTGCCCGACCCAGTTCAGAGGCAGATTCAATCGATTAACGTAGAAGTGGTAAATCGTATTCTCACACTTTAGCGAGGATTAGTCCGCTGTTTTATTCGAGATATGGAGGGTAAAATAAACCGTCCTAAAATGTTCTATTAAAAGCTGTCCTTTTTGCAGGTGCCAGGGTGCCCTCTTAGCCAATCCACCTCAATGGTAGCATCAGAACAAATTGCAAATATAAGTTGATCCAGCTATCCGCGGAACAGCGCGAGGATTTTTTTTGTCAAACTCTTAAAGCCTACGCGCTATGTAACACCGAACGCGGGCTCAAATAGACATCCCCCCCCTTCGCCCGCGCTATCGGGGCCGAGGAAGGGCTCTGGTCTCTCTGCGAAGCTTACGCACGCACGACATGCACGCGGACCACAGGTCGCTTGGGGGCAAAAGGCTTGCGGACCGCTGTACCGACAGCATCTTCGACGGCCGCATCGTCGCGGCGCGCCTTCTTGGGAAGGCGGCCAATGACGCCCGAGATCAAGTAGTCCCAATCGCGGTCCTCGCTGTCGGCGAGCGGATCGCTGATCCCGAGGACCGACACCTGCAGATCGTCTATGATCTCGCCCGCATCATCCAACGGTACTGTGACCACGATCGCCCCTTCGTAAAACATACGCTTACGATCGCGCAGGACCGGAGTTGTGAATGGGACGGCCTTACCATCTTCCCAAGCCAAACGGCCGTTCCACACCTTGCCTGCGACTTTGGCCTTATCACCGTCAAATTTCACAGCCGCGCCGTTTTCCACGAGAACCGTATGGGGAACCTGGCATTCTTTGGCGAGATCAGCATGGGCACGCATGTGCATTTCCTCGCCGTGTACCGGAATGGCGATCCGCGGTCGGATCATCTGGTACATCCGGCTCAAATCGTCCCGCGCCGGATGACCGGACACATGGATGAGGTGATCTCGGGTAGTGACGATTTTTACCCCAAGGCGGGCCAGTTGGTTTTGAACTTTAGAGATGGCTTTTTCGTTGCCCGGAATGACCCGGGACGAAAAAACCGCCACATCACCTGCGCTAAGTGCAACATCCCGGTGATGACCAAAAGCGATGCGGCCCAACGCCGCGCGTCCCTCGCCCTGGCTCCCTGTGCAGATATAGACCACCTTATCGCGCGGCAAAGCCGCAGCCTCGCTGGCCTCGTAAAATTTTAGATCGGGCGACAAATAACCGGTGCGCCTTGCCGTCTCCGCAATCCGCCATAAGGACGCGCCCACCAAGGCCACATGACGGTCATTGGCCGCCGCAGCCCGAGCAATGCTTTCAAGGCGCGCCACATTGGACGCAAAGCAGCCAACAACAATCCGACCCGTATAGCCCGCGAACAGTTCCACCAGATTATCACGCACGTCGAGTTCTGACCCCGCCTCACCTTTGGTGAACACGTTTGTCGAATCACCAACCAGGGCCAATATGTTTTCGTCACCTAGGGCTTGAAGGACGGTGAAGTCGGACGCCTCGCCAATGAGAGGGTTGGGATCAAATTTCCAATCACCGGTGTGGAAAATAGCTCCATACGGCGTGCGGATCGCCAGGGCGTTAGGTTCGGGGATAGAATGCGTGAGGGTGACAAAATCCACCGAAAATGGTCCGATATCCACGTGACCGCCCAGGGGAACAACCGTCACCGGCACTACACCGTGCAGTCCCGCCTCCTTGAGTTTGTATTCAAGAAAAGCCGCCGCAAAAGGCGTGGCGTAAACCGGACACTTCAGTTGAGGCCACAAATAGGCGACGGCGCCTAGATGATCCTCATGGGCGTGAGTGACAATGAGGCCCGCCAGTTTCTCGCGGCGCTCGGTGATAAAGCTGGGGTCGGGCATGACCACATCGACCCCCGGCACAGACTCGTCGCCGAAGGTCACGCCCAAATCGACCATGAGCCACTGGCCGTCACAGCCATAGAGATTGAGGTTCATCCCTATCTCACCGGAGCCACCGAGCGGAATGAACCACAGCCCTTTGTCGAGCCCTTGAGGAAAGTCAGATTTAGCGTGACGCGTGCTGGAGCGATTCATGGGTTACCGGGCATTACGTTTATGAATCTGCAACAGCCCGCGCATAGTGAGATCCTGATCCGTATGTTCGATAATGGTCGTCGCCTCGGCAAACAGCGGCGCGAGTCCGCCGGTTGCGATCACCTTCAGAGACTCACCCCGCTCCGCCCGAATACGCGTTACTAGACCTTCGATCAGCCCGATATAACCCCAGAACACTCCGGACGTCATGGCCGCTATGGTCGAAGTTCCAACAATCGGGGCATTTCCAGGGTTTTTCACAGGAAGGCGCGGCAATTGAGCCGTGGCCATATGCAGAGCTTCCATCGACAAATTTATCCCCGGCGCTATGCACCCGCCACAATAAGCACCGGTTTTGTCAACCACATCAAAGGTCGTCGCGGTTCCGAAGTCGATAATGATGAGCGGGCCGGCATAGGTGGCATGAGCCGCAAGCGCATTTACCACGCGGTCTGACCCAGCTTCGGCGGGATTATCCACCTTAATCTCCGCGCCCAATTCCACGCCTGGATCGCCGACAAAAATCGGTTTGCACTTAAAGTACTTTTCGCAAAGACGTTTAAGATCAAAATTCTTGCTGGGCACCACCGAGGCGACAATGGCGTGCGTTATCGCCGAAGTGTCGACATGATCGTGGACCATGAGCTGCGTCAGCCAAATGCCGTATTCATCCGATGTCCGTTCGGTTTTTGTAGCCGCCCGCCACTGGCCTTTGAAGTCGTCACCGTCATAAACAGCGAAGACAACATTGGTATTTCCACAATCCACCGCGAGCAGCATTAAGTGTCTCCACCAGAAAACAAGACATCGCCCGCCAGAATTCGCTTGCGACCCAGAGGGCTGTCCAAAAGCAATGCTCCGTCCGTATCGAGACCCGCGAAATTCCCTCGCACTGGACCGCTCGGCAGACCAACAGACATCTCAAAGCCGACCGACGGCGCTTTCTCCAGCCAAGATTCGCGCACCGAAGCAAAACCATTCTGCCGCCAATCTATAAGACGCGCAGAAAACGCCCGGCACAATACGGTCAAAACGTGTTCCGGTGTCGTGTCGATATTATGTGAGGCTAATGACCCAATTGGATATGCCGCATCTTGAACTTCCACAGATCTGAGATTGATACCTATACCAACAACAATCCATGCTGCTCCCTCAAGGCTTGAGGTCATCTCGGGCAGAATACCGCAAACCTTACCGCCGCCCGCCAGCACGTCGTTGGGCCATTTATGGGACAACGGCGGCGGTGGAGCGTTGTGTCGCGGTAACTCCAAAATAGTATCGACTACGGCGACTGCGGCGACAAAACCAACTTGAGGCGCCGTCGCTTGGTCTTCTGGGGCTTGCACGAGGATAGACGCATAAACGTTGCCTTCGGGGCTTTTCCAGATGCGGCCCAAACGCCCGCGACCTGCTGTCTGCGTCTTAGCCCAAATCATTAAGCCTTCAGCCACATCACCTTCGGTCTCGACAATTCGTCGCAAAGCAGCATTCGTGCTGTCCAGGGAGTCAAACCCCATAGCCCGCCATCCTGCAGGCATGTGCGGTTCGGGCTGCGCGTGAGCGGATGTGTACCAGGCCTGGGTCAAAACCCCGCCCTCTCAAAGTAGTGGATTTCGGTTACCCTAAAAACAGGGTCCGAGCCGCAGCCTCTGCACCGCGAACAAGCGGCGCCGGAACGATGAAATAGATCACCATCAGAACACTTGAGATCGCAAAAATCGCAGTTGGGATAAAATCCGGGCGATCGAATGTTTCTCCGGGTTCATCGAAGTACATAATTTTGACGACCCGCAAATAGTAAAACGCGCCAATGACACTGGCGAGAACGCCGATGATCGCCAAAGGCACGAAACCTGCGTTAACCGCCGCCACAAAGATATAAAACTTACCGAGAAAGCCCGCGAGCGGTGGAATACCGGCCATCGAAAACATCAAAGCCCCAAGCGCGAGAGCCATGCCGGGGCGGTTTTTCGCAAGACCCGATAGATCACTGATCTCTTCCACGTATTCGCCCTTAATGCGCATCGACAGGATGATGGCGAAAGTACCCACATTCATGAATAGATAAATCAGCAGATAAACCAGTAGGCCCCGTGCGCCTTCCTCATTACCCACAACTAGGCCAATCAGCGCAAACCCTACATGGCCGATCGAACTATAGGCCATCAATCGTTTGATATTCGTTTGGGCGATAGCAGCCACGGACCCCCAAAGCATGGATAGAATAGAGATCAACATGACCACTTGTTGCCACTGCTCGATCATAGGCTCAAACGGTCCGGCCAGTACCCGCAAGAACAGGCACAGCGCGGCAATCTTGGGCGCCACTGCAAAGAAAGCCGTAATCGGAGTCGGCGCGCCTTCGTACACATCCGGCGTCCACATATGAAAAGGTACGGCCGAGACCTTGAAAGCAAGACCCGCGATCACAAAGACGATCCCGATCACCAAACCAACCGAACCGGCTCCAGATTGAAGCGCCGTCGCAATGCCTTCAAAACTAGTTGTACCGGAAAATCCGTATACTAGAGAAGATCCATATAGCAGCAAACCAGAGGCCAAGGCCCCTAGAACAAAATACTTCACGCCGGCTTCAGTTGCTCGGTGATTTTCGCGCTGAATAGCGGCAAGCACGTAAAGTGATAAACTCTGAAGTTCAAGACCAAGATAAAGTGAGATGAGGTCATTCGCCGACAGCATCATCATCATGCCGAGAGTCGCAAACAGCACAATCAGCGGCAACTCGAAGCGCGCTAGTTTAACATTCTTGGCCCAAGTGCTGATCATCAGCAACGATACGGCCGCACCGATGAGGGTCAGAATCTTAGCGAAACTTGTAAATCCATTGACCACAAACAGTCCGTTGAACGTAACCTCGGTTTCCGGTCCACGCAGGACGAGAAAGCCAGCTACAACCATTACAGCAACAGCAAGCCAAGACACCAATCCTGTTGGATCTTTAGAACGAAAGACCCCAAGCATCAGAAGCGCCATCGCAGATATGGCCATAAATATTTCTGGAAATGCGGGGGCAAGTGCGGGGAAAGCGGTCATAACGATATTCCTTCCCTACCGCAAAAACGCAAACAACTGGCTGCCCAGCGGCGCGATATCCGCAGCGCTTTTAGCCAAGTCGGCGTGATAATTGTTGAGCAAATTGGTCACGGATTGATTCATGACGTCGAGGAACGGCAACGGATAGATGCCCATCCACATCACGACAAAAATCAGCGGGGCAAAGATGGCGATTTCGCGCGGATTTAAATCCAACATCGCCTTCACATCATCTTTGGTCAGTTCGCCGTAAACAACCCGGCGATACAAATAAAGCATATAGGTCGCGCCTAGGATAACGCCGGTGGCCGCCAACAGCGCAACCCAAGTATTGTCCTGGAAGACACCTGTGAGCACCAAGAACTCACCAACGAAACCCGACGTGCCCGGCAACCCGACCGAGGCCAACATGAACACCATAAACACCAGAGCATACTTGGGCATGTTGTGGACCAGACCGCCGTAACGATCGATCTCGCGTGTGTGCAGACGGTCATAGACCACGCCGACGCAAAGGAACAACGCGGCGGACACAACGCCGTGAGAGAGCATCTGGAAAATCGCGCCCTCTACCGCTTGCTGAGTAGCCGCGAACGTGCCGACTGTGACGAAGCCCATATGGGCCACAGAAGAGTAGGCGATCAGCTTTTTCATATCCTGCTGCACCAAGGCCACCAGTGACGTGTAAATGATGGCAATGATCGACAGCGTATAGACCAGCGGCGTGAAATAGACGCTGGCGTCCGGAAGCATCGGTAACGAGAACCTCAAGAATCCGTAACCACCCATCTTGAGCAGAACGCCAGCCAAAATCACCGATCCTGCGGTGGGCGCGTCAACGTGAGCATCCGGCAGCCATGTATGCACAGGCCACATCGGCACTTTTACGGCGAAGGATGCGAACATGCCTAGCCACAGCCAATACTGCATATCTCGCGAGAAGTCGGCAGCCATAAGTTCCGGGATATCTGTCGTGCCGACCTGGAAATACATGGCGAGCATGGCAACCAGCAGTAGAACCGATCCCGTCAGCGTATATAGGAAAAATTTGAATGCGGAATACACTCGTCTCCCGCCACCCCATACACCAATGATCAAGAACATAGGAATCAGCACGCCTTCGAAGAAGACATAAAACAGAACCATATCGAGGGCACAAAACATGCCCACCATCATGGTTTCCAACAACAGGAACGCCGCCATGTATTCCTTCACCATTTTGGTGATGGATTCCCATGATGCCAGTACACACATTGGCATTAGGAAGGTGGCCAGGATCACGAACAGCATCGAGATGCCATCCACGCCCATGTGATAGGAAATGCGGTAGTCGGGCAGCCAGTTGAAGCGTTCCTCGAACTGGAATGCAGCAGTCCCCGGCTCGAAGTCGATCCAGATGAACAGAGAGATCACGAAAGTCAGCAGTGTTGTCCACAGCGCCACATAACGGGCCTGACGTGCGACCACATCGGACTTGCCGCGCAGAAGCATAATGAAGGCTGCACCCACGAGCGGCAGGAAAGTCACCACCGATAGGATCGGCAAACCGGTCATAAAATTGGAAAGCGCCGTCATCATAATATTAGCCCACGCCCCCAAACATGATCCACGTCACGAAAGCGGCAATACCCACGATCATCGCGAATGCATAGTGATATAAGAATCCGCTCTGTACCGCGCTCATGCGCTTTGCCGCGCGAGAGGCAACAGCCGAAATGCCATCAGGTCCATATCCGTCGATGATGCGCGTATCGCCGCCTTTCCAGAACCAGCGGCCTATACGGAATGCATTTTTCACAAATATGAAATTGTACAACTCGTCGAAGTACCACTTGTTGAGGAGGAATTTGTAAACCCCCGGAAATGTTGCGGCCAATTTGCCCGGCAATTCAGGACGACGGATATACAGAAGGTACGCAATCGCCAAGCCAAGCAAACTTACGAATAGAGGCAAATACTTGATGTAAAAAGCGGGATGGTCTTCGTGAACACGGCCAATGGAATCTTGCGAAGAAAATACCGCAATGGCGTCACCCCAAAACTCGCTGCGGCCCTCGCCGACAAATACGGAGTAACCGATCATCCCGGCGAACACGGCACCAATCGCCAAGCCTGCCAGCGGAATCGTCATGACCTTCGGACTTTCATGGATATGATCCATGGTGTGCTTGTCCGCCCTCGGCGCTCCGAAGAACGTCAGGAACGTCAGACGCCAGGAGTAAAACGATGTGAGTAGAGCCGCCACAATTCCCATTGTGAAGGCGTAATTGCCGACCCCGGTGTGAGCCGCATGTGCCGCTTCAATAACCATATCTTTCGAGAAATAGCCCGAAAACGGCGGGATCCCCGTGAGAGCAAGATTACCGATCACCATGACAGCGAAGGTGAAGGGAATAAGGCGCCAAATGCCGCCCATTTTGCGAATGTCTTGTTCATCGGACATAGCATGAATAACCGAACCAGCCCCCAAGAACAGAAGGGCTTTAAACCATGCGTGTGTCGTCAGATGAAAAATTCCGGCCTGATAGGCCGAAACGCCACACGCAAAGAACATGTACCCAAGTTGAGAGCAGGTTGAATACGCGATGATGCGTTTAATGTCGTTTTGTACGCAGCCGATGGTCGCCGCAAAGAATGCTGTGGACGCACCAACAATGGTTACAACCGCCAGCGCCGTAGGCGCATACTCAAACAACGGCGACATACGCGCGACCAGGAACACGCCCGCTGTAACCATGGTTGCGGCGTGAATGAGCGCCGACACAGGGGTCGGCCCTTCCATCGCATCCGGCAGCCAGGTGTGCAGGAACAACTGCGCCGACTTGCCCATCGCGCCAACAAACAGCAGCAAACAGGTAATCGTCAACGCATGAACATGCAGGCCAAAGAAAGTTACTTCGGTATCGGCGTGGTTAGCAGCTGCATCGAAAATGACGTCGAAGGTGACTGAATCAAACAGGAAGTAAATGGCAAATATGCCCAACAAAAACCCGAAGTCCCCGACCCTGTTTACGACGAAGGCCTTAATGGCCGCTGCGTTGGCCGCCGGTTTCTTGAACCAGAACCCGATGAGCAGGTAAGAAACAACGCCCACGCCTTCCCAGCCAAAAAACAGCTGAATCAAGTTGTCGGCCGTCACCAGCATCAGCATGGCAAACGTAAATAGCGACAGATACGCCATAAAGCGCGGCTTGCTATCGTCGTGAGACATATAGCCGACGGAATAGATGTGGATGAGCGTGGACACACTGGTCACCGTCATCACCATGACCGCCGACAGAGTATCGTAACGCAAGGCCCACTGAGCATCGAATGTGCCGGACGCAAGCCAAGTGGCAATCACAATGGTTTGCGTATTACCAGCCAGCGCCACATCCATGAATGCAGGAATCGAAGCTAGAGCCGCGAGGCCCACGCCAAGACAGGTGACAATCTGCGACGGACGGTCGCCGATCATACGCCCGAAAAATCCGGCGATGAACGCGCCCAGCAACGGCAGGAATACGGCGATAACCAGCACTGGTCCTACCCCTTCATCTCGTTAATATCTTCAACTTCGATGGTGCGCTTGTTGCGATAGAAAACCACAACGATAGCCAATCCGATCGCGGCCTCAGCAGCGGCAACCGTTAATATCAACATGGTGAACACCTGACCAATCAAGTCGTTCAAGTGGCTCCGTTCAGACTCGCTCTATCGGCTGAAGATGGAAGGTTTCAAGATGGCGACCTTGAAGAAGGTTGGCCAACTTGAT
>CAXBLG010000106.1:0-9195 GCA_963976395.1 uncultured Rhodospirillaceae bacterium
TGGCGTCCCCTAGGTGCCGAAAGTGGGCACCACTGGATGGTGAACTCACAGCGCCCACAAGCCCATGCCTGATGGCGTCCCCTAGGCGCCGAAAGTGGGCATCATTGGACTACATATTTGCTGCGCCCATAAGATTGAGCCCGGTTAGCCCGTTGGCGCCCCCTGGGTGACGAATGCATGAAAGAAAAGGACGTTACATCAATGCTCTTAACCGGAATTGTGCGCCTGCATTAACGAAAGTTTTGACTATTGAGGCAAATTCCTAGGTGCTCATTCATATCTTTCAATACAATTTTGCACCAAGCCCGGAATGAAATCGAAAAGAATGGTGCCTGCTACTGTCGCAACCGGCACCAGCCCGGGCCTTAGTATATGGTGCGTGCCAACGAGTTAAAAGAGTCTCTACTTTTTCAAGCGCTTTCCGTCCGGACCGAAGCCCGCTATTTTTAGGTCGTACTCTTTCCAAATCTGAGCACGTTCCGCCTCCGACTTAGCCTCTTTCATTCGCTCGCGGCACTCTTTGCGGTCTGTTGCATCGAGACGCGTGCTCCTGCAGATATCGCTGTACTTAGCAGCTTCGGCAATCGTGGGAATTGTGATTGCCATAATCGCAGCAACACAAACTGCCAGTGTAAGTTTAAATCTCATAACTTCCTCCTTTGTTGAAAATGATTGATTGGATGAACTCTACCTAGCACTAGAATTTAGATTACCTAGTCATCTAACGCTGGCCTCGACCTCATCCGCGCTCCTCCGCTGAGCCCTTTCGGCGAAGCCGCAGAAAACTCTGGGATTTCATTAACTCTATAACGCGCGCACGAAAGCGCCCGAGTGAGGCGTAGGCCGTCGGAACGACGAAGAGAGTCAACAGGGTCGATGATGCCATGCCCCCGATAACCAGTACGCCCATGGGGTTTCGCCATTCGGCTGCGTCGGAGGTCGCCAACGCCACAGGTAACATCCCAAAAATAGCAGACAACGCGGTCATCAGAACCGGGCGAAGGCGAACAGGACTCGCAGTCAATATGGCCTCTTGATCGTCCATACCGCCTTCCTTGAGTTGATTGGCGTAATCCACCAATAGAATACCGTTTTTCATAACCAACCCCATGAGGGCGACAAGTCCGATTTGGGCGAAAATTGACATCGAATGCCCCGTCACATAGAGCGCGAAGAACGCGCCGACGAACGAAAGCGGGGCGGTTAGCATAATGATCATCGGCTGCGTCAGACTGTTGAACTGGCTTGCTAGAATCATGTAGAGCGCGACAAGCGCGAAGATCAAGGCGAAGACGATTGATGTGGCGGCGGACTGCATACGCTTTGCCGTGCCTTCAACCGTAATTTGATACTCCGGCCCTAGCGATATCGAATCAATAATTCTTTCGACTTCATTGGCGGCATCACCTAAAGCTACGGCTTGCCCAGTGTTCGCGAAAACAGATATCTTTCGGGTTCGACTTTGCCGGTCAATTTGCGACGGTCCGGAGTCAATACGAATGTCCGCCACATTCAGCAAATTGACGACTCTTCCGTCAACAGACCTCACTTGAATGAGTTGAAGCTTGCTCAATTCATCTCTTTGGTGTTCCTCTAGGCGCACCCGAACATCAAATCTATTGCCGCCCTCCTGATATGTCGCGACTTTGAGCCCTCCAACTAGAGCACGCACCGTATCGGCCAGGTCGCGCATCTGCACTTTCAAGTCCGCTGACCGCTTTCGGTCCAAGTGCACCTGAATTTCCGGTTTGCCACGCTCAAAACTGGATTTCACGTCGGCCAACATTCCGTTGGCGCGCATATGATTCATTAGTTCCTGTGATTTCTCTTCCAGAACAGCTAGGTCCGGCCCTTGAAGGGCGTACTCCATCTCAGTCGCTGCAAACCCCGCCCCTTGGAGCCACTGAACTTCCGATACAGTTATGTCTTTTGCTTCCGGAAGCCCGCGCTGAAGTATGCCTCTCGCCTCTTCCATGATGGTAAATTGGTCGGTATCCCTCTCTTGCTTGGGCGTCAATTCGACGTAATACGAAATAATGTTGGGACGCATGCGGGCATCGCCTGCAACCGAGAAAAATACATGCTCCACATGCCGAATTTGGGATAGTGCGCGCGACGCGCGTTGTGCGACGTTTTTAGACTCGTTGATTGCAGTGCCGAGCGGGAGTTCAATTGATACCAAAAACTCGCTACGGTCTGTTTTCGAGGTAAAAGACATTGGAATCGAACTAGCAAAAACGCCACCTAAGACAACAGCGACTAGCGCAACAACCAACACCCACCAAGGACGCCGCATTGTTGCTTTCAACGACTGACCGTAGGCACGTTCAACTCGTTGGTACGCGGTCTCAAAAGCAATAGCCAATCGTCCGCGTGCCAGTTCCGCCGTAAGCATGCGTGCGGCCAAAGCGGGTGCCAAACTGACAGAGATTAAGTAGGAAACGGCCACAGAAAAAACGACAGCAAGGCCGTACTGAAGAAAAAATATTCCTATAACGCCCTGCATGAATGCGATGGGAAGGAATACCGCCATGACGGTCAGGGTGCCTGCCAATACAGCGAGGCCAACTCTGCGAACGCCAAGCGACGCCGCTTCCATTGGATCATGCCCCTCGTGTAAATGCCGGTCGATGCTATCAATAACCACAATCGCGTCATCGACAAGAAGGCCGACGGCCAGTGACAACGCAAGCAAAGTGAGCATATTTATCGTAAAATCGAAAAGATAAAAGGCGAAGAACGTGGAGATGAGCGAGGTGGGTACGGCTAGGGCAATTATGAATGTCGCCTTCGGATTGATCATCAAGGCAAGAGTTACGAGGACAACCAGAATTACGCCGATGACGATATCGAAGAGCACGTCGCTTGCCGATGCTTCAATAAATCGTGAAACATCCTGAGTGACAGTGAACGAAACTCCCGGAGGAGCTTCCTTTTCAAGTTGTAAGACAATTTCTTTTACGGCCTGTGCTATCTCAACCGTATTGCGGCCTGACTGACGACGGACCTGCAATGAAATGCCGGGCTTTCCATCTAGTTCCGCGTAAGTTCGTTCGTCCGCGAGACCATCCTCAACCCGCGCGACATCGCGCAGCCGTGTTGCTCGGCCATCACGATGCACAACGACAATGTCTTCGAACTCAGCAACCGACGTCATCTCCCCCATGGTTCGCACGTCAAATTCGACGCGATTTCCGTCAGCTTCCAACCGTCCCCCAGGAACTTCGGCATGCTCGCGTTGTATCGCGCGAATGACGTCGTTGACCGCAATGCCGTAACCGCGAAGGCGGTCCGCATCCAGCCAAATGCGAACCTCACGGTCTTGTCCTCCGATGAGCGATACCGATCCCACACCAGGAAGACGCTGAATGCGTTCCTTGATGACATTGTCTGAGTACAGCGTGAGATCGCGCACCGGCAACGCGCCGGAAATCATGACAGAAAGAATTGGAGCCGCATCGGGGTCCATTTTTTCGATAAGCGGCGGGTCAACATCACGCGGCAGATCGGCGAGAGCTCTCGACACCTTATCTCTGACGTCTTGCGCTTTTTCGTCTAGGCTTTCGGTCAGTGCAAATTCGACGAATACTTGTGATAGCCCCTCCGAACTTGTTGACCGAAGTGTTTCGATCCCGCCTATCGTGTTGAGGTATTCTTCGAGTACGTCTGTGACTTCACGCTCAATTGTGTCGGCAGACGCTCCCTCCAGTGCAGTTGTCACCGAAACATACGGGGTCTCCACTTTCGGAAAAAGATCGACACCCACGCGACTCAGAGAAATCAGCCCCAGTGCTGTCAATGCGAGAGTTATCATCAGGGCGAAGACTGGGCGGCGTATAGAAACGTCGGCAATCCACATCTAGAATTCTCCGATTTGAACCGGCGCCCCATCGTAGAGGCGTCCCAGATTGGGACCAATGAGTACGGACTCACCCGCACTGATGCCGTTAATGACTTCCGCGAATTCAACGTCTATATCGCTAACCTCAACTGAAACCCGTTTGGCATAACCATTTTTACTGATGAACACATATCGTGCGTCGCGCGGACCTATTACCGCTCCCCGATCAACGACGGTGGCTTCGCGTGCAGGCGCAAAAATCTCCGCTCGTGCAAACAGACCGGGCTTTATCTGATAATCAGAGTTCTCCACATAGAAGCGCACTTCGATGGAGCGCGTTTCCGGATCAATACGATCATTGATGACGGCGATGTGGCTTGAAATTGTTTTCTGAAGTCCATCAATTGTGATGTCGGCCTGCGCGTCCGGACTTACGTCTCTAATGTTCACTTCGGGAACAAGCACAATGACAACAACAAAATCAATTTTTTGAATTTGAACAACTGAACCGCTGGAACTTTGGCCCGCTGTCCTGCTACTCATATAGACGCCCTCATCGACGTTGCGTCTTGTGATCGTGCCTCGAAATGGGGCTTGAACCTGGGTATCCCTAAAATCTTGCTTGGCCCTGCCGAGTGCGGCGCGCGCCATGCCAAATCTCGCGTCGGCAACGTGATACTGGGTTTCTGCGTCATCAAGGCGGTTCTGGGAAATTACACCTTCGGTCCTTAGACTTTGCGATCTCTCTAACTCACGCCGAGCGTTTTCCAGTTCTGCCTCAGCCAATGCAAGCCCGCTCTGCATCTCATCGAACCGACTTTGGTAGTTGGCTTGACGTGTTTGGAACAGGGGCGTTCCCTCATCGACACGATCACCCACTTGGACGAAAACCTTCTCGATAATTCCGTCCACCAACGGGCCGATTTCTGTGGTCTTTGATGCATACACAGCACCTGTGGCTGTGACCGTTTTTGTAATTGACTTACGATGAGCCGTTGTTGTGTTGACGGCGACTGCGGGAGAGCCCGTAGATGCGGGTATATCGAGGGCTGAGTCTTGATTATCGTGCTTAGTGTCGCCGCATGCAGATAAAAAAAGGCATAGCGCGCCAGCAAGCGCTCGTCGCCAGCAAGGATTAATATTGGGCAATACAATCATAGCGCGCCATATTCAGCGGAATTATTCGAATCGGACTCTAGCGAAAATTAATAACTATGTATATTATAATTATGGTTAGTTAATTGGGGGATGTAGTGGACAATCGAGCGGAACTAGACCTCGGATACGCTATTCATGACGTAGCGCGCCTCCTTCGGCGTGCGTTCGATGAGCGAGTGCGTAAGTACGAACTGACCCGTGCTCAGTGGAGGGTCTTGGCGCATCTGTATCGCTGCGATGGACAGACCCAGGCGGAGCTCGCCAGTCAACTCGACATGGAGCCCGCACCAGTAGGTCGTATGCTGGATAAACTGGAAAAACAGGGATGGATCATACGTCGTAACGATGAAAACGACAGAAGGGCACGACGCGTGCTTATGACCAAAAAAATCCGCCCGCACGTTAGCGAATTGCGCCAGGAGGCGATTGAGTTGTACGCGGTGGCCGTGGCGAGTTGCGGCGAGAAGCAAGTGCGCGCGTTTTTTTCAGTCCTGGAAAAGATGAAAGAAAACCTTACACGCGACTTGGACCATAAGAATGTGAGTAATCTGCCCCCGTGTTAGTAACACGGGGGGTTCCAAATACACCTCCGCCCTTCAGTTCAGTAGAAATCCCTGGTTTACCGGGGGTTTCCGCCAGGAAACCTCTCGCCAAGTCCTTTGGGGTGCGGGTGAGCGGGGTCAAGGCTGGCGCATAGCGCCACGGCGCAGCTGCGGCCTTGATGCCGTGTAAGCCTGCGCCCCACTCGTTGCAGGGTTATCGACTGCTCAGTTTTGCGCTGAAATTGCATCTCATCCTTGTCGATTCGCGCGTTTTTTTAGACTCACACCCCGTTCTTGAATCGAATTCGTGCCTAAAGTGCGCAAATGTCCGCACGTATACGTAGGAAAATGCAGAGGGCATGTCGTTTTTTACTGACAGACTCCCGGTCATGGTTCCTCATGTATGAATGAGCGAAGCAAAAATCAGAGCGAAAAAAGACACTCTCAGCGACAAAATCGGGGCGAGCAACGTCGTCTCTGAATCCGCTGAACCCAAGTTCCTGCTGTCAGGGCTGGATAGCCTTTATGTCTCGTATTTCTTTAGCGCGAAGCTTTCCAATGTCGATTGGGAGGAGCTGGCTTTTCAAAAAGAACGGCTCAAGGCGGGCGGTAGCCGGGATGGACAGGCCATTCGGCTCGGCTGCGAGCGATTTATGCTGCAGCCCTATGGCAGCAAGCCCTACACCTACGTGCTGCGCAATCGGTACTTCATTGTCCGCTTAGCTGAAAACATGAATCCATGCTGCCACGTACAATTTCTGTCCGAAGGGCTTTGGGAAAACGGCCCCCAAAAGCAAGTCAGCCAATTTGAATTATGGGCCGCGTCTGTAGGGTTCACGAATACACGCATGCCGGTCGTATCAAGGGCGGATTGGGCCTTTGATTTTCAATTGAGCCAAATTGACTTCGATGAAAACGATTTCGTTTCTCTGTCCCGCAAAGATTCCAAGCACCGTGCGGACGGTAAAGCCCAAACATTCACATTTGGGACGGGCGATAAGCTGGTTCGAATTTACGACAAGACCGTTGAGATCGAGGAAAAGAGCGGCAAAACATACTTTTACCAAATTTGGAAATGCCGGGAGAATATTTGGCGAATTGAATTTCAAATGCGCGGCGAAGGCTTGCGCCAATTTGGAATTAGAAGCCCGTCTGAACTTTTCGCACGGCAAATAGGGCTGCTTTTGAACTCAGCCCAAAAACACACAAGCTTGCGTGTTCCGTCAGGCGACAAAAACCGCTCAAGATGGCCGCTTCACCCCCTGTGGCGCGCCCTGTTGGATGCCATTCAGGCCTCTCCGCAAACTGTGCGCAGTGAGCCGCTAGGACAGCGCACTGCCTCTGCGCCTGCGTCTCCAGGAGCAAGAAAAGTCGTTCTATGGGAGTCTGAAGGGCCTAGGTGCCCTCTGGACCATCATGGATGAGTCCGATGAACCACTTTCAATGGAGGAAACACTCTCGCGCCTGAAATTAGGACTGCAACTCCGCCACTACAATCGGGCTGAATGGTCCGCTGAAATCTACCGCCGCCAAGCGCTGTACGAGTTAGGGGAATGGTGAAAAGGCAATATCACATGAAACAAAGAACAAAGACGGCTGCAAATTCGAAATTGAATTTGAAATCCGCGAATAACGACAATGCACCTATAGGTGCGAAACTTGAAAATACGTCGAATTTGAAATTGGTAACATCTGGCGCACCTATAGCTAAACGTGCGGAATGCCCAGGTATTGAGGGCGATACACCTACAGGTGCGAATTTTGAAATATTGGCTGAAAACGAAGGTGTATGTGCTGAAACACCTATAGGTGGGGAATTTGAAAATTTGGACATTCAGAACGCCAATACTTCTGCATCCCAGGGAAAGCCTAGGGTTACGGTGTTTTCAAATTTTCCCGAAAAATTGCCAATTTTGAATTCTGAAATTTTGCTCATTCGAGGATTCATGGGCGAACTTGTGAATTCAATTTTGGCAAACGACAATGAGCCCGAATAACTGAAATTGCCCAAATATTTGAAATTGGAGGCCTGAGTATGCGTGCGGCCCTTTACCTACGTGTATCCACCAAACGCCAAGCCGAACAAGACCTGTCCATTCCTGACCAGCGCAAGCAATTGGAGGCCTATTGCAAGCAGCGGGACTGGACGGTCGCGGCTGAATTTTTAGAGCCCGGTGCAAGCGCGACTTCCGATAACCGCCCTGCTTTTCAGGACATGATGACGGCTGCTCGGGAAAAGCCACGGCCTTTCGATGTGGTGATTGTGCATAGCTTCTCGCGCTTTGCCCGTGATTCGGTGGACCTCGGCCTTTACGTGCGCGATCTCGAAAAGCTTGGGGTTCGCGTTGTCTCAATTACCCAGGAAACCAATGCCGACAACACCGGCGATATGATGCGAGGCATGATCGCCCTGTTTGACCAGCACCAAAGCCGGGAGAACGCCAAGCATACCTTGCGGGCCATGAAAGAAAACGCCCGGCAGGGCTTTTGGAACGGTGCGCCGCCGCCCTATGGGTTCAAGGTGGTTGAAGCTGAGAAGCGCGGCGAAAAGATCAAAAAGAAACTAGAGCCGGATGCCAAAGAAGCTCAGATCGTCCGTTTGATGTTCCGCCTATACCTTAACGGTGACGGCACCACCGGCCCCATAGGCGTCAAAGCCATAGCCAAGTACCTGAACGAGAAAGGCTACCGGCAACGCCAGGGCCGCAACTTCAATAACAAGTTTATTCAAGAAGCCCTTCATGAAACCGCCTATGTGGGCACCTATTACTTCAACCGCTTTGACAGTAAGACACGCCAGCGCAAGCCGGAATGCGAACAGGTGGCCAGCCCATGCCCTTCTATCGTGGACCAGGAGTCATTTGATGCCGCGCAGCAACTCTTGGCCGAGCGCAACCCACGTAAGACACCCGGACGCCTGACCAACAACCCAATCCTTCTGAGCGGCATGGTCAAATGTACCCACTGCGGCGGCACAATGAGCCTGCGCACCGGCAAGGGCGGCAAATACCGCTACTACGCTTGTCTGAAACAAGCCAAGGAAGGCAGTTCAAGCTGCAAGGGCACCAGCGTCTCCATGCCGAAGCTTGATGCGGTTGTCACGGATACTCTGCTTGAGCAAGTCATGACACCTGAGCGCATGACTAAACTGCTGAAAGAGGTTCACACCGATACGCTCAAGGAAAAGAAAATATCGGCAACCGATCAAGCCGAAATGCTCCGCAAGCAACGTGAAGCCCAGGCAAAGATAGACACGCTCTATGACGCCCTGGAAAACAAGGTTGTGGAAATGGACGGCGACTTTACCCGTCGCCTCAATCTAGCCAAGGCAGAGCGAGACGAGACAATACGGCTGAAAGCGCAAGCTGAACGCCGGTCTGCGCTGCCTCAGTCCGTTATCACGCCTAAGAAGCTACAAGCGTTCTCTAAGGGCATGGCTGATATGCTGCGCAATGGCGATATTCAGTTCCGCAAAGCCTACCTGCGGCTGTTTGTAGACCGTGTGGACGTGCTGGAGAACGAAGTGAGAGTCACGGGCTCGACAGATGCACTCATGGCCGCCGTCGCTGGCGGTTTACCAACGAAAGGCGGAGTGCCCACTTTGGTCCAAGAGTGGCGTCCCCACGGGGATTCGAACCCCGGTTGCCGCCGTGA
>CAXBLG010000107.1:0-8668 GCA_963976395.1 uncultured Rhodospirillaceae bacterium
GTTCGGGGCCAAGTCCATATTTTCGAGTTTCTGGAGCCTACACTTGGAATGATAGGCATAGAGTGCATGTTTTATATGCTCCGCTTAAAATAGTTGGTACCGATAGACTTGAAGAGCCTGTATCATTTCAAGGCATTTCTTTTGCGTCCGGTGAACTAACGCGCGCATTATATAGATTCGATTCATACCGTATCGGGTACCGCTATCGATTGTATGACTCTGACTCATGGCAAATGTGGGTGGGCGCAACCGTAAAGCTGCGCGATGCAAATATTTCCTTATCTCAAGGTTCGATAATAGCCAATCGCGCCAACACGGGGCCCGTACCCTTATTGAGCGTCTATGTGCGCAAATCTATTTCCACGCGGTGGAGCTCCATATTGGAGGTGGAGGGGCTAGCAGCTCCGCAAGGGAGAGCCTTAGATGCTGCTGTAAAACTGCGCTACCAATTTGAGAACGGTGCAGGTGTGAGCGCAGGCTATCGTATGCTGGAGGGCGGGGCGGACAACAAGAAAGTTTATACGTTTGCGTGGATGCACTATGGGCTTGTGTCTTTTGACTATCGGTTTTAGCAGCTAACTGTTTCGACAAAACGGATTCATATTTTGCCAGAGTTTTGAAGTCGTTATTTTCATGGGACACTGCCAAAAGCAACGTATCGTTTGACGTATGATAAGCATCATTTATGTCATTCAAGCCGTCATACCTTTATTCGCAAAACATAGCTGCAAATCACCAATTGAAAAACCGGTCAGAGGCGAATGCTTGTTGATGATTTTTCCAGCCTGGACTTGACGTCGGCACTTGGCACGAAGTGGCGTGGTGTCAGTGATCGCGTGATGGGCGGGGTTTCTGAGGCAGTAATAAGCCGAGAATCTATCAACGACTGTTTTTACCTTCGACTACGTGGGGACGTCCGTCTCGAGCGCAATGGAGGTTTTATCGAGGCTGTTTTAGATTTGACGTCGGCCAGAGATACATTTGATGCATCTGAGTACCGTGGGCTGCACCTTGTGGTTCGAGGAAATGGAGAGGATTACTCGATGCATATTCGGACGCCCGATTGCGTGCATCCCTGGCAGTCGTACCGCGCGCATTTTACGGCAGGTCCGAGTTGGGAAAAGATTGATTTGCCATTCTATAACTTTGCATCACACCGTCTCGAGGTCCCGTTGAACACTGGAAGGCTTAAACGCGTTGGACTTGTGGCAATTGGACGCGCTTTTTCTGCTGACCTAATGGTCTCCCATATCAGCCTATACAGATAGTGCATCTGCGTTCTAAAGACTCAAAAGCATGTGAAAAAAACACAGCGGCGCGGCCACCGTAGATTACAACTATGCGCAATAACTAACGATGACGTGTTTGATCCGTCGCCGGCTGGAAGAACCGGTCACGCAACGCCGGCGGGTTGATACGGGCCATTGGGCGGTCCATTTTGAAAATAGCTGCGCAAAATCGGGCCGTTAGACATAGAAATCTAATTCTTCTTGGGCTTTGAGCAGATCGCGTATCGTGATCGGGTCGTCCCCGAAGAAAAATACAAGGCCCCAATGGGTTCCGAAGGCTGAGCGGTCCGGAACCGTCTCTTCGGTCGGCGCGACGAGTTCATGGGACTCGAAGTAAGGATGCTCGATCGTTTCCTTGGGCATTTCCAGCTTGCTGACGACCCGGCGCCGTGGATAGACACCGAAGCAACCAGCATAGCCTTTCGCGTCAACCACTTCGCGGGGAAAGAAATCATTGACCTCATTCCTAGCGCTCTTGGGATCGAAAACCAACATCGATGCCTGATAAGCGCTGAATCCGTAAGCGCGCTCGATCAGTTCGAAAGCCTTGAATCCGGGGGGGCGATAAGCAACCTCGCCGAAGTACATCTCACCGTCCGCCGTCACAAAATACTCGGGGTGAATGAAACCAAATTGAATGTCGAATGTCTTAATCAACTTTTCGATCTGTTTGGTAATAGCCTCACGCCAACTTTCGAGTACTTTGGTAGCGGGGACAAACACCGAATATCCCAGTGTCACGTACTCGGAGATATTCAGGAACTTAATCTTGCCGTCGAAGATCCAGGCTTCAACTGCAAATTCCCAGCCGCTCAAATGGCTTTCCATCAACAGCGGATATTCTTCAGCCGGTATCTGGTCGATTTCCTCTATCGTGCGGATCATGCGGTGTCCGAGGCAGCCGGCCTTGTCGAAGGCTTTGACGTGAATAGGGTCATCCGGGTCGCCGTCGAGTTTGATCAGCGTCTGGTTTACCCGCTTCATAAAGCGAACAATGTCATCCTTCTCGTGCGCTTCCTCAAAGATACCTACGCGAATGCCTCCGAGCTGAGCACGCCGCTTCATCAGAGCCTTGTCGCGAAACAGGATGGACTGTCCGTACATTCGAGGGTTATCCATAAGGACTGAGTTAATCGCACCCGACCATTCAACGGTTTCCTCAAATAACGGAATGGCGACGTCTACGCCTTCATCCTTGAGGGTTTGGGCGATCTCCATGGATCGATCATTCAGACGCGTAAAATCCCACGGAATGAACGGAATATTGTTTGCCTTGCAAAAATCCACAGCCCATCCGGGAGCAACCACCACATAGCGGCGGTTGAAACTTTGGGCAGCCTTGATGGCATTAAAACTCCAGCCAAGCAGGGCAATATAACCTTTTTTAGGGTCCTTCGGTGTTTCTGTTCCGCGGACTGAGTCCAGTGTCGGATCGATCCAGGATGAAATATCCGGGGACATTTTATCTGAGGCAACCGACATTTTGTCTGAGGTAACCGTCATGAAACTCTCTCCTTCGGATTGACTGCGAGAAGTGGCGCTTAATTTTGTGCGACCCGATGCGCGGAAGCGGTTCAACGTCGATTTTCATGAATCGACAGATCATTCTGAGCAACACACTGCGCCTTGAAAGAGGCTGCAACGTAGTGCCGGGATCGCATGTTTCGTGGATTTGATTGTAGAGTGTACCTTGATTGACTGTTCGGCGTCAAAAGTCTCGGGCAGTCCATAAGAGACACTTGACTGATCGGCTTGAAGGATCAGCAAAAATGTATGGGAGGCAAGGACGTTAGCTCGGCTGAACGGCGGTGGCTTCACAATATGCTTGCCACATAAAATTCCTACACGATACGCGACGAGAACGGCGAACGCGACATGACGCTCACCTAACAGATTCGCGTTTTGGGTCGCAGGCGGGTAGGGTGAATTTCGTCGGAATGAGAATGCAACCAATCAAGAGAAGGTGCGGCAATGACTCAACAATTAGAAAACACACCTCTCGACCTTGATGATAGTCCTGTACCCGGCGGTTCTGCCACTGAGGGATTACATGTCTGTCTTTACAGATATATGCCGATATCTTGGCTGGATCTTCAACGGCTCGAATTTTGAATTTTATGACCATACGGCTTCCATCCAAACGAACAAATCCGGCCGCGTAGTCTTTGGTATTCGCAGTGGCTTAGAATAATGTTTGGTGACGATTCTCAGCGGGTGGAAGAATTGTTTTTGAAACAGGAAAATTACGATTTCTACATTTGAGCGACATAGCGCAGACGGAGACACCGGACCGGTTGGTCAGAATGCGAATGGGCAAGTCGCGTCTGAAGGCGTTAATACTCAGCTTTTGAAAGTCCAGTTTGTTACAGCTCTCGACAAACTGGAAAGCGCCAGCAGTATCGACAAGCCCATTCATCAAGGGGATCTGCTGGATCTCACGTTTCAGCTATTGAAAGAAGAAGGTGGGTCATTGGCTCTTTACGAGTTTGCCCCACGCTTTGGCGGGTCCGGTATTTTCGCCGATACTGATTGGGCGTTGCCGGGATTGCTCCAATCTCGATTGGTGCGCGGGTCGCTGACGGGCGAGCCCCGAACGGTCGCAATCGAGAGTCTTAATCAACTGCGGTTTTTAGCGATAGCCCAAGGAGACTGCACAGATTCTGATGTGTCACCCGAAAAGGCTCGCACCTTCTTGACTGAGTCGGTCGTCCAAAATCTGGATATGCTTTTCGACCGTACAACGGAAGAATCGCGCGGAGGCGGGCGAGCTGCGCTTGGATTGTTGAATTTGATCGTCGATACAGTTGGTCTCGGAGAAATCTTTGAAGGCCTGGTGGATGAGGTCGAAGCCGTCCTCGCCCAACGGCCAGTCCGTGTAACCGAAATCAAATCGATGATCAGCCGACTTTCTGTGGCGGATCAAGATAGCGTTTCTTTACCCGACACGGCACGCCAACGAGGGCGTAATTTGGCATCCGCATTGTTTACGCCTAGTCCAATGACGGCGACCGATCCAGGTGTTGATGAGTACAAGGCCGCGCTTATGCGGGCGGATATAAACGCCATCGAAAACGAATCGAGGGCGATGACGGCGAACATGCACGCATACGGTATCGTGTCCGATTATCATGCTGTATTGGTGCGCTTCTTACGAGCCAACCACCCAGACATGCTCGTCGCTGCACTGGGCGTGAGCGAGGTTGGTCGTCAATCTTTTTTATGTTTTAGAGATTTGATTCTGGCCCTTGTCGACTACGCGGTGCATGTCCCGACAGCACAAGCGATCTATGGCCTTAACGGCGTTCTTGAGCGTGGAACGATATTCAATAAAGCTGTGGCAGCCGGCTTATGGCGCATGATTGACCTTTCTCTGCGCCCTGCGGTACGTGAACGCTTGGCAGGGGCCTTCGGACATACGGCTGAGCCGGAACAACACTTGATGGCTGGCTTGCTGGGCGTTCTTGGCCACCCCCTCGGTGTTGGCCAAGGCGATAATCCTACATGCCAATCGGCACGGGCCATCTCACTGTGGGCGCAAAACGATCCGGATTATCTTATTCAACTGGTTCGCTGGGCGGGGAGCAACAGCGCGCTCGCTATGAGTTTCGAAGGAAAAGAAATTTCGTCGGAAGGTCTGCAATCGGGGCTTGCGGTTTCATTCAATGCCAACGTCGATGCAGTGTCGGTTGTTTTGGTGCCGCATCTTGACCGTATCTACGCTGAGATGTGTCGTCTGGTGGAAGGGCGCGATGAAGATGGGCATAAATGGATTAATCCGGCATTTCATGGATGGTGGGTGCCGCGCGGTTGTGCTTGTCTTGTAGATATTAATACCGGGGCTGTGCGTGATTTCGAAAAATTTATCCGCTTATTTTACGCGGCCTATCACCCGCTCTTTAACGGTAACTTACCGGTATTGCACGCCCAACCCGCCGGCATTGCCGCGACGGATGCGATGGGTGAATACATTGGCTCACATGCCGTCAGTATTGAACGTCTGGCACTTGATGCTGACGGCAACATGCGTGTGTATTTTAATAATCCGAATGATGAAGGGCGCCAACACTGGGGCGGTGAAGTCTCCACTTCCGTAAAAGAACACGGCGAATTACCAGGAGAATCTTCCTTGCCGGTTGTGGAGTTCGCGAGCCGTCTTTATTTGTTCCACTATGACCCTCTCGACATTGGTGACGGGTCCACAGTCTCTGCCAAGGAAATTAATCACATTGCTGAACTTGCGCGTGAGAGTTGGGCGAAAACCAGAGAGTGGGTGTAGCGGAGAGAGAAGTTTTATTTGGCCATATATCGTGTTTCGTGGCCATACTGTTTAGGAGTTACAAATGATTGTAAGAAGACTTAAAGAAGACATTCTTGGGACTGAAAACGAAGTTCACGCCCACACAAAGACCTGGACCAGTCGGCGATTGCTTCTTAAGAAAGATGGCATGGGGTTTTCATTCCACGACACGCTCATTCATGGAGGGACCGAGACGCTCATTCACTATGCCAATCATTTGGAAGCAGTGTATTGCGTCGAAGGTGAAGGCGAACTTGAAGAAATTGAGTCGGGCAAGATTCATAAATTAAGCGACGGCACAATGTACGCGCTTAATGGCCATGAGAAACATTGGTTGCGGGCCACAAAGACCATGCGCATGATTTGCGTTTTCAATCCACCGCTGACTGGTAAGGAAGACCACGATAAGGATGGAGTGTATCCACTATTGGACTAGGGGGCCACTCCGGCTACCCCGCCCAAGACGTGTGTAACGCTTGAATGCTGTCTCACACGCGCACCAGAGTAGAATATAAGGTCGACCTATATGTCGGAGCGCTGATGTGAGCAGTGAGCAAAACATCATCGTATTTTACGATGATCGCATGTTGGGTCATAACCCCGAGGTCGATAAATCTTTCGTTCCAAGCCGCCTTGGGCGTCGTGTCCAGAAAATACTGGCGAGCTTGGATGTTAAGTGGAGCTATCCCGAACATCCTGGGCGCTTACTTGCCATCAAGAGTTTACTCGATGAGAGCCCCATTGAGGGTGTGCAAATTGAATCAGGTAAGGCCGCTACACGGACTCAATTAGGACGCGTTCACACCTCGGCTTACCTTGACGCCATCTACGAACTGCGAGGCAAGCAGGCCTGGTTGGATCATGATACTACTGCTGTTTCTCCAGGCAGTATTAAAGCCGCCGAAGTTGCGGCTGGGACAGCGATCACGGCTGTGGAGGCTGTTGTCAGTGGGCGCACGAAAAGTGCCTTTGCTCTCGTGCGTCCGCCTGGACATCATGCAGAACCGGTTCGAGCGCGTGGGTTTTGTATATTCAACAATATCGCAGTAGCTGCAGCACACGCTCAGGCAAAGTTAGGATGCGAGCGCGTCCTTATTGTTGACTGGGATGCACATCACGGTAACGGCACACAGGATATTTTCTGGGCAGACCCGGACGTACTTTTTTTCGACATACATTGTGCGGCTCCATTTTACCCAGGTTCTGGCGCGCTTGACGAAGTGGGCGCGGGTATGGGGCAAGGACTTTCGGTGAACGTTCCATTGCCGGAAGGTGCGGGGGATGTAGCCGTGATGAAGGCTTTTCGTGACATTCTGGAGCCAGCGGCCGAATGGTTTAAGCCAGACCTCGTCCTAGTTTCTGCTGGGTTTGATGGTCACCGCTACGATTTGGCGCTCAATATTACATACGACGGCTTTGCCGCTATGACCGAGTGTTTGCAAGATATCGCAAGCCGGCATTGCGAGGGGCGCCTCGCATTTATCTTGGAGGGCGGTTATCACCCTGAATCGCTTACGAAAGGCGTATATCGAGTGATCGAAACGTTAGCGGGACGTAAGGCTCCGCCCGTATCAGAATGCGGCACGGATGAAGTCGAGGAAGCCGCTGAATTTCATCGTGATGCGTTTTTGGATGACTCTGCAGACGATTAACGTCGGACCATATTCTGGATACTCATACCGCAACGAATAAATTAATCACCATATTGACGATTAAACGAAGTGCAGGGGCAACGCGTCGAGTTGGCGATATGGAGAATGGTTGTACGCGCTTCATTTTGCGACGGTAATTTATAATCATATGCCATAGACGAATTGTTGGCCTAAACACCAGTCAGATCGCCCCTTGCATTTCAATGCGCAGTACTGATTATAGCGTTTTTCCATGCCTATTAGGAGTGTAACTATGCAGCTTTCTATGCACCAAGCCTCCGCGCCCGTTTTTTTGCGTGGGCTCAATAATACCTCTGTCTTGATTGATAAAGCTCTGGCGCACTGTGAGGTGAAGAAAATTGACCCTGAGGTGTTGGTTAACTACCGCTTGGCACCCGACATGTTGCCTTTCAAAAATCAGATTTACATCATGACTGATTCGGCGAAAGGATGTGTTGCGCGGCTAGCAGGCGTCGAAATTCCATCCTTCCCGGATACAGAGTCTACCCTCGGCGAACTCAAAGAGCGGTTGGCCAAGACGGCGGCCTTTGTGAAAGGATTTGACGCGACGCAGATCGACGGCACCGAAGATAAAGACATTTTGCTGCAATTGGGACCGGCCAATGCACGCGTTGAAATGGAATTCAAAGGCGCTCAGTTCTTGCTGGGCTTCGTATTACCCAACTTCTTTTTTCACGCGACGACCGCCTACGCGATTCTGCGTCATTGCGGCGTTGAAATAGGCAAACGCGATTTTCTGGGCGGGCTATAAACCGTTCGATATGGCTCGGTAGCTAGGTTTAGATTGGATGCTAATTTCTATCATCAAAACACGCCTGACATGAATCTAAGCCGATAAATATGACCGGTCCGCAGTCCACATCCGATTCAAGAACAACGGGTGCCGCCGCTTCGTTCGAGCAGGGCTTTGCTTTTCTTCAGAGTGGTCAATTGGCTGAAGCGCGGAAGATCTACGAGGATATCCTCAGAGTTCAACCCGAGCACGCAGATGCATTGAATCTTTTGGGGGTCATATTCTTCCAATTGGGTGATGCTCGGCGAGCAGTGGATTTGATTGGCAAGGCAATACAAATTCATCCCAATAATGCAGATTACCTCTGCAATCATGGCATCGTTCAGGCGGCGCTTGGACAGATGGACGCAGCTCAAGTTAGTTACGACAAGGCTATCGCCATAAGGCCAAGATTCGCCGAAGCTTATAATAATCTTGGACTTGCTCAAGCGGCTCTTGGACAGCTAGATGCCGCTATTGCTAGTTATGATAAAGCCCTCGATTTCAAACATGAATTTGCAGACGCTTATTCTAACAAGGGCATAGTACTGGCCGCACGCGGTCAACTCGAAGCGGCGGTGGTTAGCTATGCTACAGCCATTTCGATCAGACCGAATTATGCCGAAGCTCATTCCAA
>CAXBLG010000108.1:0-8573 GCA_963976395.1 uncultured Rhodospirillaceae bacterium
TCATGAGTCTGAAAGTCCAGCGCTAAGTTATACCGACGCGGCTTCCTCGCGAGCCCGTCTTGAGGCATTGTCAGGGCTCAAAAGCTCGATCCTCTGATTGGGACCCGGCAGGCGGACTTCATCAGGGCCAGCGGTCACATGCGCCGCGCAAATAGGCCGGACACATGACCGCATCCCGCATCGATCACGACACACTCAAAAAAAACCCTTGCAGAAACGGAGCCATCGACACATGACAATGCCAAATTAAACCCAGGTTGACGGATCAAGGTGGAAGAGGCTTGTCAACTGCTGATAAACCGCCGCTTCTTCGCGTTTCAGGGCAGACGGTTTTTCGAAGAAAACCTCAATAGCTACCGCAAAAAATTCTTCAAGCCCAGCCGCACCGTAAGCCTCAAATACTGTCTTGTGTCCGTTTTCGACATTTCGAACGTGTTTTATGAAGGCATTGACAAAAACGCGTTCCCAAGCAGCGAAGCTTTGCTCCTTGTTCAGGACGGGAATGCCGTCAGCGTGGCCTGACAGGTCGTCGATTTGGTGAGCGAATTCATGAAAGACGACATTGTGACCGTCCTTGTCGTTAATGGCGCCTTGTTTTGCATCGGCCCAGGAAAGAACGACCGGGCCGCGCGCCCAGCTTTCACCCACGCGCACCGTTTCGCGTTCTGTCATAACATAGCCGTGGTGTTCTGTTCTTCGCGATTTGAAGGCACCCGGATAAATGAGAATTGTGTGAAGATTTGTGTACCACGTGTCGGTATTGACAACGAGAACGCAAGCCTGCGCTGCAATAGACAGTTGCATCTCTTCGGTCACTTCAAGTTCGTTGCACCCAACGAATTCGATCTGGTTCAGAAAGACGTTGATCTTGCCTTCGAGCTTCCCGCGCAATTGAGCCGGAAGCTTCTGAATTAAAGGGACCGATTTTTCGACGACGGCACGTTGATGAGCCGATAGCTCAGATACCAGGAGCCTCTTGCGAATTCGTTGGGTCGACCAGAAACGAAAGACAAGAGCGCCCGCGCCAAGGAGCAAGAGTGCGAGGAAGATTGACATGGAGCCTTGGTACGCCCGTCGGACAACGTGGTAAACAGATTATTGATCGGTACAAGGCAAATGGCGGGCATTGTCATGTGTGGATAGCTCCGTTTCTGCAAGGATTTTTTTGAGTGCGTTGTGATCGATGTGGGTTGCAGTCATGTGTCCGGCCTGTTTGGGCGGTGCTTATGACCGCTGGCTCTGATGAAGTCCGCCCGCCGGCTCCCTCTCAGAGGAACGAGCTTTAACGCCCAGACATGCCTCGGGGTGTTCCGGCTGCGGCCCAGTCTGATCATCATCACTCATCTTTGCCCTCACAGCTTTGTGCGGCGACATGACGCCGCTGTCATTCGGTAACGTTTACGCGGCCATCGGCGGACGATAGGTCTCGTTCCGCGCGTGTACGGCCCAGGCGATACGCGCGGTCTTGGTGGCCATGGCCACGGTCGTGACGCGTGTCGGTCTACGCTCCAGGAGCGATAGAACCCAAGCACCCGTGGCCGTGTCATTCGTCCGGGCTCGGCGGATCACCGAGGTGGCTCCGACCACCAGCAGCTTTCGCAGATAGCCGTCGCCCATTTTGGAGATGCGTCCCAGCTTGTCTTTCCCACCCGACGAGTTCTGTCGCGGCACCAGACCCAGGAAGGCGGCAAACTGCCGGCCGGATTTGAAGACACTTGGGTCCGGCACACTGGCTGATAGCGCCGTAGCGGTAATAATCCCCACACCCGGAATCGTCTCCAGCCGCTGGTTCGTGTCATCCTCCCGGTGCCAGGCCATGAGCCGGTGTTCGAGTTGACGGAGCTCGCTGGCCAGGCTTTCGAGCTGAGCGGCTAGCGCCAACAGGGCCGCGTGTGCGGTCTCGGGTACGCCTAATGCGAATTATGTAGAGTAAATCGGACACAGCGAATGACATCCCAAGTGTTGTCGTCTAATTAAGGTATATGCGCCGAACTTCTGCGCCCGAGGTGGTATGAACAGACTTTCTAACTTCGCTGCACGGCTGCTCGGTGATACCGGAGTCGTTTTCTACCTTTCAGTGCTTATTGTTGCGGGATTTGTCGCCGCCGCCGCGATAGCTCCGGGAACCGTCGAGCAGATATCGCAACAAATTCTTGACGTCACCGCGAAAAACGTCGGCTGGCTGTATCTGTTCGTGACCACAGGTTTTGTCCTGTTTACGATTTTCCTTGCCCTTTCGAAGTTCGGCGCCGTCCGCTTCGGCCCCGACGACGAGCCTGCCGAGTTTTCCTTCACAAGCTGGATCGGGATGATTTTTTCCGCCGGCATGGGAGTAGGGCTCGTCTTTTGGGGCGTCGCCGAGCCGATGATGCATTTTAACGAGCCGCCGCTTGGTATCGGCATCCCCCGTACGGCCGAAGCGGCCCAAACAGGAATGCGATACTCGTTCTTTCATTGGGGCATCCATCAATGGGCGAATTTCGCCGTGGTCGGCCTTGCCATCGCCTACGTACGCTTCCGGCACAATAGTCACGGTCTTATCAGTGAAACGTTACGACCCTTACTCGGCGCGCGTGTCGACCGGGGGTGGGGTAAGGCCATCGATATCCTGACGGTGGTCTCGACCATCTTCGGCGTCGCAACGACCCTCGGCCTCGGCGCCCTTCAAGTGAACAGCGGCATCGCCCATTTGGTCGATGTGCCTTACAGCGTCGGGTCGCAGTTCGTGATCATCGGCGTGCTAGGCGTGTTGTACATGATCTCGGCACTGACTCCCCTCGACAAGGGCGTGCGTTACTTAAGCAATGCGAACATGGCGCTGGCAGCGTTGGTCTTGCTGTTTGTTCTCACGCTTGGCCCGACGTCGTTCATATTCGGCGTGATGATTCAAACGTTAGGCGAATATCTAGGTAACATCATCGAGATGAGTTTGGTGACGACGCCTTATTCCGGTGACAACTGGGTGGAGCAATGGACGATGTTCTATTGGGCGTGGGGCCTGAGCTGGGCGCCGTTTGTCGGTAGTTTTATCGCCCGGATTTCACGCGGCCGAACTATTCGCGAATTCGTCCTGGGCGTTATGATCGTGCCCGTAGCCCTCAGCATGCTTTGGTTCTCTGTTTTTGGTGGAGCGGCGATCTATTTTGAACTGTTCGAGCAATCCGGCATCGCCGATGCAGTCGCCAGGGAAGCGCCGAGCGGACTGTATGCTCTGCTGGATCAACTTCCGGGAAGCAGTATATTGGTCGTCGCTACCGTGGTGCTGGCTGGCATGTTTGTGGTCACGTCCGCCGATTCGGCGACCTTCATTCTAGGCATGTTCACGTCGAAAGGCGTGCTCAATCCCACGCGTTTCGTGCGTATCCTGTGGGGCAGCCTCCAGCTGCTGATGGCCGGAGTCCTTCTGCTCACCGGCGGCCTGAATAGCCTGCAGACCGTTTCCATCGTTGCCGCGTTTCCCTTCATGCTGTTGATGATTCTAATAGCTTTCGCCCTGTACAAGGACCTATCGCTGGAGTTCGAGCAACGAGCCGAAAAGTCCCGGCTGCTCAACACACGCATCGAGCAACTTCTTCTCAGAGAAGCAGAGCGTGAGGCAGTGCGCCAATACGAAGAAGAGACCCATCCAACCGTGCCGGAGGAGACGTGTGCGCCAGTACCCCAGACGCCGCGACATAAACAGTCGGTTGCATAGTCCGGCGCTTGCCATCGGCGCGCCGGACTATGCACTGAGACTACATATAACCTGAGTGCTGCGATTGGCATTTCCGAAGTGAAGAAAGCGTGCACGGATTTAAATTCGTCCTCTATGCCACTACCTGAATGGCGGCGCTAGAGGCGTGAGCCCGCTGACAGATCGCCGGAAAGGTAAACTGTCGGGGGTTTGGGATCTCGGATTTGGACCTATTTTCAATGCCCTTTAGTTCGACAAAGGTTGATGCGGGTCCCCGCAACCATTCTTAACTTACTCGCCCCGGCCTTTGTGCCGGGGCGTTCTTTTATTAACTCAATTAGCCCGTCGTAGTGGCCCGTTACCTTGGCTTGCAGGCCAGGTCTCATCGATAAAGACCAGACGCGCCGGATCAAGCCGTCCTTGGTGCCTTCGCCAGCGGGCGCGCTTTCTTGCCACGTCCGGCCTGTCCTGCTCGCTGGCGTGCAGGCTTTTTTTTGAAGCTCTTCCCTTCGTGCCGGAAGAAGTTCCAAACCGCGTAGTAGCTCACCTTAACGCCGCGGCTGCGTAACTCGGCCTGAAGAGCCCGCAGGGTCAAATCGGGCTTGTCCGCGATCCGCCGCAACAGCCAAACCCGCTCGCCCATCAAAACGTGTCGCCGATGCCCGCCCATGCGGCTCGCCGCAGGGGTGCCCAGCGTGCGTTGCCGTTGGCCCCATCTGACGACACTTGCAACGCTGACCCCAAAACGAACCGCCACCGCCCGGCAGCTCTGACCTGACGACAGCGCCTTCACAACGCGTTCTCGAAGATCCAAGGAATACGGTCGGCTCATGTATGCTGGCCACCTCTCCAGCACACATGTTGAATCAGAAATCCCTACCCAAGGGAATCCCCCTTACGATTCACCCCAACCCGATCACGCTCTAATGGGCCGTTTATCAATACTGTGTTGGGGACGCTTGCGCTGCATGCATTCCGAAAGCCCGGATGAGGTTTATCGAAACGCCGGATCGCATCCTGTTCCATAAAAACAGCGGAAGGCTTGGCGGGCAGGGCAGCCGTTGCATGTACGGTTGTAATGTGAAGAAACCCGCTGTCGCCACCTAGAAATTCACCTTCAGCCCCGTCATAGCGGTGCGCGGTTTGCCCGGTCGGGAGCCTGCGGGATTAAGTGCGACCTTATATACTGTGTTGAACAAATTCTCGACGCTGGCGAAGATCGTCACGCCGTTTGCAATCGCATAACTACCGGATAAATCCACTACGGTGCGGGCATCAATTAAGTCTACCCTTGCGATAGGGCCAGTGCCCGAACGTTCGCGTGCACTACTTACATAATTCAGTGTCAAGTTGGTATCCCAACGCTCGCCCTGAAGTCCCGCATTGAATGTGAATTGGTGGGATGGAGTAAACGGTTGGCTGTCGCCAGCCGTTACAGTTCCCCAAGGGCCAAAAGCGCTGTTGAAGCTGGTCCGGAATTCCGCGTCCGTGTATGTGTAGGAAACCGATATAGGCACGCCGATTGATGCTCCAAAAGCTTCGCCAACATCGTAGGCAACGGAAGCTTCTAGCCCGACAACCCTGGCGTCACCGCCGTCGAACTGATCGCCGATGGCGCAACCTCCGCCTGTTGACGCAGTGCAGGTGCCAACCAAATTGCTGTAGTCGTTGTAGAAGCCAATGGCTTCGACCTTGGCCGGGCCGGAGATGTAACGCACGCCCGCTTCGTAGTTGATTGAGGTTTCTGCGCTGGAAGTACTTCCAGGTCCAGGATTTGAGAAGCCCCGATGCACTCCAGCCAGCAAAGTCCAAGGGTCTGCGAGTTTATATGTGAGCGATAGACCAGGGATCCACACATCGACCTTGTTGCTGCGTATAGTCGGTGCCAGCACACGCTCTGGGTCCGAAGTGAGAAAGTCCTCCCGTTTCAGTGCAATGGTCTCGTAACGCAACCCTGGAACGACGGTCAACGCATTCCAAGAAAGCGAGTCTTGTACAAAGAACGACCAAGCTTTGGCGCTGCCTACACGATTAGCTTGACTACCTGGTGCGCCCGCCGTCGTCAAAACCATGGCGCCGTTGTCCATACGGAAGAAGTCTTCGTACTGAAATCGGTCTTCGGCATCCTCATGATAGCGCACAGATAGTTCCACCAGATGCCCAATAGCACCGGTGCTAAATTCCGCTCCGAGTGCTGTTTGGATGCCACGTGAATAGTAACCGCGATTATTTGCGCGAACTGCAAGTGCGTCATTCGCGCTGACAAAGTCAGCAGGCCCCAGAATGCTCTTGAACGAGTTCGCAAAGCGAACTGGATCAGCAAGGACAGATGCGATTCTGGTATCGCCTTGGACTTCATCCACAACGCTGTCGAGTTTATACCAGCTGCGCTTTGTCCGGGTGTGATAGGCGACGGTCGTAATATCGAAGCCGTTGCCAAAGTCTACATTGTGATTGAGTTGGTACGTCCAGTGGCGAACGTTCATCTCGTCTTTTTGGCTGCCAAGGTAGCGGCGATACGGTGTGTTATCGAAATCGTCAAGTGTCAGGCCCAGATAAGTTTCATCAGACCGTTCTTTTGAATTTTGAAATTTGAACTCAACCGACTGATTGACGCCTGTGCCGCTTGTCGTCCTTGCTGCCAGTTTTATGACATAGTCTTCAACTCGAAACCCGGTGCCCTCGCCGTTATCCAACTGTTTAAAGCCGCCGCTATAATTTTGAAACGTTTCGACCAAGGCACCGACTTCGTAGCCTTGCGGCATCTCGTAGAACCCTCCGGCAAAGGCATGGGTGCGCAAGAGACCGTCTTCTCCGGCCAAGGCCAGAACTTGCCCTCCCGGCTCATTTGGAATGGGCGTCGAATACAGATTAATGGCGCCTCCGGTTGTGAGAGGGCCGTACTTCACTGCTGCCGGGCCCTTGGCGACTTCGATCGCAGACATGCGACCCATATGTGGAAAATAATAAGCTGATGGTGCCGCGTAAGGCGCGGGAGCCGCTAGAACGCCGTCCTCCATGAGCGCTATTTTGCTGGAGCGATCGGTGCCCGATCCGCGCAGACCGATGTTGGGCCGGAGTCCGAACCCGTCTTCTTCCTGGATGTACACGCCGGGTACCTGACGCAGCACGCGATTGACGTCGCTATAATGGAATTTTTCGATTTCTTGCGGGGTGATCAGGTGAACGGACCCGCCGATATCTTCGACTGGCCGGCTACCCGTCACCAAAATCCGGTCTAAAATGCCGCTCCCTGTGTAGGCTTCCTGGACGGTCGGGGCGTCCGTTTCAATATCCTGCGCTTTTGCCACTTTATCTGCGAACCCAGAAAGCGGTACCGAGAGCACGATGGCCATAGTGGTCCCTAGAAAAGCGGCGTGGTGCATTGCAATATTTCTCCGATTTTATAACGTTTTCTGAGGTATACGGACGTTACCGTGCCCCGCATTTTTGAATATGATAGTGATTATCATTGATCTTGGTGATCTATTATGGGTATTGCGACGCATTTGCAATACTAATAATAAGGATTGGACCAACAAATTCGGAAGATGCGAGAACGAGTTACCCAAGGCAAGGGGCGTGCCCCAACGCTGGCTCGGGACTCCCAGAAAATAAATGTGACGCGCAACGCGGTGCCCTTTGGGCCTACTTAAAGATAAGGACGGTTGGGTATCTTAAATACGCTAGCTGGTGTTCCCCGATCTCGTCGGCGAGCACACATAATTGAACCGCCGAGCGCGGGATCTCTTTTGCCACCCTCGCATGTTGGGCACACCTCATGATTCGTAATACGAATGTTGATGAACAACCCTATAGCTAAGAATTTGATTTAGTTGATTGTGCGGGCTTAAAATCGCATACGTTTAAGATTGACCTGGTACTGAAAAATGTTGTGTCGCTTGCGTGGATTTTGCTTCGATTGTGGCGACACCAGCTTCTGGAAATATTTCATTGAGCGGGATGATTCGCCCGCCTTCAGTAACAACGAGGGCATGCGTACGCCTCAAGCGTCTTGGTTCGAACACACCGCATGCATGCGCAATGACTTCTACGTCGCGTGTGACGTATTGGGCATAAGATTTAACTTTCACCGCCTTGTCATGTGGATCCAAGCCGCGTTGGCGGCTCGGTGTATGCGTCGTCACGCCAGTCGGGCAGGTGTTCTTGTGGCAACGCATGGCTCGGATACATCCAAGAGCAAACATGAATCCGCGGGCACTTTGAACGAAAACGGCGCCGACACAAAGTGCCCAGGCAACGTCCGACGAGGTAATCATTTTGCCCGAAGCGATCACCCGCACGCGTTCACGAAGCCCGTGTGCGGCCAGCTTGTCTATCACAATCGGCAGGCTTTCGTGTAACGGAAGTCCTACGTTGTCCATGAGACTCAGTGGTGCTGCTCCACTTCCGCCGTCGGCGGAGTCCACAGTGATAAAATCTGGCGCCGACTGAATCCCGCGTTGGCAAATTTCCGCGCATAAATTGTCTAGCCATCCGTAGGAGCCGATAACCGCTTTGAAGCCGACAGGCTTGCTTGTCACCTCCCTGACGTGGGCAATGAAATCGAGAAGATCAGAGACGCTGTCGATCTCCGGAAAACGATTCGGACTGATAGACGACTAGCCCATAGGGATGCCTCGGATTCGGGCGATTTCCTCCGTGACCTTGCCGGCCGGCAGAACACCTCCCCGCCCGGGTTTGGCGCCCTGGCTTAGCTTGACTTCGAACATGCGCACTTGGTCGTGACCAGCGACTTCGGCCAAGAGTGCATTGTCTAGGGAGCCGTCGCGTGTGCGCACACCATATTTAGCTGTGCCGATTTGAAAGACGAGGTCGCAACCACCTGATCTGCCCCCTATGAAGTGGTCCTCCCTAAGGTATGGTTTTGCCATGAAGG
>CAXBLG010000109.1:0-8536 GCA_963976395.1 uncultured Rhodospirillaceae bacterium
TAGAGAAATTGGTGAGCCCGGATGGTTTCGAACCATCGACCCTCTGATTAAAAGTCAGATGCTCTACCACTGAGCTACGGGCCCAACCAAGTGCGCCAAAATCATTTATAAGGCGCACGATCCTTGAAGCGGCGACAACTTAGGGAGACGTGCTTCAGGGGTCAAGTCGATAAGGGCAGTTAATCGCCCTCTTTAACATCAGCAGCCACTCGCAACTGAATAATACGGTCAGGATAGGGCACTGAACCGTTATTATTGGGGTCACCCTTGCGGATCTGATCTACGAATTCCATGCCCGAGACAACCTGTCCCCAGTATGTGTACTGGCCATTAAGGAAGTCTGATTCGTCGAGAACGATAAACCACTGACTGTCGGCGCTATTGATATTGCTCGAGCGGGCCATTGAAACGGCCCCGCGCACATGGACACCGTCGTTAAACTCGGCCGGAATATTCTGTCCAGACCCCCCAGTTCCATCACCTCTAGGGTCTCCGGTCTGAGCCATAAATCCATCAATAACCCGATGAAATACGACGCCGTCGTAAAAGCCCTCGCGCACGAGTTCCTTGATGCGCGCCACATGCTTCGGTGCCATTTCAGGCATCATCTCAATAACGACACGACCGTATTCCAAGTCCAAATAAAGCGTATTTTCCAAATCTAGAGTCTCCATAAAAGGCGCCGTCGCCGCTTCCTGAGCAACAACAGGCGCCGTCGTGACAAAGTTCAAGCCAAGAAGCAGAGCCAGCAGCAAGCCTACTTGCGGCAAGGACGTTAATTTAGCGCGTGATGCATGTAACATAGCGGTTCCGTTAATATGATAATGTGGCAGCGCCGGAGCAGTCATATCTGCCGTGAGGTCACCGCGCAAGCAACACTCTAGCAGCATTATTTGTCCCGATTATGGCTAGGCCGCCGGAAAAATAGTTACTTCTTCTTGTACTTCTTCTGAACCCGACGGCACACATCCGCCGGTACGAAACTGGAAATATCTCCATCCAGCCTCGCAATTTCTTTCACAAACCGAGATGATATGAACTGATTTCGTTCCGAAGCCATGAGGAACATCGTTTCAACCTTAGAGTTGAGACGGGCATTCATGCCCGCCATCTGAAACTCATATTCAAAATCCGAAACCGCCCGTAGACCACGAATAATGACGGACGCGTTCAAATTCATGACAAAATCCATGAGGAGGTTATCGAACGGCACGATGACGATCGGCACACCCGCCGTAACAGAGAGCGGTTTGACTTCGCGCTCACACATAGCGGCCCGTTCCTTGAGAGAAAACAGCGGCCCTTTTCCGACATTGACAGCGACCCCGACGACCAGTTTATCAACGACTTTGGCCGCACGGCCAATAATATCCAAGTGACCATTGGTCATTGGGTCGAAAGTGCCTGGATAAACACCAATTTTGTAGCGACCGGTTTTCTTTTGTACGCTGGCCTGCGTTTTTCTTACCATTCCCAGTCCCCGTTTATTTGTCACGATGCGCTCTAACCGATTAAGCTTCCGCTTCTTCGTTTTGATCACCGTCGATCTCGGCTTCGTCTAAAGGAAGGTGCGCAACAGATGTAACGCGCTCTTCTTCACCTGTTGAGAACATCGTCACACCTTGCGTCGACCGACCTGCTATGCGCACGTCGCCAATAGGAGTTCTTATCAAGCGTCCGGAATCTGTAATCATCATCACCTGATCCGTATCGGCTACAGGGAATGATGCCACTACATCTCCATTTCTCTTACTTGTTGCAATGGAAACAATGCCGGAACCGCCGCGACCGGTAATGCGGTATTCATAGGCTGACGTCCGCTTGCCAAACCCCCGGCGCGTAACGGTTAAAATAAACTCTTCATCGCTCGCAAGACGCGCGAGTTCCTCTTCCGTCAGGATTTTGGCGTCGTCGGCCCCATGATCTTCCACGGCGTCACCTGCTGTGTCACCGTTGTCATCAGCGCCCCGCAGCTTTCTGGCCGCCTTAAGATAGGCGTCGCGGTTTTCTGTATCAAACTCCACGTGCTTCAAGATTGACATGGAAATAACTTCGTCGTCCTTAGCCAGTTTAATCCCGCGCACACCAACAGAAGAGCGGCCTGCAAAGACTCTGACAGCACTCACCTCAAATCGAATGCACTTACCCTGTCTCGTGGACAGCAGCACGTCGTTCTGATCACTACATGTAGCGACGCCGACAAGACTGTCGCCATCAGCCAGCTTCATCGCAATTTTACCGTTGCGCATGATGTTCACAAAGTCGGACAGATCATTACGCCGAACGTAGCCGGTACTGGTAGAGAACATTACGTTGAGATCCCCCCAAGTGCTTTCGTCTTCCGGCAATGGCATGACCGTGGAAATGGTTTCTCCCGTCTTCAGGGGAAGCAAGTTCACCATGGCTTTGCCGCGACTTTGAGGAGTCCCTACGGGTAATTTGTAGACCTTCAGCTTGTAGACCATGCCCGCCGTGGAAAAGAACAGAAGCGGCGTGTGAGTGTTGACGACATACAATGCTTGCACAAAGTCCTCGTCCTTTGTCGCCATTCCAGCGCGGCCTTTACCGCCGCGCCGTTGGGCCCGGTAAGTGGAGAGCGGCACCCGCTTAATCCAGCCCGCATTTGTAACGGTTACGACCATATCCTCGCGCTGGATAAGGTCTTCAACGTCGGTTTCGAACTCCAGTTCTTCAATCACACTACGGCGCGGTGTCGCGTATTCGTCGCGCATCTCCTGCAACTCAGCCCGCATAATTGAATACAACCGCTCACGGCTCCGTAAAATTCCTAGATAGTTAGAAATATTCTCGCCGAGGCCCTTCAGTTCACCGTGGATTTTTTCTCGCTCAAGACCGGTTAAGCGATGTAGGCGCAGATCCAATATGGCTTTGGCCTGAGTTTCCGATAGCCTGTACTTTCCGTCGATCACCTTGCGGTCAGGCTCATCGATAAGCGCCACCAGCGGCTCAACGTCTGTCGCCGGCCAATCTTGCGCCATTAGCTGGTCTCTGGCTGTAGCCGGATCTGAAGCTGCCCGAATAAGCTTGATGACTGCATCAAGATTAGCGACCGCAATAGCCAACCCAACCAAAACGTGTGCGCGATTACGCGCCTGACCAAGCTCATAAACAGTACGGCGACGAATAACTTCTTCGCGAAATTTGATGAACGCTTGAAGGATTTGCTTCAGCGTCATCAATTCCGGACGGCCACTATTGATGGCCAGCATGTTCACGCCAAAGCTGGTTTGCAGAGGCGTATATTTGTAAAGCTGATTCAAGACCACTTCGGCCATGGCGTCGCGCTTAATCTCGATGACTACGCGGACACCGTTGCGGTCCGATTCATCGCGCAAATCGCCGATGCCTTCAATGCGTTTATCACGCACTAGCTCGGCCATTTTCTCGATCATCGAGGCTTTGTTCACCTGATAGGGAATTTCAGTGACGATGATCGCCTGTTTATCTTTGCCGATATCTTCGATTTCGCAGCGGCCACGCATAACGACGGACCCGCGCCCCGTCATCAGCGCCGAACGGCTTCCTGATTGACCGAGAATGATACCGCCGGTCGGGAAATCCGGTCCTGGGACGATTTCCATCAAGCGCTCGACGGTGGTAGCCGGATCGTCAATCAGAACACAGGCTGCATCAATCACTTCGCCCAGGTTGTGCGGCGGAATATTCGTAGCCATGCCAACAGCAATGCCGCCGGCGCCATTGACCAATAGGTTGGGATATCGCGCGGGTAGAACGACCGGCTCCTGGATCGTCTCGTCATAGTTTACTTGGAAGTCGACGGTCTCCTTGTCGATATCGTCCAGCAAAGAATGCGCCGCTTTGGCCAATCGCGCTTCGGTATAACGCATGGCCGCAGCGGGGTCTCCGTCCATGGAGCCAAAGTTACCCTGCCCGTCAATGAGCGGGAGACGCATGGAAAACGGCTGCGCCATGCGCACCATCGCGTCATAAATTGCCTGGTCGCCGTGTGGATGGTACTTACCCATCACGTCGCCGACGATGCGTGCTGATTTCTTGTAGGGCTTGTTGAATTCGTAACCGCCCTCTTTCATCGCAAAGAGAATACGGCGGTGAACCGGCTTCAGGCCGTCTCTAACATCCGGCAACGCGCGGCTAACGATCACGCTCATGGCGTAATCGAGATAGCTCTTACGCATTTCGTCTTCGATCGTTACCGGGGCAATTTCAAAATCAGGCGGGGTCGGGGTTGTTTCGCTCACTAGGTCTCTCTCAAAATTTACGTCAAAACGAACCTCTTCCCGCCGGCAATATTGCAGTGCACCAACGAGACGTGAAGCTATCTAAACTTGTGCTGAGGGCTCCCACCTGGGATCAAATGAGGGCAAATGCACGTTCGGAAATCTACCAGATTTCACGCAACATTCACAACGTTCACATTGCGTCCTGAACGCCTTTTCCGCTTTAAAGTTATCCACAGGGATATGGCTAAATATGAAATATATTTCAGTTATTTATGGATAATTAGTCGTCACGCGTTTTACGCTAAAATAGACCAATTTGGGTCCGAATCGGCGTTCTGAGCACAATACCTTACATAGCCGTTCAAAAAGCGCGAGACTCGGCTAACTCAAGGTGGCTAGCGAGCCGAGAAACAACCACTAGCAACCAATGTTCAGCGCAGGGAATCGGTTCCAATTTGAGCAAAATTACTGCAGCGCACAAATGTAAAGGCACTTAGCCGGACTTTCCCTTGCTCATGAACCCATCGATCCTCGTCTGCATGTCAGGGCCCACGCCTGCCGTATGTTCTATCTCGTGCCTAAGCCCCTCACCCAAAGCCATCCCGTCGGTCTCCCTCAGCAGGCGCTTGTTGGCCCGATGGGAGTGCCAGGACAACGCCAGCATCTCGCCCGTTAGCTTTGCCAACTCGCCCTCAAAGGTCTCATCAGCCACACAGAAATTGACAAGTCCCATAGCGAGGGCCGCCTGTCCTCTGTAGGTGCGCCCGGTCAGCATCATCTCCCGCGCGCGTGACAACCCCACGCGCCTTGGCAACCTCTGGCTCATTCCCCAGATCGGCGTCACGGACCATTTCGCGTGGGTATCAGCAAATTTAGCAGATTCTGACGCAAAGATCAGATCCCCCGCCAGCGCGAGTTCCAGCGCTCCGGTGTAACAATGCCCGTGCACAGCGGAAATGATTGGCTGCGGTAGATTGGCTAGGCATTCAATGGTTTCTGCCTGAAAGTTAGGACTTGGCAGATTCTCGCCCTCCGCCAAATCAGCAAGATCGTGACCCGCGGAAAAACATTTGCCGGCTCCCCGCAACACAACCAGGCCGATCGTATCCGTCTGCTGTGCCAGCAGATCGACATGCGCACGTAAATCCTTAAACACTTCAACATTAAGAGCATTCAGCTTTTCCGGCCGATTGAGCACCAAAGTGGCCAAGCCCTCATCGTCTTGTCTTAGAACCAAATCGGACATGCAGAGTTCCTGTTACATTGTCACCGCTCTATACAAAGCCTATCACTGAACGCTAGGTCGGTGGAAAGCGATAGGCATCTCCGGGAGAGCAGGCTATAGAAACCAAGCAATTTATTAAGTCTGGAGATTCCATGCCCTTACCTGAATTGTTCCGCAATCGCATTGCGTTGCCCGTCATTGGTGCACCCATGTTCCTTGTGTCTCATCCGGAATTGGTGATTGCCCAATGCAAGGCAGGTATCCCGGGAGCATTCCCGACGCTCAATGCTCGGCCGTTGGAAGTGCTCGACGAGTGGCTCGCGCGAATCACAGAAGCCTTGTCGGCCGATCCCAAGGCCGCGCCCTTCGGCGTGAATTTGATAATGCATAAATCAAATACGCGGCTAGCCGAGGACACTGAACTCACCATTAAGTACAAAGTCCCGTTCGTGATCACATCCGTCGGCAATCCTTCGCCCATGGTCGAGCACGTGCACAGCTACGGCGGTCTGGTGTTTCACGACGTCACCACCATAAAGCATGCACAGAAAGCCATAGACGCAGGGGTGGATGGTTTGATTCTGGTTTGTACCGGCGCGGGAGGTCATGCCGGCTTCCTATCGCCCTTCGCGTTCCTGCACGAAGTCCGCAAAATTTTCGACGGCACGATCATTCTCGCCGGCGCAATGTCTACTGGCCGTCACATAAAGGCTGCGATTGTTATGGGCGCCGATTTCGCATATCTCGGCACACGCTTCATTGCCACGACCGAAGCCCATGCCGTTGACGAATACAAAAACATGATCGTCTCGTCAGCCGCCGCCGACACCGTCCATACGCCATACTTCAGCGGCGTGCCGGCTAACTACTTGAAGCCCTCACTCGTTGCGGCGGGGTACGACCCCGATAACCTCGGCATCAATCCAGACGGCGGCAGCCTCAGCATCGACGGCGGCGAAAAATCCGGACCGCGGCCCTGGAAAGACTTATGGTCCGCCGGTCAAGGCATTGGCGCTATCGAGGATGTGCCGAGTGTTGCGGAACTTGTCGCAAATTTGAAAAAAGACTACGACGCTACAAAGGTTTAACGCTCACACCTGAGTCGTCAACTCCCGTTTCGGTCCATCGTAAGCGTCGAACACGGCACGGTGACCGCGCAACGACATATCGCCGTCCCGCGTATAGTAATCCGACACCCAGCGCAGCAGGAATTCCAGCTTGGAGTCCTGCTCTTCCTGCGATGCGTATTTATGCGGTTCCCACGGACGGTTTCGGCAGTTGCTTAAACACACCGCTTCTCCGGGATTTACGAAGATCAATTCAGGGCGCGGCTTCAAAGCGTTCTGAACCAGCTCTCCGTAACACCCCTCCACGATCCATTGCTCGTTGCGTGAACAGAAGGCATCAAGGTCGCGCGCTGCTGCACCGTCGGGCCGCGTTACCGCAATCTGATTGGGTTCCCAAAAAATAGTATCGAGGTCGAGCACAGGAATTAGCTCATTCGCCATCGTCCGGGCGAGTGTCGATTTTCCAGAGCCCGAATTACCTAAAATAACGACGCGCATGAATTCCAAAGCATTCGATGAGAGGGCTGATCGGTCGCCTTAAAACGGAATATCGTCGTCCATGTCGCTGGGGGCGCTGCCGCCACTTGAACTTGCGCCGCCGGAATCCCAATCGCCGCCGCCGCTATCGCCCATACCGCCGCCGGGTCCACCGCCACCGCCGCTGCGACCGTCGAGCATGGTCAGTTCGCCGCCGAAACCTTGAAGCACAACCTCAGTCGTGTACTTCTCTTGGCCCGATTGGTCGGTCCATTTGCGGGTTTGAAGCGAGCCGCACACGTAAACCTTTGAGCCCTTCTTCAGATATTTCTCGGCGATTTCTGCAAGATTCCCGAAAATCACCACCCGGTGCCATTCGGTCTTTTCCTTGCGCTCGCCGGAAGCCTTATCCCGCCAAGACTCCGATGTCGCGAGGTTCAGATTGGCAACCTTATTACCGTTCTGCATCGTCCGCACTTCGGGGTCACGGCCCAGATTTCCAATTAAAATTACTTTGTTGACGCTGCCGGCCATGCTTCGCTCTCCGAGAATCGTTTGCTATGTTGTTACTTCGTCGTCTGGGGCACCATAAAGGCCCCGAGGCACCGGCGGAAGACTCCTTTTTTCAGGGAAAACCTAGAAAAATGAAGGCCTAAGAACCACCGTTGCCGTTTTTACCTGTTCGGCGTATGAAGAACGTCGAATGGAAACATAACGAGAACATTTACCCCCAATGCCCCCTAAAAACAAGGTCTCATCCAGTCTCACCGCCATCAAGGTCAGAGGCGCCCGCGAGCACAACCTACAGGGCGTCAACGTGGACATTCCCCGTGACAAACTGATTGTCGTCACCGGTCTGTCCGGCTCGGGCAAGTCGTCCCTCGCGTTCGACACCATTTACGCCGAGGGTCAGCGACGCTACGTCGAATCTTTATCCGCCTATGCCCGCCAGTTTCTACAGCTGATGCAAAAGCCCGATGTGGAATCCATTGAAGGTTTATCACCTGCCATTTCCATCGAGCAGAAGACCACCAGCCGGAATCCACGCTCCACTGTCGGCACGGTTACGGAAATTCACGATTACATGCGCCTGCTCTGGGCACGGGTTGGAATTCCCTATTCGCCGGCCACCGGTCTACCTATCGAGGCCCAGACGGTGTCGCAAATGGTCGACCGCATCATGGAGATGGGCGACGGCACACGATTGTATCTGCTGGCGCCACTGGTGCGCGGCCGTAAGGGTGAATACAAAAAGGAATTACAAGAGCTTCAGAAGAAAGGATTCCAACGCGTCAAGATCGACGGTACGTTGTACGAAATCGGAGAAGCTCCTGCACTCAACAAAAAACTCAAGCACGACATTGAAGTGGTCGTTGACCGCATTGTGGTGCGCGACGGCGTGCAAAGCCGCCTCGCTGACTCTTTGGAAACCGCGCTCGGCATAGCCGACGGCCTCGCCTATGCCGAGAACGCAGATGCGAAGAGCAAGAACCCGATCACCGTGTTTTCGGCCAAGTTCGCCTGCCCGGTTTCTGGCTTCACGA
>CAXBLG010000110.1:0-7857 GCA_963976395.1 uncultured Rhodospirillaceae bacterium
TTACCAATCGTATTCCGTTGAGGATCAAGAATATTACCGGCTTCAATTACAGAATTGTAAGACTTCAACATATCTTGTTCAAACTGGTCGTTGGCTACCGCAGAGCTAATAATATCTTCACGATTTTGAATGCGAGTTGCAACCTTATCAAGCTCACCACCAATCTTCGTAATCCCCTCACCAATATCAGAAAGCGGGCTAGACGCCAAAGACAAAGGAATATTCTGCATCCCGGTGGATCCGGGGACGCTATTTTGTCTTTTATATGTTGGAACCATTGCCATTGTTAGATACCTTCGCTTCCATAGAATCGGGGCGGACTTGTATAAGATTGCGGTGTCTTGGGGCCTTTTGGTAATTTAGAACCCATCTTAGCCGCAGAGGTGGCCCCAGTTATCAACGTCCCCAAGGCTTTTGATTTGCCTTCAGATTTTGCTATCGAACCTTGATATTTGGAAAGTGTCCCTCTCTGCTCTGCGGCGCGAGCGGCTGTTTCACCACCGTAAAGTGTTGCCAGATAGTCTATTTCTTGCTCTTCCGCCGTCATATCAAAGACATCACCAGAATCGAGTAATGATCCCCCTGTCGCTGCTATAGAGGCCCGTTGTGAGCCAGATAGAAGTTTCTGCTGTCTTTCCAACGCCGTGGCGTCGAACTCGGCCTTCTGGCGCGCTGCAATGGCGTCATTCTGCGCAATTTGCGCGTTGTAATTAGCTAAATTAGATGCGTTCCTGCCCTGTTGTGCAGCACCGGCAGCACTGACCCCGGCACCAATAACAGTGGACGCGATAGATGCGATCATCAAAGCTGACGACATGTCTTATTCCCCCGTGATCAATACGTTGTTACTGCCAGTTTCTGACCTTGAAACAAGCATATCAGCCTCATCCGTAAACTCAGCTTCTGCGTCTTCGATGGAAGTTGAATTTGTAGCAAAAACCATCGTTATGTCCGTATCGGCATGAGATATGAATGCCTGTTTCCTCCCAGCACTAGCCGGGACAACGCCATATCCATCGAATTCTGCGGATCCGCTGTCGCCTAAATACGCCGTGACGTGTCCATTTATAATCAATAACGTGCTTACTTTTACCAAACTGCCCGTCAACACATGCCCCGCTGGCATCGTAATCGTGCGGGAATACATCCCGCCATGAATAACATGGTTTGTTTCCAAAGCATATTGCGGTGCTTCCTTGAAAATCTCAGTCAGTTCCCTGACCTTGTCTATAGCTTGCAAGCTCATGGCGGGTATTACCGAACCTGCTATCTGGACGTTGTTCATTGCAAATCCTTAAAGAAGATTACATCGCTTTCTTCATATCCAGATTTAGGCATAACTTCCGCGAGCTTTCCGCCAGATGGGGCGCTGACCAACATGCCAAAGGCACCGGCCTCAGACGCCTTTGCTTCTGCGGCGCGCAGTAGCTTAATCCCCGCCCCTGTCTGGCGGTGCTTGCTCGCCACAAAGAAGCTCTCTGTCGCCCCGATCAGCGACGTGTATTTAGGGAGCATCGTAATGATTAGTGTGACAAAGCCCCAAAGCTCTCCGTCTTCCCCAAACGCCCCAAACGAATGCAGCGCCCCGGATTCTTCTAGGGCGTTATAGGTCGCCTCGTTGTACGTGCTTGGCATATTAGATTTAGGCGGACACTCTTCAGCGTATTCCTGAACAAGGGCAGAAAATTCATTGCATGCAATTAGTTCATCAACGCTTATTTGCCGGATCATCGGCCTAAACTTTCGTCGTATTAAGTTCTGGCATAATAGCCAGTACGGTAAAGGGCAGAGGTTGGTCTTGCACCAAGAAAATATATCCGTCTTTGTCCCAATTTCGCGGGAATTCAATTTCCTTATCACCAGTGAACATTGCCGGAGCTGCGTCCATATCGTCCGCACTCGACCGAAACGGAATAATATCAAGGCGGCTGGAGCTTGGCCCATGCTTTAGTCCGAGCGTGTTGTATAATCTATATGTAATGCGAGAGATGCGTTTCTTTTTACCCTGCGCCGTCCCATCTTTTGCGCCAGCCTCGATCCTCATTGTTTGCAGCGTGGATGTATATGGCAATCCGACATGCGCAACCGTGTACGAACCATTCAACGATATAGAACCGCCAGAAACAACACGATCCGGGTGGGTCGCGCCATTTGCAAGAACAGATACCGTCTGCCCTTCTAAATGATCCAACCCAAAAACTGACGAAACTGCGCCGCCTTCATAAGTCAGCATGGAATCGAGATATGTTGCCTGGATCGTATTCGTTGGAACTTCGGGTAAACCCGCAGTCATAAATTCTATGTAACGAACTGACTGCCCGTTGACGGTGCGCTGTATGACAGCCCACAAATCATCCCTGCTCCCTTGAGGATCGGGTATGACGGCCACACTCTCAACTTTGGCACCTAATCCACCAATAATATGCCTGTGCCACCCCACGACGTCCTGAGCGCGTTCATAGGTCATTCCAAGCAATACACCATCCGACCGAGCCATCCATACTATGCTATCGGGTTCTTGCTGGTATGCCATCTCGACAACACCGCCTTCGGTAATATGCTCCGATAGAATGGACAGATCCGGCGCGGCGTATGCGTCAGTTTCGTACTGGTAAACGTACTCGCGCACTTTTCGATTTGCGCGCTGCAAGAACAGAACCGAACTACCTACTTGAGGTGGCGTAACTGCTGCGCTGCCAAATGTAGTCTGGCGTACAACGCGCGTATTCGTGGGAGATATAGGGCTATTGTTGTCACCCTGAGAAACGATAAATTCACCGCCAGCAGTTCCAACGGACAGCACCTTACCCGCTCTCATCCAGCGGATTGTGTTTACCTGATCTGTCGCAATTGTATAAACGAACCCGCTATCATCAAGCACAAGCCCATCATTATCAGTCGGTGCATGGTTCTCATAATCGGCAGAGACAGAAAAGAATAGTGATTGGGGCCGGGTAGTTGTTGCCGCCCAAACTAGGCGCTGCTCGAAAAACGTGACAACAGACGGATATCCGGTTGTCTCCGAAAACAAACCAAGTCGCCATCCTGTCTGAGCGGTAGTCGCAGAGGCATTTGGGCCTATGAAATCAGCCGTAACGTGCGTTGCATCTGCTCGCGCTGTGATCTCAAGATAGGTCCAATCATTAGCCGCATCCTCAAACCTAATCAGGCGGCCAATATCTGTTGCAAGAAAACCCGCCCCGTCATTGATTCCAGTGACCGCAGATGCCGTTACCGTCACCCCAGTACCGCTCACTGCGGACAACCCAAAGGTCGTGTCGGTCGCGTTTACGGAGTCATAAGGCCCATCCAAGAACTGGATAATACCCAGCGTCCAGTTTGTATCCCCGGTTCGCGACAATGTGCGCGGTTCGTGGTTTTGATGAGCAATATACAAAACGTCAGCAGATTGCGTGACCACCAGATCAAACAATTCTGCCTCAAGATAAGGGGTGGAAACTTCATAAGCCGCGCCCTTGGCAAACGGATTATCAAAAACCTCGGCGAATTCCCCGCTTTGAATCTGGCCGTAGTTTTTATAAAAGCGAACGTATTGGTCGCCAAACTCGATAATGTACGCCTGAGAAACACTGAATTCAAACGACAAGATGCGCGTTTTTTTACTGCTGTCTTTGACCTCTGACGAAAAATAGAACCCGCCTCGTCGAGACGCAGGTCCATGCTTTTGCACAATCATATTTTCTAGCGTCTTGCAGCTGTTAGGATATTTCTCAAAATTGACGCGGCCTTCAAGGCGTGGTGAAAACTCACCAGCCGTGAAGTTCGTTTGAATGGGCGCTGAACGCACCATTTATGGACTCCCGTTTACGCTAACGGTAGCGCCGCCGCCGTAACTTACGCGACTGTCTAACCATGTGTCGGCAACGATTTCAATGTATCCGCTTTCCTGTGCGTCCATCGACCGGGCGTCACTGATCTTGCGCTGATACATTTCCATCATATTTGAATAAAGCGTATTGCTCTCCGACAGTGTGACTGACAATTCAGCCGCAAGCCTAGCGGAAAGCGCCTCAACAAACATGGCGTCAAACAGGTTCACGTCTTCAACGCGGGCCAGATACAAAATCTTTGCGGTGCCGTCGTCCGTCAAAAGTTTGCCACCCTCGATTTTGTAAAGCGTGGACATGTCATCCATCTGCAAGACGCGCAGACAGTCAGACGGAAGATTGTATTGATAAGAAAACCCAAATGCCGGGGCGGTAGAGTTTTGTGCCAACTCCACGCGGTTGACAGCAAAATTCCAGACGTGATCTCTGATGCAAGCGTCGCGGATTTGGTCATAAACAAGGTTTGCAGCGCGGGCAGCCTCAGTGTCTTCCGTCAACGTCAGGATTGCATTAGCGCCAATCTTGACGAGAGCATTATTAACAATCTGAACAACGGAAGTGGCCATTCTATTACCTAACTAAAGTGTGGGGAGGCCGAAGCCCCCCCAACCTTATTACGTCGCAGAAAAATACATATCCACGACCAGAGTCCCCGAACCCGGAAGGCTAGCGGAGGCAATGGTGATGAAGACTTCTTCATCAGCCGCCAACGTCACCGCACCGGCAGCGGTGCCGAAAAGCGTCGGCGTGTTTGCGGTGGTGAACGTAGCGGCGGCACGGTATTTTCCCGTGGTGCCAGTAATACCAATCGCAACCGTAGCAGACGCGCCAAGCGTGGCGCTGGCAGTAATAACACCGTAAAGGAAAGACTCACCTTCGTGAGCTTTCGCAATAACAATGGTGTCTGATGTCGTCTGGGTGGCAAGCGTGATAGTGGCTCGCTTTACGCGGACATTACCATCAACAATACCGCCAGACGGGAGGCTAACCGGAACAGCGGCCAGTCCGGCCATTTCCGCGCTATAAAGTACAGTCATTTTTTAGTCCTCCTATTCTACGCACAAGATTTCAAGGACACGGGCTTCTTCCATGCGAGTGCCGCCGATAGTCATCGAGCAGAACACTTGAGTCGCATAGTTTTTGTCGGCACGCTCTGAAATTTTCGTGTTCATGTCAGTACCAATGCCGAGCAGCAAACCATCATTCTGGAATGCAAAGCAGCGACGGTGGCTAGAGCCATCAACAGGAACCAGTTTGGTGCCGTCAATGCGCTTGCCGTTTACCGGGATGAATCGGAACCCTAAAAAGGTGTCCAATTCGCCGCGAGCAAGAGCTTTGACCGTATTGAAGTCCGAACTTTTTATTTCGGTCGTATTCAACAAGTCACTTACTTGATCTGCGGTGCAAACAATAACACGCCCATTTTCAGGAACATCGTCCCCGTCCATTGTTTCTTTGGCCGTGAGAAGTTTGGCAAGAGTCAGGCCGGCGCTGCCATTAGCAATAGCAGTCTGACCCGCGACAGTAGTGCCACCAGAAACGCCCGTGAAGGCATTGCCAAGAGCCGCGTCAATGACAACTTCATCCATTGCACGACCCATCGCCATGGCCGCTGCGCGGGCATAGTCAGAGGTCGGGTCGATGAGCATACGAACCTTGTCCTCATTATCAATGAGGTCAGCCCAATCAAAATCTTCAAGGCTTACACGACGGCGCGCATGAGGGGTGTCAACACGGGGCGTATCAGAATGGCGAGACGTACGACGAAGCGCCGCCGTTGCACCAATCTGTTCAAAAAAGGCGTTCTTGCCTGTTACCGACAAGGTGCTGGACGTTGGCGCTGTACTGTTCGACGAAAGCCGTTGTCACTTGAATAGACATCGGTTTCTCCAATAAAAGTTAAAACAGTAATTTTAAGGGTTATCGCCTATGACGGCCCAAGCTGCCCTTTTGCTTGTGCGGGTTCCACGCGGAATTGTCCGCCTATTGAAAGGCAAGCAAACAGTATCGCGTTTGCTTTAAATATGCAAATATAAAAAAACCACCGTGAATGAGATCTTATTTAATCTTTTTTGGGTGGGCGTCCCAGTTTGGGGTTTTCAAGTTTAGGAACAATCCAATCGTAGTATTTTTGCGCGGATGCAATAGTGGTTTCCGGTGTCCCTGTGAGTGCCATTTTTAAGCACTCAATCTTAATAATTACATGGTCCATAATTAATCGACATAGGCTTGGTTGAATAAGTCCTGAACCTTTTTGACTATCGACACATGCTCTGGGTGTCGTTTATCAGTATACGCAGGATGGCCCATGATTGCCGCCGCTTCTGACTTAGCTTCTTCTGGCGTCATCGCCATTTTCGCGTTATTCGATGTTCCGGCTAAGTCTTTGTCCGCCATTGTCGTCTTGGCAATGTTGGCGAACGCTTTTAACACGTCAGGGTCATTTCCCATGCCGCTTGATTCCATTTTGGCAGCTAACTCGTCGCCGCCGTATTCGTTGAATGCCTTCTTGGCAAACTCTAAATTCTGGTCATAAGCGCGGCCCCACTCTTCACGCAGTGCGGTTTCGCCGGTATCAATGGATTGCGCCATAGAATCTTCCATAGCTTTGTGCTGGCCGACCATATTGTTGGCTTGCCACGAAACGAGAGAGCTAACTTGAGCGGAGTTTAGACCTAGTTTGTGGGCTTCCTGCTTGAAAGACGAAAGAGCCTCATCATTGAATTGGTTAGCTACTATTTCGGGAAGCTCGTCAGACAAAGTTACTTCGTATTTTTCAGGGCCTTCTGGGCGACCTAAAAATTCATAGACGTCGTCCCAATCACTTTCCGTAACCGGCTTAGTGATTTTATCACGGCCAAGGTGGGATTGGAGATTGACGTATGAAGCCGCAAGGCTATCCACGTCCTTGAATTTAGAAAAGCTGGGGTTGTCCCTGATTTCTTCTGGAAGTGACGAGCGCCAGTCGGCGCTTTCAGATTCCGTTGTACTATTTGTATCGGTAACATCTGGTGCATTATCTGCTATCTCGGCAGGTGCGGTATCGCTAGGCATTACTTGTGATCTCCTGTGAAAGTTCTAAAAATCGTTCCGGTGTTTCGTCTAGTGCTGTTAGAATCATCAGCGCGACATTTCTCATGCCTTCGTTGAAAGCTGTGTTCTCCAATGCTTCACCCGGGACGAACGAAGGTCGCAGCACGCCGCACTCGCGGCAAATATGCGACAGGACGCGCTTGCCCTGCTCTGACCCAAAGACCACTTGGAAATCTTCTTTAGTAATATCAGGCAATGCTCAGACCCGCTTCCTGCGCTGCTTTGGAGACGTTGGCCCCCTTTTGCAGCATGTCCATAACATTCGCCCCATCAGACATAGCCTCGCGGCCCACCATAGACTGCTGCTGTGCCGCAGCCGCTTCCTGTTGTGCCTTTAATTCTTCCATCATTTCGTCTTCCGACTTCAGAAGCATCGGAGGCACGCCGTTAAGTTCTGCAACGTGGCGAACAGTGTCCGCGCCCTTCATGACTTGAGCCGCTTGTGGGTCCATGCCCGCAATTGGACCAATGAACTCAAGCGTTCTCATTATGCCCTGCGTTTCACTTTGGCGCTGCGCTAACGCAAGCGGAGACACATATTCAATCTTCAACTCGCGCTCAGATATAGACTCTGGTGCTTCCGGTAAACGACCGGCACGAGAAAGCACACCAAAGATTCTGTCGATCATCGGACCAAGAAATTCAGATTGCAGACGTCCAAGCGTAGGCCCTAGAAGTCGCAAGGTGCGTTCCGTGCGCTCTACAACTTCTGTCGCCGTCATGCGAGGCGCGCCTTGAAATTGCAGTTGATCCAAGAAAAACATCATGCGAATGCGTTCCCGCAAGTCCTGCATCATATCAAAGCTAATTGGTATATTTCCGCCCGTCAAAAGGGGTTCAATTCGAGCGCCAGACGACGCACGGTAATAGTTCAACCCGCCGGGGATTGTGCGAACCGGACCAAGAACGCCGTCGT
>CAXBLG010000111.1:0-7607 GCA_963976395.1 uncultured Rhodospirillaceae bacterium
GACAGTGTCGAATTCCAGCCCCTTGGCTGCATGCAAAGTCATAAGTGTAATACCTTCGTCGTTCGACTGAGCATCTTTATCCATGACTAAACTCACGTGCTCCAGAAATCCCCCGACGGTGTCCCACTCATCCAACCCGGTGACAAATTCACGCAAGTTATCAAGACGCCCCGGCGCTTCAGGCGACTTATCCTTCTGCCACATGTCGATGTAGCCGGACTCTTCCAACATCATGGCCGTCAACTCCGCCGGTGCCATGGCATCGCCGAGACTCCGCCAGCGGGCGAAGTCCGTGATCAGCGCCCGAAGCGTACTGCGCGTCTGGGCCCGCAATTCGTCGGTCTCAATCATGCGCATAGCCGCTTCCATCAGCGGTATCGACTGCGCTCGGGCAAGCATATGAATTTTCTGAACCGTGGTCTGACCAATGCCGCGCTTAGGTTTGTTGATTATGCGTTCAAATGCCAAATCGTCATCTGGCTGAAAGACAATCCGTAGATAGGCAATCGCGTCTCGAATTTCCATGCGCTCATAAAACCTGGGGCCGCCGACAACGCGGTAGGGAACGCCGGTAGTAATCAGGCGTTCTTCAAACTCAAGCATCTGAAAGCCGGCGCGCACTAGGATGGAAATTTCCGTAAGTTTGTGTTGGTCTCGCTGAAGAGATTCAATTTCATCCACAACCCAGCGGGCTTCCTCCTGACCGTCCCACAGGCCCCGCAGTTTGATAAGCGAGCCGGGGTCCACGCCCTCGCCATGAGCGGTGCGCAAGGTCTTACCCAAGCGATCCTCATTATGGGCAATTAAATGGGAAGCTGCGGCGAGGATCGTAGGGGACGAGCGATAATTGCGTTCTAGTCGAACCACCTTCGCGTTGGGGAAGTCCTTTTCAAAGCGCAGTATGTTGCCCACTTCGGCCCCGCGCCAAGAATAAATGGATTGATCGTCGTCGCCGACGCAGCAGAGGTTATGCCGGGTCTGAGTTAAAAGACGCAGCCAGAGATACTGAGCGACATTGGTATCCTGATATTCATCCACCATGACGTAATGAAATTTGTCTTGATACTCGGCAAGCACATCGGCGTGCTGCTGAAACACCGTCAGACAGTGCAATATTAAATCACCAAAATCGCAGGCATTGAGGGTTTTCAGGCGGTCTTGATAGGCCCGGTATAGCGGTACAGCACGGCCCGCAGCATAGTCCCCGCCCCCGTCCTGTCCGACACGGTCTGGCGTTAAGCCTCTATCCTTCCAACGTTGAATGACGCCCATGAGTCCTTGAGCCGGCCACTTCTTTGAATCAACGTCGTCCGCCTCCATGATCTGCTTCAACAGACGCAACTGATCGTCGGAGTCGAGAATGGTAAAGTTCGATTTAAGGCCTATCAATTCACCGTGACGGCGAAGAATTTTTACGCAGAGCGCATGAAAGGTACCCAGCCAGATTGATTCCGCCACAGGCCCCACCAATCCGGTGACACGTTCACGCATCTCCCGCGCCGCGCGGTTCGTAAAAGTCACCGACAAAATCTGCCAGGGTTTGGCCCTACGCTGCGCCAAGATGTAGGCAAGGCGCGTAATCAACACACGGGTCTTGCCTGTTCCCGCGCCTGAAAGCACCAGTACAGGTCCGTCGATGCTCTGCACCGCTTCGCGTTGCTCAGGATTAAGATCGTCAAGCCAAGCCGGCGGCACGGACGGACGGTTTACCGCCGGTTCCGGCGTGGCGTTCTCGGAGAGATCAAAGGGGTCAGACATCACCCTATATATTAGCTCGCACTCTTGGGGCGGATGCCGAGGATATGGCAGATGGCATAGGAGAGATCGGCGCGATTGAGGGTGTAGAAATGAAAATCCGAAACACCATCGCTCACTAACGCACGGACCTGCGAAGCGGCGACGGACGCGGCCACCAAACGCCGCGTTTCCACATCATCTTCTAACCCGTCAAATACATCATACATCCACTTGGGAACACTCGCGCCAGCTTTCCCAGCGAAATTACACATCTGCACAAAGTTAACCACCGGCATCAAGCCGGGAATAATTGGAACCGTAATACCTGCGGCTACGGCTCGATCACGAAACCTCCGATAAACATCGGGGTCGAAAAAAAACTGAGTGATCGCGCGTGTAGCTCCGGCATCAATTTTACGCTTCAGGTTATCGAGGTCAGATTCGGCGCTCACCGCCTCGGGATGCGGCTCCGGGAACGCGGCAACGCTAATTTCAAAGTCCGCGATTTTCTTCAGTCCCGCCACAAGATCCGCTGCATAAGCATATCCACCGGGATAAGGCGTATATTGCGCCTCGCCTTCCGGCGGGTCGCCCCGCAAGGCGACGATGTGCCGAATGCCGGACCCCCAATAATGCCGCCCCACCGCATCGACTTCGTCGCGTGTTGCCCCCACGCACGTCAAATGCGCCGCGGCTTGCAAGCCTTTATCCTTCTGAAGCCTTACCACTGTTTCGTGCGTACGCTCACGGGTAGAGCCTCCCGCCCCATAGGTGACGGAGACAAAATGCGGCTTTAACGGAGCAAGCCTTTCAATAGACGCCCAGAGCTGATCCTGCATTTTCTCCGTTTTCGGCGGAAAAAATTCGAAGGAAACCTGCACACCTTCGGGCATAACGCCCAAGGGAGAGGTTAAGCCTGGATCTGAGAAATCCTTCACGTGCGGGTGTCCTTACGCCGAGGAGTGCCACGATGGCACCATGACTACATCCAAAACAAGAAACTGATAGGGTTATGTATCAAGAGCCCTGCAAGGGGCCAACTCTTTTGGCGCGGGATTTTTTATCCACAGCGCCTCATGGTTCAAATGTCTCCGTTTTCGCTCAAATGAAGTACATTTCTGCATGGCCCCCTCAGGCAAACCTAGCTAGTCTTGAGCAGATGCACGTGCTACCCAGCTTGACGAACATCGCACTTAAGGCCGTGCAAAATATGTATGTTTTGATCGTTTGGTAAGGCTCTACGGACTGTGAAAAATCTAGGTAACGGGACGACCTCCCGGTTCATTTCTCTATCTCTGCTCCTCATGATTACCGTAGGTCTTTCGGCCTGCGCCACGCGCCCGCCTGCGGACGACCTCTTTGCAGTCGCCGCCTTCGAGGAAGCCAATGATCCTCTGGAGCCCTTAAACCGAGTATTGTTCAAAACCGATCAAGTTCTAGATGCCGCTCTGGTGAGACCAATTGTAAACGGCTACCGCACCGTTGTGCCGGATCGCGGGCGCCAGAGCGTGAACAACTTTATGAACAACATTCGCGCGCCGATCACCTTGGTCCACGATGTTCTCCAAGGTGAGATGAGCAGGGCCCGCACCACCCTTGGGCGCATTGTCGTTAATACAACCATGGGATTTTTTGGGTTCTTCGACGTCGGCGAACAAATCGGCCTTCCCTATCACTCCGAGGACTTCGGTCAGACGATGGCTACTTGGGGCGCTTCGGAAGGACCATATGTTTATGTGCCGTTGCTCGGTCCCTCTAACTTTCGCGATGGTTTCGGATTTATGGTCGACGCTTTCGTCGTCGATCCGGTAGGCTGGTACCTCGGCAATCCACGAAATAATTTGGAATGGGCGCAATGGACCAGCTTTGGAATGCTCTTCATTACAACCAAAGATGCCACTATGGACGCAACCGATGAATTGAACGCCTCTTCTTTAGATTACTATTCCGCGTTGAGATCGGCATATCGGCAAATTCGGGCAAGTGAGATTCGTAATGGCGCGGTGGCTCCGATGGATGATTTTGATGAGTTCGACGATATGAGCGCTGTAACCGTCGCTCCAACCCGCCAATCTGCCTCTATTTCACCAGAAATGCCGGATACACTCCTCAGATCAAATTAACGTTCAGAGCACTCTGGATAGACGCCCAGGACACATAACCATGGCCTTACGTTTTACCGCACTTATTCTTCTCGCTTTCGTAGCGCTCACCCCATTTAGTTCTGCGCAAGCACAGGACCCCGCTGCATTCATTGGCGAATTCAGTCAGAAGGGCATATCCGATATTCTCGCGGCGGACATTCCTGGTGACGAGAAGCAGAAACGCTTTCGGGCAATGTTCGATCAATACTTCGACATCCCTTACATCGGCCGGTTCGTTCTTGGACGCTATGGACGCCTAACGTCGGATGAACAGAAGGAAAAATTCGGCACGCTTTTTGAAGACGTCATCGTACAAACATGGTCGCGGCGATTTTCCGAATACAATGGCCAAACACTTAAAGTGAACAGTACCGTTACCGACGGCGACACCGGCGCCATTGTAAAATCTCACATCGTCGGCAACGACGGTACGAATATCGCCGTCGATTGGCGTCTGCGAGAAAGAGAATCCGGCTATCAAGTGGTAGACGTTATTGTCGAAGGTGTGAGCATGGCCATTACATATCGCCAGGAGTATTCGACAGTCATCACCCGGGGCGGCGGCTTCGATGGCCTGCTGGATGAAATGCAAAAACAAGTCGCCGCGCAATAGTAGGCATCGACTCTAAAGTCGCTTCCTGCACGAGGAGATACCTATGACTCTAAAGCTGTATTGGGCACCGCGATCACGGTCGTTTCGCATCCTCTGGCTTCTCGAAGAGATTGGTGTCCCCTACGAACGCGTTCTTGTAGATTTTCAAAAGGGTGAGCAATCAACGGTCGAATACAAAGCTATCAATCCCATGATGAAAGTCCCGGCCCTCGCGGATGGTGATGCCCGGGTCGCCGAGTCAGGCGCCATATGCACTTATGTGGCCGACAAATTTCCCGAGGCCGGTCTAGCGCCGCCGCCCGACGATCCCCGTCGAGGACGCTATCTCCAATGGCTATTCTTTTCTTCCGGCTGCATAGAGCCGGCGATCGCCCAGACCTTCGGGAAATTCGAAATGCCGTCCAGCCAAGCCGGATGGGGCGATGCGGCACGCGTTTGGTCCGTTCTCGAAGATGCCGTGCAGCCCGGTCCCTGGTTGCTGGGTGAGACATTCACTGCGGCAGACGTGCTGATCGGCAGTGATCTGCATTTCGTGGTCAACCAATTCAAAATACTTGAGGGCAGACCCGCCATTGACGCTTACATTGCGCGCTGCGCCGAGCGCCCCGCGTATAAAAGAGCGCTGGAGTTAGACGAAGGCGGTGGGTAAGCGTTGTTGCGCGTATAGTCATGCCCACAGGGCCGCATCGGGGTCACCATGAGCAAGCAACATCAGATTAAATCCATAGCCTTGCTGGGGACCGGCCTCATGGGAGCACCCATGGCCGCGCGGCTGTTGCAAGCGGGCTACGCCCTAACCGTATGGAATCGAACCGCCGCCAAAACAGAGCCTCTGCTCGACAAAGGCGCGAAAGGCGCGGCAACGCCGGCGAAAGCCGCAGCCGGAGCCGACCTCTTAATCACTATGCTTGCAGATGGACCGACAGTCAGCAGTGTATTGTTTGAGGATGGCACCGCCGCCGCGCTTTCGCCCGGTGCAATTGTCGTCGATATGAGTTCTATTCCGCCCGTCACAGCCCGTGACCATGCAACCCAGCTCGCCAAACGCAATGTCCTGCATCTGGATGCACCGGTTTCTGGCGGAACCAAAGGCGCGGCGGATGGCACTCTCGCGATTATGGCGGGAGGAACCTCCGAAGCGTTCGAGATTGCGATGCCCGTTCTGAAGGTCATGGGGCGACCGACATTAGTCGGACCCAGCGGTGCCGGACAGTTGGCCAAGCTTGCCAACCAAACCATCGTCGCCGTCACGATCGGCGCAGTTTCGGAAGCGCTCCTGCTCGCCGCCGCCGGCGGTGCCGATCCGGCGAAGGTACGCGAGGCCTTGAGCGGCGGATTCGCCGACAGCCTGATCTTAAAGCAACACGGCCAGCGTATGCTTGAACGCAACTTTGTGCCGGGTGGCCCAACCCGCATGCAGGTCAAAGACCTGCGCACGATTCTCGCGACCGCCAACGACATTGGACTGGATTTGCCGATCGCCAAAACCGTCGCCGCCATGTTCGAGGATTTGCTGGCAAGCGGTCATGGCGAAAGCGACCACAGCGCGTTGCTGCTGGAACTTGAACGACGGAATGAGGGGAAACGGTTGGACACTCAGTAACCTGAGCAGCAGATCCGATACCCTATTCTACTTCCCAAAGGCGAGAATGAATGCGTTGACAACTCTATCCGCGAACTCAGGAAGTACGTGACGCTTGTCTTCCTGAAAAACCGGACAAGGCACTATTGTCGCCATTTCAAAGGACGGAAAATTGGTCACGTTCTCGAATGCTCGTGATATTTGGCCAGCGTCAGTTCTTAGGATCGCCTTGCTTTCGGCGTAGAAGATTCACCTGCATTAAGCCGCTTAGCCTCTAGGAAAATCATTATAAGATAACACGTGCACCCATTTCTAGGTAATGCGCTTACCTGCTAATCGGCTTGTACTTAATGCGATGCGGTTCAATTGCATCTGCGCCAAGTCGACGTTTTTTATCTTCCTCATAGTCCTGAAAATTGCCCTCGAACCACTCCACGTGGCTCTCGCCCTCGAAGGCCAGGATATGCGTCGCGATCCGGTCAAGAAACCACCGATCATGCGAAACAACGATGGCGCAGCCGGCGTATTCCAGCAGTGCCATTTCAAGCGCCCGAAGCGTATCCACGTCTAGGTCATTGGTCGGCTCATCGAGCAAAATAACGTTGGCTCCGGTTTTCAGCATCTTCGCCATGTGAACGCGATTACGTTCACCACCGGAAAGTTGACCGACCTTCTTTTGTTGGTCCGATCCTTTAAAGTTAAACCGGCCAACGTAAGCCCGGCTCGGCACCGAATATTTGCCTAACTGAATTTCATCTAGACCGTCCGAGATTTCCTCCCAAACCGTCGCATCCGATCTCAAGCTATCGCGGGACTGATCGACGTAACCAAGCTTCACCGTTTCGCCCACGGCAATTTCGCCTGAGTCTGGCTTGTCCTGGCCGGTAATCATACGAAACAACGTCGTCTTGCCGGCCCCGTTCGGACCGATCACACCAACGATACCTCCCGGCGGAAGTTTAAAGTTTAGATTATCAATAAGCAGCTGGTCGCCGTATCCCTTGGATAAATTCTTCGCTTCAATCACATTAGCGCCCAACCGATCCCCAGCGGGTATTACGATCTGCATTGCCTCGGGCGCTTTATTGTTAGCCTCGGCCACCAAATCATCGAAAGCAGCGATACGCGCTTTGCTTTTGGTCCGGCGGGCCTGCGGCGTTTGTCTAATCCACTCCAACTCGCGGTCAATGGTGCGGTCGCGCGCTTCTTCTTCGCGCTCCTCTTGCTTGAGTCTCTTTTTCTTCTGCTCTAGCCAGGACGTATAATTACCTTCGTAGGGGATGCCTTTGCCCCGATCGAGTTCCAAAATCCAACCAGTCACGTTATCGAGGAAGTACCGGTCATGGGTCACGGCAACGACGGTACCTTCGTACTCTTCCAAAAAGCGCTCCAGCCACGCAACGGACTCCGCGTCCAAATGGTTGGTCGGCTCATCAAGGAGCAATAAATCTGGTTTGGAGAGAAGCAGTCGACACAGAGCCACGCGGCGACGCTCACCACCAGAGAGCTTGGTTACATCTGCATCGGCGGG
>CAXBLG010000112.1:0-7578 GCA_963976395.1 uncultured Rhodospirillaceae bacterium
ATTTGAACTCTCCGCATCCGTTGGCGGCGATACCGAGACTACTTGGAAAGACGGCCTGACGTACGACGGCGGGTCATACGATTGGCTCGGCTTCGACAGTGGTATCCGTGACATCCCAGCGCCGCTTCAAGCCGCGATTGACTCCGGACTTCGTCTTAATAGTTTGAATTATACTGACGAAGAACTGCAGACGATTGGACGCAGTTTCGTCAACTCCGAACTGTGGGCCGTATTCGAAGGTACGACGCCGGGTGATATTTCGGTCGATGCCACATACGGCGATCGCTTCCTGAAAGGAGATGCCAGTGTGGGGTTCGTGGCGTCCATTGGTTACGACAACAGCTGGACCACGAAGCGCGGATTGGCGCAATCTGGCCGGTTCGGAGCGGACGCCAATGGGGATCGGGTGCTGGTCGTTGCCGACGACTTTAACTTTGTAAGTACGCAAAACGACGTGCAATGGCATGCCTTGTTGGGCATGGGTGCGGATTGGGAAAATACCGAACTGAAGGCGACCAGCCTTTACATCCGTAACACCACAAAGGAAGCGCGGTCCGTGCAGGGCCAAGCCATTCAGTTCGACGCTTTGGTGCGTCAGGATGCGGTCGAATGGTTCGAGCGCCAGATGTGGACTAATCAACTGGATGGCTTGCACCGGTTTGCCGACGGTGATTTCACCGCGAACTGGAAGCTGTCGTACTCGATCGCGTCTCGTGATGCGCCATACGAGCGGTTTGTCCAGTATAGAGATTTTGGCGACGGACAGTTGCGCTATGATTCACAGCAGGGCCGTAACTTGACCCGCTTCAGCTATATTGACGATACGCTAATGTCAGGCGCGCTGGATCTGAATTGGACAACAAGCGTGGGTGCGCGCGAGGTTATCCTGAAGGCCGGCTATCTTTATACCGATACAGACAGAGACTCTCAGCAGCGGGATTATCGTTTGCTGCCGACTGGCGGGCCAATTCCCGATGACTTGTTGCTTAGTCGCATCGACTACATATTTTCTGACCAAAACATAAATCCGAACCGTTTCGTAATCACTGAAGTGACCGGTAGTGCTGCACCGCCGGCTTATACAGGTGCTCTCAAGGTGCACGGTGTATATCTAGGGACGGATGCCGAGGTTATGGATTTCGTTCGCGCCGCTATCGGTGTGCGCTACGAAACGGGCAAACAAACCGTTGATACGTTTGGTTTCTATTCGCCGAATACAGGTGTTGAGTCACTGATTGACCAGGATTACTGGCTGCCCGCCGGTACACTAACGTGGAACTTTGCGGAGAATATGCAGGTTCGTTTCGGTGCCTCTCAGACTATCGCTCGTCCACAGTTCCGTGAATTGGCTCCGTCCGAATTTATCGACGTTGACACGGACCGTAGTTTCGTTGGCAACCCGAATCTTACTAACTCTAAGCTTACCAATTTTGATGTCCGCTGGGAGTGGTATTTCCAAGACCAGGACTACGTGACGTTGGGCGGCTTTTATAAAAAGCTGAAAGACCCCGTCGAAGAAACGATCAACGAAGTGGGTGATAATCTCCAGACAACCTTCCAGAACGTCCCGCGTGCGACCGTTTGGGGTGTTGAGGCCGAGTTTAAGTACGTGTTCGAATCCATGTCTGACTCGTCTTGGCTAAGAACTAAAAACTTTTTCTTCTCGACGAATTATACGTTTAGCGACTCAAGCATTGACATTAAGCCCGGAGATACGGTCGTACGCTCCAACGGAACAGTGCTTCCTGCTGAATTCGTGATTCAGGATGGCCGTTCGCTGCAAGGCCATTCCAAGCACCTCTTTAATATCCAATTCGGTTACGAAGATGTAGAAGCGAACTCTTCAGCGACACTATTGCTTAACTATTCGAGCAAACGTATTCGTGCAACAGCGCCGCAGACGCTGCCTGAAATTGTCGAACGGCCGCCAATCACGTTGGATTTTAACTATAGCAAAAGTTTCTATGCGTGGGGCGGCGACTATGAGGTTGGCTTCAAGGCCGAGAATCTTTTGGGGTCCGATTATAAGGCGCGTCAAGAACTTGGTGGCGTGAGAGTGGATGTGGACACCTATAAACGTGGCCAAGCATTCTCTCTTAGCCTTAAACGTACTTTCTAAAACTGAACTAGCTGCTCGTAAATATCGGGTTTTGAGACACTTTGACTAACATGGCACTTAATCAAAAATACGCACAGTCGCGTCCATTTCGGGCGGTGATTGAAGCAGGAGCAGACCATGTACCGTTTGAAATCATTCGGGAGGGGCATCGCTAGCCCCGACCGCATGGCATCCGCTGTTCAGCGGTTGACCACTTGGATTAGGCCGTTTCGACGGACCATCCAAAGGATGCCTGTTGCGCGGCGCGTGGCGGCCGTGGAAATTGCGCTTGTCGTGGTATTAGCTGCGCTCTCTGCGGAATTTCTGTGGTTGGTATTGACGCCGGCAGTAATGTCGGGATCATCGGCCGTAGCGCACGCTGTACCTCAGGTACGCACATCTTATGCCGCACGTGCAAATGCGGCGCTCCTTACCACAACAGATATGTTCCACCGGGAGTCGCTTAATAGTTCTGGATCGAGATCAATTGATATTGACGCGCCAGAGACTCTTCTAAACCTGACCCTTTTTGGAGTTCGCTCTGATGCGAGGGCGGACGGTGGCAGCGCCATTATAGGGACGCCGGACAATGCCCAAGACGTTTATGTTTTGGGCCAGGAAGTTGTTAGGGGCGTGCGTCTGGAGCACGTCATGCATGATCGAGTCATTATTCGGCGCAACGGTGTGGCCGAGAGTCTCTTCTTGGACAAAGACCAACTTGCTAAGTCCACCGAGATCGCCGCCACGCGTGCTAACGGTGCGGACGGAGTTGCCCGCAGTCGTATAGACACCGGCATCACCGATTTACTTTCGCAAATTCAACTTCAGCCACGTGACAACGGGCCTGGCGCGGTTATTCAGCCGCGCGGGGATAATACATTTCTGCAACAAGCCGGGCTCGTTGCAGGTGATGTGCTTTTGGCCGTGAATGGAACTCCTATTAGCGGCATCAGCGAACTCACGGCTTTGGCTCGTACGTTGAAAAAGACGGATGGAATTGTATTGAAATTGGAACGAGACGGGCGCGTCGAACAGCGCCGGATTGTGGTGGATAGATAAAAATGTCGTTTATAAAAAATGGGTTTTGTGGGGTCGTCGGCGTTCTGATGGTCACTTATATTGTTGCCTCAGTATCCAACCAAGTGGCGGCTCAGGAACAAGTCTTAAATATGCGCGATGCGGAAATTCGCGCGTTTATAAGTGATGTCTCAATGATGACGGGACACACATTCATCGTCGATCCGCGCGTGCAGGGTAAAGTCACCGTTGTTTCGCAAGCGCCGTTAAACGCGAAGGAAGTGTTCGACGTTTTCATGTCGACTTTGCGTGTGAACGGCTTCACGGCTGTGCCGACATCCAGCGGAACATATCGCATCGTCCCCGAAGAAACGGCAGCTCAGGATGCGGTGCCGATGGGTGGTGCATCTGATGGAGACCAGGTGGTTACGGCGGTGTTTAAGCTCAAGTACGCCGACGTAAACACCGCCCTGCAGATGATTCAGCCTATGATCAACCGGCAGGGACGTGCGGTCAGTAGCCGGGGCAGCGACGCAATTATTGTTGTAGATTATGCGTCCAACGTGCAGCGCATTCGCGAAATCATCGCGTCCCTGGATAAAGATCCGTCGGTGATGCGCATAGTAACTTTACGCAATATGCCTGCGTCTCAGATGGCACAGGCTATTACGGACCTTGCGCAAGCGCAGGGTGATCCCTCGAATCCCATGGTAAATTTTACGGCGATTCCTGTGGACGGGAGCAACCTAATTGTGTTGCGCGGACCGCCGGAATTGTTAAGCCGCATTGCCCCTATTGTTGAGGAACTGGATACACGCGGGGCGGCCGATGGCGGCACCAAGGTTGTGTATCTACGCCATGCGGCTGCCGAGGAGCTGCAGCCGTTATTGGAGCGTATAAGTTCTCTCACGCCGGGTACTCAAGGTGAGGGCGCGCGCGGGCGCGCTAATATAGGTGTCGATCTAGGCACTAATGCACTGGTGATCAATGCCTCGCCGGATATTCAACGGGAACTTGCCGACGTAATTCGGCAACTCGATATTCCCCGCCAACAGGTTCTGGTAGAGGCAATTATTGTCGAGGTGTCGGACACCGCTGCGAAACAATTAGGTGTCCAATACATGCTAGCCGGTGCTGAGGGCAGCAATGTTCCGTTCACTGTAACCAACTTTCAAGGCTCTCCCAGCGTACTCGCCGCCACAGGAGCCATCATTGCTGATCGTGAAACGTCCGGCGAAGACAACGACGTCATTCAATCCTTGCAGGCTCTGGCCGTCGACTCTCTTCTTGGCATCCCCGGTGCTGCTGTCGGATTTGCCGGCGAGGGTAGTGACGGCACCATCTTTGGAGTGATCTTGAATGCTCTCCAGAGGGATGACGATTCAAACGTCCTGTCCACTCCGTCCATCATGACCATGGATAACCAACCGGCCTCAATTTTGGTTGGGCAGGAAATTCCCATCACTACTGGTGAAAGCCTAGGTGCGGATAATGTTAATCCTTTCCGCACTGTCGAGCGCAAAGAGGTGGGCGTCAAACTGGAAGTTAAGCCGCAAATTAACGAAGGCGAAGCGATTAAACTTCTTATTCGTCAGGAAGTTTCAAGCATTATCGGTCCTATCAACGAACTCTCAACCGATCTCATCACCAATAAGCGAGAGATCGAAACCACCGTAATGGTGGATAACGGCGAAATTATCGTTCTGGGCGGCCTTATCGAAGATGATGAGCAGGTTACGCTCGAAAAAATACCTCTCCTCGGAGATATCCCGGTATTGGGACAACTCTTTAAAAGCGAGAGTAAATCGCGGAGGCGGACGAATTTGATGGTTTTTCTGCGCCCAACCATCGTCACAAATATCAAAGATCTACGCGCCGTAACCAACCGCAAATTTGATTACATCCGATCCGAACAAATTCGCCGAAGCGATGAGGGCGTTTCCAGTCTTGATCAGATGATGAATGAAATTGTCGGCGGTGCAGCCGCCCCCGCTGGCAGTGAAAACGGAAGCTGAGCAGGGATAATGACGACGCGAGCTGACCCAATTCTGAACTACACCTTTGCGCGTGAGCACGGTGTAATCCTCTTGGCTATGGGCGACCCAGCCCGCCTAGGGGTGAGGGAGGGGGCTCGCGCTCATTCGGTCTTAGAGGCGCGGCGTGCCTTGGGTGTGCCCATAGAAATAGAGTCTCTGGAGGCCCCCTCGTTTGAACGATACTTGGCAGAGACCTATGCGGTGGATGGAATGGGAGCCGAGGAGATCGCTGACGAATTCGACGGCGAAAATTCGCTCTATAGCTTGCTTGAGGGCATTCCTAAAGCTGCGGACCTGCTCGAAGTGGACGACGAAGCGCCCATCATTAGGCTCATTAACGGCCTCATCTCCGAAGCTGTAAAGGTTAAAGCGTCGGATATTCATGTAGAGACGTTTGAAGCACGGCTCTCGGTGAGACTACGGATCGACGGGGTGCTACAAGAAATTGCCAGCCTATCGGGCCGTGTCGCACCACTCTTGGTGTCCCGCATTAAAGTTATGGCGCGCCTGGATATTGCAGAAAAACGGATGCCTCAAGATGGTCGTTTGTCGCTGACAATCGGCGGTAAGGCGCTGGACGTGCGCGTGTCAACTCTGCCCTCGCAGCACGGCGAACGTGTTGTTATGCGCCTATTGGACAAATCCCAAGGCCACTTTCATGTTGATCAGTTGGGAATGGAACCAGCAACACTTGCGGCCTATCGTCAAGCACTGTCCGAACCCAATGGTATTGTCCTTGTCACCGGACCAACGGGCTCGGGTAAAACCACTACACTTTATTCTGGTCTAACCCGTCTTAATGACAAGACCCGCAATATTCTCACCGTTGAAGATCCAATTGAATATGCGTTGGAGGGTATCGGTCAAACCCAAGTGAACTCTAAAGTGGGGATGACTTTCGCCGCCGGCTTGAGGGCTATTTTGAGGCAAGACCCCGACGTAGTCATGGTTGGCGAAATTCGTGACGCTGAAACGGCTCAAATTGCGGTTCAAGCGAGTCTGACGGGTCATCTTGTTTTGTCCACGGTACATACCAACAATGCGGTAGGGGCTGTTACGCGCCTTCGCGATATGGGGATCGAACCTTTTCTATTGGCTTCCACCGTCAAAGCCATTATCGCGCAGCGTTTGGTTCGGCGACTGTGCGCTGCCTGCAAAGAAGCTCACGAAGCCAGCGATGCCGAGTGCAAAATACTAAAATTGCCGAATGCTCGACCCGCAATCTTGTATCGCTCCTTGGGGTGCGCCGTATGTAAGAATACAGGGTATGCAGGCCGTATTGGCATTTACGAGTTGGTTCTCGTGAAAGATGAAATACGGGCCATGATCCACAATGATGTATCCGAGCAAGATATCGCGCGGGTCGCATTCCAAAACGCGGAAACGTTGATTCAGAGTGGGTTCCGCCATGTTCTAGCCGGGACAACGTCACTCGAAGAAGTCTTAAGGGTCTGCCGTCAGGATGGGGGTGAGCATGGCGGCGTTTGAATACGAGGCCGTTGACTTCGACGGCGGTACAAAAAAAGGCGTGATATCGGCTGATACGGCCCGCCTTGCGCGTCGAGAGCTGCGCCGCATTCGCTTACTTCCCTTGAAGCTGGAGCCTGTGACACAGAAGTCAGGCTCGAGCCGTATACCTCGTCTTGAATGGCTGACCCGCCGACGTGTGAGCGCTTCGACGATCATGCTGACAACACGACAACTGGCGACCATGGTCAGTGCCTCGGCGCCGATTGAAGAGGCGCTGCATACGATTGGACTGCAAGCAGAAGACAAAACCATGCGTGCGACGCTGATGGCGGTCAGGGCGGGCGTCATGGAAGGTTTTAAGCTATCAGACGCAATGGCCCAGCATCCTCATGTTTTCAGTCCTCTATATCGAGCACTGGTTACCGCGGGTGAGATGTCCGGCAATCTTGGCGTCGTCTTGGAACGTCTTGCCGATCACTTGGAAAGAAGCGAACGCTTGCGGTCCAAAGTTCTGGCGGCGCTAATTTATCCTATTGTTCTATCGGCTGTGGCTGCGAGTGTGGTTGCTTTACTAATGGTCTTTGTTGTTCCCAAAGTCGTTTCGCAGTTCGATACGCTGGGTCAGAGTCTTCCACTACTTACCCGCATTCTTATTACTGTTTCGGAAGGTATGAATACCTTCGGGTTGGCGGGATTAATCGTATTTGTGATCGCCGCGGTCGTGTTCGCAATGGCATTGGAGCGTCCGAGGTTTCGGCGCCGGGTCGATGCCGCCTTGCTGTATCTACCGGTGATCGGCAAGCTTCTTCGCGGCCTACATGCAGCGCGCCTTGCGCGAACATTAAGTACTCTGGTTGCCAGCGGATCTCCTGTTGTGGAAGGCCTGAGTGCGGCGAAAGGAACAGTTCGCAATCTAGTGTTGCAGGACGCAGTTGCGAATGTAGCGGCCTCAATCCG
>CAXBLG010000113.1:0-7042 GCA_963976395.1 uncultured Rhodospirillaceae bacterium
CCGATCATGCCCGAGGCATGACCAAGCATCCGGTCCATGGCGAGATAGGTCTTGCCCGTATTCGTCGGGCCAAGCACCGCCGTAACACTACCTGGCTCTCGGAACGGCGCGGACACTCCCTCAGCGGTCATGCGCGCCGCTCCAATCGATAACTAGGTTGGTGATCTGTGCTTTTTTTAAGATGCGTGCCGGGCATCGCGCCATCGGCGCTGCACATAGTCCTTTAAGCGGCGCTCCATCACCCCGAAGGCATCGCGCAGAGCGATATAGACGTCTTCATGATCCTTAAGTACGGCGGGGTCTTTGGGGTCGCGCTTTACGACGAGTTCCTCACCCGGAACTTCAAGGATAATGGAAATGTGAAAGGGTTGATCTTTGGTATTCAGATTCGAGTGGCTTCGGTGGTGGCGTTCAACCACAACCCGACAGCCTGTAATTCGGTCGAAAAACTGTTCGAGCTTTGCCACCTTCTCGCGAATGCGGTCTTCAACCGCATCAGATTTATCGATTCCATGAAAGGCAATTTTGACAGGATTTTGCATACAAGGCTCCGTTAGGGTTCACGGGCGCCCGGCAAGGAAACGGCGATACTGGACCGCATATACACCTCACCGTCGGGAACCAATGATGGGCCGACTCATATGGTTAGAGCAACGGATTTACGCAAAAAAATTTGTGAACTGATTGACAGGTGCAAATTCAAACCTGAGGGACGGCACCTTTTCCCAGGATGGGCCTTGCCAGGATGGCTCATTCATCACATATGTGCACTGCCCCCAAACGCGGGGATTATCAGACACACACCAATACCTAAGACCACTGAGGGCTTGTGATATGACAGACGCGAAAACAACCGGAAAAAACAAAGAAGAAACCCGCGAATTTCAAGCTGAAGTCGCCAAGCTTTTAGATATCGTTGTCCACTCGCTTTATTCCAATAGCGAAATTTTTCTTCGCGAATTAGTTTCAAATGCATCAGACGCCTGCGATAAGTTGCGCTATGCCGCCCTGACCGACCCCAAGCTTTTGGAAGACGGGGGCGGCGAATTCGCCATTCATGTTGCCGTTGATAAGGACGCCAAGACGCTGACCATCAGCGATAACGGCATCGGCATGAATCATGACGAACTTATCACCAACCTCGGCACCATCGCAAAGTCAGGCACCTCTGAGTTTTTGAAAGCGGTGTCAGACGCAAAGTCCAAAGATGTCAATTTGATCGGACAGTTTGGAGTCGGGTTTTATTCCGCATTTATGGTGGCCGACTCCGTCGATGTCATCACCCGCAAAGCCGGAGAGTCGACCGGCTGGCTTTGGAGCAGCGACGGCAAGGGCGCTTTCACCATCAAGGAAACGGAAGGTGCGGACCGGGGCGCAAAAATCGTTCTTCACTTGAAAAAGGACGCAGAAGAGTTCTTGGAGCCCATGCGTCTGCGCACGATCGTAAAGACTTATTCCGACCATATCGCCCTGCCGGTTATTTTGGACGCCATCCCCGGCGAGAAAGATGCCGCGCCGGAAACATTGAATTCGGCGTCAGCATTGTGGATGCGTTCCAAGTCCGAGATCACAGACGAACAGTATAAAGAATTTTATCACCACGTCGGGCAAGGGTTTGACGACCCCTGGCACACCCTGCACTACCGGGCCGAGGGCGCGATTGAATACACTGCGCTGTTGTTTATTCCGACCGCCAAGCCTTTCGATCTGTTCAGCCCTGAGCGCAAAGGCCATGTGAAACTGTATGTGAACCGGGTGTTTATTTCCGACGGACTGGAAGGCTTGATGCCGCAATACCTGCGCTTTGTGCGCGGGGTTGTTGATTCAACCGATCTGCCGCTGAACGTCAGCCGGGAGATGTTGCAAAACAATCCGGTGCTGCGGAAAATTCAGAGCGGTATCGTCAAACGGCTGTTTAAAGACCTGAAGGATCGCGCCGAGAAGCCCGATGAATATGCTGCGTTCTGGGACGTGTTCGGCGCTGTCTTTAAAGAAGGCCTGTACGAAGATTTTGAGCGTCGCGACGATCTTTTGGAACTGGTCCGATTCAAATCCACCGCCGGTGACGGACTCGTTAGCCTAAAAGAGTACGTGAGCCGGATGAAGGAAGGGCAAGACGCCGTCTATTACATCACCGGCGAAAATGCGGCGATGTTGAAAAACAGTCCGCAGCTGGAGGGCTTTGTCGCCAAAGGTATTGAAGTGCTGCTGCTGACCGACCCGATTGACGAGTTCTGGATTCCGAGCGTCGGCGTTTATGAAAAAATGCCATTGAAATCGGTAGGCGAAGCCGGCGCTGATCTTTCAAAGATCACCGGAGATGAAAAACAGGACAAGCCCGAAGACGCCGCACCCGAGGACACCCTTAAATCCCTTATCGAGAATTTGAAAAAGACCCTGGGAGATGCGGTCACCGATGTGCGCGCCTCGGACCGGCTGACCGGTAGCCCCGTCTGCCTTGTGGCAGAGACCGGCGGCATGAGCCTTCATCTTGCGCGCATGTTGAAACAGCACGGCGAAAGCGGCGGCGCGATTCCCAAGGTGCTTGAGATTAACCCGCGTCACGGTCTGATCAAACGCATGGCAGAATTGCCCGAAGAGTCTTTGAGCGATGCCGCCCACCTTTTGCTGGATCAGGCCCGCATCGTTGAAGGCGAGCCGGTGCCGGACCCGGTGGCGTTCGCCCGGCGGCTTTCCATCATGGTGGAGAAGGGGCTGGCTTGAGCTGCTTTTCACAGCTCAATTACAAGTAATTCAGACTATACAGCCATCTGTAGGCTTAAACTTGGCGCTCTGCCGAGGTTAAGGGGCGCGCCATGTCTGATAAATTCGCCGGCATTCTGCGGGAGGCCAAACAACTCGCACTTGTACTTGGCATATTGCTGTTTGCACAAACAGTCGCAGCGCAGCCCTTTACAATTCCTTCGTCGTCCATGGAGCCGACACTGCTGGTCGGCGACAAGCTCCTCGCTAGCAAGTTCGCCTATGGATACAGCAAATACTCCGCGCCCATCAGCCTGATGCCGGACTTCGAGGGGCGGATCTTCGACCGCGAACCCGAACGCGGCGACGTGATCGTTTTTCGCCTGCCGCGCGATACGTCGGTCAATTACGTGAAACGAGTGATCGGTCTGCCGGGCGATACAATCCAAATGCACGAGGGGCGATTGTATATCAACGGCACAAAGGTGCCGCGGCGCGAAGCGGGGACATTCGTTGGTGAGATGTTCGGACTGCAGCGCAACTTCACGCGTTATATCGAAACCTTGCCCAACGGACACGAGCATGAGGTGCTCGAACTTTCGGATTTCGAGCGCCTGGACGACACGCCGGTGTTCACGGTGCCCGCCGGGCATTACTTTATGATGGGCGACAACCGCGACAACTCAATCGACAGCCGGGTCTCCGCGATGGCCGAGGGCGTAGGCTTGGTTCCCGAAGAAAACCTGATCGGGCGTGCAGACGTAATTCTCTATTCGATCGATCCCGATGTGGCCTGGTGGCAGATCACGCAATGGCCCAGCGCTTTTCGCCGGTTCTTCACACATATCGGATAGACACGCCTAGACTCAGGCCGTTGCAAGATCTTCGTTCACCGCGGCTACGACATCACGCCACTCGCCGTCCACGCTTTGAACATAAGGCCGCAGGCTTGGGTACCAGGGATTAGGCGCGCGGTCCGGGAACCAGTACCAATGACGATTTTTCACTTTGGGTAGCATGATCTGAACGGGTTTGCCCAAAGCACCTGCCACATGCGCGGTGGTATTACTGACGCTGACGACAAGGTCTAAAGCCGCAATCTGAGCGGCGAAACCGTCCATATCGACAAGCGCGTCGATATCTGGGTCGCGCAGCAGAGCATCGCTCGCGATATCACCCGCCGCCGCGCCGTGCTGAAGATTCACCCAGAAGACGTCGGCGCGTTCAAATAATGGTGCGAGCAGGACCGGAGGCACCGACTTCTCTGATCCGAATTGTTCGGCTGAACTGTGCCAAGAGAGACCGGCAAGTTTTTTACCGTTTGCAGTTTTCTGATATTTCGCCCGCAAGGCCTGCGCTTTGCCCGGGTCTGCGCGCAGATAGCCGTCATGCCGGGGAAACATATCGAACCCACGCCGCAGCCATGCGCCCGCATTGCCCATAGGCGCATACATATCGAACGAAGATTCGGTAACGACCGGATGACGCGGTTTTTGCCAGGGCACCACGGCCGCGCCGGGAAACGAACGCGCGAACATCGAAACCAACCTTGGTTCACATTCAAGGGTGAGGTCTGCGCCTTCAGCGATGATTTCAGGCACCATGGAGGCAAACATGATCTGTTCGCCGAGGCCTTGCTCGTACGACAGCAGAATTTTCTTGTTTGAAATATTTTCGCCCTGCCAAAGCGGCGCGGACAATGCGGCATTGGTGTCCGGGAACAAGGCGCGGCGGTGAACGTAGTGATCCCAGGCTTCGCCAAGACGCCCCAAATCAAAGAGCATCGGCACCTTGGCCAAAACAGCCGAGAGATCGCCCGGATTATCTGTCAGAAGCGCGTCAAGCTGAGAGAGAGCCTCATTGAGACGCCCTTCGCGTTGATAGACACCGGCCAAATTAAAATGAGCGGGCGCGAGAGCCGGGTCCAACTGCAGCGCCTGTTTGAAAGCGGCGGCGGCGGCAGATTCGTCGCCGTGCCGGACAAGGATGACGCCGAGATTTAAGTGGGCCAGTGCTGAATCTGGTGCCGCAGCAATGGCCTGACGATACAGTGCGGCGGCCCCATCCAGATCATCTTGATCTTGTTTAAGGCGCCCGAGGTTTACATACCCCTCAGGCCGCGCCGGGGCCGCTGCGATGAGCTGCTCATATATTGCGGCGGCGCCGGCGAGATCGCCTGCACTATGGACCGAGCGGGCGCGTTGCAGAATGTCTTCAACATCATCAGTGGTCATGGACGCCACCTTAACGATGGGTCACGAGTTTGTCGGCACCGTCAAGGAGCACTAATGCATCACCGCGCCACCATCCAACATGATGGTCTGGCCGGTGACGAAGCTGCTGGCATCGGACAAGAGATAGGAAACCGTGCCGACAAGATCAGAAGGTTCGAGCGTACGTTGGATGGTTTGGCCGCGGCGCATTTGTTCCGCTGCTTTCTCGTACTTGTCGCCGAAAAATTCCATCGTCGCCTCGGTATGTACACCGCTAGGAGCGATGGCGTTGACGCGAATGTTGTCGCGGCCCAGCTCGCGGGCCAATCCACGTGTCAGGCCGACAACCGCCGCTTTGGATGTGGTGTAGTGCAAAAATAACGGCGCGCCGAATACACCGGCGAGGGACGCAACATTGACGATAGAGCCGCCATTTTCACGCATGCTGGGGACGACCGCCTTGCAGCACTTCCAGATGCCCTTGACGTTGACCGCCATGACCGCATCCCACTCGTCTTCCGACAACGTATCGAATCGTCCCGGCTTCAGGCTGCCATAGAGCGCGGCATTATTGACAAGGCCGTTGATGGTTCCGAAAGCCTTGAGGGCGGCAGCGGCCATTGCCTCTACCGAGGCCGTGTCGGTGACATCGAGATTTACGGCGATGCCTTCGCCGCCCGCCGCTTTCACAAGATCAAGGGTGGCCGCACAGTCCGTAATGTCGGCGGCCACCACTTTTGCGCCGTCCGCTGCAAAGCTTTTGGCATACTCCTGACCGAGGCCGCGTGCGGCCCCGGTAACGACAATCACTTTACCGCGAAGACTCATGACACTTACGCCGCAAGCCCGCGCAGCACGTAGTGCAACACGCCGCCGTTGGTGTAGTAGTCCATCTCGCCCGCCGTATCGATGCGGCACAGGGCCGTGATGGACTCGCTGGACCCGTCGGTGCGCGTGATTTTGACGGTCACGTCGCACTTGGGCTTCAGGTTGCTCAATCCGGCGATGTCGAACGTTTCCGTGCCGTCCAGCTTCAAAGTGTTGCGCGTTACGCCGTCTTTGAATTGCAACGGCAACACGCCCATGCCCACCAAGTTGGAGCGGTGGATACGCTCGAAGCTTTCAACGATGACCGCTTTGACGCCCAGAAGGTTTGTGCCTTTGGCCGCCCAGTCGCGGGACGATCCGGTGCCGTACTCTTTACCGCCGATGACAACCAGCGGCGTGCCTTCTTGCTGGTACTTCATGGCGGCATCGTAGATGGCGAGTTGTTCGCCGGACGGTTGATGCTTGGTCACGCCGCCTTCAACGCCGGGCACCATTTCGTTCTTGATGCGGATGTTCGCGAACGTGCCGCGCATCATCACTTCGTGATTGCCGCGGCGCGAGCCGTAGGAATTGAAATCCTTCTGCGCAACGCCATGATCGGTGAGGTATTTGCCGGCCGGGCTGTCTTTCTTGATCGAGCCGGCCGGTGAGATGTGATCGGTGGTGACCGAATCGCCGAGAATGGCGAGCGGCCGCGCGCCGGAAATGTCTTTCACCGCATCGGGGGTTATGCTCATGCCCTCGAAGTACGGCGGGTTGGCGACATAAGTGGACTTCGCATCCCAGCTGTAGGTCTCGGACTTTTCAGCTTTGACCGCCTGCCATTCGGGCGGGCCTTTGAACACGTCGGCATAGCGGGTGGAGAACATTTCCTTGGTCAGGAATTGGGTGATGAAATCGCTGACCTCTTTCGGATGCGGCCAGATGTCTTTCAGATACACCGCGTTGCCGTCTTTATCTGTGCCGATGGGATCTTTGGTGATGTCTTTGGCCATGGTGCCGAACAACGCGTAGGCAACCACCAGCGGCGGCGAGGCGAGATAGTTCGCCTTCACATGCGGGCTGATGCGGCCTTCGAAATTGCGGTTGCCGGACAGCACAGCGGTTGCGACCAGATCACCGGTCTCGATGGATTTGGCGATGTTGTCATCGAGCGGGCCGGAGTTACCGATACAGGTTGTGCAGCCATAACCGACGGTATTGAACCCAAGGGCGTCAAGATCGGCCTGCAGGCCGGCCTTGGTGAGATAGTCGGTCACCACTTGCGAGCCGGGGGCGAGAGAGGTTTTAACCCACGG
>CAXBLG010000114.1:0-6976 GCA_963976395.1 uncultured Rhodospirillaceae bacterium
GGCACGTTGCGGACGTCGAGCAAATGATTTTGGGCCGGTAGATCCCAAAAACGGACGTTGGCCGATGCAATCGCAACCCTCAGACATTCGCGATACTCCTTCCATCATACCGCGCGAAGCACGATCGTAAATGCTCCATCGCGCTCTCGGGATGAGTGTGCAGCAGTAGTTGACCAGCACCCTCAACAGCAGCAACGCTGATATTAGGTTTGTCCGCAGCGAATTCTTGAGCCCACTCTATTGGACAAACCGCATCCTCAGTTCCGTTCAAATACGAAATCTCGCACTGTGTGTTCTGGGGATGCATTGACCAATCACCCCACATGAACATATTGTCTCCAACAAAACCGTCGAACCCGCCCTCAGAGATCATCTCCATGCTCTCACAGACGCACTTGTGAACCTCGGTGTTCTCAAGCGCTTTCACATCGCTCGGTGAGTTAGCATAAGTGCGTTTGATCATTCGTTCACGGCCTTTGACCGTGCTGAAATATGAGGCCGCGGTCACCATGATGAACCTTAAGGCGGTTGGTGACGTATGCGCCGTCCTGGATATCAGCTGGAAATGTCGGGGGTATTTCTTCAGTTGCGCCTTCGACGTAATAGGTACGCCCGCTGCGAATGCACAAATACCTGATACATGACCTGGATGTCTGGCAGCAGCGGCACTAGCGAATGCAACCCCGCCAGTCTGCGACACCAGCGGCCCACATTCCAGCCCGAGTTTCTTTTGGATCTCAGGGAATATATCCACCCACTCTTCCAGCCCTCGCCGCCAATCAACTGGCGGGTCGGATCGACCATAACCGGGCCGGTCAAGGCAAAGGGCCGTGAGGCCATTCTGCACCAGCAGACGCTCAAACTGGCTGGAGAATTGGTGCCCCAGCCCTAAGCCGTGCAGGAAAAGAAACCGCCGCCCGTCGACTGCTCCTCGCTCATCCCCAAATAACCGTCGGCCATCACTGAGTTCAAGGCTGAACTCACGGGCCTCCAATCTTCCAGTCCGGTTGGCCTGGCCTGAGCTGCTTTGAGTAAGCATTTGAAGTTGCAAGATGACTCGCACCAGATCTTCACGGTTTGACACGCCGACCTTTGCGTACACAGCCTTGGCTTGAGACCGCAGCGTCTCCGTTGACCGCTCCGATGACGTTGCAATCTGAGCAAAGGTCTTTCCGTCCGCTATGTGGATGGCCGCATCCAGCTCGGCGGGGGTCAGCTCAAATTCCTCGGCCAAGAATGACGATACTGTTGGCGTCCAGATATTACCAGCCAATCGCACGATGATGTCACCACCATTGATTTTTCCGCTGGGCTGAAAAGGCAGCCGTCGCATGACGGCTGTATGGCTTTGCTGGCTGGTGTCCGTAAAACGGACATATGCCATGCGTGTCTCCATTATCGTATGCAGTGAGAGAATTGCATCACGCAGCTTCTTCTGTTCAGCGTGAAGCGACGTAATCGAAAAAATACTCGACCGGTGACTTCCGAGTGCGCCAACCCAATTATCATTTTGAGCTGTTATGTTGCCACGCTTATCAACTATCGCAGCAGGGCTGATTTGACTGGTCACGACTTCGTTCAAGGACGAGAATCTCGAATCCTCAAATTCTAACCGCTCAAATATTGAAAGCGCTTTTTCAAGGTGGCTTTCGATCCAATGATCTTCGCCGACGCTATCAAAATACTCCACGTCCAGAGCGGCGTTCCATTCATCAATGAAACGCTCATGCTCACCTGGTTCGATGGCGGTAGCATATAATGCCTGGAGTATGCGATCTCGTCGGCTTTCCCAATCCGGCACTCAAGGTCCACCCCGCTAAAATCTCACGCTGCATTAGGTGCGAAGGCTATCTGGCAGTCAAGTGTCCGGGCACTTGCAGTCCAAAAGTTGGAACGCCTTTTTGAGCTAACTTTTAGCGCTATTTCAGGCTTCGCCAACTTTCCGCCCGTGCGGTACGAAGTGTCAGGCGCCTGAGATTAGAACCCTCAAAATTTCCGAACGGCCTGTGGGTTATCGGCAGGCTCGCAGGAGCCACTGATAATCGAAATTCGATCCACGTCGGACATATCGCAATTCTCAAACATGTCCAGTCTACGACTAAAGCGCCCAGTCGATCTGTTTACGATCATTTCAGTGCGCAGCTGGTATCGCCCTTCGTCAGGACACGCCCGGTCTGATTTACCGAAAATCATGGCTTTAATCGCTTCTCGAGTGACTTCGCTGTTTTGAGGCTGCCAATCATTCTCAACTTCAGCATAACGCTCCACAATCGTATCACTAAAACGATAAATATACACGTCGTCCGACGGTTGGGATTCGCCAGATTCGTAGAAATAGTACGTCTCTTCTTGACACTTTATATGAGCCCATTCCTCGGCTGCGGCCGACAGACACAGAACCGGAGAAAATGAAAATAACAGCATCCAAGTAAGTGTTTTCAATGTAATCAACCTCCTGGGTAAAGTTTATCAGTTTATATTCGCCCAATCCCTTGTCGCAGGTCAGCACCGACAAACACTTCGGTCGCCTGCTTATCGGGCCAAGCAGGCAAACTTAAAATGCCCGGCTAGCCTGTGGATTTTCAGTCGGCTTGCAACTTCCTTTTGTTCTCGAGGATAAACGACCTCCAGAACCGCAACCATCAAATGAATGACCAGTGGACGAATAAAACCCAGTCGCACGATTTATTGTGGTTTTGACGCGTAAGTCCGGACAATTATTGTTTCCATATTCGGTATCGTAATTATCGACTTTCAGTTCAACAATATGATCCGTCACATTGTAGTTCGTGGGCCGTGCCAACCAGTTGCGGGATCGTGTTTCTGCATTTTGTTCTTGCCAAGAATTGCTGCGCTTAACGTACTGAGAATAGTTATCGACCGAGAATCGAACAACATGCCCCCCCACGCTTTTGTCTCGAAGGCTCCCATCTGGACGGTAAAATTCAGTTTCTATGTTGCATTCTATGTAGGTCCACTCGTCCGCGTGCGCGTAACCACCCATGCCTAGCATGAGGATGCATGCGGTGCTCATTCCGTAGAATTTTCCAAATGCCATTTGTGGTTTCCTTCGTTGGAATTGTCTAAGTTGCGCATATGGGTGCAGCCGGCTGGCGCACTTTGGGTAGTCCGAGGCGGCCTCTCAGAAATCGTTACGTTTAAAAGGCTTGTTTTGCTTGCGGGTTTTCTGTCGGCGCGCAGGAACCCTCAATACGATACATGATACGTCGATCAGAGTTGTCGCATCGGTTCCCAATTAGAGAGTCTCCGGAATATATCCCATTTGCACGATTAATTCTGGTCGTGAACACATTGGGTATTTTTGTTGCGGGACAGTTTCCTCGGGTCAGAAGTTGTTGTTTGATTTCGATCAGTTTCGGAGTGATTGAAACAGAGCCGCTCTGCATCAACTCTCCATCTTTTGTGTAGTACTGTTTACTCTTATCGACCCACTCATTCTTACTTGCATCGTATTCAGAAATTATATTTTCATCGAAGCGATACAACACGAGCCCCTCTTCGCTATCTTCCTTCCTCCCGCTTTCATCAACCCACGATCCTGTATATTCGCACTCTATGTAAGCTAGTCCGTTTTCTGCAGCAGCCCGCTCCGCTGCCACGCATGATACGACTACCGCCAAAACCAAATATTCAGCCATCTTATGGAAAGTGATCATTGGCTTAAATCCTTTTACTGGTGATCGTAGATTTTCGGAGCTGCAAAGCTTGCCTTAAATTCAGTCTCGTTCGGCACGCCGACATACACCATGCACCCCATACACTTCAGTCCCATTCATCAATGTAGATGTGCACTGTCTTGTCAGATCGATCCCGCGACAGAAAATGGCGCCTGTCATCGACGGCCGCTGTCTTCGTTTCGTAGCAATACCCACCCTTGGCCATCAGGCCGAAGCCAACCTGAATATTCATCGCATCGAAAAAGGCTGTGTCGGTGTACGATCCATCGCTGCCATCATCATAAACCACGTCGCTTACAAACAGCACGCTGTCTTCATCCGGAAACGCATTGGCGCATCTGGCATCGGTGTCAAAACATGACGCCCAATGATAGACGAACCCTTTATCTCCCCACCCACAGGCCGCTTGCGCGGTCGACGTGGAAAACAACACACTCGCCACCGCAATCGCGACGCAATTGATGACGGGTCTAACAGTTATTCGCATCTGTAATCGTCGCCCATTTTCCTGGTGTTAGTTGACCACGTAAATATTGCCCTTTGGCGATCAACACGGTTTCACTGTGATTGCCGTCTATATGGTGCTGAGCCCATGATGTTGGCGTAGAACAATCGTGCACCCGCACCGTCACTGGGCGATCAAATGACACAATCAAGCTGGTTCCAGCGGATTTGACTTCATAAGCGGGAAACTGAACGGTCGTGCACCCGGCGATTATCGTGAGTATGAAAAGTGAGCCAATCGCTCTCATGACCAGCCACAATAAGCCAGGCGAGTACCATCCCGTCCGTTCGCCCTGCAGCTTTTCTCATTGCCTTCCCAGTCGATGACATATTTGCATTCAAGGTCTAAATTTATGGCCTCGCAAAAGCCTTCGAAATGCGGCTCACCGCTCGGAAAACGGTGAAAGTGTCCAGCTTCCGCGCGCAGTTCCTTCTCGCGGTCTTTTGGAGAATCAGCATTCTCGAATCCATAATAGCCCTCTCCCCAATAAGCATCACTCCCCGAACCGATTGGATGAGCGAGTGCAATGCCGGCAGATAAGGCCATCAAGACCGCGCCAATTGTAATTGTTTTTCGAATTTGCATTTGAGCCGTCCTGGTTGATGAACGCGCATCATGCACGATGGACTTTTTAGCCGCATCACCCGCGCGGGTGATGAGAAACTCTAACCGGCAAGTAGTGAGGAGAGACATCGAAATGCAAAAAACCGCCCTCGCACTGGCACCAACGAAGCATGGTCATCGCCGCATGGACATGAATTGGGCCGGAGTGCAAAGAGAATGGTCGGGAACGACCTGGTTTCTACGAATTCGGAGCCTTTCTGCGCGGTAGACTAGTTGTATTGAGATTGAGAGACTTCATGCTGCAATCAGATTTCCGGGATCAACTGGGTGCGACTGGGAAGGTGGTTTTGCCAGCAATACATGTGCTGAATGAAACGCTGACAAAATCAAATATAGAGATCCTAATTGAGTCAGGAGCTCACGGTTGCTTTTTGATCAATCATGACTTCAAGGCGGCTTTGATGTTGCCCATAATTGTTCAGATGAGAAAGCTGTTCCCCGAACTTTGGATGGGCGTGAATTTCCTCGGCATTGACGCCAAGTGCGCATTCGACATGTTGGGCAAACTCGATAAATCAGCTTGTCATATAGATGCTTACTGGGCGGACGACGCGCAAATTATTGAGGCGTACACAGAGCAACACGCTGCCGCGCAAATATCGAAAGTACGGGAACTATCCGGCTGGAAAGGTCTGTATTTCGGCGGGACAGCCTTTAAGTATCGGCGCGCAATTTCGCCAGAGGACTACAGCGCTGTTGCACAAATAGCTGCAGAACACATGGACGTGGTGACAACCAGCGGCCCGTCCACCGGGGAAGCTGCTGCGCCTTCGAAAATTGCCGCATTTCGTGCAGGGGTGGGCCAACGGGCATTAGCGATCGCTTCCGGCATTACCCCGGACAATGCTCCGCTCTACAAAGATGCTGACTGTTTCATTGTCGCCACCGGTATCAACCGGCCGGGAAACTTCTATGAGATAGACCCCGCAAGGCTTTCCAGACTCGTTGAAGTCGCGAGAGTTCTGTGATGCTGTCACTCAGAGCAATGAGTCTCATTACTGCCGACAACTTGCCGCTTCCGGACAATCGCAGACGCTGTGATTCCGTATCCGAACACGACATTAAGTTAGCCGTTGCCCGTCAAAGGTTTGAAACATGTTGCGCTGTGCAACTCGGCGTAAAAGGCTGTGCCTCTTTTATATTCGAAAGGTTTCCCTTCAACGGCAGAAGAGACATAAGGTGAAGCCGGATAATTTTCTGCTCCCTGTATAGCTTGAAATCCCATATCTGATATCGCGCGCATTCGGCGTGTTGTGTTGTTAATTTCGACAATGAGAATGCTGCAGTTTTGGGCCTTTGCGATCTCAATCCGGGCGAGGTCGAGCGCATTCGCAATTCCACGTCCCATAAACTCCGGATAGATCGCCAACCGCGTCATTGTTGCAATCGGAGGACTGAATTGGCGAATAAATTTAGCAAAGTTCGGAACGTGCCCAAACTGGCCGAAAGCCATTTCAAACGTACAAACATTCAACCGAGCCGTTCCGGCGAGTTTTTCTGCGATTGAAGCCGTTAATAGGATTGCGCTGGAGTCGAATTGGTCATCCCACCGGCTGACCTGTTGGGCATAATGGGGGTAACGGTGCTCCCACGCCGACTTTCGGAGCGCCGATATAGAAGCTAACGACCGGTCGCCTACTTGATCGTATCCACCAACATGTATTCGAAGATCTTCGATTATTTTGCCCTCCATTAGGCAGTTCTCATTACTTATTCGTGATCGGGCGGCATTTTCACCCTCGTCGAACAAAGATTTGAGGAATCTAAAGAAACAGGCCCGCCCCGCATCCCCCACGCGGGTGAGGTGGCGAACCATATTGCAAGTGTTGTCAGTCTAATGCGAACCCGTCTCGGAGAAGCTTAAATTCGAAGTCTCGCTACTTTTGCCGAAACCACCTCTCTGCATTGATTTAACAAATGACAGTAGGAGGCCAAAGGGTCGTCTGACTTTGGATTCCTGACGTCCGCTTCTCTAATCGGGCATTCGGGTCAAGCTCCATATTCTCGTCTTTGATCCGGTCCACATCCAAGTCTGGGTCACGCTTCTCTTCGCAGTCTAGTTGGCGCCTCATGCCGGTACCGCTGCATGCATGTTGTTCCCCGTCAGCACCCATGAGACAGATCGGCTAAATTGCTAAGTGAGGGTTTG
>CAXBLG010000115.1:0-6941 GCA_963976395.1 uncultured Rhodospirillaceae bacterium
CTCGATCCCCTTCGGCATGCTGGTGGACCGGCGGCAGTTGCGCAGCCTTGCCATCGCCTCCTCCCTGATCGCGCTCTCGGGCTTCACCGGCGCCGGGCTCGGCGTCTGGGCCGGTAACGTCGTCTGGTTCGGGGCAAGCATCACGCTGGCCGGGTTCGGCACCGTGTTGTTCGCCCTCAGCGCCCTGTCGATCCTGCCGAAAGCCGTCCCGCCCGCGGGGCTGGCCCGCGCCAATGCCGCCATCGAGACACCGCGCGCGCTGTGCAGCTTCGCGGTCCCGTTGATTATCGGCCTGATCGTGGCGCGGGTTTCCCCGCCGCTGATCTATGCCGCCGCCGCATGCGCGGCCCTTGGCGCGCTGGCCTTCACCGCATCCCTGCCGCGCTTCGAGACATCCCAGGCGCCGCGCGTCTCCCGGATCACCCGGATCCTCGAGGGCGGGCGCTATGTGGTGGCGCACAAGCTGCTGCTCGCCATCTCGTTTTGCGCGATCTTCTGGAACCTCGCCTTTGCCGCCCTGCTGGTGGTGCTCGTTCCCGCCATCCGGGACATCTACCATTTTGATCCCGGCAGTTTCGGCATCGCCCTCTCCGCCTTCGGGCTGGCCGCCTTTACCGGCGCCTGGCTGTCGGGCCGGGTCGCGGACAAGCTCGCCCCGAGAGCGATCCTGCTGTTCGGTCCCGGCAGCTCGGCCATTGCCGCCGCCTGCCTGACCCAGATCGGGCCGGGCAGTCCGGATATTCTGCTCTATGCCTGCTTCTTCGGGCTCGGCTTCGGCCCCGCCATGTGGCTGATCGCGCAGAACTCCGTCCGCCAGCTCGTCACCCCGCCCGCCCTGCTTGGAAGGGTCAACGCGGTGATCCAGACCGCCATCTACGGCATCCGCCCGCTCGGCGCGCTGATCGGCGGCGCGGTCGCGGGCGCCGCCGGACCGGAGGTCGGGATTGTGTTCGTCGCGCTGGCCTTCGCCGCGTCCTTCGCGGTGTCGCTGTTCAGTGGGCTGCGGCGGGTGGTGAGTTATGAGAGCTTGAAGGCGCCGGAGACTGCATAGCGCGCGACAAATGTCGCAGAGGACTGGGATTATGCGGATTTGTGCCCGCAGCTCTTGGGAATTAAATGGGTGTTCCCTTGGTTTGGTAGTGTGCTCCCATCTTCTCAATGAGAAGAAAAAACACCCGATTAAGAATATTTATTTTTGACAAAATCATTCCACCGTGGATTGTGTTTGTTGAAATTTTGGATCGGATAAAATGAATGAAAGTTTCCGCTTACGACGAGTTCGTCCAAAGAACTGACAAAGCTAAGAATTTCGATGTAGCGCTCTACGGCATTTCTGGTGAATTAGGATCAGTGGTTTCTGCCGTGAAGCGCCGACTAATCTCAGGCGATGATGATTGGGATAAACCAAATGAAGAAATCATCGAAGAACCCGGAGATTTAATTTGGTACTGCACTTCCGCCGCACAGACGAGCAATGGAATTAAACTAAATGATATCTTCCGCAAAAACATTATAAATTTGCAGGAAAAAATTAAATCCAGCGGTAAACAAGCATGGGAATTTGGAAAAACACTTAATCCTAAAAAACGAGCGAGATTTCTCAAGTCTACACCCGATTTTATCGTTCTATCACAGGATATGGAGTTTGATGATTACCAAAATATCGCATTTTTAACTGCACGAACCAAAGGAAAAAAACTAGTTGAAATTTGCTTAGCAGTACTATCACGGCACTGTGCGGAGCTTTTTCACGTTAAACTTCCAGATTTCGAACACGAGCTGAATAAAGGATTGGAAAACCGGCCTGCCGAAGATGTCCTAGGCGACATTGTTTGGCATATAGCAGCAATTGCGTCGGTATACGGTCTGTCGTTGAATGGTGTTGTAGAGGCAAACAAGAAAAAGGTGTCACGGAGACATGTTCGAGGTGAGCCAACTCCACTTTATGACGAGGACGACCATTTTCCGGAAGCTCAGCGGTTTCCTCGACGAATGACGGTAAATATTTTGTCTGGCCCAAACAATCAAGAGCAGATGTATATCAACCGCCGTCGGCTCGGAGATCCTCTCACAGATAATGCGCGCAAGGATGATGGCTACCGCTTCCACGACGTTATTCATTTGGCGTTCGTTGCGAAACTCGGGTGGTCGCCCGTTATTCGTAAATTACTGGGCAGAAAGCGGAAGGCCGACCCTAAGACGGATGAAGTTGAAGATGGCGCGCGCGCTCAGATAATGGAGGAAGCCCTCATTAATGCGATCCATGCTGAGGGAGTTAGGCAAGCCAAAATGCGCACCCCCTCGAACGGAAACAAGAATATAAGGCTGTTTGCGACACGCGAAGAAATCAGCTTTCAGTTGCTTAAAGTAATTGAAAATTTTGTACGCGAAAATGAAGTTTCAGAAAGCAAGTATTGGGAATGGGAAGACGCAATTTATGACGGATTCGCAATATTTTATGAACTACATGAAAGAGGCCAAGGAACGGTAACGCTCGATCTTGCCCGACGTACAATTGAATACCAACCTTTGGTCCACATTGGGCTAAGCGGTCCAGTGGCGGCACTTGGCTCAGCGGCGTCGGATGCAGAGACTCGCGACGATCCGACGGGCCAGAGGCTTATAAAGCGCGCTATTTTTGATGCTCTATCTATTCAGGATGCTTGCGAACGAGACTTCGAATTGATCGACATTGGCGAAATAGACGGGTCGGAAATTGCTGTGACAACAAGAGGGCGAGTGCGGCAGGCTATGTGGGATCAGGCCATCGTGGAATTTCGTGTCACGGTCGCGCAATCTGGAAGAAAACATATTTTATGCACGGCAATCGGTATTGGCGACACATTCTGAAGCTTTGGCAACGATCTTAGAGAAGTTTCAACTGTCCAGAAATGCTCTGCTTCTCATTTACATCCACCGCGACATCGACGCCTAGATGCCATTTGGGTGGGAAAAACGGTATTTGTAACGATGTGCCAACACTTGGCTTATACCGTTGTTTAATTCGCTTGCGCCCTGACATTCCCGCCACGTCCGGGTGCGCCACACGAGCATACTTAGAAATCTCACAGAAAACATTTTGGCAGTCGATGAGTTGCATGCGTCTTCCGAACAGCCCATCGAACTGGAGTCCACGATACGCAAACTCTTCATCTTGTCGCTCCGCAACCCAGCGGATGAGATCACTGGGGTTTAACGCCGCGCTATTCTCAAAGCATTTCGATATTCCATCCAAAGCACCAGGCCCGGCGACAACGAAATCCATTTCAGAGAAATTTATTAAAGGCGAATAATTGAGATCAATCACATATTGGAACGCAAGGAAAGGGCCGAGGCCGGAATAGGTGAGGATCATTTCATAGGCGGACTTGAGATTATTTGCGGAACTCAATTGGCCGGGAAGGCCATCGCGCATCATTTTATCTAGTAACGCAAGATGATTTAAATGTTTACGTTGATGGCCAAACCCCGGTGACGGCATAATATAGGCGGCTGAGTATATTCGCGCATTGGCTCTAATCAAATCGTCGAGAACTTTTGCGATTTTTTCAATATCGGTACTCTGCCAACTGATTGGCCCGAGCTTATACTCAAGTGCCTCCCAAGTACTGATGCGATTGAATATTTTAAAGAGAATCGTTCTAAAAAATACTTCGCTCGGTGACCTTGATCTCTCCGCACCGTACTGGATTTCCTTGACCAGATACTGACTCACACGGTCGGTCACGCGGTACACATTAGTAAATCGATATTCGCTTAGAATTGGGTCACAGCTCCATGGGCCTAGCGGATCAGATAGTCTTCGAAAGTACACGGCTAAACGCTCTGCAGCGAATCTCCAATAGGTATCGTAGACCTCGGTTGACTTAGGGTTTAAACACATAAATTTTTCATCGTATTTGGTAATTCCGGAAGTAGCCGACGGCACGCGAATACATGTTAACAATGCGCGAGATCGCGTTCTTTTCTTGTTACGTTATTTACCTAGAACTGCAGCCTTACCCGCCTCGTAAGTCTCAACTTCCCAATCCGCAGGCCCTTCGCCTTTGAATAAGCCTTCGAAATGATCAGCTGTGCCATCGTTTCCCAGAGCAAAGTTGCAGTTAGCGAGAGACGCATACACCCATTTTCGATCTGTTCGATCCGCAAAAAAAGGTGATCGTATTACCTCCGATAGAATTATGACTACAGCCTCTCGAACTTTGTACGCGGTCTTGCGGTCATAGTCGGCCTCAGCTTTTTCCCTCTGTACATCGGCGCGAAAATCGTAACAGACAGCCAGGTTCTCACCGTTGTAATAGTCGCGGCGTATCTCGAAACCACGTCTGTAGTATGTGATGGCTCTATCTAGGTCATCTGGATTTCGATTGAGTAGCCAGAGTCGTTTATACATCGCGCCGGTAATTCCCAGGCTTTCCGGGTCGTTGGAGTTATCCGGATTAAGCTCTGAAATGATTTTCAAGCCTTCGCGAAGAGCCTTCTCTTCGCTAGGGGCATTTGATTTATAAGTTGCCAATGCCCATTGCTGGATAAGGTATGGCTCTTCAGGACTGAGATTGTGAGCTGCTTCAAACGCTACAGCAGCAACATCATGTCGGCTTTCTGCGCTAGCCTCCTTCCCTTCTTTAATAAGGGATGAAAGCCTGCATTCCCGTGTCTCAGTCGCGTCGACAGCCCTATCGAATTGCTCGTCGCTCAAGTTCGGCTGTAGCAGAGCAGGGAGGTGATGATATACAGGGCTATCAGGAGCTTTTGCGCTCATAATAGATTGGATCAGCGAGACGAGTTCTGTTTTAGCGCGAGTCGCTTCCCGGTGCCCTATATCTTCACCTAAATGCTTGTATTGAAAAGTATTCACATGATCCAAGTCAAAATAAAGACGACCGTCTTCTTCTTTCATAACAATCGTCGAATAAGGCCGGAGCGCGTGTCGTACACCCAATTCATAGACTGCGTTGACATTTCCAGTAGAGATATCTGCGACAACGAGATCGGAGCGCAGAAGCATATCGTACATGCGCCCATCAATCACACCGGAATGAATGATCTCATCCGCACGTACGCACCTTAGCCCAACTTCCGTTACAGCAGGCTCGATGATCGCCTCATAAGTTGCATTCAAATCTAAGGTACGGCCAGACTCATAGTCCGTCTTTTTGCCAAAACCCATGACGACAAAACAGAGAGGGCGGTCGTCACCCATAAAATCACTCCCTGGCTGTCAAAAAGCACTGACTATCCATTGCTGAATGTTTCCTGCGTAAGCATTGCCTTGATCTGATTGTCTTTACGCCATTCACAAGGTTCCCCGACGCGCCCCCAAACCCCGACCTGCTCCAACCAATCCTCGAACCTATTCGTCAAAGCGGCTTCGTCCAAGTTGATGTTCCTTTGAAGACCACCTTTAGGAGTTCCTGTTCCATCGAGACAGAGCCGACGCCCATCCGCGGCGGCAAGGTAAGTCGGGATCTCAATTGCATCGGCCCCATAATAGACGAACCGCTTTGAAATCAAGACGGCATCGCGGCTTGTATCTCGCTCTTTATGACGTGCTGTCATTTCCGGGTTCGAATGCGTATGGCGAGAGGGTTCCTGTACCCAGAGACCGTCTACTTTATGATAGATGTTATCTCCTTGAGCCTGCATTAGGCTGCCATAAAAGTTCGGCTTCTTCGCTTGGAAGTTATCGTCGTCCCAGTACTCTTGAAACGTCATTCCCTTATCGACTTGCATGGCGAAAACCATCCGGCCGCGCCCTCCGTCGTTCTTCGATCCCACACCAACGACCCAGTCTCCTGTCGTCGCATGCGCCCGAATCTCTGGCTTGCATGTCGCTAGGGTGCACACGCCGTGGAAAGGGTTTGGAGCAAACCCCAAATCATGTTCGACAACGTAGGCGCGGATCATGCCTCAACCTTCAGCATTTGATGTCGGGAAGTTTGCAAATTGGCAAAGGTGTGCCAGCGGGATCGTGCCATCCATCAAGTTTCCCATCTATAGCATCACGTATCTTCTTGCCATCCCATGGCACCATAGCATCCGCCAATTGGCGAAGTTCCTTAGGAACCGCACAAGTCGGTTGGCCATCCGCCCAAACTCCAACGATCCTAGTGTCCTTCCGGCTAGCATGCGCTATCTCCCAATTTACCCATTTTGATCGATGAGTATTCTTTGAAACAATAACGAGAACCGTTCCAGCCCAACTGATCCGCCTCCCCAAAAGATTTTTTATGTAGGTTTCGTTGTTCGCACGATTTCCCTTGCCGCTGTAAACAGAGCTGTCTCGCACATTCTGGCCAGCGTCACGCAAAATCGATTTAAGCTGGTGAATCCTAGCTTCATCCCCATGCCTGTGACTAATGAATATATTCTTTGCTCCACGCGGCACGGCAGCTCCGTATCTAACTTTAACCCAACCAAGAAAAGAATTTCACGTAATTGGTGTTTCGCCAACATCCAATGTGATTTCGACCTTCCCCAAGTTCAAATTTTGGACTCTTCGCACTACTCTCGACGCATGCGCATCACCAGCGAGGATAATGGCCCGAACATCTCGATCTCCTCCACGCATGAGGCCGCCTAGAACCAGCTCGTGAAATAACACCGCTAACCAATCACTTCATACTCTTCCCTCCCCCGCCCCCACCCCCTACATTCCCCTCATGAGCACCCAACTCGACGACACCCGCCCGCTGCCGCTTTACGGCGCCGTGAAGCCCGACCTGAAATCCGACGCGGCGCCGCAGGATCGCGGGCGGCCGTTCGAGATTGTCTCCGACTACAAACCCGCGGGCGATCAGCCGGCGGCGATTGCGGAGCTGATCGGCGGGATTACCCAGGGCGAGATGGATCAGGTGCTGCTCGGGGTCACGGGCTCGGGCAAGACTTTCACCATGGCGCATGTGATCCAGCAGGTGAAACGGCCGGCCCTGGTGCTGGCG
>CAXBLG010000116.1:0-6929 GCA_963976395.1 uncultured Rhodospirillaceae bacterium
GATGTACCGCCAAGGAAAAGGTGTTCCACAGGACGATAAGACTGCGGTGAAGTGGTACAAACTTGCTGCCGAACAGGGGAATGCCCGTGCCCAGTACAATCTGGGACTGATGTACCGCCAAGGAAAAGGTGTTCCACAGGACGATAAGACTGCGGTGAAGTGGTACAGACTTGCTGCTGAACAAGGGTATGCCACCGCCCAGTCCAATCTGGGTGTGATGTATGCACTTGGACACGGTGTAATACAGGATAATGTCTATGCCCATATGTGGGGAAATCTTGGTGCCTCTAATGGGAATGAGAATGGTGGTAAGTTGCGAGATTTAGTTGCGACAAAAATGACCCCATCCCAACTTGAAAAAGCCCAAGACCTCGCCCGTGAATGTGTCCGGAAGAAATTCAAAGGGTGTTGATCGCCGAAGCTTGGCCCTGCCCTAAATAGCCGGTCCCATAAAAAAAGCCGCCCAGATGCCGGGGGGGGGGGTCCTGAAATGGGGGGTGCCGGGGGTGATCTTCGTTTAGAAGGGCCCTTAAGGCCGTGCGGCAGGACCGTACAGCGCGATGAGGGGTGAGAAACTACCCTCCCGTCAGATGATGCGCTTCCTAGTCGTAAGGGGGGGGGCTTTAAACGCTATCCTGTGACCTCCCCCCCCCCCCCGGCCTCGACATTTTCAGGCGTCAAATCCGTCAAATGTCCATGCGTATCCGCTGCACAAGTATGGGTAAAAACATGGGTATGATTCATTGGTGTTTTATTTTCCCGTTTTATACCAATTAGTTAAACGGAAAAATTGGCGGAGCGGGAGTCCGCCTAATACATATCTCATAGCGTCCATTACGATCCAGATAATACCTATTTTTCCTTTGTATTCTGGAGTTTTTGTCTATCCGTATCCATATCTATCCAATACAATCCACGTTACGGATATGGGTAAGAACATGGGTAGATCGTATGGCACGGCAGATTAATCGGCTCACCGCGCGAGCAGTTTCAGCAATCATCAAGCCCGGCCTGCTCGCCGACGGTGGGGGCTTGTTTTTGCAAGTCACCAAGAGCGGCGCGAAGTCATGGATATATCGGTTCACTCTGAACAAGAAGACCCGTGATATGGGTCTTGGCCCGTGGCAGTCCGTTCCATTGTCCGATGCGCGCGACATCGCGGCCAATGCCCGGAAACTGGTGGCGAACGGAATTGATCCGATTGACGACCGGAAGGCACGCCAAGTCTCCGCAGCAACAGCAACGCGTCACGGGCCTTCGTTCCGGGCATGTGCCGAGGAATATATCCGGCTGAACCAAGACGGCTGGAAGAACGCTAAGCATCGGCAGCAATGGCCGAGCACGCTGAAGGCTTATGTCTTCCCGGTTATCGGTGACAAACACGTCAAGGACGTCTCAAAGCGCGATATAGTCGATATTCTGGAGCCGATCTGGACGGAGAAACCCGAGACGGCGCGCCGCGTCCGGTCGCGGATAGAGATCGTGATCGACATGGCGATCGCAGCAGACCTGCGCGAATCCGAGAACCCGGCACGACTGAGCGTCCTGAAGTTCCTGCTGTCAGCCCAAGCGAACAAGGCGACACATCATCCGGCGCTGCCTTATGAGCAGATAGGCGGATTTATGACAGATTTACGAAAGCAAGGAGGTATTGCGGCTCTAGCGCTGGAGTTCATCATCCTGACAGCTACACGGACAAGCGAAACACTGAACGCGAAATGGGACGAAATCGAGAACCACGTGTGGAAGATCCCCGGTGAACGGATGAAGTCGGGCAGGGAACATCGTGTTCCGTTATCTGGCGGTGCAGTGACGCTATTGCAGTCTCTGCCTCGGTTGCGCGAGAACGATCATGTCTTCCCGGGCCAGAAAGCTAAGAGACCGCCCTCGAACATGGCCTGTCTGACCTTGCTCAAGCGTATGGGGCGCGGCGATCTGACCGTTCACGGCTTCAGATCGACTTTCCGAGATTGGGCGGCGGAGCAAACTGCATTCCCACGTGACGTGGCCGAGATGGCGCTGGCTCATACCGTGAAGGACAAAGTTGAGGCCGCGTACCGGCGCGGTGATCTATTCGAAAAGCGTCGAAAGCTGATGGACGCTTGGGCGGAATATTGTGGAGGTATCAATGGCTGATGTTCGTTGGATTTTTCAGAAAGAGGCAATCAAATTCCTAGCCGAGGGCGATCCCAGGAAGGTGATTGATATACTTAAGGATGGCGTAGAACTGACGGATGAATTCCGCAACGACCTTGCTGCATTCATTGAAGGTAGCCACCCAAGCAAGGTGCGCTTGAAGGTTTCTCATCCAAAGGGTCCCCACCGGAAACAATTGGCAAATTTTCCAAGAGATTACGCAGCGCATCAAACGATATGCGAATACCGCGAGGAAACGGGTAAGTCCGCTGCCGATGCCATTGTTGTGCTTGCCAAGGACCTTGGGATGAGTGAGTCCGCTTTGGGAAAGCTACACGACGCTTTCAACAAAGCAGACGCGGTGATGAGGGATATTGATCGCGAATCGGCCGGGCAAAAATAGGCCGAAATCCGCTCTCACAAAGGGGTTCAGCACATCATTTATATGGCCTATATAGCTGTTTTTACTACAAATTGGCATTGCTCCATCATCCATCTGTTCTCACGGCAATCCAGCCGGATAACAGAAAAGGATTTGGTGACATGCAGACTTCCGACAAGCTCAGCTACGGCATTAAAGATGCCTGCGAAGCAACTGGACTCGGTCGCAGCTTTCTCTACCAGAGAATAGCTGACGGCGAGCTTCCGACATTCAAAATTGGTTCACGGACACTTATCACAGCCAACGATCTGGAAGAGTTTCTTCAGCGCCATCGGCAGCAGTCATGAGCCTCAACACCCAAAAGATCAAAGCCGCTTTGCAGCGCGACATGCTTGGTCTTTGCGATGCGCTCGGCATTGTCCCGAACAAATCCCTGTCAAAGCGTCAGGAGTTACGCTCAGGTTCGAACGGAAGCCTTTCGGTCGTACTGAGCGGCCGAAAGGCCGGAAGTTGGTTTGATCATGAGTTAGGACGGGGTGGTAGCCCAATAGATTTAATCCAGCGTGAGCTTGGTCTCAGGGATTGGCGTGCTGCTGCTGACTGGGCGCGAGATTATCTGGGTGACGTCGAACTATCGCTAGGGCCAGTTAAAACACCCGACTCGAAGCCGCCAGTTGATATCGATTTTAAATCGATGAAAAATGCAACTCGTGCTCAACAAATCTGGGATCAGGCTGACCATATCTTGGGAACGCCGGGTGAAACATATCTTCATAATCGCGGAATTAAGCCGAAGATATGGCCCGATGCCATCCGTTGGCATAGCGGCGGTTATCTCGTTTTTGGAATTTTCTCCCCGCAGGGCGGCGTTCATGCAATCCAGAGAATATACATAAAGTCGGATGGGACGCCTCGGCTGGGGCTGGTAAACGGCAAAAAGGTAAAGAGCAGCCTTGGCCCGCAATTGGGCCGGACGGTTATGTTCCCCGGCGCAGATGGCCCGATTTGTATCGCGGAAGGTCCGGAGACGGGACTGTCTGTATGGTTCGCGACCGGATACGAAACACGGATCAGCCTTGGAATACATGAATCCGTAGACATGGAACAGATACCGGCAGACCGTGAAATTATCCTGTGCCGGGACGACGACCCTACCGAGCACATCGATTCCAAACGCCAAAAACAGATGAAGAATATTCGTATGCAACGGCGCAACGGGCGGACAGTTCTCGAATGCTTCCCGCATAACCTCAGGCATGGTGACAAGAGCGACTTTAATGATTTGCTGCAGTCAGATGGACCGAAGGCCATATGCGATCGCATAAACGCGATTGCTGCGCCCGCGAGCAGTCGGGGTGGTTGCTCGCTTTCGGATGCCCGAACAGAACTGAAGGCCCAGATGCAGCAGGCCGCGCGCGATATTTTGTCAGCAAAGAATTTTAAGTGTATCATTGATTTATCAAAGTACGACATACCGGAGTTTACGGTTTCAGGTGACGCGACCACTTGTCAGCGCGCCCTTCGAGTAGACCTTGGCGTCGGCAAAACAGAAGAAGCAATCAGGCTCGCAATTGATTGGGTAAAATCGGGAAATGGACCCGTCACGTTCGCTGTTCCGACACATGCGGTGGGCACTGAACTGGAAGCCCGAATTCGCAATACAGGTACCGATATCAAGGTCGCCACTTGGCGTGGGCGCGAGGCAGATGACCCGTCCATTCCCGGCAATCTAGACCTTCCGAAAGACGAACGTGTTCTGATGTGCCTCGACACAGATGCTGTGAGGGACGTTCAGGCTGTTGGCGGAGACCCGCAAGCGACCGTATGCAATCCGAAGCGGGGACCGGGCTGTCAGTTCTACCCCTGCCGCTATACGGACCAGTTCGAGCTGCAGGCGGATATCTGGATCGTCGCGCACCATGCTTTATTCAGCCAGAGGCCGGAATCGGTACCACAGCCATCTCTGCTCATTATCGACGAGGCGTTCTGGCAAGCGGGCCTGTACGGCACAGATTATGATTCACCTAAGCGGATAACGCCGGAGATGGTCAAAGCTCTGCCGGACCACCCTCGTGGCAACGATCCGACCGCTGATCTGCAAGCTGAGCTGATGCCACTGCGGAAAGCTATTCTGCCCCTGTTCGACGCCGACGCCCTAACGGCAGGCATGATAACGCTGACTGCCGAACAATGCCGCAAGGCAGCAGGGCTTGAATGGAAACGCAAGCTGCCCGATATCGTTGTAGCTGGGTTAACGCCTGCCGAAAGACGCGAAGTTCTGCAACGAAATCATGTGAATACCGAACTTGGCCGCCTGAGCCGGTTCTGGAATACATTGGCCGAAATAGTAGAAAGCGGCGGCACGTCAGGACGGCTAACGCCCGAGACGGTCAAAGAAAACGGTATTGCCTATCGTGCCATCCGCATAACCGGCATTCGCCAAATCGCATCGGACTGGGAAGCCCCGACGCTACATATCGACGGCACTATGGACCTTGCACTGGTCGAACCGTGGTTGCCGTGTATCTATTTGATGGCCTACGTAAAGACGGAGACGTCCTATCAGACCGTGTGCCAGTATTATTCCCGGTCGTTCTCGCTGACTTCACTGAAGACCGATGCCGCCATAGACAAGCTTTGGTGGTGGTGCCTTGCAGAAGCACGGCGAAAGGGCGGCGTTTGGCTGCTGATCGTGCAGAAGGGCGTCGAAGACAGCATCAAGGCTCGACACAGTATCCCCAATTTCATGAGCATTGCCCACCATAACGGCATAACCGGCCGGGACGATTGGAAAGACGTGACCGGCGCTTTTATTGTCGGTCGCACAGCGCCGCCGCCGAAGGCTGTTGAAACGATTGCTGGGTCGATCAGCGGGCAGCTGGTCGAACCTCTGAACGGCTGGTATTTGAAACGCACTGTCCGCATTGCCAATGTCACAGTTGATGCTGACGTTCACCCAGACGCCTTCGCGGAGAGCGTTCGACATGCAATCTGCGAGGATCAAGTTGTTCAGGCAGCAGGTCGCCCCCGTGGGGTGAACCGAACAGCTGATAATCCGGTCGAAATTGTCCTTCTGAGCAATCTGCCCTTGGATATCGATGTGGATCAGGCTTTGGAGTGGATGCCGCCCTCGAAAGATGACCAACTCTGGGCGAAGTATGGGGTCTGGGTAGAAAGTGTCGGCGATGCCGCCAAAATACTGGGTATATCGCGCAACACCATGAAATCCGCGCGTTGGCGAGAACAGTCTCACGCTGGGTGCATTCCCTATATGTATCCCAAAATAGAAAATGCACCCACCGTCAGCTTCGGAACGTACAAACGCATCGGACGCCAGAACCGCAAACAACGCATCGCTTGGGACAGCCGCACAATCAACGATATCGAAGGATTTCTAACGTGCAGGTTGGGTGCACCTGTCATTCTGGGTATTCAGGAAACCAAGCCAGCCGAGATCAAAACTATGCCGCCGCTGAACCGCTTGTACGCGACACCCGTTCCGCTTGGCTATCGCATCGGCTCTGCTGAGTTGTTCGAGCTTTATGGTTTTGAACTAAAGGGTCAAACAGTCGTCCCCGCTCGATTTGTCCGCGCGTTCTATCCCGCAACGAATAACCCGCCCGCAATGGCAAGCGCGACCTGACGTTGGCTGGCAACGTCCCCCTAAGAACAAGGAGCTTTCAATGTCCCATAACCTCAAAACGCTGAAAATCGTGGCGCCCCGCGATGGCGATCTTCTTCTTCCAACCAATTACGGCAAGCCCGGGCGGCTGAATACGATGGGCTCCATCAGGTCTGAATCTGCAAGGGTCTACCGGCGGGTCTGCGAAGGGAGGATACCCGTTGAGGACGGCACCAAGCTCTTCTATATGCTGGACAGAATGACGCGGATGGCAGAGGCCGAGTTCCTTGAAAGCCGACTGGAGGCGCTTGAACATGGCCAGTCTGCTTAGCCTTGAAAAACGTATTGCAAAGCTGGAAAGGAAGCCCGCTGACGAACCGCTCATCATCGAGCGTGTTTTCGTTGAGGTAGGGGTATTCGGCGAAGATGGAAAACTGAAACAGACCCTGTTTTCTCGTCACGTGCCGGGTAGGAAGATCGAGTATTACTAGGCTAGGCAGCACTTCCCCATTCTCTCTACCCCTCACAGACATAATCTGCCAGACTTCCCCGATGAAACGATTACTCATCCTACCTGTCCTGCTCCTAACCCTCTTGGTGGGAACCCCTGCGTTCTCTGCTGATTTCCAAAAGGGTGTAACCGCATACGAGAGTGGGGACTTCGCAACTGCTCTGCGGGAATGGACACCTCTTGCCGAACAAGGGTATGCCACCGCCCAGTCCAATCTGGGACAGATGTACCGCCAAGGAAAAGGTGTTCCACAGGACGATAAGACTGCGGTGAAGTGG
>CAXBLG010000117.1:0-6896 GCA_963976395.1 uncultured Rhodospirillaceae bacterium
CTTTGGTCCAAGAGTGGCGTCCCCACGGGGATTCGAACCCCGGTTGCCGCCGTGAAAGGGCGGTGTCCTAGGCCTCTAGACGATGGGGACGTAAAGGCCGGCTAGGCGCGGAAGCACCGGGTGATAACGGGTAGCGCCACATAAATCAAGCCTCTGACGCACGGGCCCATAGAGAGGGCGAAGGACCAGGACTCTCAGGCGACTTTCAACAGTCCAGGCTTGCACCATGGCGGAAAAGCGCGATACATCACAACGGTGCTAGCAAACAAGAGGGCACTTGATTCGTTATGACCTTTTTCTTCGGTAAACCATGAGCGCGGCATCTACAAAAACACCCTCCGGCCCAGTAAAGGTGCGGGTACGCTTGGCCATCGAGGCAGACATGCCGGCCATTCAGGAGATTTATGCCCACTACGTGCGTTCCACCACGGCCTCCTTCGAGGAGGAGCCACCGACCGTCGCCGAAATGACGGCCCGCTGGCAGCGCATCCAGGCCCGTGGGTTGCCCTATCTCGTCGCGACCAAGGGCAAACGTATCGTCGGTTATGCCTATTCCGGCCCCTTTCGGGAACGCTCGGGCTATCGCTACACGATTGAGGATTCGGTTTACGTGATCCCCGATTACCTGGGCCGCAATGTCGGCAATGCTCTTTTGTCCGAACTCATTGAGCGCTGCACAGATCTTGGATTCAGACAGATGATTGCCGTTATCGGCGACAGCACCAATGCCGCCTCCCTCGCCCTCCACAGCCGCCATGGCTTCTTTGTGGTCGGCGCCTTGAGTTCCACCTGTTTCAAATTTGGCCGCTGGGTGGACGCCGTGCTCATGCAGCGTATCCTTGGCGACGGCGACACATCCTCACCACCCAAAGTTCCCGGCAAGCGCAAACGTAAAAAAGTGAGTTGAGAGTACAAAAAAACGGGCCCAATTGGGCCCGTTTTCACATCTCGAAGCCGCAAAGCCCCGAATTGACTACTCCAACTTAACAGCCTTTGCCACCAAAGCGGCTAAGTCCATGAAGGCCATATCACGGTTATTGGCACAGTTTTTCTCGATCGCGCCGGTCAGAGCCCCCTTATTTTCAATCGGGATTTCCATGTCAGGCGAACTCACATTTTTATAGCCCTGGATAAAGGCAAAAGCCCACAAGTCGGCAAGATCTGCTTTGTTTGCACCGGCGGCAGAACCGCCTTTGGCGTCAACATGGTTGCCACAGGTATAACCAGCCGGTGTGAATTCCATGGTCGGCGCCGAGGGAACTTTATGAGTGTCGGCGGTCAATGCCTGCATCGAAATAGACAGCAATGAGTTTTGCGGAAATTCGCGGCAGGTCTGCAAAGCTAGGTTAGAAATCATATCGCGGTCACCCGCGTCGTCGGACATCTCAAGATTTCCACTGGCATTATAAAACCCAGCCATGTAGCCGAGAATCCATAAGTGGCCCAGTTGCGACTGTATTCTGCCTGAGGAGTTCTCACCAAGACCGTTGGTGTACTCCAGACAAGTAAACCTAGCGCCGTCAAATTCGCCCTGTCCTTGAGCATTTGCTGTTTGCGCGCCGGTCGCCAGCATAAACACAGCAAGCGTGGCACAAGCAGCGTTTCGAATCACAGACATACTAAATTTCCCCCGGAAAATTGAGACTTATTTGTAAATGATGGATCGCAGCCAAACAGCCGCATAGTTCATTATTGTAACACCGTGACATGCTTCCCCTGGCGGCGTCAACCTGAGGCAACAATCGTTTTTTCTCATACAGCTCATAGTGTTACGACCCAGCATTAAAGCTAGCGCCGCGTCATTGGGCATGCGCAGCATCGTCAATTACAAGCTGCGCCCCCTGTCTGCCTTGCCAGTTATCCGCGCGAATTATTCCGGCAACATGCATGCGGCGGCCAGCCGCCGTCAAAAGCGCATGACCCAACTCAGAATCCGCGCTGTTGAAGGCAATCGCTTTAACATGCCCACCGCTGCGGCCTGACAAGAAGCAGCGCACATGCCCCGAACCAACCACATCGGCCTTGCCGACTTTTACGTCTACTACGGCAAAGCGAGGTTCATCATTGCCCGCACCAAACGGGGCTACACAATCAAGTTCGGCAATGAGATCGGGGGTAACAGCGGACGCTGCCAGCGCGCCATCAAGACTCAGTTGTGGCGCTAAAGTTTCACCTTGCAACTGCCGTCGCACCTCATCTTGCATGAAGGCGGCAAACGCCGGCAGACGCTGTTCCTCAACCGTGAAACCAGCGGCCATCGCATGGCCACCTCCGGCAAACAAGTGGCCCGCATCCCGCGCCGAGAGAACCGCACGGCCCAAATCAACCCCCGCAACCGAACGTCCCGACCCTTTTGCCATCCCCCCATCGAGGGCGACAACACATGCGGGCCGGTCGTAGCGCTCTTTCAGACGGCCAGCGACAATGCCAATAACACCGGGATGCCAGTCTTTACCCATCACGAAGACGAGTGGGTCGTCAGGTTGAGTGTTCGTTTCTGCTTGCTCAATCGCATCACGCAGTACAGCCGCTTCAATGTCTTTTCGAGCCGCATTAAATTCGTCGAGTTTCATGGCCAAGGCCGCAGCCTCATCGACATCGTCGGTAGAGAGCAAACGCGTACCGATGTCAGCTTGGCCAACCCGCCCCCCCGCGTTCACCCGAGGGCCCAACAGGTATCCCAAATGAAACGCCGTAATACGACTATCGACCCGCGCTACACGGCTAAGAGCCGTTAAACCTGCATTTCCTCCTCGCGCAAGGATTTGCAGACCTTGCGTGACAAAGGCGCGATTTAGTCCCTTAAGTGGAACAACGTCGCAGACCGTGCCAAGAGCCACCAGATCGAGCCATAGGCGCAGATCAGGCTCAGCAATAGCTTTGTCCGCATACCATCCCGCATCACGCAAAGCCCGGTTAATGGCCACAACCAGCAAGAATGCGACACCAACCGCCGCGAGGTGCCCCTGACCGCTGCTATCGTCTAGTCGGTTAGGGTTAACCACCGCCGCAGCGGCGGGCATTTCAGGTTCGGCCTTGTGATGGTCCACGACGACCACATCCAGCCCCACATCTTGCGCCGCTTTCAGGGCTTCAAAAGCAACAATACCGCAATCCACCGTGATAATGACTTTGCTGCCTTCCGCCTGTAGCCCGCGCAGCGCGGATGCATTGGGACCGTACCCTTCGGCCCGGCGGTCGGGGATATAAACGCCGGCCTCAACGCCAACGGCGCGAAAAAACCGTTTCAATAGGGCTGAGGACGTGGCCCCGTCCACGTCATAGTCGCCAAATATCGTGATTTTTTCGCCCGATTGGACTGCCGCAACAAGACGCGCTACGGCCTTGTCCATATCCGTCAGAGTACTCGGGTCCGGCATTGAGGCCCTTAGGGTCGGCCGCAAAAAAGTGGAAGCCCCTGACGCGTTAATGCCGCGCGCCGCCAAAACGCGGGCAACTGCATCAGATGTGCGCGTATCGCGGACCAGAGCCGCGACTTCGGTTTCATCAACAGTCCGCAGTTCCCAGCGCCGACCAAGCACCGACCTCGCAACGCCGAGGAATACGCTATTTTCTAGAGGCACTGAGGCCATAGGGCGGAGGTCTATTCGTGGTCATTCTCAAAGCTGTGATGAGCTTCAACATAACGCACTGTTCCGGACTTAGAACGCATGATCATTGAGTGTGTGATTGCACCGCTATGAAAACGCCGCACGCCCTGCAGCATGGCTCCGCTGGTCACGCCCGTAGCGGCAAACATGACATTGCCTCGTGCCAGATCCAGCAACTCGTACTTACGATTCAGGTCATCGATGCCCCATTTGCGGGCGCGCGCGATTTCATCGTCATTCCGGAACAAAAGACGCCCTTGCATCTGACCGCCGATACACCGAAGAGCTGCAGCGGCCAACACGCCCTCAGGCGCCCCGCCCGAGCCCATATACACCGTAACCCCTGATTCTTCCTGTGCAGTTGCGATCACCCCGGAAACATCTCCGTCAGTAATCAGCATGATTCTCGCGCCTGCGGCACGAACTTTGGAAATAAGATCACCATGTCGGGGCCGGTCAAGAATGCAAACAACCAAGTCTTCCACATCACACTCTTTGGCTTTCGCCAGATTCTTCAAGTTATCCTCGGGAGAATTATCTAAATCGACAACGCCTTTGGGCACGTCAGGCCCTACAGCTATCTTGTCCATATAAACGTCCGGGGCATTCAGAAAATTTCCAGACTCGGCCATGGCAATTACGGCCAGCGCATTAGCGCCACCTTTAGCGGTGATGGTGGTCCCTTCCAGCGGGTCCAGCGCGATATCTACTTTCGGTCCCTCGCCTGAGCCCACCTTTTCACCGATGTACAGCATGGGCGCTTCATCGCGCTCACCCTCGCCGATGACCACCGTTCCATCGATATTGAGGCTATTGAGCGCCTTGCGCATTGCATCTACCGCAGCCTGGTCCGCGGCTTTTTCGTCGCCGCGACCCATGAGACGAGAGGCCGAAAGCGCCGCTGCCTCCGTGACGCGAACCGCTTCCAGCGCTAAATTGCGCTCTAAAACATTGGCAAAAGAACTATCGAGTTGCAGGGACATGTAATGAGGCCTCGTGATTTTAGGTTAGGCGGTACTGAATGTTCGGCGGATATTGAAGCGCGGGGTCGGTGATGGCAACCGGCAAAGTCGCAGCCGGGAAATCTGCGGAATCCCTAGATTTCCCGGGCAATTTGGGCCGCATCTGAGAAGGCCTTGTTGAGATACCCCACACCACTGCAATCACCAACCGAATATACACGAAAACCCGAGGCCGAAGGGTTCTCCACAAGCGATGACTCTTCCTGTGCTCCTTAGGCAAAAATCACGGAATCAGCAGACAAAGCGCGGGTTTGACCATAGGCGTTGACGTAAGTCACCGATTTGTCACCAATGTAAATGTCACGAACGCCCGACAACAGCGCAACTTCCGGTTCGGCGAGATTCATGGACACCCGCCTGCGCCGCCCGGCATGGACATGTTCGTACCGAAAATTGACGAAGCCTCAAATGAATTAAGGAAAACACATGCCCTACCCCCGCAGTGAAGTAGAGGACTCAATCCGTCGTCTCGCCGAAGCCTTCAAGGAATGCGAACGTCGCAAGTCCTGGTCTTGGCTGGCTGATGAATTTTACCATGAAGATTGTGTGTACACCTGCCCATATGCCGGAGCGATGCTGGTGGTCGCCAACGGACGCGAGGAAATCAGGACCACGCATTACGGCCGCGACATGGATGTCGGCTCAGGTTGGCAGGGATGGAGTTTTCCGATCATCGATTACGCCGTCAATGGAGACCAGATCATAAGCCATTGGCTCAATCGGGGACCCGGCAAACGCCCGGACGGCACCCATTACGAAACCCACGGCGTATCATTCATCACATACGGCGGTGAAGGAAAGTTCTCACGTCAGGTGGATTTATTCGATGTCGCCCATCAGATGAAGTTGTGCGACGAACTTGAAGACGCTGGTCTTCTCTCGTCAAAACTCAAAGAAGAATGGGTTGTCCCTATGAAGAGGCGGTTGGTGGCAATGCTTGAGCACAATTTGCCGCAAGCCTAGGCGCCTTCTATATTCTCAATCCGCATCATGTGCGGCGGTTCCACAAGCGCAGCGTTGGCTTGCAAACGTTTGAGCGCCCTCACAAGATTCGACTCCTGAGTTTCGTGAGTAATGATGACCACGTTCACATTGACGTTCACATTTCGGCCGCGCTGTAAGACCGATTCCATGGACACAGACTCATCGCGAAATGCCGAGGCGATGTCCGCGAAAACGCCTGGCCGATCAACTACAAGAAGTCTGACGTAGTACTCGCCAATATGCCGCTCAACGGGAACCGACGGCAGGGCCTTCAAAAAACAAGTTGGGACTCCAAACACCGGCGCGTGGCGCCCAGCCGCAATATCCATAATATCGGACACAATGGCCGAAGCGGTCGGGCCTGCGCCAGCACCGCGCCCTTCGTAAACCGATTTACCGACAAAATCGCCTTCTGCCACGACCGCATTGAAAACACCCTCAACCGAGGCGAGCGGATGCTCGGGCCGGATCAAACACGGATAGACCCGCTGCACAATCCCGCCGCCGGTGCGTTCAGGCAAACGCTCGGCGAGACCGAGCAGCTTGATGCGATAACCGAATTCATCTGCGTAATTAATATCGAGCGGCGAAATGTTGCGAATACCTTCGACGTGCACCGCATTGATATCAATGGCCGTGCCGAAGGCCACACTCGTGAGAATAGCCAACTTATGCGCCGCATCTACGCCGTCCACATCAAAGGTAGGATCAGCTTCGGCATACCCAAGAGCCTGCGCTTCCTTCAGCACATCCTCAAAGTCCCGACCGGTCGTCCGCATCGTTGACAGGATATAGTTGCAGGTACCGTTGAGGATGCCGGTAATCCGGTTGATGGAATTACTCGCGAGGCTTTCGCGAAGCGCCTTGATAATCGGCACCCCGCCGGCAACGGCCGCTTCATAGGCGAGGCTCACGCCGCCCTCTTCGGCCATCTTGGCAAGGGCAACCCCATGGTTGGCGAGAAGTGCCTTATTTGCCGTTACCACATGAAGTTTGCGCTTAAGGGCGGTTTCGACCGTTTTTCGCGCGCTGCCTTCAGCGCCGCCGATCACTTCAACGACGACATCAACATCAGCTTGCGCCGCCAATTCCGCGCCGTCGTTGAACCAAGTGACACCATCCAGGTCAATGCCACGATTCTTTTTCCGCTGAGACGCGGCCACAGCGGTCACCTCAAGCGACCGACCACAACGCTCAGTGATTACTCGGCTGTTGGCCTCCAACAGCTTGAAGGTGCCGGCCCCTACAGTTCCGAGACCGGCTATGCCAATTTTCAATG
>CAXBLG010000118.1:0-6835 GCA_963976395.1 uncultured Rhodospirillaceae bacterium
CGATGCGAGGAATTCGGATTTCGCCTTATTGGCGGCATCGGCATCTTCTCGTGCTTGAATTAATTCACGAGTTATTCCTTGGCGGTCGGACAGCAGTCGGCCAATAAACAGTAGCGGAAATACAATAAATGCGCCGCCGATCAAAAACGTAGAAATAATGATGTTTTCATTGGGTGCTGTTGCGGGCCAACCGTTTTTTGGAACGGCCAGCAGTTGCCATTCTCCATACGGCAACGAGACGGTTGTTGTTTCCGGATTGTTGTCGAGTATGTCGGGGGGGCCGTAAAAAAATTCTCCTCTCTCACCTTGTGCGTCTTTTCCGCGTATGGCGATGGATAGGGTTTGTTCACTGCTGGCCAAGCCACTGTCATCATAGAGTCGCTGCAAATCGATGACCGTGGAGATAAGTCCCCAGAATCTGCCGGGCTGTGAAGTGCTATCAGCGGTGAAAACGGGCAGTCGCGCGATAAAACCTTGACCGCCTTGACGTAGATTGACCGGTCCAGCAATGACCAGTTGATTCAAGTCTCTTGCGAGCAGCGCTGCGGTTCTTTGGGTTTCATTTTTCGTATAGTCCAGTCCAAGTGCGCCTTCATTTCCCTTCATTGGGAACATCATGCTAATCACGAGGTCCGGGGCGCCGCCAATATTCCTGAGTTGGTTCCGACCCTGAAAAATATAGCTCGCGAGCGCCGCGAATCTTTGTTGGTTCATGTCAGGCTCTGTAGCGATTGAAGCCGCGAGGCCCTGAACGAGATTCGCGTTGTTATATATATTTGCTTCAAGTCGGGCGCGGAGTTGACCCAGTTGTACGGAAACCTGGAGGTGAGCATCACTTCGGGCCGTGCTTCGGCCGAGTTGTACGGTGGTAAATAGGAAGAATAGAACAATCGCGAACGCAAGGACCGCGAGGAAGTACGCGATCTTCGGGCTTAGGAATTTTTGAAGGTTTGCAGTTCGCAGTCTTTGCACTGGCGAGACATCTCCGGTCACACTGAAATATGCTGTGAGTTTGCGCTGCCAAATGTCGGAAACGGCAAATACGACGGCAAGATAGGCGCTCTCTTTGGTGTCTATTGAGACAACACTATCGCAGACGCGCATAAGAGGCAAAAGTACACCTTCAAATCTACTTGTGCGTCTTCGTCACTCAAGAGGTGCGCGAGCAGGGGGCTTGTGGCTCTTAAAGGTGAGTTGATACACTCCTATGTCCGTTTTAAATGAGGTGTCGGTATAGCTCTTAGGGATGATTTAGGAGCCCTGGGATGGTCTGCGCCGCAGTGTTTTGGAGAGTTTGCCTTGGTTGGCGTGAAAAAAGTCATGCAGGCGTTGGTTGTGATGCTTATGACGGCATTTTGCGCAGCCTGCGCCGGGGAAAGCGCCGGAGATGTATTGGGTAGCGCCTTGATTGGAACGGCGAATTCCTGGTGTCAGTCCTCGTCTAATTGCGTCTCGGGCGTCAATCGTGACCCCTTGGCCGCCCGTCCGCCCTGGGAAAATCCATCCGGACCGCCACGCGGCACCCCGTTCCGGCCATTTCCACAGAGGTAAGAGTCTGAATATGTGGGCTCCGGGCTTGCATCGGTCGGGCCCATTGGGTATAACCCGCCCGCTTTTCACGGTCTTGAGGGTGCGTTTTCGCACTCCGTGCCATCCAAAAGGTAGTTGTTATGAAAGTTCGTAATTCCCTGAAGTCTGCTCGGACTCGCGACAAGAACTGCAAGATTGTTCGCCGCAGAGGGAGAGTATTTCTGATCAATAAGAAAAATCCGCGCTTTAAGGCGCGGCAAGGCTGAGCGCGACCAACGCGTTCGCCCACTGGGAGGAACTTTGACCGCGGGATCATGTATCCCGCGGTTTTTTATTTGCCGATTAATCGCTGTTTGTCTCGCCGCCGATCCAGACCACTCGGACCATGTTGGTTGATCCGACCTTGCCGAAGGGCATGCCAGCAGTGATGACGAGGGTTTGACCTTCTTGGCCGATGCCGCATTGCGCGGCGCCTTTCACCGCGACATCGCCGATATCATCCACCTTATGTATGAAATCGCCGACCAGGGCATGAACGCCCCAAACCAACCCCATACGGCGTCCTGCTTCTAGGCTAGGCGTAATACACAAAATAGGCACGTCGGGTCGTTCCTGCGCTGCGCGCAAAGTGGTTGAGCCTGACGAGGTAAAGGTGACGATAGCTGCGGCGTCCAATGTATGAGCGATCTGACGAGCCGCTGCGGTGATGGCAGCGGGGGAAGAGTGCTCAGTCTCTAAGCGTCCAGCATCCATCAGCTTTAAATAATGCTCGTCGCTTTCCACATGACATATGATCCGGTGCATGGTCGCGACGGCACGCACGGGGAACATGCCCGCCGCAGTTTCGGCCGAGAGCATGACTGCATCGGCGCCGTCATACACGGCGGTGGCAACGTCAGATGCTTCGGCCCGGGTGGGCACTGGTGATTTTATCATGCTGTCGAGCATCTGTGTTGCGACGACTACCGGCTTTCCCTGGGCACGGCAAGTGCGGATGATGCGTTTTTGCAGCACGGGAACTTGTTCCATGGGCATTTCCACGCCGAGGTCGCCGCGTGCAACCATCACCGAATCTGACAACGCGACGATGGCGTCGAGTTGATCCAGGGCAGCCGGTTTTTCCAGCTTAGAAAGAATGCCTGCACGTCCCGCGACCACAGCGCGAACCTCCGCAACGTCCTCGGGCCGTTGCACAAAGCTGAGCGCAACCCAATCGACACCTTGGCTAAGTCCGAATTTCAGATCGGCTTTGTCTTTGTCAGTCATGGCCGGAATCGGCAGGGCGACGTCGGGCACATTGACGCCTTTCCGGTCGGAGATCGTGCCGGCGATGACAACTTCGGTTTCGGCAAAATCCTTTCCGCAGTCCTTTACGCTTAAGCGTAGATGTCCGTCGTCGATCAGTAGGGTCGAGCCCGGCCTCAATGCCGCGAAAATTTCAGGGTGCGGCAGTTGCACACGGGTTTCATCGCCCGGCGTACTGTCCAGATCCAGACGGAAGTTGGTGCCAGGCTTCAAAAGAACTTTGCCGTCCTTGAATTGACCGACACGTAACTTTGGGCCCTGAAGGTCCATGAGGATCGTGATGGGCTTTTCGGTCTCTTTTTCTAAGGCCCGGATGGCAGCAATGGAGGCCGCATGATCCGCGTGTGAGCCGTGGCTGAAGTTCAGCCGAAAAACATCTGCGCCTGCTGCATACAAATCGGCGATGGTTTCCGGGTCATGGCTTGATGGTCCAAGGGTGGCGATGATCTTGGCGCTGCGCCCACGATGGTTTGGATTTGTGTTTGTCATAGCTGAAATGTACACGTAATCAATGCGCGAGGCGAGCGGCGGTTCTATGATGGTGCCGCTAATGTTGCAGTGTGTTTGCGGTGGCTGCGCCGAGAGGTTTCAATTCCGGCGATGATGGCGCCGGCACCGATCAGTTGCCACACACTGAGAGATTCGCCGAACAGCGTCCAAGCGAAGGATGCGGCTAAGACAGGCTGAAGAAACAGCAGCATCGAGCCGAGCCCGGCCGGAATATGGGCAAGGGCCACGGCAATCAGCGTTTGTCCGCCCACTTGAACCACAAAGGCCAGGGCAAAGGCCACGACCCACCCACGCGCGGTCTCCGGCCACACGTTGCCCTCAATGGTTGCCGCCAAAGTCCACAGGATAATCGTTGCGGCCAACCCGCCGATAGCCATGGTAGCCGCCGTCGAGACTCGTTTGCGGGCGCGGGAAATGGTGAGAATGTAGGCCGCATACCACCATGCGGTCACGACCCCCAAGATATCGCCGGTAAAGTTATCCGCCGATGCCAGAAAACTTTCGGTCATCATCAGGGTCACGCCGCCCAAGGCCAGGGCAAGGCCGATGGCGAACTGAAAGCGTACTTGCTCTCGAAAAAGAAGCCATCCCGCTAAAACCACGAACACCGGCGTTGTATTCGCGAGCACGGTGGCATTGGCAACCGAGGTCAGTGTAATTGACCAATTCCAAAAGGCTAGGTCACCGGCGAAAAGCGCTCCGCTTAAAATCAGTATCCAGAAATCGCGCCGACTGGTGGCAGATACACGCAGGCGATCCTGCGGTCGAAACCAGAGAAGCGCGAAGAACAGCGGCAGGGGCAGGGCCATGCGGTTCGCCGCCGTGGCGATCGGTCCGACTTCCGATAGACGAACGAGAATCGGCGATAGCGCGGCGCCGAACACGCCGACCAACAAAATAGGAAAAGCCCAGCGCTCGGCAAAATGGCGAACTTGCGCGCCAACATTGCTGTTTTGTGGTGTGTTGGTCATAGAAAACGCGGTGCGGTTATGCCACGGTGGCTGACCCAAAGACTGTCCGGCTGGAGAGATATTGTGAGACAGCAGTTAAGAGTTCTAACATTTTGCATCGCGGCTCTCTTGTTCGCGTATCCCGCTACAGCCGAGGACGAGAATCCTTTGATCGGGCAGTGGGTTGATCAGCTTCCCAATGGGGCAGCCATGATCACTGAATTTACCGCCGATACCATCTCTTTTTGGGCGGTGAATCCGTCCGGGGCAAAAAGTGAGGCGAACACCGCGCCGATATCATTTGAAACGTTGCCGAATGGCGGCATCTCTATTTCCATACGCGGTCAAAATGATGAACCGCTAACGGCGGTGATGCGCGGGGCCAACACCGTTGAGTTGGTGTTCCCGGGTATGGCGTCTCGTCGGTTGACGCGGCGCCCAATGGAATAGAGCGTCGTTCATGTCGTCTGTTGTTCTTGGGCCCGAAGATCCCGCGCCTGTCGAAATAATTAATCCGTCATCGATATCCCCCGTTTTGATCACCGGTGATCACACGGGGAATGCTGTTCCTGCCGCGATGAATGGGCTTGGTCTTCCGAATTCTGAACTAGAAAGGCATATCGCGTGGGATATCGGCGCTGCGGGAGTCGCCCGCAAGCTTGCGCAAAAGATGACCGCGACCGCCGTGCTGGCAGTGTATTCCAGGCTTTTGATTGACCCCAACCGTCCATTGGGCGATCCCGAATGCATTCCCTTCGCCAGCGACGGGACACCGATTCCGGCTAATGCCGATTTGTCTGACGCGGAAATTGTGGCGCGCGCAAACGCCTTTTACTGGCCCTATCATCGTGCGACCGATGAACAGATTGGGCGCTTGCGCCGGGCGGGAAAGATACCGGCGATCATTGCCGTCCACACTTTCACCCCGGCTCTGAGCAAGGCAGGAGATTCGGTACGGCCCTGGCATGTCGGCGTTCTGTATAGCCGGGACGAGCGCTTACCTCGTCCGCTGATGGAGGCTTTGAAAGCAGAAGAGGGGCTCGTGGTCGGCGATAATGAACCCTATTCGGGCGTCACCCACGGCTATGCGCTTAAGATTCACGGTTTGGCGCATGGTTTGCCGCATGTTGAATTGGAACTGCGTCAGGACTTAGTCGCCGATGAGGCCGGTCAGGAAAAATGGGCGAGTCTGCTTGCCAAGGTCCTCGGGCCTATACTGAGCGAACCTGACTTCAATAGCATTTTACATATTTAGTGGAAATCCACTGCTAAGGAGATCGAGATGGACGATAATACTCGCCTCAAAATCGAAGCCGCTGCTTTTCGCGGATTGGTTCAGCATTTGCAAAAGCGCACCGATGTGCAGAACATCGACATTATGAACACAGCAGGATTCTGCCGGAACTGCTTGGCGAAATGGTATCGCGCCGCAGCCGAACACTTCGGCGAGGAGCTATCGTATGATCAGGCCCAAGAAGTGATTTACGGTATGCCGATCGGAGATTGGAAATCCAAACATCAAAAGCCGGCTTCGGCCGATCAGCAAAAGCTATTCGAGGACACCAAGCCGCTGCACGCGGAAATTACGGTGGTGGAGTAGGGGGCGCCGAATACCTCAGCGGATCGGGCCTGACAAAATTCTATCCCCGTTATCCTCGTAATCCACAGGGTGCACCCCCTTGTTTGGGCTGGGTGCGCTGTTAATGTCCGCCACGGATTGGTTTTTGCGAGGGAGTACATCCAATGCCCGATGGCGCAGGTATTTCGGCTCAGCGGCTTAAGAGCTTTATTCAGCGAATTGAGCGGCTTGAAGAAGAAAAGAAGGCGCTCGGCGCGGACATCCGTGAGGTATATTCCGAAGCGAAGTCCACCGGCTTTGACGCCAAGATCATGCGTCAGGTGGTGAAAATCCGTCAAATGGACAAGTCAGAGCGCGAGGAACAGGAATCGCTGCTTCAGGTATATTTAGAAGCCGTAGGCGAATAGCGGCGCGCTACATAAACGCATCGGCCAATAACGCCAGCCCCACCATGGTGACGGCGACCGCGATCCCGCCAAGGATCATCTTGGTGCGCTCTCCGCGGCCACGGCTAAAGATTATGATCGCAAGCACGGTGCCGATCACCAGCACTGCGAAGAGTGGGTTGTTTCCGCTCAGCAGCAATACCGTATCCTTCTAATACAAAGCATCGAGTGCCGCGCCGTACGCCTTGACGACGGCATGACGGCGCACTTTCAAGGTCGGCGTCATCTGGCCATTGTCGACTGTGAATTGCTTCGGAGCGATCACGAACTTACGCACCTTCTCTAGGGGGCCGAGTTGTCCGTTAGCGCGCTCTACGGCTTTGGCGATGACAGCTCTGAATTCCGCGTTGCCCGATAGGCTTTCTAAGTCTCCGGCCATGCCATGGGTGCCGCCCCCGAGATGCTGGACGAGCTCCTGCACTACTCCCCATTCCCGCACCTCGGGCTACAGGACACGGCGGCGCTGCTCGAGGCCGTGGCCACCATCAAACCGGCTGCCGTCTTCCTTGACGCCC
>CAXBLG010000119.1:0-6765 GCA_963976395.1 uncultured Rhodospirillaceae bacterium
GAGGGCCGAAAATCCCGCGAGCCGGTTTATTTGGCACCCTTGGATTGCTGGGCGGCTTCGTTAACTGGGCTAAATATGCACCCTCCATCAACGCCGAGATAGAAAAGCGCCAAGAAGAGAACAATTGGAATCCCACCGGCAAATCCCCTTTCGCTCCCAGAAATTAGTTTATCTGTTCTACTCCGGCGGCTACCTTAGTGCAGGGTAAAGGTTTCTCGGGTCGAGCAATGTTGGACAAGCTCAGGAAATTTGCAGAACCGCGATTTGTTGCCGCCTGCGTTCTATGGGCGGTGTATCTCTACGCCCTCTTCTGGTTCATTCCTTATGTTGTCGATTTTCAATTCTGGGTTTCCTACACGCTATTTGAGAGTCCGCCGTCTTGGGTAAAAACGGCAGTTACGGTTTTGCTGACCACGCTTTACTGTGTCGGCACACTAATGTTGATTGGTTATGTCCTTAACCGCGTGAGCAGAGGTACTTTTAGACGGGGTGCGGCTTTCGTTATCGCAGTTCTTGTTTGGATTGTGTTTATAGATCGGCCGTTCTGATGGCGTGGTACGCCATTGAATTTTCGGTAATGAGCATCGCGGATATTTTCTTCGACGTTTAAGGCTGCAAGGCCCCGCGTGCGGTCCCATAATTCACAGGAAAATACATATGTACGAGGACGCCCTTCGCGATGCGAATGAGGCGCGCGACGTGCTTGCCCATCCGCTGCTGGCCGAGGTGTTCGTCGCCTGCATGGCGAGCGACGATGATCTTATGTGGGCGCGCTTATATCTTGCGGGCAAATATGGAGGGATCGGTCTTGGCGCCGGAGCAGCGGCCAGCTCGGCTCCCGATTTGATCTTGCCCCAACAGTGAGCCGGGCCGAATATACCCAGGGCAGGACTCTTCGGTGTCGCGACCTTGCTGGCCGGCCTGGTGTCTTGGACGAAGGGCGGAGGAGCAACCATAGAAGGGGAAATAATGCGGCGGGGCCAGGAAGGCAGGTGGAACCCCACGCCAATCTGGAGCGAGTCGCCTGACATTTAAGCGCGCCCACCGTGCAATTTGGCGGCGGAGCCGAGCAGTGAAAGCGAAAGGGCAAAACGCGAAACTCATGTCGGTCATGCGTGAGAAACTTGGAAAGTATGCTACGCCGCACTTTGCGGCCGCTTGCGCGCTGTGGGCGATTTACGTTTTCATCTACACCCAGTTGCCGCGCCTGTTGCAGGAGTATCGTGATTGGTTCAGTTTCAGCTCCGTGATGGGATTGCCGGTATGGGCAAACGTGGCGGTAATTCTCATCTCTATGTCGCTCGTTATAGCAACAGCGCCACTGACGTTTTATGTCGCACATCGAATCAGCAGGCGTATGTTCAACTGGACTGTCGCGTTGGTCGTCGCGTTCGTCGTTTGGGTATTTGCCGTGGACCAGCCGTTCCAAACCCTGTGGTTTTACATTCGTTTCGCCTTCTGAGATCTTGCGAACGCCTACTTTGGTATATGATGTAGCGGCTGGCGTTCTCGCCCCTTCACTTGGCCGGGATATTTTTTGATGACTGACGACGTCATTCGCGATGCGGGTGAGGCACGGGATGTGCTTGCCCATCCGCTGCTGGCCGAGGCGTTCGGCAGTTTGGAGCAAACCTATGTGGAGGCGTTCGTGGCCTGCAAGGCGGGCGACGACTTGCCCAGGTTTCGTCTGGCCGAGGCGGTGAAGGTGCTGCGGGCTGTGCGGCGGCATCTGGAAGAGTACGTCGAGGCCGGAGAGATAACCGCGCGCACGGCGAAAGACCTTGCGCGCGGTAAGCGCGGCATTTTTTAAGGGGCGACAGCGCAGCTCCTTATCTCAACCGTCACCCTTGGCGAAGCCGAGGGTCCAGAGGAGCGAAATTCAGGCGATGCGGAGAACGCGGCGTTTTCCGCGCACCACGGTGTTCGAATGCCCTGGATCCCCGGACCAGGTCCGGGGATGACCAAAAAACAGAAACTAAAATCTAGGACACATACATGCGTGAACAAATGCGCAGTGACCTTGTGCGTGATTTAGTGCGTGATCTGATTCGAGATGAGGCGATGATGCTGCGCGCCTATCGCTGCCCGAGCGGGCGGCTGACAATAGGTGTAGGCCGCAACATCGAGGATGTCGGCATTACCGAGGCCGAAGCGCTTCATTTGCTGGACAACGATCTTACGCGCGTTGAAGGCGAACTGGACCGAAACGCTCCCTGGTGGCGCGGATTGCCGGCGCCTGCCCAGCGGGGCCTTGTGAACATGGCGTTCAACCTCGGCTGGCCGCGCCTTGCGGGCTTTCGAAAAATGCTGGCGGCTTTGGAGGGCGGCAACTTTACCCGCGCCGCCGCCGAGGCCTTGCACAGCCGCTGGGCGAAACAGGTGGGCGCACGGGCGCGGCGCATCGCCGATTTGTACCTGAGCGCCGAACAAAATCACGAAGGAGAACAAGCATGATCGAGTTTGTGCAAACCCACTGGGCCGAGATTGCGGGCGTGCTGGCCGCGTGCGTTCTGGTGTTCGACCGCATCGCCAAAATTACGCCCACCCAAACCGACGATAAGATTCTGGCCTGGGTTTATAAAATTACAGCCGTGCTGGGGGTGAAGGTAAAAGATAACCCCGGTGGCTAGTGATGAGTGTTCTTGCCGTCTTGAAGGCGGTTTTCACCGGGCTTGCCGAGCTGTTCGGGTTTTTGAAAGACCGGCGACTAATGAACGCCGGCAAAGCGGAGCAACAGCGCAATGATCTGCTTGAACACCAGGAGCGGGTGGACCGGGCGAATGATGCCCGCGCTGATCCTGCTCGCCTTGAGCGGCTGCGCGAGCGGCGCTTCCGTGACTGATACGTTTTGCGAGGTGTACCGGCCGGTGTGCCTGAGCCGCGCGGATACGGAAGAGACCATCCGCCAGGTGCTGGGCAACGAGGCGGCGTTTGAGACGCTGTGTTTGGGGGAGGCGGAGAGGGTAGAGTGCCGGTAGTCTGGTATGCGATATAGAATATTCTTCGAATACGGGTATGGTATAAGTCATTATAAATGAACGTAATTTAGACAATCATTACGCTTGACGTAACGCGTAAAGGTTTGCATAATGATTCAATCCTACAAATGCCGTCAGACGCACAAGTTGGCGAGCGGTGCGCGGGTTAAACAGTTCGAGCAATTTGAGTCGGTGGCCCGGCGTAAACTTCGGATGCTCGAAGCCGCAACGCAGTTGAGCGACTTAAAAGCGCCGCCGAGTAATAAGTTAGAGGCCCTGAAGCGCGACCGCAAAGGGCAGCACAGCATTCGGATCAACGATAAATGGCGGCTGTGTTTTGTTTGGAAAGACGGCCACGCGTACAACGTCGAGATTGTTGATTATCACTAAGGCGACAGGAACGAAGCCATGGCACGCGCAACTTTACTTCCGCCGATCCACCCCGGAGAAATTCTCCGCGAGGAGTTTGTTGCGCCGATGGGCCTGAGCGCGAGCAAGGTGGCCGCGGCGCTGGGGGTTGCGCCCAATCGCATTACCCAGATCATGAACGGCGAGCGGGACATTACTGCCGATACAGCCTTGCGTCTGGCACGGGCATTTGAGACGACCTCTGAATTCTGGATGAACCTTCAGAAGCTTTACGAGCTTGAAGTGGCCGAGCGGGCCAAAGGCAAGGAGATCGCGAGGAAGGTTATGCCGATTAAAGCGGCGCTTCATGAACTAGAGCATGTTTAGCCGTCAAACACTGCTGAGCGATAAGGAGTGCCCATCCGTGATCCAAAGTGGTTGTCAGCTTTGTAAGGAGTGCTTAGCGAACTGCATGACGTTTCTTGCGTCAGGATTTCCTTCGACTGAAAGATGTTTACCGTGTGCCATACTAAAGAACGTCCTTTGCTGTTAGCCTGTGTTTTTTTGCATGTTCTTTGATAATAACATCAAGTTTTTCTAGGCAATTCTCAATGCCATTCGCGTATTCAAATTCTTGAAACATATCTAAAGACTCATCTGTTAATTCGGATTTGACGCGTTCGTGCCAGTCTACAAGTTTGGCTTTCGTGTAGTTTTGTCTGAGGGTTAACAAGGAGCCCTCTTTCATAAGACCTCGGAGATTCTTTGTGCGCTTTACAGCCACATGCTTTTTCCCGCGCAGTTCTACCCATTTATTTCCCATGGCAGGGAGGGCCAAGAGCCCGCCCCAAAGTGTGAACAGACCAATGCCGATTGAAATGGGGCCCCATTGCAAAAATAAAGCCCAGGCTGCCGAGGCTATCGATATGATGACCGATCCAAACGCCGACCACCCACCCAGCCATGTGGTAACAACGAAATCAATGATGTCCCACGCGGCCTTAAGCGCCCATCTTCCGAACCCCAGCATGGCTGACTCCCTCCTGTCATATCTCCAGTCGTGACTGTGCCTTCCCTCTCGGGATACGGGAAGGTGTCATCACACACCTATGTCAGGTCCTTATGGGCGTGGATAAAAACAACTAAAATTGTTGACTCTAACAAACTAATTTGACATAATTCGCATCGTTGGAATTGTGGCCGGGGCGGTTTGCGGAACCGTTGTCCGGCGCGGCTCCGGCGGCAGGCCTCAACCGTTTCAGGGACTCCCGAGACAGCGCGCGCCTGTGAAGGCACACCGAATTTCACACTCCCTTTCAAGACCCGTCACCCCACCCGGTGGCGGGTCTTCTTTTTTCCGCTCCCATTTATTCGGCAGGTCCATGAACGAAGACACACCAGAAATTGAAAACGGCTCCGAAACGGATGCGGCCGCCTTTGGGGATGACGCATCCGAGCAGGGGCTCAGTTTGCGCGAGGCCGCGGCGCGTTTGCATCGCCTGAGCGAGAATGATCAGGCGCGGCAGGATGAGGACGAGCCCGATGATTTTTCCGGCGAGTCATATAACGACGATGACGATGACGGGGAGGACTCTGCGTCTCCCGGTCTCGCACCACCGGTTTCATCCGAGCAGACGCCTGAAGACCATCACACGGTCAAGATCGACGGCGAGGAGCAGCCGGTTACGCTGGACGAGTTGAAAGCAGGCTATCAGCGCCACGCCGACTACACCCGCAAGACTCAAAGCCTTGCGAGCGAACGCCGCGCGCTTGCCACCGAGCGCGAGCAGTACCGGCAAACTCTGTCGGCGCTGTCCACCGAACTGGCGCTGGCCGGGGAAGGGCCGCCCGATCAAAAGTTATTCGAGACCAATCCATCGGAGTATATGCGCCGCGCCGAGACCTGGCGCGCGCGGCAGGCGATGACACAGAAACTGGCCGCGGAACGGTCGCGCATGGATGCGCTGACGGGTGCGGCAAGCGAGAGAGAGCAGGCCCAGAAACTGGCCGTGGAAGATCAGCGATTGGCGGCTGTGATCCCGGGCTGGAGCGATGCAGTCAGACGCGAGACCGGCAAGAAGGAAATCGCCGGCTACCTCGCCCAGACCTACGGCGCGACACCCGACGAGTTGAGTACGTTTTCAGATCACCGCCTCGTTCTGCTGGCCCACAAAGCCATGCTGTACGACACGCTCATGAGCCAGCGCCCGCTGGCGGAAAAAAAGGTGCGCGGACTGCCCCGCATGCAAACGCCGGGCACGGCGCGCACCAAACAGGAGGTCGATCAGGCGCATGTGAGCCGTCTGCGCGACCGCTACCGAAAAACCGGCAGCCTGCGCGATGCCGCAAAGCTGCTGCATCATCTAGGAGACTGAACCCATGGCTTCCCCCACAGGGACTTATACGAGTTACGACGCGGTGGGTAACCGCGAGGACTTGCAGGACCACATCTATAATATCTCGCCCACCGATTGCCCGTTCATCAGTTCCATCGGCACCGATACGGCCAAGTCCACCAAACACGAATGGCAGACCGATGTACTGGCCGATGCGACCACGGCGAACGCGCAGATCGAAGGCGACGACGTGACGGGCTCGACATCCAGCCCGACCACGCGCGAGCACAACTACTGTCAGATCAGCCGCAAGGACGTGGTGGTATCGAACACCCAGAACACGGTGCTGAAGGCCGGGCGCGGCGAGGAGTTGCAATATCAGCTGCTGAAACGCGGCCGCGAGCTGAAGCGCGACATGGAAGCGATTCTGACCGGCAATCAGGGCTACACCACCGGCGGTACGACAACCGCGCGCAAGCTACGCTCGCTGGAAAGCTGGCTGTCGAGCAATACCAGCCGGGCGAGCAACGGCGGCAACGCAGCCTCGGCCACGGTGGGGGCGACCGACGGCACCCAGCGCGCCTTTACCGAGGCGATGCTGAAGTCGGTGATTCAAAGCTGTTACGGCAACGGCGCCGAGCCGCAAATTCTGATGGTCGGTCCGGCGAACAAACAGAACGTGTCGAACTTCACGGGCCGGGCCTCGGCGCGGCAGAACATCTCGGACGACCGCATTCAGGCGGCGGCGCATTTGTATGCGTCGGACTTCGGCGAGATCCGCGTTGTGCCGAACCGCTTCCAGCGGGAACGCTCGGCCTTTGTGCTGGACCCGGAATATGCGTCGGTTGCGTATCTGCGGCGCATGCAGCGCAAGGACCTGGCGACCACCGGTGATGCCATGAAGAAGTTCATCGTCGCCGAATACACCTTGTGTATGCGGAATGAAGGCGCGCACGGGGTGGTGGCCGATCTGACCACGACCGTCAGCACCTAAACTTTAGCTTTGAGTTACGACCGCGGCGAACCTTCGGCCTGTAGAGGCCGAAGCGGCGCAACGCCTTGCGCTGGACCCTCCCCTCCGGCCCGCGTGCACCCTTGAACAG
>CAXBLG010000120.1:0-6674 GCA_963976395.1 uncultured Rhodospirillaceae bacterium
ACATCGGCCGGCCGCTGCCGCCGGTGTTTGAGCCGCGCTACGGCGACCTGACGCCGGGCGACCGGGGAGGGATCTTCACCGAAAGCACGAAACTGACGTTTTCGCTGTCTCCCACGTAACGCGCTACGGCGCGTCTAATCGGAGAACATCTGCTTACGTGATCAGATGACAAAGGCGGTCGGCAGCAGAGCGCAGCCCCAGCATCAGCCTTCATTCGCACCCTCGACAGGAACAAGGTCGAGGGTGAGTGTTTTTCCGCATAAACTCCTTCAGCCCCTCATGAGAACCTTTCTAAGAAAGAGCTACCCATGACTAAAGGTTTGAAGATTTTGGCTTTCAGCATCATCGTGATCACAGCAACGATGACCCTGGTCGTTTTTTCCACCCCGTATTCCGGCTTTACGACGACCGTTGAACGCTTTCAGACTTTTGTTGGTGGGGCAGTTGCCGCCATCGCGGCCATTGTAGCATCGCTTGTATTGTATGCTTCCGCGACCGCACCCCAAAAACAGGCCCGGCGAGACCAGGAAACTGTTGCGGCCGCGTTTTTGCTACCGTTCTTTATCGGAGCGAAAGCAAGCGTATCCGCATACATTATTGCTGCTGAGGAAAACGCTCTAAGCGAGGTGGAGCCTTCATCCGAAATACACCCGGTCGAAACTCCATCATTCGACATCCTAAAAGCGCTATCACCAAGTGTTGCGCGAGAAATCGGCCATGCCTTGGCTAGATTAGATTGGGCAATACGATCTGTCCGAATTCATTCACGAAAAAACGCAACAGAAGACGACCGGACCCATTTAATTGAAGGGCTTCAGATAACAACCATGGTTCTCGACCATACAATTGCAATGTTGAATGAAATATCACAACGAGAGATCGAGAGTGCAGGCACAGATCCTAGTAGCACCTAGAGATGCATTAGTTTGAAGACCTGATGGTTTAAGTCAAATAGCGAAGTTTCGGAACTAGAGTAGAATTTTTTTCGCTCATTTCCAGGCAAAAGATGCCCTTATCAGGCAATATACTGTTGTGTTAGGAAAATGACCGTTTTTGGTGCCCTTCAAGCTAGAGTTAGTACAACAGATCTTACAAACTACCCGCACATAATCATCTAGATGTCTCTCTAGGTGTTGCGCGCTTGTAAACTTTCCGAAGCGCAAATCGCGTCGCTCAAACCTTGAAGGGATATGCACTAGATTTGACAAGGCTGTCATTGGTCCACCGGACGCACCTCGGTGTAATCCAAGTTGAATGCGCGACGTTCTTGCAAGTAAGATATGCCACTTACGCTGTCTATGTTCCGCGAGGCCCCCACAGGATAACGGCGGCGCCCAGGAGGCAGATCGCCGCGCCAACCAAATCCCACCGATCGGGCGTTCGGCTTTCGACCAGCCAGAGCCACAGAATAGATGCTGCGATGTAGATGCCGCCATAGGCTGCATAGGCGCGTCCGGCGAAGTCACTGTCCACGCGGGTCAGCAGAAAGGCGAACACCACAAGGCTGACGAGGCCCGGCGCAAGCCAGAAGATGCTTCGGCCAAGGCGGAAATGCGCCCAGAGGGCGAAACATCCGGCGATCTCTGCAACGGCGGCACCGACGTATACAGCGATTGTACCGATCATGATGCCAGCGCCTCCAGCACGGGACACTCTGGCACCTCTTCGCCCGAGCACTGCGCCGCCGTGGCGGCGAGCACCTTCTCGATGCGCTTGAGGTCAGCGATCTTGGCCCGCACGTCGGCAAGATGCTGCTCCGTCATGGCCTTGACTTCCGCACAGGTCTGGGTGCCCCGGTCAACCAGACGCAGTAGCCCGCGCAGTTCCTCGATGGAGAAACCGAGTTCGCGGCCTCGCAAGATGAAGCGCAGGCGCGAGACATGGGCTTCATCATAGACGCGGTAGCCTGACGCCGTGCGCGGCGGCTCCGGCATCATGCCGATCTTCTCGTAGTAGCGGATGGTCTCCAGATTGCAGCCCGTCCGCCGCGCCAAATCCGCGCGCTTCAATCCCTTCCCGGAAACGTGATCGCCCATAGGCTCGAAAATCCCCTTGAGTCTGTAGTTGCTACAGACCTTATCTTAAACGCAGAACGAACACGAGGATGATGACGCATGAGCACAACCGAAGCAGAAACCCGGCCGTTGCAGGTCGCAGGCGATACGGACGACCGGAAGCGGAAACTCTTTGCGGCGGGCGGCGTGATCGGGGCCATTCTGGCCTCGACCTGCTGCGTCGTGCCGCTGCTGTTCGTCACGCTTGGCATTTCCGGGGCGTGGATCGGCAACCTGACGGCCCTTGAGTCCTACAAGCCTTACTTTGCGGGCGTCGCGCTCATCTTCATCGGTCTTGGCTTCCGGCAGGTCTACTTCAAGGCCAAGCCCGCCTGCGTGGAGGGCAGCTACTGCGCCCGGCCGCAGTCGGCCATCATCGCCAACACCGCCCTCTGGCTTTCCACCGTCATCGTCCTGCTCGCGCTGACCATCAACTGGTGGGCGCCGCTTTTCTATTGACCCCGAACAAAGGAGTAACCGCCATGAAACGAACCCTCATCTTCGCCGCCGCATTGCTGGCCCTCGGTGGACTAGGCTGGGCAATAATCGTACCGGCCGTGCCCCCCGCCGCCGCGCAGTCCGCTTCTCAGCAGGTGGTGGCCGCCCAGACCCGGACCTTCGCCATCCAGAACATGACCTGCGCCTTGTGCCCCGCCACGGTGAAGAAAGCCATGGAAGGCGTCGCGGGCGTAACATCGGTGGTGGTAGATTTTGACGCCAAGACGGCGACGGTCATCTTCGATCCGTCGGTGAGCACCGCGGATGCCATTGCCGCCGCCTCTACCAACGCGGGTTATCCGGCCTCGATCAAAAGCTGAGTCCGATGAAGGACGCCACGATCCTGAAGACCGGCATCGTTGGGACGGTCATAGCAGCCATCTGCTGCGCCCCCCCCGTGCTGGTCATTGCCCTCGGTGCGCTCGGCCTGTCGGCCTGGGTGAGCGGGCTGGACTACGTGCTGCTGCCCGCACTCACCATTTTTCTTGGCCTGACGGCCTACGGCCTGTGGCGGCGCAACCGCGCGGCGGCCTATTGCGATACGAACATTCAAACGAACAAGGAAAGAGCCTGACATGGCGGACTGCTGCGCCCCGACCAAATCATCCAAAGCGACTTACGACATCGCCGTCATCGGCGCCGGTTCGGCCGGCTTTTCCGCTGCCATCACGGCTGCCGAACAGGGAGCGAATGTGGCGCTGATCGGCCATGGCACCATTGGCGGTACCTGCGTCAATGTCGGCTGCGTGCCGTCCAAGACCATGATCCGGGCCGCCGAGGCGCTGCATGGCGCACGGGCGGCTGGTCGCTTCCCGGGTCAGACCGGAGACGCGCAGGTGAACGACTGGCGGCGCCTGATCGCCGCCAAGGACGACCTCGTCTCGACGCTCAGGCAGAAGAAGTACGCGGACCTCCTGCCCGAATACAACACCATCGCCTATCTGGAAGGTGAGGCACGACTGAACGGGGCCGGTGTTATCGTGGGCGGCAACGCCATTGCCGCAGGCAAGACCATCATCGCCACCGGCGGGCGGCCCACTGTGCCGCCGATTCCCGGCATCGACAAGGTGAACTACCTGACGAGTACGACGCTGCTGGAACTGGCAGACCTGCCCGAGAGGCTGATCGTCATCGGCGGCGGTTATATCGGGGCCGAACTTGCCCAGATGATGGCGCGCATGGATGTCAGGGTGACGATGGTCTGCCGCTCGCGGCTGCTGCCGCAGGTGGAGCCGGAAATTTCCGCAGCCCTGGCGGACATGTTCCGGGCCGAGGGCATCACCCTTCATTGCGGCATCGCCTACGATGCCTGCCGTGAGGACGAAACCAGTGTGACCGTCTGCGTCAAGGACGGCGGCAGGCTGATCGAGCTTAAGGCCGAGCGGCTTCTGGTTGCGACGGGTCGCTCGCCCAATACCGAAGCGCTGGGTCTCGACGACGCCGGCATCGAACAGAACAACCGTGGGGCCATCGTCGTCGATGACCGGATGCGCACATCCAAGGCCGGCGTTTACGCCGCTGGCGACGTCACCGATCGCGACCAGTTCGTCTACATGGCGGCCTATGGAGCGAAGCTCGCCGCGCTCAATGCGCTGAACAGCGACACTCTTGCCTATGACAACAGCACAATGCCGTGGGTCGTGTTCACGGACCCGCAGGTGGCGGGCGTGGGTCTTACCGAGGCGCAGGCGCGCGCGACCGGGCATGAGGTCAAGACAAGCGTCCTGTCCCTCGACAACGTGCCACGCGCGCTGGCTGCCCGCGACACACGGGGTCTCATCAAGTTGGTTGCGGATGCCACGACCGACCGCCTGCTTGGGGGGCAAATCTTAGCGCCCGAAGGTGCGGACAGCATCCAGACTCTGGCGCTGGCGCTCACCTTCGGCATGACCACCAAGGCGCTCGGCGAGACCATCTTCCCCTATTTGACCACCGTCGAGGGATTGAAGCTAGCCGCCCAGACATTCGACAAGGATGTCAGCAAGCTGTCTTGCTGCGCCGGGTAACGGCCGCTTTTATCTAGAAGCGGCCATTAAACACCCTCACACGATGCGACGAAGTCGCTGATGTGGTCACGGACATGCCGCTGCAAAGTCAACGTGATGCGAAGGTTGGCGCATATCTCCTACCCGTGTTATCCACGACTTTACGAAACAGTAAAGTTCCGCCAAACTACTCGCAATGTCAGTTCAAGCATTGTGCTCCTTGACGGTGCGTACAGGACGTCACCGCGCTACAAGAAGGAGCAATCGACATGACCAAACTCAAAATCATTCCGGCTATCCTGGCGCTCGGTATCGGCGTGGCCTCAATGGCGCCGGCACACGCGAGTTCCATTGATGACAAGGACAGCCATGAGCTGCAAGCCTCGACGAACGCCGCGAAGACGCTCTCAGATTCTATCAAGGCCGCCAACTACGGGAATGCTGGACGAGCGTTCTCCGTCAGCATGGAAAAGGAAGATGGCAAATACGTCTACAAGGTATCGGTCCTGCAAGGTGACACTACTGTCGAATACCTCATCGACCCACAATCGGGGGCTGTTTCCGGCACGGATGAAGAGGACTTCCTGGACAAGTTATTCGACTGGAATGACACGAGACGTTTGAAGGACCAATTGGCCACTTCGGCTTTCAGCCTAACGCAAGCCATTTCACTGGCCGAGACCCAGACAGACGGGCGGGCGATTGAGGCGTACGTCGACGAGCACGCTGCCGAGCTGACGTTCAAGGTGCAAACATACAAGGACGGCACCGTTAAGCAGGTTAATATCGATGGGAAAACCGGAAAAGTCGCGTCCATCACCGCGCCTGACAGCGACGACTTCGAAAAAGAAGAACGTCGCGAGGACTGAACATCACACACTCGCCAAGGCACCTTCTTTACGCCCACGAAACCTCGATTCTTTTGAAAATCCCGGCTGCCTTTATGGCGGTCTATGACGATGGAGATTTACAATGACTTCCCAAGGCGAGACGGTGACGACTGCCACCGTATACAACAGAGTCCCAAGCGTTACGGTCGACTTTTGGCTCATCAAATTGATGGCCGTGACGGTGGGGGAAACAGCTGCCGACTTTCTCGCCACAAACCTCGGCCTGGGCCTGTCGACGACGTCCTGGATCATGACAGGCTTACTTGCTGGAGCCTTGTTCTTTCAGTTCGCTCAGAAAAAATACGTCCCTTCGATCTACTGGGTAACGGTCGTCCTTGTTTCAATCGTCGGCACGCTCATCACCGACAACATGGTCGATAACTTGGGAATACCGCTTCAAACGGCGACCATCGGCTTCGGCGCCGCACTCGCCGCGACATTCATCGTCTGGTTCGCGGCTGAACGGACGCTGTCGATCCACACGATCTATACGACGCGCCGCGAGTTGTTCTACTGGCTGGCAATTCTGCTGACTTTCGCGCTCGGCACGGCTGCTGGTGACTATCTGGCAGAAGGGCTAGGACTGGGATACATGCAGGCCGGCCTGATGTATGGCTTCGTCATCGCGGTGATCACGTTCGCCTACTACGTATTCAAACTGAACGGCATTCTGGCATTCTGGCTGGCGTACATCCTGACCCGGCCCATGGGGGCGTCGTTCGGCGATCTTCTATCCCAGCCGGTCCCGAACGGTGGGCTGGGATTCGGTACAGTGATAACCAGCGCCATATTCCTGGCAAGCATCGTTGGAATCATTGTCTATATGAGCGTCACCAAGAGAGGCCTTATAGCTGTAGGCCGGCCTTGATCTTGTCCACTTTCGAGGCCGCTGCCTTGCACTGTCATCAAAGACGCGCATGTGCAGCGGCCTCGAAGGGGCTGGCGCAGCGTTGTTGGTTGAACGCAGAAAATTTGCGACCCTCAAGCTCGGGTTTTTGATTGCACGCATGTCCGTCCCGCCAGTGCACCAAGCAAAAGGCCATTCTGTGCTCCACAGCATGTTCAGAAATTGAAACGCTGGATCGAGACGATGAAAGTTCTATTAATCGAAGACGACGAAGCGACCGCCACGCACATTGCCAAAAGCATGCGGCAACACGGCCACGTGGTGGATCATGTGCCGTCGGGAAGAGACGGGCTTTTTCTTGCAGTAAGCGAGCGCTACGACGTCCTCATCATCGACCGCA
>CAXBLG010000121.1:0-6544 GCA_963976395.1 uncultured Rhodospirillaceae bacterium
CCTCGCCCAGAGGTAGTGCAACTTTCCGGTCCCCAAACCAACTCGCCTCAACGATCCGTCCGTCGGCGGCTGCGTGAGTCAAAGCTTGCCTCAATCCGGCCTCTGTTGCGCTGGTATGGATGACCACGTTTTGTTCGTCGGGCGCGTCGCCCGGAAGTGCAAATGTAGCGCCCAACAAGTGCGCGACGCCCGCGCGGGTGGGATCTGTATCGACGATGGTAACCTCGTTTTCACCGGTGCGTGCTGCGAGGCCCGCGATCAACAAGCCGAGTACGCCGGCGCCTATAATGAGGATGCGTTCGCCGGGCGCAGGGGCTGCATCCCAGAGAACGTTCACAGCCGTTTCCATATTGGCGGTTAGTGCCGCACGGCGGAGGGGGACGTCATCTGGGATTACATGAACGTGCGCGGCTTCAACGCACGCGAGCTGTTGATGAGGATGGAGGACGAATACTCTCTGACCTTTCATGTCGCCGGGCCCGTCCGTAATTTCTCCGGTCAGAGCATACCCATATTTCACCGGATGCGGGAACTCGCCCTCTTGGTAAGGGCAGCGCATGCGTTGATATTCTGAATGCGGTATACGTCCTTGATAGACAAGGCGTTCTGTACCGCGACTAATACCCGAATAGTGCGCTTTTACGACCACCTGGCCGGCCTGCAGCGGGTGTACCTCCGTGTCGCGCAGTTCAATTCGCTCAGCTGCCGCATACCAAAGAGCCTGACAGTGTGTCATTGCCGTATTTCGCCTCATTTTTCCGCTATTGGTTCCTCGTGTCCGCGAGACTATAGGTTCGGCGACAAGATTTCGAGCAACGGCTGCGCTATAAGGCGGTTCGGTGCCCTGGTAAGGTCAGGGCCACGCCCTAAAGAAGGTTTCTAATAAACGTGACGATCCGCCCCTATATGTTGAGCGCCCTGGCTGTGGCCTGTATTTTTTTGCCCGGGGCGGGCTTTGCGGTTATGGCTGCGGAGGCGACTGCACAAGGTGTTCCGTACACGGTAGAGATTACGGGCGCGGCAAATGGTATCGAAAGACTCATGCGCGAGTCTTCACAACTGTTGTCTTTGCGTGATCGACTACCAGCGACCCAGCGGGCTTTGACGCGCCGCATTGAAGGGGATGTCGAACGCTTTCGCGCCGTTCTTGAATCAGAAGGTTATTACGCGGGACGTGTGGAACGCGCTGTCGAAGCGCAAGGCGACACGGCTCTCGTCAAAATTTCCATCACGCCGGGTGAGCGCTACACCGTCGGAAAAGTTCAGCTTTCTTTTGATGAAATTGAGCAAGGAATCGACGCAGCGATTCTCAGCAACAAACAGTATGAATCTCCATTAGTGGAAATTGTTGGAAAATCGGCGCGCGCGGAAGATGTGATTGCTGCTGAAGAAGCGGGCATAGTCGAACTTCAAAACGCTGGATTTCCTTTTGCTGAACGCGGTGAGCGGCAAGTTGAAGTCGATCACGAAAAGAAAGCCGTGAATGTTTTGCTGCCAGTGAGTCTTGGCCCGTTTGCTATGTTTGGGATGGAGCGCTTCAGTGGGCTGAAAACGGTAAGAGAGCCGTATTTACAGGAACTCGTGCCCTGGAACACCGGCGAGGTTTTTAGCGCGGGGCAATTAGAAGACTATCGCCGAACACTTGTTACGTCCGGACTTTTTACTAGTGTACGCGTTGAGGCCGGTGATGCGCCCGCCGCTGCCGACACGGCTGAGATTGATGTTAATGTGGTGCTGACCGAGGCGGCCCATCGTTCGATTGGCGCCGGGGCAAAATATGGTCGCGACAGGGGTTTCGGCGGATCGGTCTTTTGGGAACATCGCAATCTATTTGGCGAAGCGGAAAAGCTGCGATTGTCATTGGATGGCACCCAGTTGGACCAAACTGCGACGGCGGACTTACGGAAACCCAATTTTCTATCGCTCAATCAAACCCTAATTCTAGGGAGCGAAGTGAAACATGCCGACACCGATGCCTTCCAAGAGTGGAGCGGAAATATCAGCGCCGCATTAGAGCGCAAGCTCGGGGGACACTGGACGGTTAGCGCCGGTGCGACTGTGGAAATAGCGTCGCTCACGGAAGATAACATCACGCGAACATCTTATCTTGCCGGCCTTCCTCTATCGGCGATCTATGACACGAGTAATGATGTACTCGATCCCACGCACGGCTGGAAAGTATCTGTTGGGGTTACCCCTTATGCGGGAGCGTTCGACGGCTCGGTCGCTTTCGTTAAGTCCGAGGCGGAAGGCAATGCTTATGTGCCGCTCGACGAGCGCCGCCGCTATGTGTTAGCCGCACGTCTTGCGGTTGGAAGCTTGGCTGGGTCTCCCACCGATCAAATTCCTGCGAACCGTCGGTTTTATGCTGGTGGCGGGGGCTCCATTCGTGGGTTCGGATACCAATTGGTCGGGCCGCTGGACGCCGGGAATGAACCTACAGGGGGGCGCTCCGTCATAGAATCTTCAATCGAAGCGCGGTTGCGTATCACCGACACCATCGGCGTAGTTCCGTTCGTTGATGCGGGGCTCGTGTCGCTATCGAGCTTTCCGGGCGATGGGGGCAAGTTGCGCACAGCTGCCGGCATCGGAGGGCGCTATTACACCGCCGTCGGCCCATTGCGGCTGGATATTGCAATACCCCTTAATCGCCGCGCCGGTGTCGATAATAGTTTTCAGTTTTATATCAGTTTCGGACAGGCGTTTTGAGTATGGCGAATCTCCGAAGCAGGTGGATAGCGCTCTCAGTCTGGCGTCGCCCCGCTTTGGCCGCTGCGATTGTCGCTGTGTCCGTACTGTTGCTGACAGGCGTCGGCTTGATCGCGCTAATTTCTTTTCCTTCAGGCCGTGCGTTTGTTGCGACACAAGTTCTTGAATACGCGAACGCTGCCCTCGGCCAACGTATAGTTGTTGGCCGCGTTGAAGGGTCGTGGCCGTCGCACTTCATACTATCAGACGTATCGGTCGCCGATACGGAGGGTGTGTGGCTGACGGCCGACACACTGGATGTTCAGGTGCGGGCAAGCGCTTTGTTTCGTGCCCATCTTCATCTTAACAGTTTGGCGATGACGAATGTGCAGGTGATGCGGTTACCGGCGGGCTCAGATGCGGATGCAGACGATAGTGAAGGATTAACTCTTCCCACAGCGGCGGATTTTCACGACATTCTGGGCGGCGTCACTATTGAACGCGCTGTCGTGGATTCTCTGCATCTTGAGGAGCCCGTCCTGGGCCAGAAAACCGAAGTGGCGGTTCAATCTTCTCTCATGCCCAATCTAGAACGTGATGGCGTCATTCTTTCGGTGGAATTGCAACGTCGCGATTCTCCAGGCGCAGCAAAATTGTCACTACAAGCAGCGCCGAGAGTAACCGCGCTCAGTGTAAACGGAAATGTCGCCGGATTTAACGCTGACGGTGGTCTGGCAATTGAGTCTGGCGACTCTCTGTCCGGCGCGTTGAATTTTAGCTGTCGCAGCCAGCCGTGCTTTGCATGGTCCACAGGGGCCATTCGCAGCGGTATGGTGCAGCTTAAATTGAACGGGACATCTTCGGCACCGATTGCCGAGGTCGATTTTTCGGTAGCGGATATAAACGAAGAGTCGCGGTATTTGTCCGAGTTGAACGGTCAAATCAGAGTCACTTCGCCGCCGAGGCGGACGGGAACTTATGGCATTGAGGCCAACGGACGAATTCGAGGCGCGCGATCTGCCCTGCCAGAGCTCGCCGAAATCATTGCCGATGACGGGGAGTGGTCTCTGAGCGGTGTGGTTGAAGGGGACCTGGCACAGGTGCTGGAGGCGCGGCTGGATTTGGGGGATATGGCGCTGGCGGCGTCCGGATATATGACACCGTCCGAAGGAGGACCGGCGATCTTGGAAGTCAGCGTGCATGGGGGCGGGCGATTAATTGACATAGTCGACGATCAGTCCGATTTGCACGCGACGTTCCAAGCCGAGCACATTAGCGATGTAAATGATCTGCGCGGGCAACTCGAAGTCAATATAACCAATACTTTCACTTCTGCGCCCCTACTGGATGGAGCGGTGCGGGCACAAACAGGTGTTGTGGTCAGTGACGAGCGCGTATCCTTAAATAACATTGTGGCATCTGCCGGTGCCATTACCCTTAAAGGGAACAGCAACTGGCAAAATACAAACACAAGCTTTGACCATATATCGTCGGCTCTAACAGTGACGGCGGCGGCGGAAAGCGTGAGCAGCGTCCTGACTCAGAGCACACGTGCCGAAATTGCACTCTCCGGTCCACTCGCCTCACTTAGGGCCAAGGTACAAGCCTCAACAACAGAAGTCGCGCTGGGGTCGCTTTCATTTGCCGAAGTCTTGCTGTCTGCAGACTTGACGCGTGAAAACGATGTGTTGACCGGGTCGCTAGACGGGACTGGACAGTGGCTGGGCAGCCCGTTTTCAGTCTCCGCGAGCACCTTTAAGGCAAGCGAAGCGGGCGCGGCATTCAGCGGATTTGAATTGACCGGAGGCGCTGGAGAGATGTCCGGCGACCTGACGATTGATTCAAGGGGCCTCTTAGGCGGGGAGTTTTCTGGTTACTTTGCGGATTTGCGCCCGCTTACTGCTGCGCTTGGGTTTGAAATTTCGGGCGCGGGCAGTGTCGCAGCCGATCTTGCCGAAACAAATGGCCTGCAATCCGCCGCGATTAATGTGGAGACAGGCGCTGTATCGACCTCAGTGTTTGACGCAGGGGCCCTGGCGGGCCGTGTAACATTCAGCGATTTGTCGGGCGAGCCTCGCCTTAGAAGTGATGTTACCGCAACCGGGGTCAGGGCGATGGGGCGGTTTGCCGAAACAATGACAGCGACTGCGGAAGGTTCTTTCGAAGATATTTACGTTGAACTTCTGGCGCCCGCTGCCGGGCCCTTGTCATTCGCATTGAACGCGGGTGCAGACATAACTTTAAACGACACAACACTGATAGTGCTGCACAAGCTTTCAGCTCAGGATGGTTTGTATCAGATGAGACTGAACAATCCAGCGCGCCTGTCCATCGCTGAGTCGGAAATTGTTCTCGAACCGGTGTCGCTGAGTTTTGCAGACGGTGCCATCGATGCGAATTTTCGATGGGACAAACAGGCCGGGACCTTCGCCGGGGCTCTTACCGCGAGCGAATTGTCGACAAGCCTACTTATGAACGACCCGCAGAGTAGTATTCCGGGCACTCTTTCTGCGGATATGTCGTTGTCCGGGCCGGCAGATGCCGTGATCATTGATGCCGAATTTCAAGGAATCTTTCCAGCCCCCGTCGGGACCGGTGCGCCGCCTGTAGAAGTGGCGCTGCAAGCAACTGTGAACGACGGGCAAACAGTCGTCTCAGGCACGGCGACAGGTTTGTCCGGTGAACCGGCCCAACTGTCTGCGCGGTTTCCGATGAAGATTGATTTGGAGGCCGGACGTTTAGCGATTGATATGGATGCCCCTGCCAGTGGTTCGGTCACATGGAATGGTGAATTGGCGCCGCTCTGGAGGTTGTTACCGGTTGATGATCATGTGCTGGCGGGATCAATGCGCACGGACGTTGCATTGGCAGGAAGCTTAGCTGTGCCGCAAATTACGGGGGGAGTGTATCTTTCCGAAGGTAGTTACGAATTTCTTCCCGGTGGCACCGTGCTGAAAAACCTTTCGGCAGACGTAACGGCCGAAAATACGGACGCTTTTGATTTTACACTGAGTGCTGTTGGAGCCGACCGCGGGACCGTTACCGCAACCGGACGAATTGGCCGCGACGGCGGGGAAGGATCATGGGTAGCCGATATTGCCGCTGAGTTGGATCGCCTAGGGCTCGTAAATCGAGATGATGTAACCATCGGCACGACGGGGCAGTTAAATTACGCCGGGCCTCTTCTCAGCGGCACGCTAAGTGGAGAACTGCAAATCATACGTTCTGCCGTGCGGCTCGATGCATCCTATGCTCCCGAGATCCCGCTTTTACGTGAACTACCGGATTCAGGATCCCTTGCGCCGAGCATGTCATCTCCCATCGCGTTGGATGTTACACTTGTCATCGATGAGTTGTTGCGCGCCGAAGGACGGGGACTTGAGTCAGTTTGGCGCGGGCGGCTTCAAGTCGGGGGTGATATTGTCCATCCGGATTTAGCTGGAACCATCACATTAGATCGCGGGACGTTCTCGTTTCTCGGCCAGACCTTCACCCTTGATTCAGGCGCTGTTACCTTTACCGGCGGCGGCAAAGCTGACCCGGAACTGGCGATTACAGCCGTTCGTCAAGCGGAAGATATTACAGCCACAGTCTTTATTTCGGGCCGCGCCAGCAAACCCAATATCGCGCTGTCCTCGCGGCCGCCATTACCGCAGGACGAAGTTCTCGCACGACTTTTATTTCGTAAAGGTTCGGGCCAGCTTGGACCTCTGGAATCAGTTCAGCTCGCGAGCGCCGCCGCAGATTTGTCCGGGCTATCAGAGGGTGGCTTGAACGGCATATTGCGCCGAACATTTGGGCTTGATGTGGTTAGTATTGGCGGTACCGACGGTGACTCCTGGCGCTGTAACGATCT
>CAXBLG010000122.1:0-5938 GCA_963976395.1 uncultured Rhodospirillaceae bacterium
TGATCGCCGATCGCTTCATGGACCAGCGCGGCCACAACCGATGAATCCACACCGCCGGACAGCCCGCAGATGACTTTGCCCTTACCGACCTGCGCGCGAATGGCGGCGATGGCCTGGGCGCGAAACGCGGCCATGGTCCAGTCGCCCTTGGCGCCGCAAATATCGTGGGTGAATCGTTTGAGAAGCGCCGCCCCTTGAGGCGTGTGCACCACTTCGGGGTGAAACTGCACGCCGTAAAAGCGGCGGGTATCGTCGGCAATCGCCGCGAAAGGCGCGCCGTCGCTGGTGGCGACCGCTTTGAAGCCTTGCGGAAGATCGATAACCCTATCGCCGTGGCTCATCCAAACCTGTTCGCGCGACCCCGCCGCCCAGAGATCGCCGAACAGAGTGCAGGAGTCTTTCACATCTATAAAGGCGCGGCCGAATTCGCGGTGATCGGAGGTTTCAACCCGCCCGCCAAGCTGCGCGACCATGGTTTGCTGACCATAACAAATGCCGAGCACCGGTAGGCCCAACTCGAACACGCCGTCGGGCGCCTTGGGGGTGCCGATGTCCATCACCGAGGCGGGACCGCCGGACAGAATAATGCCGCGCGGATCGTAGGCCTTGATGGAGGCGATGGTGACTTTATTGAACGGTTGAATTTCGCAGTACACGCCCGCTTCCCGCACCCGGCGCGCGATGAGCTGCGTAACCTGGGAGCCGAAATCGATAACGAGAATGCGGTCGGAACTGTTTATGGTCATGGCCTATCCTTGGCGGTGTCCTTTAAGGAACTCTATCGAGAATGGCCACGAAAAATCCATCGGTGCCATGACGGGCGGGGGTGAGGGTTAGAAAGGGACTGTCCGGCGCACTGGGGGACGGCGAGTCTGCGCCGAGAAGTTGCGGCCACAGATCGCTCACCGGATGCGCGGCGAAGTTATCGTTGCGGGCCAGAAAGGCCTCGGCCCGTTCGGTGTTTTCTTCCGGTAATATCGAGCAGGTGGCATAGATCAGCCGCCCGCCGGGTTTAACAAGCGCGGCGGCCTGATCGAGGAGGCCGTCCTGGGTGGCGGCAAGGTTTTCCAGATTTTCAGGCGACAGATGCCAGCGGGCATCCGGGTTGCGCCGCCATGCGCCGGTGCCGGAACACGGTGCATCCACCAAGACCCGGTCGAAGGTTCCGGCCTGACGCTTCAGCCATTTGTCGCGTTCTTCGATAATACGCAAGGTGGCGTTATGGACACCGGCGCGGCGCAGGCGAAGCTTGCTGCGCTCGAGCCGGCCAACGGACACATCGCAAGCCACGAGACGACCCTTGTTGGCCATGGACCCGGCAATCGCAAGGGTTTTGCCGCCCGCCCCGGCGCACAGATCAATGACCGCCTGACCCGGCTGCGCGCCGACAAGCTGCGCGCAGATTTGCGAGGCCTCGTCCTGCACTTCAAACAAGCCGCTTTGAAAACCGGCGTGTGCGCCAAGAGCAATACGCGCGGGCAGGCGAATACCAATGGGCGACAAGGGCGTGGGCGACGCATCCAGATTTTCGCGCTTCAGCGAGGTCAGCACCTCGTCGCGGGTCGCTTTCAGTGTGTTGACGCGCAGATCGAGCGCCGCTTCATCGCCGAGCGCGGTAATTTCCTTATCGGCTTCGTCGCCGAAGGCTGCGTCTATTTTTTCCAACAGCCATTCGGGGCATTCGAATTTAACGGGGCGCGGCGCATCGTCGGTGTTCTTTGTTCTGGCGCGCTCGGCCATACGCCTTTCGTTGACCGAAAGCGGCAGCGGTCCGTTCTTGGCGCCGGAAAACAAACCGGCCACAGCGTCGATGGATTTACTTTCGCCGCGCACAAGATTGGCGAGCACAAGAAGGCGGCCAGAGGGCGTATCGGTACCCAGCGCCCAGGTGAGACGCGCGCGATAACGCAAGACGCGCCAGATTTGATCGGACACCGCGCGACGGTCCTTCGCGCCTATAAAACGGCGCGCGCGAAAATAGGCCGACATCACACCATCGGCGGGACGGTCGGTGGCCAGCACTTCATCAAGGAGTTCAATAGAAGTCTGTATGCGGGCTGTGGGGATCACGGCGCAACACTCCGCCCGAGAAGAAATATATCAGGAGTTGTTGAGGCGATAGTTGGGCGCTTCGCGGGTGACTGTGACATCGTGAACATGACTTTCGCGCATGCCGGCACCGGTGATGCGCCGGAACTTGGCGTTTTTCTGCAACTCGGCAACGGTGGCGTTGCCGGTGTATCCCATGGCCGCCTTGAGGCCGCCGATCAGCTGGTGAATAACCGCGCCCGCTGGTCCCTTATAAGGAACGCGGCCTTCGATGCCTTCGGGCACCAGCTTCATATTGTCGCTGACTTCTTCCTGGAAGTAGCGATCTGCCGAGCCGCGCGCCATCGCACCGAGCGAGCCCATGCCGCGGTAATCTTTAAAGGTACGACCCTGATATAAGATCACTTCGCCGGGGCTTTCTTCCGTGCCCGCAAGCAACCCGCCGATCATCACGCAATCTGCGCCTGCGGCGATGGCCTTGGCGATGTCGCCCGAGGACTTGATGCCCCCGTCGGCGATCACCGGCACGCCGGACTTGCGTGCTATTTCAGCGACTTCCATCACGGCGGTGAGCTGCGGCACTCCGACACCGGCAACAATGCGCGTGGTGCAGATTGAGCCCGGACCGATACCGACTTTAAGGGCATCGGCCCCGGCATCGATCAGCGCCTTCGCTGCATCGGGTGTTGCGATATTGCCGGCAACCACTTGGGTGTAATTCGACGCGCGTTTGATTCGCGCCACGGCGTCGATGACCCCGGATGAATGGCCGTGGGCCGTATCAACCACGAGCACGTCAACGCCGGCGTCCAAAAGCGCTTCGGCGCGCGCATAGCCGTCGTCGCCGACACCGGTCGCCGCTGCGACACGCAAGCGACCCTGCTCGTCCTTACAGGCGAGCGGATGGGCCCGCGCTTTTTCGATGTCCTTGACGGTGACAAGACCGACACAGCGATAGTCGTTGTCCACAACGAGCAATTTTTCGATGCGGTACTGATGCAGCAATTTGACGGCTTCTTCGCGGCCGATGTTTTCCGGCGCGGTCACCAGCTTGTTCTTGGTCATCAGTTCACTGACCGGCTGCTGCATATTGGTCGCAAAGCGCATATCGCGGTTGGTCAGAATGCCGACCAATTTACCTGAGCCTTGTTCGACAACCGGAATGCCGGAAATTTTGTGCTGTTCGCGCAGCTTGAGTGCATCGCCCAGGGTTTGGTTTGGAAAAATGGTGACGGGGTTCACCACCATGCCGGACTCGAATTTTTTAACCCGGCGCACTTCCTGGGCTTGCTCAGACGCGCCGAAATTCTTGTGAATAACGCCAATGCCGCCAGCCTGCGCGAGCGCAATCGCCAGGCCGCTTTCGGTGACTGTATCCATGGCCGCCGAGATGAGCGGGATGTTCAGGGAGATGGTTTTGGTCAGGCGTGAAGACGTGTTGGTCTGGGCAGGGAGAACCGAGGAGGCCGCAGGGACGAGCAAGACGTCGTCGAACGTCAGGGCTTCAAGAATCTCCATTCGTCTTCCGCACTGCGCTCCTTCGTTGCGAGCGCCGCTTACCAAAAAATCCTGCCGCTTGAAACGCGGGGGCGCTCTATAACTCTATGAAAGGTGCGGGGTTATTGCATGATTTATATGGCGATACAAGGCTGGCGCGGACCGCACTAAGTCCATGTTTCAACCTTTAAAACCAGTGGCCACCAAATAGACCTCGGCGGAGTCCGGACGGCTGGCGGGCGGCTTGGCGTGACGCACCGTGGTGCAGCGCAGCTTGATCTGTTTCAGCAGTTCGCCCTCGGCGCCGCCCTGGAACACCTTGCAAATAAACACCCCTCCCGGGGCCAACACATCGACCGCAAACTCCCAGGCTGCTTCCGCGAGACCCATGATTCGCAAGTGATCGGTTGGACCGTGACCGGTGGCAGGCGCGGCCATATCGCTGAGGACCACATCGGCCGGACCGCCTAGGGCTTGCTTCAGTTTATCGGGGGCCGTGGGATCTAGAAAGTCGAGGGTCGAACAGGTTGCACCGGCAACCTCTTCCCAACTGTTAATGTCGATGGCGACCACCGAACCGCCGCCCAGCGCCTCCGATTTGACGCGCGCCACAGCGACCTGGGTCCACCCACCGGGAGCCGCGCCCAAATCGACGATCTTCTTGCCGGGCTTCAGAACCTGATATTTATCATCCAGTTCCATCAGCTTATAGGCCGCGCGCGAACGATACCCCTCGGCCTTGGCGCGGGCGACATAGGGGTCGTTCAACTGACGCTGGAGCCAGCGAGTTTGGCCGACCGTACGGCCACGGGCACTTTTTACCCGCACGGACAAACCGCGTCCGGATGTTGCTTTTGTGGGTGTTGAATTGGCCGGGCCTTTGCGACCGCCGCCGTGTCTTCGCTGTGTCATGAGCGCAAACTAATCAAATGTGCGCCGTAGGCATATGCATTTCGCCCGGCGCCACCCTGAGCATGGCGGGATGGATAAGATCCATCAGCAGGCCCTCGCGCAAACCGCGGTCGGCGACTCGGAGTTTGCCGACCGGCCACAGATGGCAAATCGCTTCGAGTATGGCGCAGCCCGCCAGCATGAGGTCGGCGCGCTGCCAGCCGATACAGGGTTCGGCGGCCCGCTGCTGAAGGGTCATCCCGCATAGGGCCTGACTGGTGGCGTGGACGGTTTCAAAATCAAGCGTGATGCCGTCGACCATGGCGCGGTCGTAGCGCTCCAGCCCCATGTGCAAGCCGCCCAAGGTCGTGACCGTGCCAGATGTGCCGATCATCTGCGCCACGCCAGCGGTGATTTTTTCGCCGATGCCGTAGGTTTTTTCAAACGATTCCAGCAGGTGCTGAACTCGAGCGACCACGGTTTCGTATGTGCGGGTACACAGATCGCCGCCGCCGCAATCTTCCGCGACGGTCACAACGCCCATGGGCAGGGAAATACAACCGCGAACAGACATGCTGCGGTCGGGATCGACCTCCACAAACAACACTTCGGTGGACCCGCCGCCAATATCAAAGATCACGGCATAAGGCGTCGTAAAATCTAGCAAGGCGGCGCAGCCCTTTAAGGCAAGCGTCGCCTCTTCATGGGCCGTGATAATTTCCAACTGAAGGCCTGTTTCGGCGGTAACGCGCTCTAGGAACTCGGCACAATTAGAGGCGCGGCGACACGCCTCAGTCGCGACGTTGCGCGAAGCCGAGACCTGGCGGCGATCCATTTTTTCCGCACACCGCTTTAGAGCCTCGATTGTGCGGTCCATCGCCTCCTTCGACAATTGGCCGCTCGCGCTTAGACCTTCACCCAATCGTGTAATGCGCGAGAATGAATCGATGACCCGAAATTCGCCGTTGTCGGCGCTGCTGTCGGGCCGGGCCACTAACATGCGGCAGTTGTTGGTGCCAAGATCAAGAGCGGCAAAAGCAGTATCCAAGCCATTACGCTCGGTCATACGCCCCGCATGCCCGGGGGATGTACCGTTGGCCTCGCCTGTCCCGGCAGCAAGACCCGCCGCCGGCTCGGAAATACTGACTCCACTCTTATCGGCCATTAGCCGTTGACCTTTTTCCGCCGGGACCGGGAAAACGCGCCCCGCGCCGTAGCGTCCTATTTGAACCTATAACAACATGCTATCGGCTTAGTTCTGGCAGGAAAAGGGCTGGCACCGAGTGCGCGCTCAAAGAATCTCCCTAAAACCCCTTGAAACCGGAACCGGATTCCACAAGGATGCCGCCATTCCACGGGTATGATTCGGCGCTTATTATAGGGCCATGGCCAACTGTGGCGTAATGCCACGTTTCTGACAGGCCCGGTGGGGGATCGTTCAATGGTAGGACCGCGGACTCTGACTCCGCTAATCTAGGTTCGAATCCTAGTCCCCCAGCCA
>CAXBLG010000123.1:0-5825 GCA_963976395.1 uncultured Rhodospirillaceae bacterium
CTTGCCAGACTTCACCGCCACGTTCCAGTCCGCCATGCGCGGCGCGGGTTTGTTTGACTAATACCTTTGTATACCCGCAGGTGCCGTGCGGGATGATCGCGGATAAATCCGATTAACATCTATTCGATTGAGCTATCCGTAGTTGGTAAATAGACAGTATGGCCAAGACCCTTATTTCACATGGTAGCGTTGCCCAGAATCGCAAAGCGCGGCGGGACTACGCGATTGAAGACACCATGGAAGCCGGAATTATTTTGACGGGTAGTGAAGTTAAATCACTACGGAATGGCCGCTGCACGATTGTGGAAGCCTTCGCGCAACCGGAGAGCGGGGAAGTGTATCTCATAAATGCTCACATCCCGGCCTATGAAGGGGCAAGCCATTTCCAGCATGAAGAACGCCGGAAAAGAAAATTGTTGCTTCACAAAAAAGAAGTAAATCGAGTTATGGCAGCCGTCGGGCGTAAGGGGATGACACTCGTGCCGCTTAGCGTCTATTTTAACGCGCGCGGCATTGCGAAAGTCCAATTGGGCCTTGCGAAGGGCAAGTCGCATCTTGATCGACGCGACGATATCAAAACGCGAGAATGGCAGCGTGAACAGGCGCGTCTCTTGCGGGCCAAGGGCTGAAATGTCTAACGCGGATAAGGGTGATAAAATCAATGATAAACTCGTCCGTGTTAAAGAACAGTGGGCGAAAGAGGGGCGTGGACTCACCGGCACGTCGTTGGCGCCAGGCCAAAGTCGGCGGCCGCCTGGTCAACACGTCACGGCAGACTTTCCGGTTCTCGATCTCGGCGTGCAGCCTAATCTAACACAGAAGGATTGGAGCCTTACGGTCGCTGGGCAGGTTGCGGTTCCGATGAAATGGGACTGGCCCAAGTTGATGAACCAGCCTCAGGTTACCTTCGGTAACGACATACACTGCGTCACGACATGGTCTCGCTATGACAACACTTGGGTCGGCGTCCCGATGCGGACCTTTCTAGCCGCCGCTAAACCGTTGCCTTCAGCCAAGTATTTGATGGTCAAAGGCTTTGACGGATATGCTACAAATATTCCGTTAACTGATGTTGATCGCGACGACGTTTTTCTAGCTCACACTTGGCAAGGAGAACCGCTCGCACGGGAGCATGGAGGACCGGTTCGTCTTGTCGTTCCGCATCTGTATTTCTGGAAGAGTGCAAAATGGATTCGGCATATCACGTTTATGGACCGGGACCAGCCCGGTTATTGGGAAGCGCGCGGCTATCACATGCGCGGCAATCCGTGGAAGGAGGAGCGATATGGTTAAGAACGCTTTGACAAAAGTGCTCGGTCTTACGGCTCTGCTTGTAGGTATGACGATAGGAGGGAGCGCGATGGCGACAAACGCACACGACTTTAGTTTCGACGCAATCGAAGGTGGCTCGCTCCCCATGTCGAAATACAAGGGTAAGACGGTGCTGGTTGTGAATACAGCCTCGTTCTGCGGGTTCACGCCACAATATGACGGCTTGCAAGCCCTATGGAAAGATTACCAGGACAAGGGATTGGTGGTGTTGGGTGTGCCCGCGAATAACTTCGGTGCACAGGAGCCCGGCAGCAACCAGGACATCAAACAGTTCTGTGAAGCCAACTTCTCCGTTGATTTTCCCCTTACTGCTAAAGAGTCCGTCGTGGGCGGGGATGCCCACCCGTTTTATAAATGGGCGGAAGAGGCTCTAGGTGCGGATAACGTTCCCAAATGGAACTTCCACAAGTATCTGGTTGATGCTGATGGAAATCTCGTAGCCGCATTCCCCAGTGCGGTTAAGCCACAAAGCAAAGAACTGACGAGCGTCCTTGATAAGACCCTCGCGAAGTAAAGCGAAGTCGGAAAATGCGAGCGTGGGACGGCGCGTCAGCCGTATGAGGCGATCCGTCCCACCGGCTTGAAGCCAAAGCGTTCGTATATGGCTCGCCCGGCTTCGACCGTTTGAATACTTGCCGTACGGATGTTTGCTTTTTTTGCCTCGCGCAGAGCCGCGATTATGAGAGCTGCGCTGTAGCCCTTACCTTGCGTACTTGATAGGGCTGCCATGGAGTAAAAACTCAAGATTCCGTGCGCGCTGAAGGCCTCCTGGCCGGCCACCGGCTTTCCGTCCAAATAACCAACATACAGGCGCAGTGGACGTGAGGGGGAAATTGCCGCCTCTTTGGCATCCATATAGATTGTCTTGAGGTTTTCGTCTGGTGGCTTGGTCGCGACGGCGAGGACGTTGGCAAAATCTTCCAACGCTGCGGTAGTCGAGACCTTTTTAATCTCAAGTTCTTTTGGAAGATTGCCGGGAATGTTGACAACTTTGTCCAGGTCCATCGCCATGACCCATTCTTCTTCAGGGCAGGACAGACCGAAACTCTTCAGAGCAGGTTCCATGGATCCGTGTCCTGAAAGCGGGCCGAGGATCCAGTTGAAAGGTGCAGATTTGCTTTGAAAGTGTTTGATCGCGCTCTCAACACGGTCCATCCCAAACCGTGGATGCAGTGACGATTTGCCGATTGTATTGAAAGAGGCGCAGGGGAGACCTGAATCAACTAACAGCAGGTCGGGCGAGTCTTGCACTTCGCCGTCCTTGCGGGCGTTGGCCAAATACGAGGTCCGGTCCCATAAATTGGATTCGAATGCTTTTAGTATTGCCGAGCGGTCCATCTCATCTCACTGAACTAAGTTGCCTTACGCGTTGCCTTGATTGCCGTCTCTACGGCGTCATGGAACATGGCTTCAGTTAAAACCTTCGTGTTCACGTTGTACCGAGAGCAGTGGTAACTGTCGATCATTGTTAGTTTTTTGTCAAAACTATGTAGAGCGTTGTGGGCAAAAGGATATAACGCTTTTCGTAAACCTAAAGTTGACAGCACGGCATCATGCGCGATCCGTCCGAGGGCCAGGATTGAGGTGAGGTGCGGCATTGCCTTGATTTCCGCTGCCAAAAATCCCCTACAGGTTTTTTGCTCTTCGGGGGTCGGCTTATTGGCGGGGGGGACGCAGCGAACTGCGTTGGTGATGCGACACCGAGTCAATTTTAGCCCATCGTCCACGGATGCTCCGTAAGCACCCTCGGCCAAACCGAACTTAAGCAGGCTCGGGTATAATAAATCTCCTGCATAATCGCCGGTAAAAGGGCGGCCAGTTCTGTTGGCCCCTTTTAAACCGGGCGCGAGGCCGACAACCAAAATCTTTGCAGTTGCCGGCCCGAAAGCGGGAACGGGAGCATTATGCCAGTCTGGAAACTTGTGGTGGTTGTCTGTCCGAAATTGCACCAAGCGCGGACATAGGCTGCAATCCGCAGAAGGGGCGGCCGAGAGGGCGAATTGGTCTAACGCGTCTTCGTTCATCTTGAGGACTTAGGAGGCGTCGCCGGCAGTGTGGGGGTGCGAAGCCCCGGCCAGCCTAGCGATAACGGGTTGAAGCTCGGCAAGCTCGATGAAATTGTCGGCTTGGCGTCTCAGATCGTCCGAAATGAGAGGCGGTTGGGTTTTGACGCTGGAAACCACCGAAACCCTCACGCCCTTACGCTGAACGGCATCCACAAGACGGCGAAAATCTCCGTCGCCGGACATTAATACTATGTGATCCAGTTGGGGGGCCAATTCGAGCATGTCGATTGCCAATTCAATGTCCATGTTCCCTTTGATGCGCTTGCGTCCGCTCTGGTCGGTGTACTCTTTGGCTGGCTTGGTCACCATGGTAAAACCGTTGTAATCCAACCAGTCCACCAAGGGACGGAGTGGGGAAAATTCCTGATCTTCCATCAACGCTGTATAATAGAACGCTCGAATGAGGCGTCCTTTAGCGGCAAATAAGGCCAGCAGACGTCTATAGTCGATATCGAAGCCCAGTGTTTTTGCAGTGCTAAAAAGGTTGGCCCCATCGATAAAAATTGCGAGGCGTTCTTCAGGATAGAACAGCATAAATATTTCCAATATATAATTAAAACAATAGTTTATTATTAATATCTAATTTAGAACATTAAATAAAAATATTCGAAATGTGATCTCTTATGTATGCCAATAAGCCTAGCCAACGTCCGCATGAGCGGCAAGAGGTACCATGATATTCATAGGCCTCGGCGGTAATCTGAACAGCCTGGTTGGGTCGCCGCAGAAGACCTGTCTCGCGGCCATGGCTGATTTAGGCCGAGCGGGAGTGACGACACGTCGGTGTTCACCCTGGTATGAGACCGCGCCTGTACCCATCTCAGATCAGCCGTGGTTCGTAAACGCGGTGGCTGAGGTGGAAACGCAGTATAACCCTCAGGAATTGCTATCTCTTTTGCATACAATCGAAGCAAAGTACCATCGGGTCCGCAGTGGCTTGAATGGGGCTCGAACTCTAGATCTTGATCTTTTGGCCTACAACGATGTGGTGCAAGACGCGGACTTGAAGGCGGAGAAATCCTGTCTTGTTTTGCCTCACCCGAGACTTCACGAGCGGGCTTTTGTCCTGCTTCCGTTGAACGACTTGGCGCCGGATTGGCGTCATCCGGATCTCGGTTTAACAGCCGCCGAGCTACTCCACCAACTTTCTCCCGGTCAGAAGGCCGTTCGCCTTCCTGAAGCTGACCAGGGCCTTGAGTGACAGAGCGATTACGCGTAAAAGAGCCCAACTTTCAATCTGAATACCTGTTTCCTATATAGTATAAGAATCAGGGCAGGGCGCGTTAACCTTTCGGTGGACGACGCGCACCCTACAGAAAAATGAGGAGTTACGATGGCCCGCGTTACGGTCGAAGATTGCGTTGAAAAGGTAACCAACCGGTTTGAACTGGTTATGGTGGCTTCGCAGCGATCACGCGAGATCTCTGCAGGAGCAGAGCCGCGTGTAGAGCGTGATCGCGACAAGAACCCTGTCGTGGCTTTGCGTGAAATTGCCGAAGAGAAAGCCAGTCCTGAAGAACTGCACAATAGCCTCGTGCAGAGCCTTCAGCGCCATGTCGAAGTGGATGAGCCTGAGGAAGACGGATTTGACGCGATGGCGTCAAACCCGGAATTCGCTGGGATCGCGAGCAGTATGGGAGAGTCGGCCTCTTCGTCGTCCAGATCACGAGACGATTACGATGATGACGCTGGCGATGACGATGTGCGCCCAACCGCCACGGCCGCACACCCGACGGTTTCATACGAAGATTCCGAAGAGGACGACAGCAAGGGGTGATCTTAATGACGCGTGAGGATGCAATATGACCACACGCGTCGCCCGGCTGCTGTTATCTACTCGCCTCTGCCTCATTAACGCCCATAATCTTTGCCACATGCAGTTGGTGAGGGCCGCTTAATGCTGCGCCAATTTGAACTTGTTGAACGTGTAAAATCCTACGACTCAGAGGCGGACGAGGGCGCCATCAATCGCGCCTACGTCTACGCCATGAAAATGCATGGCTCTCAGAAGCGGGCCTCAGGCGATCCGTATTTTTCTCATCCCATAGAAGTCGCCGGTATTCTGACCAATTATAAGTTGGATACGGCATCTATCGTAACCGCGCTGCTTCACGACGTCGTTGAAGATACAAAGGCAACTCTCGAAGAAATTAATGACCTCTTCGGAGAAGAAACGGCCCGTCTTGTCGATGGGGTTACGAAGCTAACCAGAATTCAAATCCAGAGTGTTGAAACCAAACAAGCGGAAAACTTCCGCAAATTTGTGTTGGCCATGTCCGAGGATATACGAGTGCTTTTGGTCAAGCTCGCCGACCGCTTGCACAACATGCGCACACTGAATTTTATTTCCGACGCCGCCAAACGCCGTTCGATCGCGCTGGAGACCATGGAGATCTACGCGCCTCTTGCCGAACGCATCGGTATGCA
>CAXBLG010000124.1:0-5709 GCA_963976395.1 uncultured Rhodospirillaceae bacterium
TCTTAAATCCGCCATTGCCCTTCATCTCGATAAGTATAGTCCGGCTATCGATGGCCGGAGAGTTTTCGATGCGGGAAAGCTGAATGCACTGCTGAGTGTCCCCAATATTTTCACCTGCTGCGTATGCACTTGCCGACAAGGCGATCAGAGCACCTAGCGCGAGTATTGTTGAGGGCAGTGATTTTGGAAACGTTTTCATCGCGGTTCCCTTCATTCCTTAAAACAATATTTTTCCCTTAAGGGTGAACTGAATATACACCCCAAAATAGGGCGGAATTATGAGTTCCATGTGGATTTTCGGTGAGGCAGGGCAAGCAAAACCGGGAAGTAGGCGAGGGTCTGATCTGCCGAGCCACACTTTATCTGCGCTTTCCGTAAGTAAATTCTCAAGGTGTGGCGGGTCACGCGGGCTTCGAGGCAGTTATTTTATGTAATGCGTAGAAAATATGTGTATTATATACGCGATATGAACGGAGCGTATTTCGTTCTTGGGAGAAGACATTGTTTGGTTAGGCGTAAAGGGGGGGGGATTCCATGCGTCATACTATCAATCATGTATCAATGCAGCGCGGCTTGAAATACTCAACTGCAATTGGACTAGCGGCCGCAACGGTATTGGGGCTCATGACGCCGGCAGTCGCCCAAGAGGCGCAGCAGACGGCGCAGGCAGTAACCGGCATCGAAGAAATCATTGTTACCGCGCGTCGGCGCGAAGAAAATATTCAACAGGTTCCGATTTCCATTACCGCATTTACGGCGGATGATTTGCGGAAAATGAATATTACCACATCCCGCCAGCTTGGAGAGCTCACGCCGAGTTACGTGGAAGATTCCGTTTATGGGCGTGATCGTGGTGGATTCGAACGCCTCCGTAGTATTCCGGGTGTACGTGCTTATTTCGCTGAGGCGCCCGTAGGAAGCAGCGCGGGTGCGGGTGGTTACTACGATCTTGAAAATGTTCAAGTGCTTGTCGGTCCGCAAGGGACTTTGTTCGGTATCAATGCGGTTGGCGGCGCGATCCTACGCGAGCCGAAGCGTCCGGATAACAAGCTCGGAGGCTATGCGCTTGTCGGCGCAGGAAGCTACAATCAATACCTGCTTGGCGGGGCGATTAACATGCCATTTGTTCCTGACAAGATTATGGCCCGCGTAGCTGTTCAACGTGAGAAACGTGATGGATTTACGAGAATCGCCAGCAACGACCTTTATGTCGATGACGTAAACTATACGGCCTATCGCATCGGTCTAACTCTGAAGCCGTTCGATGGGCTCGAAAACTATACGGTGTATGATACCCGGTCATCACACACGAACGGACCGTCGCGCTTTTTACAATTCGTAAACCCAGCAGGCTTCACCAGTTTCGCGGCCTTTGCGATTGGTCAGCAGGAGGCATTGGGGAAAAGCGTTCAGCTTGGGTCGAGCTACGCGGCCGAGGACACTTATGAACGCTCAAGGTATGTCGCTCTTGTCAACAATACGACATGGGATGTAACCGATAACATCACCCTAAAAAATATTTTCAGCTATTCGCACTCCGATGCGTTGGACAACTACGAGTGGGACGGCACAACCTTTCCCATGATCGAACTCTATGCCGATCAGGACGCTGATTTTGGTGCAAAGGAAGTGACCTACACTGAAGAGCTTCAGGCACAAGGTGATTTTCTGGACGGCAAGCTCAACATGGTTGTTGGCGGGTTTATGGCGTACACCGGCTATCCTAGTCCTCGCGACCGGTGCGATGGGAATCGCGTTTGGCGGTCTTCCCAATTGTAGCCAAAATGACAGCATTACGCGTGCTCAGGGGCTGTTTGGCCAGGCTACCGTCGATCTTTCGCTTATATCGCCGAGCCTAGATGGATTTAACTTTACGGCCGGCTACCGGCACAGCTGGGATTATCTGAAGAGGAAAAATAGATCAACGAATCGGACCACTGGGGCCTGCGCCTTGGCAAATGCCGGTCCGAATTGCTTTGTGTCTCAAAGCGGTAGTTGGACAGCTCCGAATTGGTCCTTCCAGTTGGACTACAGATTCGACTCCGACAAAATGGTCTACGTGACGGTAAGCAGAGCCTATTCACGAGGGACGCTTAATAACCCCGATCTACCAGCTGCGCTTCGGCTGGTCGACCCGCAATTCAACACCAATTATGAAGGGGGTGTAAAAGCTGATTGGAATGTGGGCTCATCACAGCTGAGGACCAATTTATCGGTATTTTACAATCATTTTGCTGACATCCAAGAGATTGCTACGGGCTCATATGTTGATCAGCAGGGCAATCAACGTATCACCGGGGTCACATTGAATGCGGCGAAGGCGCGCATTGTCGGATTTGAAACAAGCATTCAAATCGTTCTATCGGACCAGTTCGAAATTTCGGGCGGATACGTATTTGCCGACGCTAAGTATCTCAATTTTGACTCGTTAGACCCATCTACCGGTTTGCCGGTATCACTCGCCGATCGACGGTTCGAGTATCATGCAAAACATCGTGGCAATGTTACGCTCAGGTACAATGTGCCTCTCGATCAGTCGGTTGGTGAAATCAGCGCGCAAGCGACTGCATCAATTACAAGCCACCAAACGGGTCTCGATGACGGATCGCCTATCGCGCCATGGTCTCGTTCAAAGCTCGATCTACGAGCTGATTGGGCTAGTATTTATGGATATCCGGTGGATTTTTCGATCTCTGCCACTAACGTCACAAATCATAGGTATTCAATTATCGGCTTCAACCTGTACCAGACGCTCGGCATCATAACGACCCAGTATGCGGAGCCCAGGATGATCTCCGGTACTCTACGGTATAGGTTTTAAGTCGTAATCTGCAGTATTTAGAAACACTAACTTGATAGCTGTATCGAAAACGGCGCGATGCTCATCCCTGAGTACCGCGCCGTTTTTTATTTCCAAACCTTAGAGTGATAACAGCGGTTGTTACTGCACCGCCCATTCACTTGTTAAGGTTTCCGCCTTGGCAATTTGTGCGGGCGTCATCCGAGCTTCTAGATCAGAACGTGCCGTTGCGGCCTGATCACGCTGTTCGGCATCTGTTGCGTTATTTTCTGCAAGGCTGAGCCACTTAAAGGCCCGCACAAAATCCTGCGGCGCCTCATCACTGACCAGCAGCAATCCTAGATTATATTGCGCGCCGGTGTGGCCTTTATTGGCGGCCATTTGGAACCACTTAACGGCCGTAGCATTATCTTTCGCGACACCTTTGCCGGTGTAATACAGGAACGCAAGATTCACTTGGGCGTCCAGATTGCCTTGCTCAGCGGGACCGGTGTACCACTTCGCGGCTTCGACTCCGTTCACCGCAACGCCAGTGCCGGAATCAAGCAAGCGCGCCAAGTTAAACTGCGCCTCTACATTTCCTTGTTCCGCAGCTTTGCGAAACCAGTTTGCAGCCTGCGCGTAATCTTGCGACACGCCTGTTCCGGTAAGATAAAGCGTTGCCAGACTATATTGGGCGTAATCGTTACCCGCTTCTGCGGCACTCGTATAAAGCCGCAATGCTTCATCGTAGTTGCCCTGCTGTTCCGCCTCGTAACCGGCGACAGCATCTTCATAAGGGCCCGCTACGGCGGGGCTAGCCAAACTGAGCGCAACAATAAGAGTTACGAGCCAGTTGCGAACATCAGTAGTCATATCAATCCTCCAGGTTATTCAGCTTTCTGTGTTTGAATCTCCGATGAACATGAAACATCGGCAGCGACCATATCTTCGTCGACGCACCATGGCTACCCATGCACCCGCCAGAGGGTCATATTTGCCGAATTTAAAGGGTGTGCTGTGGTGCCGTGCCTTCGCAGATGGGGATTTTACTTATATCCGCTGTGTGTTCCGGCCATCCGTCGAGAAGAATTGCCGCCGCCCGGTGCGCAACCCGCGCAGAGTCCAAATACCCTTCCTGGGCTGTTATAATCGAGCCTTTCATTAGGGTGTGCCAGGCATATGCGAAATCATCGATATCGGCCAAACCGGCCTGGGCGGCTAAGCTGCGCACAAATGTGCGGATATTACATAAATACTGCGCCGCAGCATGATGCGTGGGTTCGTTGCGCTGTGTTTCGAGAAGGACATTGATGAAGGAGCAACCTTCCAGATTCGGCTGTTGGAACCATTCGTGAAAGACGTCAAAGATCGTGAGGAGGCGTTCACGAGGTGTAGTGGCGCGCCGCTTTACCTCGTTTTGGAACCATTGAACCGTCCATCGTTCTTCTCGCATCGCAAGGAAAGCTTGGATCAGATCATTTTTACTGGGAAAGTATTTGTAAAAAGAGGCTTTGGCGACACCTGCACGGGCGATGATTGCGTCGACACCAGTCGCACCTAGGCCTTGATTTGAGAACAGATCGTAGGCAGCTGCCAAAATGCGCTCCCGAACGCTCCCGTCGCCGGTTTGTGTGTTGGTTTCCATTATTTTCATGCTCATGAATGTGGCCAACTAGCGCTTGAATTCGTGGACATCCAATCAGTCTACTATAGTGGGGGAAATGCGAACACCGGCAATAGGTGGTAATTATCCGTGTATGTGTATTTTAGATGTTGAGCTGCTGGGAATAGTTTCTCCCACGAAACTATTGTGTCGGCGGAGTATAGATTAGAACATTTCAAAGAATTCGTAGGAGGAGGGGCTAGATGACCGATCAGGCTGAAACGATTGCGCGCGATCTGTTCAATCAGCATGAAGCACGCGAGAAATTTGTAGCATTTCCAGAGAGGATGGACTCGCAGGAAAGTGCTTATGCAGTGCAAGACGCGTTGGTGCCGATGCTTGTTAAAAAGTACGGCACTAAAGTGGCTGGCTATAAAATTGCACTCACCTCTAAGCAAACTCAGGAATGGCTAAAAATCAACCAGCCATGCAGTGGTCAGATTTTGGCGAGCCGTGTGCATCAGTCTCCCTTTACGACTAAGATTTCCGATTGGATGAATTTTGGCATTGAAACCGAGGTCTGTGTTGTGTTGGATCGCGACCTGCCATCGGAGTGCTCATTCGAAGAGGTTCAGAAAAGTCTCCGCTCTGTTCACTGCGCGTACGAACTCGTCGAAGACCGTTGTGCGGATTTAACAAAGCTTGATCCGAAGTCTTTGGTCGCCGACAACAGTTGGAATGGCGGCATTGTTATGGGGCCGGGAACGGCGCCCAACTTTGATCTTTCAAAACGGGCGGGCCGGCTAAAGGTGAATGGCGAAGTTGTGCACGAAGGTACAACCGAGGAAACCATGGGAGGAAATCCAATCAACGTCGTGATGTGGCTCGCCCGAAATCTGGGTGCGCGGGGTATGCAGATCAAGGCGGGGGATGTCATCATCACCGGCAGCATTATTGCCACCCAGTTTCCTAAAGCGGGTGAAACTCTCGTTTTTGATGTTGACGGGATTCCACCGGTGGAATTGCGGGTGACAGCTTAGCGAGCGCAAGAGTATCTCCTAAGGCCTTGTATACAATTCTGTTTTTGGGAAGTAGCTGCGATAAAACGGCGTCATTTAACTCGTCTCGGAAAATTGTACTGAGCGAGCCGTATCCGATACACTTTTGAGATTAGAAAATAGGGAGGGCCACCATGTCCGTAACAGACAAGCCATGTGCCGCGTCCGGTGGCGCGGAAAAGAATTCCGAATGTTCCGCTAATTCAGCTGCGCCCGAGGGTCACAACAGCATTGTGGATGCAGTGCGGCAAGGTGTTCACCGCCGC
>CAXBLG010000125.1:0-5689 GCA_963976395.1 uncultured Rhodospirillaceae bacterium
AGGGTGGTTGGCTCCTGGGCCGGTAGATCGGCCTCCGAGAACCCGTCCGGGTATTCCTCGGCGATAAAATTAGTGGAGAGCTTTCCATCCTCGAAGCGCTGCTTACTCATCACCGAGGCTAGGAACGGAATATTGTGGGAGACACCACGAATATAATAGGCATCCAGTGCCGAGCGCATGTGCGCCGTCGCCGTTTTGCGGTCCTTGGCCCAGGTGCACAGCTTGGCAATCATCGGGTCGTAGAACACACTGATCTCGCCGCCCTGCTGCACACCGGTATCCACCCGTACATGCTTGCCTTCGACCGGCGGGATGTAGCGCACCAGCCGCCCGGTGGACGGCAGGAAGTTGCGGTACGGGTCTTCAGCATAAATCCGGCTCTCCAAAGCCCAGCCGTTGAGTTTCACACCCGCTTGCTTCAGCGGCAGCTTTTCACCCGCAGCAACGCGGATCATGAGTTCGACAAGATCAAGCCCCGTCACCAGTTCCGTGACCGGATGTTCAACCTGTAAACGTGTATTCATTTCAAGGAAGTAGAAGTTCTTCTTGGCATCGACAATAAACTCAACTGTCCCGGCGCTGACGTAGTCCACGGCCTTCGCCAGGGCTACCGCCTGCTCGCCCATGGCCTTGCGCGTCTTGGCATCGATAAAGGGGCTCGGCGCCTCTTCAATCACCTTTTGATGGCGGCGCTGAATGGAGCACTCGCGCTCACCCAGATAGATCGTGTTGCCATGCCGATCGGCCAGAACCTGGATTTCGATATGCCGCGGTTCCTCGATATACTTCTCGATAAAGACCCGGTCATCGCCGAAGGACGATTTGGCCTCGGATGTGGAGCGCTCAAAACCCTCCTGAACCTCAGATGCATTGTGAGCTATGCGCATGCCTTTGCCGCCGCCCCCGGCGGACGCCTTCAGCATGACTGGAAAGCCGACCTCGGCTGCGATCTTCTTGGCGTGAGCGGTGTCCTTAATGATTCCCATAAATCCGGGAACCGTGGATACGCCCGCCTTATCCGCCAGCTTCTTGGAGGTGATCTTATCGCCCATGGCCTCAATGGCTTTGGCATCGGGGCCGATGAAGACGATCTTTTCCTTGGCCAGCGCCTTCTGGAATTCCTTGTTCTCGGACAGGAAGCCGTAACCTGGGTGCACCGCTTCGGCCTTGGTCTGCTTACAGGCCTTCACGATCTTGTCGATGATCAGATAACTCTTGGCCGCCGGACTGTCGCCGATATGGACGGCTTCATCGGCCATTTCCACGTGCAGCGCGTTGCGGTCGGCGTCGGAATAGACCGCAACCGTCTGAATGCCCATCTTGCGGGCGGTTTTGATGACGCGGCAGGCAATCTCGCCGCGATTGGCTATAAGAATTTTTTTGAACATACCGAAGCGCCGTCCCTAGAGCGGAATATTGTCGTGTTTCTTCCAAGGATTTTTCACGTCCTTGGAACGCAGCATGGCGAGGCTGCGGCAAATGCGGCGGCGGGTGCCGTGCGGCATGATCACATCGTCGATGAACCCGAGGTTTGCCGCCTTGAACGGATTTGCGAATCTTTCCTCGTACTCTTTTGTTCTGGCTGCGATTTTCTTCTTATCGCCTATGTCCTGACGGAAGATAATTTCCACCGCGCCCTTCGCGCCCATTACCGCGATTTCGGCGGTCGGCCAGGCGAGATTCACGTCGCCGCGAATGTGCTTGGAGCTCATAACGTCATAGGCCCCGCCGTAGGCTTTGCGGGTAATGACCGTGATCTTCGGCACCGTGGCTTCCGCATAGGCAAACAACAGCTTCGCGCCGTTCTTGATGATGGCGTTGTATTCCTGATCAGTCCCCGGCAGGAAACCCGGCACATCGACGAAGGTCAGAATCGGAATATTGAAGCAATCGCAGAACCGCACAAAGCGCGCGGCCTTGCGGCTTGAGTTGATATCAAGGCATCCGGCCAGCACCATCGGCTGGTTGGCAACGATGCCCACCGTTTGGCCTTCCATACGGGCAAATCCGACGATGATATTGCGCGCCCAGAGGTCGGCAACTTCGAAGAAATCCCCTTCGTCCACGACCTTCAGGATCAATTCCTTCATGTCGTAGGGCTTGTTGGGATTGTCCGGGATCAGCGTGTCGAGAGACATCTCCTCGCGGTCCGGCGGGTCATCGCAGGGCATAACCGGCGGTTTTTCACGGTTGCTGAGCGGCAGAAAGTCCATGAACCGGCGGAGTTGCAGCAGCGATTCAACATCGTTGGCAAAGGCCGCATCGGCCACACCGGACTTGGACGCATGGGTCAGCGCTCCGCCCAGTTCTTCTTGAGTCACATTCTCGTGGGTCACGGTTTTGACCACATCGGGACCGGTCACGAACATGTATGAGGTATCTTTAACCATGAAGATAAAGTCGGTCATGGCGGGCGAATACACCGCCCCGCCCGCGCAGGGCCCCATCACCATCGATACCTGCGGCACAACGCCCGAAGCCAGGACGTTCTGCAGGAACACGTCGGCGTAACCAGCCAGCGAGGAGACCCCCTCCTGAATGCGCGCCCCGCCGGAATCATTAAGGCCGATCACGGGGGCCCCCACCTGAACGGCCTTTTCCATCACTTTCAGGATTTTCTTGGCGTGGGACTCTGAGAGCGAGCCGCCGAACACCGTAAAATCCTGGCTGAAGACGAACATCGGCCGGCCGTTGATGGTCCCATAACCGACAATCACGCCGTCGCCCGGCACCCGCTGCTCGCCCATGCCAAAGTCCTCGCAGCGGTGCTCGACGAACATATCCCATTCCTCGAACGAGCCTTCGTCAAACAGAAGCTCAATCCGCTCCCGCGCCGATAGCTTGCCCTTGCCGTGCTGAACGCTAATGCGCTTTTGACCGCCGCCCAGGCGCGCCGCCGCGCGCTTTTCATCAAGCCGTTGGATGATCTCTCGCATACCCTGATCCGGTTAGAACGTTTTAAAGGAAGTCCCCATTTAGCAGCAGATGCCGCCCCTGTGTGTCCAGGACATAGCACACCAAATACCGCTGAATGTCACAAAAAAGTACTGAATATCGGGTCTTAGCGGCGAGCCCCAGTCCCGACCGCCCAAAAGGCCCCTCCCATCCGGTTATCCTTGGCGGTGAAGAGCCGGACCGCTATAACCCGGCCAGAAGACGCGCTGGAGGGCCTTTTTTCGTGAATCAGATGAATCCGTTACTGAAACTCAGTCTCGAAATGGGGCCGCTGCTGATTTTCTTCCTCGTGAACAGCTCCCAGGGGCTTTTTGTGGGGACTGGCGCCTTCATGGCAGCCACGGTTATAGCCCTCGCCCTTTCCTACGGAATTGCGCGCACGATTCCCATCATGCCGCTGGTTACGGCGGTATTTGTACTGATTTTCGGGGGTCTTACCCTCCTACTAGCCGACGAGACCTTCATCAAGCTGAAGCCGACCATCGTAAACCTCCTTTTCGCATCGATCCTGTTGGTCGGCCTTCTGACCGGCCGCATTTTCATTAAGATTCTTTTGGAATCAGCGTTTCAACTCACGGAACGCGGCTGGCTGATCATTACCAGGGCCTGGATCGGCTTCTTCGTCTTTCTCGCCGTCTTGAACGAAGCGGTATGGCGCAATGTCTCCACGGACACCTGGGTCAGTTTTAAGGTGTTCGGCGTTCTCCCGATTACTCTGGTTTTTAGCTTCGCGCTGTTGCCCATAATCATGCGTCACAGCCTTGAGGTTGAAGTTTCCGAGGGGCCAAAATCTCCCGAAAGTCAGGACTGAGAATCACCCTCTAACAGACTGATATATTTCTTAATTACGCGAATTTCAGTCTCAATTATACGCTGCCTCATCAAGGCTTCGCGATCCTCTCCCCACTGCTCGGCCTGGAACGTTTCATCGAGGTGGGCACAAGCCGCAACCTCATCTGCATCCAGATAGCGGTGCACCAAAGCCATAGATAGCGCGAGCGATTTAGTAATCGCGGCGCAGGCTTGGAACGCCATCAGATTCTCGTCGCTTAGCGACTCTATGGCCTGTTTCATAGCCGACGCGGCATCCTTGGGCTGCTGAATGGGCATTACCCCTTCAACGTAGGTAAGCCGGGCGCCTACGTTCTCATGCAACCAGTCGAGAACCGGCTGCCACGCCTCGGCCTGACGGACCTTGAGCGCGGTCGGGTACGTCGCCCGGTAGCATAGAAGATCTGAATCTATGTAGGCCATGAGGCTAGAGATAATTGCCTCCCGCTCCGGCCCAATACGGTCGATAGCTGTTGCAACCATCCGCGTGAGCGGCATCGCCTCACGGTCAATAACCGGATCCTGCGCGTCCCACTCAGCGGCCAGTGCATCAGCAAGAGCGCGCTTCGGCGTGCCAAGCAGGTTGCGCAAGGGCGTGCGTACCGGCTTGCCGTCGAGCATAACACAGAGCGTACCGCCCTCGTCCGCAACGCTCACAGTCTTGTAAAAACGTCGCGGCTTCGGTGGAGGCGCTTCCCGCCCCGAAACCGGCTTTACTTCGCCAGTGCCCATAACTGTAGATGTAATCCGAAGCTATTTTGTGTGCCAGGTGCGCGCATCTGCGCATGGATCATTGCCGGACGTATCCACTCGATTTTTAGCCCCCTGAAGAAGGGCCGAGATACCGCCTGTCGCTATGGCCGCGCCAATCGTTCCGATGGTTTTTGCGGCCCCCACTTTATCGATGCCAACCCCGGGGTCGGACAGCGGCCCGGATATCTTCACGGCCTGCACCAGATCACCGATGCCAACGCCAAGCCCCGAACTCGCCTTAGAGCGCACACCAAGATCAACCCGCTCCGTACCCAGATTAATCTGACCACTGGAGGTGAACTGCATCTTGTCGGTCACAAAGGCGATACCGTCTTCGGTCCGCGCGACGCCATTTGAAATCTGGAAGTTCACCACAGCACACTGAGCGACGGTGTAAGGGTCTTTATTGCCCAGGGGATTCATGACGCTGACCACCTGCATGATGACATCCGCACCCAGAATATTGAGGGCATCGCTACGGACCCGGCTTTGACCCATGCCCCCGACCAGCGAGCCATTCAAATTTGCCATAACTGCGCTGACTGTGTCCCCGCTGCCGCGCACATTGAGGCTCAAATCAACCGGACCATCCGTAATCAGATCGGTTTTCTTCATAGCCTTCGCCACGTTTTCAGCGCTGAATCCGTCAATATCGGCGCGCAGGGATACCGATTTGTCGGCGGCATTCATGCCCAGCCCGGCCCGAATGGTGCCGTCGGCCACCGCCAAGCTGATCGGGTCCGCTGCCAGTTTACTCCCGGACAACTTAACCGGCACAACGATGTCTCTGATTTCCATGCCGTTCGACAGAACCAGCTTGCCCACCGAGATCTTCACGTCGCCATTTCCGGTGGAAAGGGTATCCCAGGGTAAAGGCGTATCAGGGAACACCTTACCGCCTGAGGCTTCGGACGTACCGCCTGCACTCTCGCCGCTGCCTTCAGCCGCCATGATAACTTCGGGGATGTTGATTGTGCCGGTGGCCGATGGCCTGTCCTCAACAAGACTCACCATTAAGTCCGTGTCGGCTTGCAGACCAAAGCCCTCAAACGCCAACTTCACCGGAAACCTTTCGGTGCGCGCCATAAGCTGGGCAATGGATGCGATCTGTCCGCTCGCTTTGATATCCTGACCGCTCAGTTTTGCGACC
>CAXBLG010000126.1:0-5678 GCA_963976395.1 uncultured Rhodospirillaceae bacterium
GGCGATGCGCTCGATTCCCATACCGAAGGCAAAGCCCTGATACACGTCGGGATCAAGGCCACAGGCTTTCAGCACATTGGGATGAACCATGCCGCAGCCGAGAATTTCCAGCCAGTCGCCGTAATCACCAAGCTTCAACTCGCCGCCTTGTCGGCTGCAACCGATATCCATTTCGGCGGACGGCTCGGTGAAGGGAAAGAAGCTGGGGCGGAACCGCACCGGAAGATTATCGACCCCGAAATAGGTGCGGACAAACTCGGCCAAACAGCCCTTCAGATGTCCCATGTGCGATTCGGTGTCGATGATCAGCCCCTCGACTTGGTGGAACATCGGGGTGTGCGTCATGTCGTAGTCGCAGCGATAGGTGCGACCGGGCGCAATGATGCGAATCGGCGGCTTCTGAGTCATCATCGTGCGAATTTGGACGGGCGAGGTATGCGTGCGCAGCAGATAGCGTTCGCCGTCATCGGCGTCTTGCAGGAAAAACGTATCGTGCATTTCGCGGGCCGGATGACCGGGCGGGAAATTGAGTGCCGTGAAATTGTGAAAGTCATCTTCGACGTCCGGGCCTTCGGCGACTTCGAAACCCATGACGCCGAAGATGGCGGCGATCTCATCCATGGTCTGACTGATCGGGTGCAGTGAGCCTTCAGCCTCCGGACGAACGGGAAGCGTGACGTCCATTGTCTCGGTTTTCAGCCGTGCATTCAGCGCCGCGCTTTCAAAGACGTGTTTGCGGGCCTCTAGGGCGCCGCCCACTTCATCCTTTAGAGCGTTGATCTGCTGGCCAAAGGCCTTACGCGCTTCGGGGTCCATAGCGCCGAGATCTTTCATCAGCGCGGTAATACGGCCCTTCTTGCCAAGGGCGCTGATGCGCACCTCCTCGAGTGCCGAGCTGTCCTCTGCGGCGCCGATAGCGGCGAGGAGATCGCCGCGAAGCTGTTCGATGGAAATTTGAGTCATATCTCGATCCCGTGCGTGCCTACCTCTGCGGGCAAAAGAAAAGGGGCTGCCCGGACGGCGGCCCCTTTGGTTGACCCGGTTAGATCAGATGATCGGCGAGCAAGCGCTCGACTTAACCGAGTGCCGTTTGGGCCTGCTTGACCAGGCTTTCAAAGGTTTCGGGCTCGTGAACGGCGAGGTCGGCCAGGACCTTACGGTCCAACTCTATGCCTGCCAGCTTGAGCCCGTTGATAAATCGGGAATAGGTCAGGCCATGGAGGCGCGTACCCGCGTTGATGCGTTGAATCCACAAGGCGCGGAAATCTCGCTTTTTCAGACGGCGGTCGCGGTAGGCATAACGCAGCGCCTTTTCGAGGCGGTTACGCGCGATCTCGTAGTTGGTGGCGTGACGGCCCCGGAAACCCTTGGTTTGGGCGAGGACCTTCTTGTGACGGGCGTGTTTGGTAACGCCCCGTTTTACGCGTGACATGGTAGTTCTCCGACGAAAATGCGGTTCAGCCGTAAGGCAGGAAATTGCGTTTGATGATGATGGCGTCCGGCTTTGCGAGAACCATGGTCCCGCGTGACGTCCGCTTCATCTTCTGGGGCTTTGCAGCAAGGCAGTGGCGCTTGAAGGCGTTGCCGGCTTTAACTTTGCCCGTTCCCGTAATTTTAAACCGCTTTTTGGCGGAGCTTTTGGTCTTCATCTTGGGCATTTTGTGTCCTTTCGGAATTCATATAAGTTTCTTACGCCGACCCGGGGGCATGCCCAAAAAGCCTGATATATATGGCTTTTTCGCCCTTTAGGTCGGGGGTTCCGGCAAAGCCGTCACCTGTTTTAGCCCAGCCCAAAAAGGGGCCGGAACGGCGCGCTTATACCCGCATGAAGGGCCATTTGCAAGGCGCCCCGGTGCTGCCCGAGAGCAGCCACACTCTGACCATAGAGGCCAGTCATGATGGGTTCATGGGGTTGGCCCGGCCATCTCCTAGTGCTAGTTGGTGCCGCCCCTACATTTAGCCGCTATGAGGAGTATCTGGTGAAGTCTGTGTTGCGTGTTCTTTTTGTTTTTGTTGTGATTTTTACCACTTTCGCACCGGCCCAGGCCGCCATCGAAGTCACTTTCATTAAACCCGGCGATTATTCAGATTCGGCGGTTCGCGGCGGACCGTTCGGCTCAGGCAGCTTCGGGGTGGTCAACGCCATCCGCGAACATCTTATGGAGCTGGGCAATCAGAATCTGACCCTGAAAGAAGGGCTGCGAATCGAGGTCTTGGATATCGATCTGGCGGGCCGTTACGAATGGTGGCGGTTTCCCTTTGATAAGCGCGTAATGCGAGAGTCCAGTTCGCCCGTGATCGAAGTTCGCTATTTCTACTATGTGTCTGGCAAGAAGGTGGATGAGGGCGAAGAACGAATCACCGATGTTAATTATCTGAAGAACACGGGCAAAGGTGAAGACGGCGAAATCCTCAAGTATGAAAAAAGGATGCTCGACCGCTGGTTTCGTGATCGCTTTGTGAATCACAAGTCGGCAAAAAACTAGCGCGCTTTTTTAAAATGCCTATGACTTACGCCGGGCTATGAGCGTGTCGAGGCTCGGTGATCCGCCGCCCGCAAAAAATAGATACAGAAAGATAAAGCAAAATAGGATGGCAGCATCGCCGCCGTTGGTGGCGGGATAAAGCCCCCGAGGGGCGTGCGCTAGGAAGTAGGCCACGGCCATCATGCCTGAGAGTACGAAAGCGACAGGCCGGGTGAAAAGCCCGATGCCCAGCAAAATGCCGCCGATAACTTCCAGCAAGCCCGCAGTCATCAGGAGTGGTGGTAGAGCGCCGTCCGAGGCCATCGGTGATGGGGGAAACCCAAATAGCTTTTGAGTGCCGTGGGCGAGAAAGAGCAGCGCCGACATAATGCGCAACGCTGCCAAAACATTTGGTGCCCACGCGGCCTGAAATGCGGCTAATCGCGACATCTCTTCCCCCATTTGCCGAATCTTTGACGTTTGCAAAACCCTCTTAAACCGCAGACTGGCGGTCGCTAGACTATCGTGGTGCGACGACCATTATGATCTGGCGACCTTCAAACTTCGGTTCCTGCTCAACTTTGGCAATGGGTTCGAAGTCGGTTTTCACGCGGTTGAGGAGTCTCTGGCCGATATCCATGTGGGCCATTTCACGACCACGGAACCGCAAGGTCACCTTCACTTTGTCGCCGTCTTCAAGGAACCGTTTCATATTGCGCATCTTCACATCGTAGTCGTGAATATCGATGTTCGGTCGCAATTTGATCTCTTTGACCTCGATGATCTTTTGCTTCTTCCGCGCCTCGTTCTTCTTTTTCTGTTCCTCGTACTTGTATTTACCGTAGTCGAGGATCTTTGCGACGGGCGGGTCGGCGTTGGGAGAAATTTCTACGAGATCAAGCCCCGCTTCATCAGCTTTGCGGAGGGCGGTGTCGCGGTCCACGACCCCGACGTTGTCCCCATCGGCGCCGATCAGGCGTACCGTGGCGTTGTTGATCTGCTCGTTGACGCGGGGTCCATCCTTGGAGGCCGGCGCCTGCTGGTCGAATCTAGCTATGTATCAATCTCCTGTTTTTGTTAATCCTGGTGAGTAAAGGTTGCGGTGTCCCTTGTATAGTCACCGCAACTGGAAATCCAGAAGACCGCTCGCAATTTATCGGGGAGCGGCAGCTTCTTGGACAAGTCTATCGGTTGCCTCCTGCAGCGCAAGGACTTCTTGGGCCGCGCCGCCAAGCCGCCTTAGGGCTACGGTTCGGCCCTCAGCCTCTTTCTTGCCGACGACCACTATCACTGGCACTTTGGCTAGGGAATGTTCCCGTACCTTGTAGTTGATCTTCTCGTTGCGCAGGTCGGTTTCCACTCGCAAACCCGCAGCACTGAGCTCTGCCGCGACATCTTTTGCATAGGAGTCGCTGTCTGTGGTGATGGTGCAAACAACGGCCTGGCGGGGGGCGAGCCATAGCGGAAATTTCCCCGCGTGGTGTTCGATCAGAATGCCGATAAACCGCTCGAAGGTTCCTAAAATCGCGCGATGGAGCATCACCGGGCGGTGCTTGGCGCCGTCTTCGCCGACATAACTTGCATCAAGACGTTCAGGCAGGACGTAATCAAGCTGGATGGTGCCGCATTGCCAGGTTCGGCCGATGGCATCCTTCAAATGGAATTCCAATTTCGGAGAATAGAACGCGCCTTCACCGGGCAGTTCTTCCCAGTCGTATTCCGGGGTCGCGCGGCCAGCGAGGCGGACGGCGTCACGTAGATTGCTCTCGGCTTTGTCCCACATCTCGTCGGTGCCAAAGCGGTTTTCGGGGCGCAAAGCGAGCTTGATGGAGTAGCGGTCAAAGCCGAGATCTTTGTAAATGACGTCGAGTAATTCGCAAAACCCGCGCACTTCATCCACGATCTGGTCTTCGCGGCAGAAGATGTGAGCGTCGTCTTGAGTAAACTGGCGTACGCGCATGATACCGTGCAGCGCGCCATGCGGTTCGTTGCGATGGCAACAGCCAAATTCGGCCATACGGATCGGCAAATCGCGATAGCTCTTGATACCCTGGCGGAAGATCAGAATATGCGCCGGGCAATTCATGGGCTTCATAGCCATGAGTTCCGCTTTGCCGGTAATAACCGGCGCATCGTCCTCGGTGTTCGGCACTTCGTCCGGCACCACGAACATGTTCTCGCGATACTTGCCCCAGTGGCCTGAGGCTTCCCACTGACGTGAGTTCATCAATTGCGGTGTTTTTACTTCATGGTAGCCGGCGGCATCGAGACGGCGACGGAGGTATTTTTCCAACTCGCGCCACACCATGTAGCCGTTTGCGTGCCAGAAGACGCTGCCTTGTGCTTCGGACTGGAGGTGGAAGAGGTCCATTTCCTGGCCGATTTTGCGGTGATCGCGCTTCTCTGCTTCTTCAAGCATGGTGAGGTATTGAGCTAGCTGCTTTTCGTCCGCCCAGGCCGTGCCATAAATCCGCTGAAGCATCGCGTTGCTCGAATCACCGCGCCAGTAAGCGCCGGCGAGCTTGGTGAGCTTAAAAGCTTTGCCGAGCTTGCCTGTAGACGGCAAGTGAGGTCCAAGGCACAGGTCGAGCCAGTTGCCCTGCCGGTAGACGGAAAGCGGCTCGCCGGCCGGGAGGTCGGTGATGATCTCTGCCTTGTAGTGCTCGCCTATATTTTTGAAATGCTCGATAGCCTTGTCGCGGTCCCACACTTCTCGGGTGATGGGCTCATCCCGATCGACGATCTCGCGCATACGCGCTTCGATCTTTACAAGATCGTCAGGTGTGAAGGGCTCTGGACGGGCAAAATCGTAATAGAATCCATTTTCGATGGCCGGTCCGATGGTCACCTGGGTGTTGGGATACAATTCCTGAACCGCTTCAGCCATGATGTGGGCAGCATCATGGCGCAACAATTCCAGCGCATCGGCATCTTTGCGGGTGACGATTGAAAGTTCGCTGTCATTCTCAATCAAGAGACCGAGATCTTTCATGACCCCGCCGATTCTGACCGCAAGGGCCGCCTTCGCCAGACCTGGACCAATGTCGGCGGCGACTTCGGCTCCGGTTACGGGCTTATCGTAGCGGCGTATGCTGCCGTCGGGCAAAGTGATGGCGACCATTAGTTTTAACGTCCAAAAGCGCGGGGAGAGTTCGGAAAGTTCGCGAAATCTAGGGCTCTACCGCATTATGTCAAGCAATGGGCGGTCATTAT
>CAXBLG010000127.1:0-5650 GCA_963976395.1 uncultured Rhodospirillaceae bacterium
CCGGTTTGCTAAACCGGTGTATTGGGAAACCGATACCGAGGGTTCGAATCCCTCTCCCTCCGCCAGTAATTTTAATTTATGTAATATAAATCAATATTTTATATGCGGGCAGGGTTCTCTTACCCATCCCTATACCCATCCCATTGCTTTTGTCATCCATGCTGAGAATTTTAGGGTGAACTTGCGGCAGCCAGTTAAAATCGCCGCGCGGCTATCTCCATAGGGACAATTGCATGACTGGCGCGCGACTCTTAAGGTAAGTCGGAAAGTTGGGAAAACTCAATGCGAATACTAAGCATACTGGCTATTGGCTGCGCGTTTGCCGTGGCGCTTGTAGGAACGCCAATTAAGTCCGCGTTCGCTGATATGGAAGCTTCGTTGGCCGCTCCGATGGGTGTTCGCTTTGAAACGGTGTACCTTGATGGGGGTGGTAGTAGGTCAGGGCGCTATGGGCCTAGGCCGGGTACGGAAATATACGCGAACGGGAGCGGCAGGACATTATACACATCAATTCAGGATAGGCCTGGCCTGTCGATTTGCTACAAGGAATGCGCGTTGAAGTGGCCGCCATTCCTTGCACATTCTGACGTACAGCCGGTTGGCGAATGGTCCATTGTCGTTCGAGATGACGGACAACGGCAGTGGGCGCTCGCTGGCAGACCCCTTTATATCCACGCAGAAGATAAAGCGCCGGGCGACATTCGTGGCATGGGATTAGATGGTATTTGGGAGGTGGCGCTGAAGCTTTCGCAAGCGCCAGATTTGATGCCTATTGGCTTTGATGTCGTGGAGGCGGAAAGCCGAGATGGTGAAAGTCTCGTTCATGATGACGGCATGGCGCTTTATTTTCTAGGCGGAGATAATACGCCTTCGTCGGAGTGCTTCGGTGATTGCACACGAATATGGCCGCCACTGAAGGCGCCCAGAATGGCGCTTCCAGTGGGAGATTTCACTGTTATTGATCGCGTCGACGGGGTCAAGCAGTGGGCGTATCAAGGCAGACCCCTACATACGTATGTGGGCGACGACAAGGTGGGTGTGGCGCGCGGAGCCGGTTTGGAGGGACGTTGGCATCAAATGATGCTCGCTCGATATTATTTTCCCCCAAGCGTAAAGGTCATTGAGCATGCAAGACATGGTTCGATAATTGCTAAGTCAGATGGTACGACGCTGTACGCGCGCGAAAGCCACTTTTATGGGCCTGGTCAGCATAACAGCCGCGCCAGACTCCGTGGCGACCCCGAGGTTGGTCTTCGGCTCGGTATTGAGAGTTGCGTAGGACATTGCTTACAGGAGTTTTCTCCACTCGAAGCTCCGGAAGACGCACTGCCATGGGGAAGGTGGACCGTCGTAACTCGCCCAGATGGCGTTAATCAATGGGCGTATAGAAATTATCCCTTGTTCACCTACAAGACCGACGGTGATCCGGGTGACGCATTCGCCCATGATATGTATGAGCTAACGGATGGCTCTAATGCATTATTTTGGCGTGTTGCGTTGCCTTAGTGTAAGGGCCGCTAGGAGCCTCGTACGGCGGTGCCGTTTGGATAAGCCGTCGGGCTCAATTGTGTAAACCGTCGCCGCTCTGCGACCTCTACCGAGTAACGCCCATGCTTCCAGGCGTTCCGGTTCCCCTTAGGTGCGCCATTACCCTTCGCGCCGCCATGCATGCGGCACCTTTTTCTAGATTGCACTTTCGGTGTTTGGAACGGTTTCCCGCTTCGCGTCATAGCTAGGCAACGGGGCGATTGGTCATCGGTAGGACGCGGCATTTATCTCCTGCTCGTGCCGAGATGGATCAACAACCTGCGCCCTAACTGGCGCGTAAAATGTCCATGACTTTGCGTCGACTCACACGGCGATACAATTTAATCGGACCCATATATACGCAAAAGGCGCAGAAGGATTTCCAACTGCGCCCTTTGAATACCTCGGTCCAGTACGCAAAACTAAATGCGCATACCAACCGTTCGCTTAATTCAAACCATGACTATTAGATAAAATATCCACACAGCTATTGCTACGGCCAGCACTCCCAGCGAGAGCCGCATCGCTTTCATGCCTTTAGAACTTTGATCTTGGGACTGTGAATAAAGCGGTTGCATTCGAGCCTCCATTTGAGGGTCAACGAAACACCTAATTCTAGCATGATCTAGTCTGCGTGACCACCGGGCGGAAAACCGGCGCTGATGGGCTTGGAGCGACTAAGGCCCGCTTCAAATTAGCCCAATAGGGGGGGCTAAATTCAAAATTCGCCTTTAAATTCAATGAAGCTGGCTATGCGCTCTTCTAGCAGTTGAATTTCGAAGGCTTTACGATATCGACATCGCTTGGGTAGCGGAATTAGACCATCAATCACAACTTTCTCAGGGCCCCATAAGAACAATACCATCGGTTCGGATCAAGAAGCGTGATTCGCTAAATGTTCAGCTAGACGTTTTCTGATGTCATCAGGTGTGGTTGTGTTAATTGCTTCACAGAGATCGTTCATGCGTCTGCGCATCTCATAAAGCTGATCGAGCAACGAAAGCACGATAGGTATAGAGCCTTCTTCAACTTTCATGTCGTCACGCAAGTCTTTAATCAACCGCACCCTGGCTACATCAATTTCGTGAAAAACATATTCGCCGTCATGAACATCGGGGCGAACGAATTCATGGGTAATCCAGTGTTCTAATTCTTGGCGATCAAGGCCGGTGATTTCAGTGAGGAGGACTTCAATGTTTGTCATGATCGATTCTCCATCTCCTGCCTCGGATTTAATCTGTGTTCTGGCTCCCAGTTTTGTAAAAACTCCTTTAGTGCCGCGTCTGGTGTTCCAACTACGACACGAAGTTTAACATTTAAATCTCCTGCCTTTTGATTTCCATGATCTGGGACTCCTTTGCCGCGCAGTCGCAATCTTGTTCCGCTATCAGAGTGTTCAGGAATGCGCATGCGTACTTGACCGCCGGGAGTCGGCACTTCGACCTGACCACCTAGCACAGCTTCTGTAAGTGACACGGGCAATTCAATATTGATGTTATTGCCGTCGCGTTCGAAGAACGGGTGTGGTGTGATCCGTATTTCAATAAGGGCATCGCCATTTGGACCGCCGTTTAGACCTTTACCACCTTGGCCGCGCAGTCGTAAAACTTGCTTATCCGAAGTGCCCGCAGGGACTTTAACGTTTAACACTCGCCCATCGGGTAAAGTCAGACGTTGAGTCGTGCCATTTACGGCATCTAGAAAAGAGACTGTTAAGGTGTAGGCTTGGTCCCGGCCTCGAATGCGGATTTCTCCAGCGGGTCCACGTCCTTCATTAAACATAGAACCGAAAATGGAGTTAAGTTCTTCATCAGTCCACGCACCGGACTGCGAACCAGCTCTGCCGTAGCGGTGGCCAGCACTGCCATCTGCGTATTCTCGATAGGATTGTCGGGATGCTTGTTCGTGACCAGCTGCGTCAATCTCACCTTTGTCAAACCGAGCCCGCATTTCAGGATCAGACAATAGGTTGTTTGCCGCTGTTGCTAATTTAAACATTTCCTCGGCTTTTGCATCACCAGGATTGAGATCTGGATGATACTTCTTGGCTAATTTTCGATAGGCGGTGCGAATGTCTTCTTGGCTCGCATTACGCGGCACGCCAAGCGTCTTGTAAGGATCCTCTGACATACTCTTCCTTTCCACCTCAAAAATTAGGGGCCGACAGCAAGCGTCAGTCTCGCAAATTTAGAGATTTAATTTGTCTCAATAGAAGGGCGCATCCGGTCCAATAAATGTTTTCATCGTTTTTGTAGGAGAAACTTTATGATTCTGCGTGACTATGAAGTGGGGTACGATGATGTGTGTATTTCTTTGACAGAACGGATTTGGTTTTGAAGTTGGCAGCGCACAGCGTACAGCGTACAGCGTACAGCGTACAGGATTGATCACTGCTTGAGAGAATGGAAATTGGTGGGACAATTCGGAATTCCTATCTCCTTTGTTACCAAAACGGGGCGTTCCCTCCTTAACCTTGCACGGAAGGCTCGCAAAGCATTTTGTAGGTATCCTTTACGTCTTCAGGGCATTCACCACACAGTTGGTTTGCAGGGACAGCCAAATCTATTCTCTTTGGATATGCTAATTTGAGATTGTTCATGATTTCCACAAACGCTTCGAGAGACTTGCCGCCACCTAGCCGAAGGTTGCGCGTGCGTTCTTGTTCTACACTTGAAACGCGTCGACCCTGATAGTCGTGGGCTGGATAGACAAGCGTTTCGCCCGGTAGCGGGAATATCTTTTCAGTGACCGATTGGTAAAGGGAGGTAGCATCTCCATTCTGAAAATCGGTGCGTCCGCATCCATCTATCAAGAGTGTATCACCTGTGAAAATAGCATCTGCGGCGCCGATGCTCACTAAGTAGCAGTGATGATGGTTGGTATGACCGGGCGTGAATATCGGTTTGAGAATCAGTGTGCCGACTGCCAAGGGTTTGTCTTCGGAAATATCGATATCTGCGCAAGCCAGATTATCCATAGCAGGATAGGCGATTTGTGAGCCGGTCAGGCTGCTCAGGCGCTTTGCCGAGGTGAGGTGATCTGCGTGAACGTGAGTCTCTAAAGTGCAAGCGAGCGTGAGGTCGAGCTCCTGTAGAATCCCTAAATCTCGCTCTACCGTTTCTAACACGGGGTCAAGTAATATGGCTCTGCGGGTATCGGGACACCCGAACAGATATGTGTAAGTAGAGGATACGGGTTCAAATAGTTGACGGAAAATCACGACCTAGCCTCATTTATGTGCGAGTGGTTTGTCGGTGAATAGGTAATCTTTCAGTTCCTTGGAGAACGCGGAATCATTCCGGCGAAGCCATTCGATCAACATGGCAGCGTGTTCTTTTTCTTCATCGCGGTTATGCGCCAGAATGGTCTTGAGCTCTTCGTTTTTGCATGCATCAACACGCTGTTGATACCAATCTACGGCCTCAAGTTCTTCCATTAGAGAAACGATAGCTCGATGCATATCTCGAGTCTTCTCAGACAGATCACTGGATGTTTCGTGTAGCCCTTCGTGTGCCAATTTATGCTCCTTTACTACTTATATTTTGAGGGTTTAATTAACAGTAGCAGTTGCAGGGTGAGGTGAAATTGATCTCTATCAATGAATGCGCAGCGCGGGTGCGACGGCGTGATTGGCACGGTAAACAGCATTTGGTTGAGATTGCAGGAATTATAGCGGCGCGACGGACACGTGAAAATAGTTGCAAGCATTCTTCAGCGCTATCTCATCCGCGCACTCTCGCCGGCTCAACCTATCGTCTGTTCTTTCAGTAAATAGAACATACGCTTTAAGGGAGACAGGCCGTTATTGGAAAGGGGCTTGTATTCTTTGTCGCAGACAGCAGAAACCTGCATTTCATATCCATTTTGTGCATCATAGGCACGATTATGACGTGATAGTATGTTCGCTATTGCTGTGCTGTCTGTTGGTAGTCCATTCATCAAGAGCCGATTTTATTAAACTACTCGGTTACCTGCCATCAATTTCAGCAATGGCCCGCAAGAAACTCGCTCCAAATTCGTTAAGTTTTTTTGGCCCAACTCCATTAATTCCAGACATGTCATCAAGTGTTGATCTGCCCCCTATGAAGTGGTCCTCCCTAAGGTATGGTTTTGCCATGAAGGA
>CAXBLG010000128.1:0-5523 GCA_963976395.1 uncultured Rhodospirillaceae bacterium
GGGCCTCTTTGGCATTACGGCATTCTCAATAGACGTCAACACTGTTGGAATTAACTTCTTCTGGCGTCGCCGCTTGCATTTGTGCGTGGGTGTTCCTTATCACCCGGCCTAGTGAGGCCAAAATAAATCGCTTAAGCATTCGTTTTGTACCAGCACGTCATCAAGTTGTACGACCTCTTGTTTCGCTAGATGCAGTGAGAACTTGTGGAGCTTAGGTGTGGAAACGCTCGTAATCCGCGAATGTAATTGAGGTTATGCCCAATTTGACGCTGAGCAAGCACTAAAGCCGATCCCCAGCGCTAACTACTATTGACCACAGGTTCGCATCTTCGTCACCTACGGCACGGCGATTTCTAAGCCATTGTCCCATCAGAGTTTGTTAGAATAGCACCGAGACAAAGCTGGGCACTCGGTCACTGTCTTCAAATTTGGCAGATTCTTGTAATGGCAAACGTTGTAGATCGCATATGTAATTTGCCCCGCGATTTTCGAGGCGGCGCTTGTTCCTCGCTCGACCTTATCGAGGCTTCGGGCTATTTCGGCGACCCTGGAAGCATAACAATAGAAGCCGTTATGGACGTACTGCGACAGGATTCCACATTGGTCGAAGATTGGGAGTTGTGGTCAATGGACAAGCGCTGTGATGGTTGGTCGCTTCAACCCGAAAATGGAGAATACATCGTTGCCAATACGATCAGTGAGGGCGGTAGATACCTTGACGATGCTTTTACCCATGTGGGCGGAAAGAGCATAGTTCAAGAGCGCTTGATTTTCACGGACCGCGTTCGGGCTTGTGGCGAATTTGTGCTCCGGGAGGTTCAGTCCATTGCAGCGTTAAAGTAGTTAGGATTTCGTCCCGCTCATATGGATCGGGATATTTTGAAACTCCAAAAGTTCGCATCTTCGTCACCTACGGCACGCCATTCCCATGCAAATCCGTGCCCTTGTTCGGGGCTTGTATTTGAGTCTTTATCGATTGCTTCAGCGAACACACCCTTTGATCCGCTCATGCAGATTGCCTCACCTTTAAATCCGATATTGACCACCAAGTTCTGCTCGTAGACTTGTTGAAAGCGTACATCTCCGCCGGTTCATAGCGAGGGAACGCCGGACTATTCAGACGGAGGGAAATACGATTTCGTCCATGCCGCTTTCCCAGACTGGGTATTTTCCCATCACGCCCAAGAAACGTTGCGAATCAAGAATACCTTGCAACCAGCTTTGGACCCCAGACAGATGCAGCGCGCTGAACCATTCCCTGTCATGGGCAACAAACTGGCGAATGAACGGCGAAATGGCCGCATCCGCAAATGTAAATTTTTTGCCGCATAGATAATCGGTATTCAATAGTCGCGCGTTTAGTTTTTTCAGAAATGCTAAGCCCTGGTCACGATGATGGATCGGATCAATATTGTCGTAACGCGTCGGATATTTGTAACGATCCAGGCTGTCCTTAAACGGCCCGTCGTTTTCGGCAATGAGTGCATCAGTGTCATCGCGGTCATACTTTAGAGGTGCCAACCACCCTTCCGGATCGTTCCTGCCGAGCGCCCACTGCATAATCTCCTGACTTTCCTCGAGAACCCGTTGATCCGGCAACACCATTACAGGCACGGTACCCTTCGGCGAAGCCGCAATCATCTCGGGCGGCTTGTTGCGCAGGACAACCTCGCGTAATGCGCATGTCTGGCCGCTGGTCAGAATCGCCATGCGCGCCCGCATGGCATAAGGGCATCGACGAAAAGAATACAGAATGGGGAGTTCGTCTCGCACGCCGCTCACCTTACCGATCAAAGGCCGTTGATATTTTCACGGCTTCATAAGGTGCGCCAACGTGCAACTCGCGCGGGTCCTTCGCCAGCGCAATCTGCATTGGCTTAGCGATGCAGCGTTCGCGGCTATAGATCGGTGTGTTGATCGGCGCAGCGCTCACACGACACTCCAGCAACAAAATTCGAGGACGAGCGCTCAGCAGCGTTAACAGGACATCCGCATGCACGGCACACATCATATTCGCCAAGCTCCAGACCATGCTTCACCGACACGCGGTAATCGAATACGAAGCACTCTCCGCGCCAACGGCTTTCGGCCTCAGGGATATTCTCTAAATACTGCAAGATGCCACCTTTCAGGTGGAAAACATCACCGATGCCCCGCTCTATCAAATATGACGTTGCCTTCTCACAGCGAATGCCGCCCGTACAGAACATCGCAACTTTCTTATTCTCCAATTCAGCGCGATGCTCTTCGAGCCATTTCGGGAGATCACTGAAATTCGACGTTCCTGGATTGATCGCGCCCTCAAAGGTGCCCATCTTAACTTCGAAATCGTTGCGCGCATCGATGACAATCGTTCCCGGATCGGCAATGAGGTTATTCCAAGCTTCAGGCGCAACATAAGTGCCGACATTTGCCAATGGATCGACACCGGGCACCTTCATGGTGACTATCTCTTTCTTCAGGCGGACCTTAAGACGAGAGAACGGCATATTGTCGGCATGAGATTCTTTATGTTCCAGATTCATAGAATTTGGCAACGCACGCAAAATCTCTAACGCAGAATCTATGCCCCGCCGCGAACCGGCGAGCGTTCCATTCACACCCTCGGGCGCCAGCAAGACCGTGCCCTTCAGACCATGGGCTGAGAGCTGCGTCAGCAATGGCTCGCGCAAGGCTGCTGGATGTTCGAAGGGGGTAAAATGATAAAACGCGGCCACAATTACATCTGTCATAGGAACTAATATATGCGACAAACGCCCAAGATAAAACGCGGCCCTCGATCTATTGATCGGTTACCGGAAAATCAGAATTCTAATTCGCTGGTCGTAGGTTTTACGACCTCTCGATCTGCGGAGGGGCTGTTTTAAATCTCTAATAAAAAGGTATACGAGAAGCCCCGCCGCGAGGAAGGGGCCTATGTCGTTAGACTCATTTTGTATTTAGCTACCGCGCGCGGCGTCACTATGACGAGAAGCATCCGGACACCGGACATCCGCTGCGCCTACTCAGATTTGAAATCAGCAACTGAAGGTTAGTCGGAGCGGTGTGTCCGTTCCATGCGCTCGTGGCGCTCTTGAGCTTCAATACTCAGAGTCGCAATAGGACGAGCCTCTAACCGTTTCAGACTGATGGGCTCGCCGGTCTCTTCGCAGTACCCATACGTCCCCTCTTCGATACGGCGGATCGCGGCATCGATCTTGCTGATAAGCTTGCGGGCACGGTCGCGGGTCCGCAGCTCAAGCGAGCGCTCCATCTCGGTGGAAGCGCGGTCCGCGAGGTCGGGTTCTTGCACCCCACCTTCTTGCAGACTCTCCAAAGTCTCTTCGGATTCCTTAAGCAGCTCTTCCCGCCAGTTTTGCAGTTTTCGGCGGAAGTACTCTTGCTGCTTGGGATTCATGAACGGTTCTTTAGCCGTGGGCCGATAGTCCGGCGGCACTGTGATCGTCATGTCCTCAAACTCGCTAATTAATGAACGGACGGCGCGGGAATATATGGGCTGAACCCGCTCTAAGCAAGGGCGCATAAGATATTGTTTACATTCAATTTTATTGGGGTTTTGAGATCCGGACGCGAGATTTCGCGCAAAATCACCCTGCCCGGCGCTACGCAAGCCGCCGGCTGAGCTTGGCAAGCTCCACTTCTGCCCTCAGCTCAATCTCGTCCAGGAGCCTTGAAATCACAGGATCAGCGCCGCGTCCACGCTTTTCACGCACCATCCGCGCAAGCTCTCCTAGGCGTTCTTTGGGCACAGCCCCAAGCAGCAAACCCCGGCGGATTTCCTCCAGCCGGTCCAGGATCTCCACACCGCGCCGCGCCCGCCTTTGACGTTCCTTATAGTCGCCGACCCCCACATCATCGTTGGAGACCGATTGAGCGGCAAGAATACCGCCAACCCCGGCAAGGGTGTTGACGGCTTCAGCCCCATCGACGGGCGGTGCGCCGTCCACCTCGGACAAGCGGTCCAGTTCAGCAGCAAACTCGCCCGTCTTCGCAGACGCACCCGCCTTACTGGACGGTTTGGTCTTTTGAACCGACGAGCCGGACTTGGGGCCCTCAACTTTCACTGGCAAGCCACCTTCAATAGGTCAGAAAAAACCATCCAACGATCGGCCGTCATAAGCGCGCGGCCACAGACCGAACACGCGCAAAAGCGCGGCCCGGCTAGAATATCCTCCATGACGTCCGAGGTTGATGCAACAGGGCAAAATTTGCCGGGCTCTCTCGGTCGCTTCTGCCGCACGCCCCTCTCTACGCCCGGATTATGGCAATAAAGTTGTTAAATATCAATTGGTTAAATGAACGCGCCGGGTGGCATGGTTTTCGCATCTTACTGTCCTGGAAGAGTTTGTGCGCGCAGGCCATAGGGCCCGAGCCGCAGAAATAAAGAGGACGAAATGACTGTTTTGCACCGCCTGTTCACATCCGCCGCCACAGCATCAACCGGTTCATCCGGTTTGAGTCGTCGCCGCGCTCCGGTCTCGCGCATCGCCCTGACCGTGGACCGCATGTGGTTCGTGGGCATACACGTGGTGATGTTTGCGCTCATTCTGGCGGTGGCCAATCCAGCCAACGCAACATCGCGCATCAAAGACATCGCCAGTTTCGAAGGCGTTCGTGAAAACGTTCTGGTCGGTTACGGCCTTGTCGTCGGTCTTCAAGGCACCGGCGATGATCTGAAGAAAATCGGCGCAACCCGTCAGAGTCTCCTCGGCATGCTCGAACGCCTGGGTATCAATACCCGCGACGATAAATTAGAGACCACCAATGTCGCCGCCGTTGTCGTGACAGCGGTCTTGCCGGCATTTGCGCGCAACGGCTCGCGGATTGACGTCAACATCAGTTCATTGGGCGATGCGGGTAGCCTACAAGGCGGCAGCCTCGCGGTGACACCGCTCATGGGTGCCGACGGCGAAATTTATGCGGTGGCCCAGGGCCAAGTCCAAGTCGGCGGTTTCACGGCGCAGGGCGCGGGCGCAACCATTACCCGTGGTGTGCCGACAGGTGGCCGCATTGCCAGCGGCGCCATCGTCGAGCGGGAAATCGATTTTAATCTCGACAACCTGCACACCATGCAGGTCGCTCTCCACAATCCGGACTTTACAACGGCCCGACGTATTGCCGATGCGATCAACGCCTATATGGGCACAGTCGCGGCAATCCCGACCGATCCCGGCACCATAATGGTTTCACTCCCCGAAGGTGAAGGATCGATGGTCGATCTCATGACCCAAGTCGAGCAACTTCGCATCGAGCCGGACCAGCCCGCACGGGTCGTCATTGATGAAAACACCGGCGTGATCGTGATCGGTGATGATGTTCGCATCTCAACCGTCGCTATTGCCCAGGGCAACCTAACCATTCGCGTTACCGAAACGCCGCAGGTTTCACAGCCCGCGCCTTTCTCGGAAGGCGGCGAGACCGTCGTGGTCCCGCGCACCGACATCGAAGTTGATGAAGATGAAGAACGCCGCCTGACGGTCGTGCCCATGGGGGTGAGCCTGCAGGAGTTGGTCAACGGTTTGA
>CAXBLG010000129.1:0-5498 GCA_963976395.1 uncultured Rhodospirillaceae bacterium
GGCACGCTGCCGTTGTTCTCGAAGCCGGCGAGGCTAGCACCAACGATCCGCTTGCCGTCCAGAAGGACGAGAGTGCGTACAGCAGACAGGGCACGCAGGTTGAGGTTGTTCACGCCGCCCGTTCCCGAGCTGACGTTCGTGGACGCATTCGTCGTGCCCAAGCTTCTCTGCAGAGCCGGAAGGCGATTCACCGCGTCAGCGATGTTTGGTTCCGCGATAGCTTCTAGAACATCGGCACCCAACACGGATACAGGTGTCGGCGCTTCGAAGCCGTCGCGCACGATGCGCGAACCGGTGACGACGACGGACTCCAACTCGGCCTGAGCGGTCTGGGCGTCTTGCGCCTGAGCCCCTTGAGGGGCTAGCGCGAGTAGCGCAAGACCTGCTGTCGAATACAGCAAAGCCTTCGTCAAAGGACCCTTTGAGCGAGCGTTATGCATAGATTTCTCCCATAGAACTTTTGAAAACGGCGTATTTAAAAAACAACTAGGTTAAGGCAGGTTGATTTTCAGACACGTGGCTAGTTACGCACCATCCATTTCTGGATGCCTAAACTCCGTCGAGCCCAAAAACTGGCTAAAAAACAAGCGCCCCTTCCTGAGAGGCCTATAATTAGGCGAAAGTTGCTTTGTAAACTAGCGAGCCAAAGCCGCATTGGCCAAAAATTTCAGAAACGTTGCAAAAATATCCCAATGCGAATTATTTATGTTTTAATATACATTTTTAAGAATTTTTATTCCTATTTTTCTTTTCTCATCACTATATATATCCATCATAACACCTCGAATTGTTGCAAAATTGATCAGGCACAACCTGCTTTAATCCAGCAACAATCCACACTTTACACAAAAAAAGGGAGGCCAGGGTTTCCCCTGGCCTCCCGATCTTACGAAGGTCCTAGACCTTAGTAGGTGAAGCGAACGCCTGCCCGGAACATCCGGCCGATGCGATCGTAGTTGTCATTGTCCATGCCCGAGAAGTAGGCGCTGGTTGTACCACCAACCCGCGGGGGCCATTTGTTGAACAAGTTCGTTGCCGTGAAGAACACTGTCGCGTGGTCATCCAGGACCTTGTAGTTAAGCGCAAGGTCAAAGATGTGAACGGCAGAGACGCTATTGTCATCAATCGTCGTCGCCGCCAATGTCGATACCGGACATGCCGACACGCACTCAACAAACGAATTATTGACGACACCTGCGCCGATCCCACGGTAGGTCAATGTTCCAGAGAACGCATCGAGCGCGTAGGTCATCGATGTATTCCAACGGAAGTGAGGCGTACCAAGACCGATACCGGCCCCAAGCCCAAATCCGTCAACATTAACGCCCGCACCCTCGATCGAATCTGTCCCAGCCAAGGGATCAGGATCGTTTGTGGTGAGGTGGAACACGTAGTTCGCGAGACCGCGGAAGGTAATATCACCATCCATACCCGACATCAGATTGTCCAGCGGAGTACTGTAGCTGAACTCGAAGTCAATACCGTCTGTCTTCTGGCTCAGAACGTTCTGAGGTCCGTTGGCAATCAACGTGATCAGGTTTGTATTGGGATCACGAGTAATGACGCTACAAAGCGCCGTAACACCGGCGAAGCAACGGTCCAACACATCTTGGGAAGCGAGAACAGAGAGCGCACCCTTAATGTTGATGTGGTAATAATCGAGCGAGGCCTGGAACCCAGGAAGCCAACTGGGCTGCATGACAACGCCGACACCTGTCGTGTCTGCTTTCTCGGGCAGCACATCGGGGTTTCCAACCTCTCCGGTGATGACCGTGTAGGACGTGCCGAGCACCGGATCAGTGATACCGCCCGTACCCAAACGACCTTCATTGAACAGGTCACCAAGGTTCGGTGCACGAATGTCACGTGACCGCGTCGCGCGGATTGTGAGATCGCTAAACGGCATGTAGGTCGCGCCCACCTTATAAGTGGAGACGAAGCCCGATTCACTGTAGCTGGTACCGCGATACGCAGCACTCAACTCAAGCGACTCTGCCCAGGATTCATCCCTGGCCAACGGCACTACCGTTTCGATGAAACCTTCGGTCACATCATACTTGGCATCGGTAGCGCGGTAGTTACCGGCGAAGAAATTCCGGTTCAAGTCATCGGCACTCTCGATACCACGAACCTTCTCGATACGGTGTTCGATACCGGCAGCAATAGAAACGTCACCTGCCCATGTCGAAAACGGCGAGCCCGTCACGCTGGTCGCAAATACATCCTGCGACAGAATGGTCATCGCATAGCCGGTGGCCGATACGAAGTCGTAGGTCGCCTGGGAATTCACCCCAATGCCGAACACGTTGTAAGGTACGCATCCGCCGCTGGAATCACGACACACAAACGCGCCGGTGTTCGGATCCACAATGGTATCAACCGCTTGGTTGAACTTGGCGTTGAGGATGTTGTCCGGCGACCGGGTGCCGTTGTGGGTTGTGCTTCTGGAATAATAAGCATCCCAGTTCCAGTTGGTTCCGAAAGCATCAAAGTCGCCTTCGATACCGCCCACATAGCGACGCAGTGTACGCTCGTTGTCGGCTTTAATTTCCGGTCCGCCCTGTAGCCAGGAGCCCATGGTCAGACTGGTGATTCCGTTGGCATCCATTACCGCTGCTACAGAAGCCGGAATGAACGGGTTTTCTCTTTGAACCGTGATGTTGCCGAGACGGAACGACGCCACAACCGAGTTATTCTTAGCGTGGGTGTAGGCCCAGGAAAGTTCGGTGTAGACGTTGACGTTATCGGTGACGTCGTAGCTGGCGCGGCCAAAGAAATTGGTGCGCTGAACTTCGAGAGCCAATGACGGATAACGGTCAAAACGCGACTGCTGCCAATCACCGCCACGTCCAATATTAATTGTGCGCGTGCCTGTGGTGAAATCGCCAAAGTTAAACGGCGCAGGTGTGCCGCCTTCCAGGAACTGGATGCCGCGCAACGGAGACGTAGAGAACGCGCCGTTGGCCGGGTTCAGGTTGTCGCCCAAGATCAGGCCACCGGCCGTACCACGTACGGTGCCGATTTTTTCTGCCATTAGATACTGAGGCTGGGTGGGGTCTGTGAACCAATCCGGATTGGCGAAGATCGCCTTGTTGACTTCGTTATACGGCCGTTCACTGCCCTCAACGCCAGGCGTGTAGGTGTGCTCGCCGAAGAACAGGAAGTGACCACGTCCGTTCGCGAACGGCGTACCGGCTGTCATCGAGATCTTGTAGTCTTCGTTGTCGCCGTAAGTGGAGATACCGCCCGACAATTCACCCTTAACACCGGTGAATTCACGGTCGAGAACGAAGTTCACAACGCCGGCAAGGGCGTCGGAACCGTAAACGGCCGAGGCGCCGCCGGTCACCACATCAACGCGCGAGACCAAGCCGCCGGGGAAACCGTTGATGTCAACGGCGCTGCCGTTGTTTTCAAAGCCCGCGAGAGTCGCGCCCACGACGCGCTTGCCATCCAACAGCACCAGAGTACGCACCGCGCTGAGCGCGCGAAGGTTCAACTGGTTAACACCACCCGTGCCGGAGCTGACATTTGTACTGGCGTTGGTTGTGCCCAAGCTGCCTTGCAGCGCCGGGAGACGGTTCACCGCATCAGCGATGTTCGGCTGCGACATAACATTGAGATCATCGACGCTGAGTACCGATACGGGTGTCGGTGCCTCAAAGCCGTCGCGCACAATGCGCGAGCCAGTGACGACGATTGACTCAACCGCCACCTGAGCTGTCTGGGCCTGTTGCGCCTGAGCGCCCTGTGAGGCCAGCGTCAATAGCGCAAAACCTGCTGTGGAATATAGCAGGCCCTTCACTAAAGGACTCTTTGAACGAGCTACGTACATATATTTATTTCTCCCCTAGAATCAGATTCTAGATTGAGCACTGAGTGCAAAATCAATGCTTAAGGTTGATTTTCAGGCAAGCACACCGTGTGCTCGCCTTCCCGGGTGGAAGCCGGAAGTTTATGGACAACATCTAACGGATTAAAAAATTATCCACCCCACGAAGCGCAGACAATACTTAAGCGCTGATCAGTTAACTAGTGAGCAGCGCTATGACTGACCACTTGGTCGAGGACTGTGACATTAATGTATCTTCGTGCAGTGTAATGTGCTTAAAATAAAGGCCCCTCTTTGAACTACTCAACTTTTATACACTTACGTCTTCTGGTGCATCATAGGACGAACGGATCAATTTTGGGGAGGACTATCACTCACATGATGAGTTTGATGCCTACAGTGCCGCCCTTACTGCGCCATTTGACTTTACTAATGTCGCGCTGCAGCGAGTAAAAGCCAGCTAAACCGATGCTGATGCCTGGGCCGAGCCTATATTGTGTCTGCATCATGATCCGGTCTGCGTATTCATTCACCGGCGCCCCCTTGCTCGCCCTACTGTTCGAGCTGCGAAAATCAGTTGAAAAAGCCCATGGCCCTGTCCTGTGAAGAATGCCAATGGCCCAGGCTGCTTCACGCACCCCGTTGTTCAAGCGCGCATCATGAAACGCGCCGCCTATTTCCCAACCCTCATTGCGCCAGTTCACGGCGGTGTTCCAGGCTTCTGTGACACGCGGGTCACTCTGCGGGGCCGTTACGCGAAAGTATCCACCAACCAGATGAAGGGTTCCGCCTAACAACTCCATCTGCTGAGATGCGGTTATATCGACTGCATTGCTCGGCTGTTTTGACTTATCGACGGCCCCCTCGGTTTGGCTGAGTGATGGGCGGTAGCCCACCCTCACCTGCAACCCGCCAATGCGGGGGGTTTGGTATGATACGCCAATATCCTTACCGACATGACGCTTGAAGGTCAGACCATCTCTCTGTGGAATACTTGTTCGCGATTTGACCATGGAGCTGAATATTTCGTCTCCAACCGCAAGAAACGCTTGCGGCGCTGGATACCGGATCACCAATTCATTGAAGGGATTCCGCACACCTACTTGCATTTGCCCGTAGGATCCGCCGATCTCAACGTAGGATTGCTCTGCATTCACGGACGACCAGTTATTGACGACCAGCCGGGTATAGGCCCGCACATAAACGGACTCATTTAGAGTCGTACGAGCATCTGCAAAAACACGCGTGTAATGAAACTGCCCGGCGGGATTAATTTTCTCGGTGGGTGCTTCCGCATCGTCAGCAAGAAAAAAGAGCTGAGTGAGTATTCCGCCTAGCCGTATAGTTGTCCCGGAATGGTCCTGGGCTTGCGCCGTCGGTGACGAGGCGAGCGTCCAAATGATGGCTGCAGACCAGTACAAAGGTGCAAGAGTGAGGGTAAACGACTTAAACGCCACTAGATTCGCTTCACGTCTTCGATCACTGACTTAAAAATCTGCCGCGAGGCTCATGGAGAAGCGCCTCTCCCCAATGTAGGCGAAGAACAAGTTGTTTCCGCCTTGCAGATCCCATGCGTACGTATTTGTCACATTCTGTACGCGCAAACGCAACGTCGCCGGCACGTCATAAGCCTTAAAGCGATACCTGGCGCCCAAGTTCAATGTTG
>CAXBLG010000130.1:0-5385 GCA_963976395.1 uncultured Rhodospirillaceae bacterium
CCGACTACCGTCTTTCCGACGGACAGATATCAATACCTTATGTTGAATCGCCTGTCGCCTTGCGCGGCACCGGTGCGGCAGGCAGGCTTATGGAAGGCGTTGTTACTCATGCACGGGAGCGCGAACTGAAAATCGTGCCCATTTGCGGCTATGCGGTGTCCTGGTTTAAGCGTCACCCGGAGCATCAATCCATCCTTGCGTAAGGGGCTTTTCCTGCCCTTGACCTCCTTGAGCTTTTCCCGCATCTACCCGTCAACTTGTCCCGACTAGGAGATGCCCTATGAGCGCCATTATCGACATTATCGCCCGCGAAATTCTTGATTCTCGCGGAAATCCCACTGTGGAAGTTGACGTCACTCTGGAAAGCGGCGCTTTTGGTCGTGCAGCAGTCCCGTCAGGGGCCTCGACCGGTGCTCACGAAGCTTCTGAATTGCGCGATGGAAACAAGAAGCGTTATGGCGGCAAAGGTGTTTTGAAGGCCGTTCAGGCGGTCAACGGAGAGCTGCACGCCGCGCTCGCGGGACTTGATGCCAGCGAGCAGGTGAAAATCGATCAGACAATGATCGACTTGGACGGCACTGCTAACAAGAAACGTCTTGGTGCGAACGCCATTTTGGGTGTGTCGTTGGCCGTCGCCAAAGCTGCCGCCCAGGACGCAGGTCTGCCCCTGTACCGATACATTGGTGGGGCAAGTGCACATGTTCTGCCGGTGCCGATGATGAACATCGTCAATGGCGGCGCCCACGCGGACAACCCAATTGATATTCAAGAATTTATGATCATGCCGGTCAGTGCGCCCACCATGGCAGATGCGATCCGCATGGGGGCGGAGGTTTTTCATGCCTTGAAGAAGCAACTCAAGGATGCCGGGCATAATACGAACGTCGGTGACGAAGGAGGGTTTGCTCCCAACCTGGAAAGTGCTGATGCCGCTCTGGCTTTCATTATGAAGGCGATTAAAGCGGCGGGCTATAAAGCGGGCAAAGACTTCGTGCTGGCTCTTGATGCCGCATCCACAGAGTTTTATGCCAAGGGCAAGTACGACATGACGGGAGAGGGTAAAAAGCTCTCTGCCGACGGTATGGTCAAATTTTATGCTGACCTTGTAAAAAAATATCCCATCGTCTCCATCGAAGACGGTATGGCCGAAGATGACTTTAAGGGCTGGGCGGCCCTAACGAGTGCGCTTGGCGACAATGTGCAGTTGGTTGGCGATGATCTGTTTGTTACCAATCCGAAGCGCCTTGCAGACGGCATTGATCAGGGATTGGGAAATTCCATTCTCGTTAAGGTCAATCAGATCGGCACATTGACTGAGACTTTGGCGGCTGTCGAAATGGCGCACAAGGCTGGTTATACAGCCGTGCTTTCGCATCGTTCCGGCGAGACGGAAGATTCAACAATCGCCGACATCGCGGTGGCGACAAATTGCGGACAAATTAAAACCGGCTCACTCTCGCGGTCCGACCGCCTCGCCAAGTACAATCAGCTTATTCGTATTGAGGAAGACCTCGGCCCGGCCGCGATATACGGCGGTGCTGCGTTCCGCCGTAAACGGAATCTGAAAAGCTCATTTTTCTGATCTGGCTGGCCTAAAAGTCTGCGGCAATGCTGAGCGAAAAGCGGGTCGGGCCTTCGTAAGAGTACCACGCGGCCGATCCGCCGCCGCTGCTCCAACCGTAGGTGTTGGTGACGTTCTGAACGCGAAAGCGCAATGTTGCCGGTGCATCGATTATTTCAAAACGATAGCGCGCGCCAAGGTCTACCGTGGTGATCGGCGGTAATTTTACAAGATTGGCTTGGTCGGCAAACCCCTGAGTTTTATTGAGGAGTTGAGCTTCAATCGAGAAGCCGTTCCACGACGCGGGACCATATTGAACGTTGAGATTACTCACGCGCGGGTTTCTTCCGAACGGGACGCGGCCAACAAGACCCTGGTCGACGAGCGGGCCCGACACGCGGGCCTGCAGTAAGACTGTACCGGCCACAACAGTCAGGCCGTCCATAACTTCTCCGGCGAGTGATAACTCTATACCGCGATGTCTTACCGATCCGATGGGTCGAAAAATATTGGCTGCGTCAGTCTCAATGTAGGGCTTTTTAACTTCAAAAACGCCGGCAACAAGCTTGACGCGCTCTGTCAGGCTATAACGAATTCCGGCGTCTACCTGCTCTGTAATGCTCGCAGGCACCGCAGCGCTTCGGTTCGCGGCGCGGTCAGGTGCAACTCCCGATTCTTCCAGACCGCGCGTATAGCTGCCATAGAGCGCGAGGTTCTCGGTTGCGTAGATCGCCAGGGTGCCGTTGTAAAGCCAAGGACTGCTTTTGGTGGTCGCGTCGGGCGATCCTGGTTGCGATGTGGTTTGACGGTAAGATGTTTTTTGGAGACCAAGACTGATTTCACCAACCCCGCGCCAAAATCCTTCGTATGTGACGCCTGCGGTTCCTTGCCGAGCTTTGCTTGTATCAAACGGAGAGAAAATAAAATTGGGCCGAACGACCGGCATATGGACACCAATTTGAGCGGGGCCGAATGGAACGACAGAAGACCCGTCGAATTGACGGCTGATGTCGCGCCCTTTTACGGCTGCGTGAATAGTATGTCGCCGTGGACCTTCCGCAAAAATCTTCGATACACGAAACTCACCCGAATAAGATCCAAAGCGCTGATCATTTTGGCCGAGGAAGGAGAGGTCAGCTGAACCGTCGGGCTGGGTGTTATTGTAAAATAGAAGATAGTTTTCGGGCCTGACCGAGAGTGAGCGGAAGGCCCCAAGGCGAATGGTCCAGTCATTTCCTGGTGTAATTTTGGCTAAGACGCCGAAGTTCGTATTGTTTTCTTCCCAATCAGCCCAGTCCTGCGTGAAGAATGTTCGCCGATCGATTTTCGGCGGTAAGTAGGGGCCCCCAGTGTAAATAAAGGGTCGGACTTCCCAGTCGCTGATTTCGGACTGGCTCCAAAATGGGATAATTTCGATATTGTCGCTCGGTTGCCAGCGCAAAACTGTCGCAGCCGACCATGTCCAGGAATGCGATCCCCAGTCCCACGCTGTATTCTTATAGCCGAGGCCAATGCCGAGACTAAGTTCGCCAGGGATGAGAGGCGTTTGTGTATCAAGTTCGACTGAGTACTCGTCGTACGGCCCGAAGCCGGCAAACACGCTGACGACGGGCTGATCGCCGGGTGTGCGCAATCGAAAATTTGCAATGCCGGTGGGCGCGGGGAAGGGATAGGACTGAGCGCTGATGCCGACGTGAATTGTAGAGCCTGAGAATAAACGGCTGGTTACGGCCTGATTACCCTGACGGTCAAAGAATAAACCTTCAATGCGGACATTTCCTGCGCTTTGTGGACTAAAGCCGCGCGCACTTTGCGAATTATAAAGACCTGTACTTTCGTTGCCGACCGTGGTTCCAAACGCATCATCTGCCGCTGAGACGGCATTGTCTCCGGCCCGTTGAGCGAAAGCAGCACCCGTAAGTCCGGTTGATGCACACAGGAGCGCTAAAACGAAAATCCGTTGCTTAAACACTGGCAGAGTATCCCCTAGATAATAAGTCTTGCGCCGCAATGGGCGATTTTGCGGGCAATGTATTCGGTATTTGCCCGTAAAAGACCCAACGTTTTGTAACAGTTGGTGTCACGGCGCCGCATTTTGAGCCCTTAGTCTTTGGCCGAGCGCTTTTGTCCCAGGTTGTTTGGACAGTTGTGGGTGGTTATTGTTACGGTGAAATTCAAAGGCGCTCAGGCTTCCGGGAGGAATAGATGGCCTTCACACTCAATATAAATGGGACAGATCATTCCGTGGATGCCGCGCCAGACACCCCTTTGCTGTGGGTGCTGCGCGACCATCTGGGTATGACCGGCACGAAGTTCGGATGCGGGATTGCTCAATGTGGAGCCTGTACGGTTCACGTTGATGGCATGGCGACCCGGTCGTGCCAGGTGCCGGTGGAAAGTGTTTCCGGTGCAAATGTCACAACCATCGAGGGGCTTTCGGCAACTTCGGAGCATCCCTTGCAGAAATACTGGGTAGAGATGAACGTCCCGCAGTGTGGTTACTGCCAGTCGGGCATGCTGATGGCGGCTGCAGCACTCCTTGAAGCTGTGCCAGAACCGACCGACGAAGATATTGACGCTTACGTGGACAATATATGTCGATGCGGAACCTATCCACGAGTCAGAGCGGCTATTCACAAAGCTGCACAAGACTTGCGCGGGTAGGGGAGGGAGACATGGGCACTCAAAAGACCATCAATAGACGTCAGTTTATAGTTGCGTCCGCCGCCATCGGTGGCGGTTTGGCAATCGGCTATCGTCCTCGCGTGGGCGAAGCAGCGATTCATACCGGAGAACCATGGGGAAAGCTTGATGCCGATGCAGGTGTAGAATTCACACCGTGGGTCGCCATTACTCCAGACGGTATTGTTACGGTTCGCGTATCAACACCCGAGATTGGGAATGGTACGCTTACGCAAATCGCGCAATTGGTCGCGGAAGAACTCCATTGCGCCTGGGACAAAGTGCGCACTGAATTTGCTCCTGTGCACAGAGACCATATGGAAAATGGAGTTTACGATTTCGATAAGAATAACGGGCCGATGGGATATTTCAGCGGCCGCTCAACAGAACCCAAGCGAATGCAGCTTATGTTGCAGGTCGGCGCAAGCGCCCGTGAACGTCTGAAAGTTGCCGCCGCTTTACATTGGGATGTTCCGGTTTCTGAGATATCCGCAAAAGACAGCGTTCTCACGCATGTCGGGTCAGGGCGCACTCTGGAGTACGGCGAAGTCGCCGAGCGTGCGGGATCGGTACACCTTGATGCCGAACCGGAATTGAAACCGGAAAGTGAGTGGACTCTTCTAGGCAAGACATCGCCTTCTAAACTGAACCTTCCTCAAATTGTGAACGGCAGTGCAGTTTATGGCATTGATGTCCGCGTTCCTGGAATGGTGTACGCCGCGTTGAGGCAATCACCGGTGCAGGGCGGCCGTTTAAAAACCTATGATGCCCAGGCAGTTATGGGGATGTCGGGCGTTCTGGCCGTTGTCCCGATTGATCCAGACGAACCGCGCAGTGCCTTTGGAGCCGATAAAGCACCATTTGGTTTTGATCAGAGCGAGGCTCAAAGCGGTATCGCCGTCGTGGCTGAGCACTATTGGCAAGCGCGAAAAGCCTTAGAGGCGCTTCCTGTAGAGTGGGACGAAGGCGCGGGTGGTCAGTGGAAAACAACTGCGCAAATTTATGAAACTGCGGTTGCGGCCCTTGACCGCGTTGATGGCGATACGGTGGAAATGAGCACCGGCGATGTCAATCTATTAAAAGATCAAAAGACGGTGGTTGAAGGTGTTTATGTTACCCCGTATTCGGACCAAGCTCCTATG
>CAXBLG010000131.1:0-5321 GCA_963976395.1 uncultured Rhodospirillaceae bacterium
TAACGCGCTCATTACATCGCGTGATAACGCGCTCATTACATCGCGTGATAACGCGCTCATTACATCGCGTGATAACGCGGTCGGTGCGGAATCGTGGAGACCTTGATCGGATTGATATTTCTATTATTATAGAAATATGGAAATAAATATCGCGGTGGCGGCTCTTGCAGCGCTTGCGCACGACGGCCGCCTAAAAATTTTCAAGCTTCTTGTGGAAGCCGGCCCCGAAGGTCTGCCTGTTGGTGATATTGCCGCAGCGCTTGGCATCCCAGGCGCCACCTTGTCGTTTCATCTGAGCCAGCTGAAACATGCAGGATTGGTGCGTGCTGCGCGTAGCGGTCGGCAGCTTATTCAAACGGCCGACTTTGAACGGATGAATACGCTTGTCGCATATCTCACCGAGAACTGTTGCGGCGAGACACAAACCGCCCGCACACCGGCGTGTTCTCCGCGTGTTGTGCCGAGTGGCCGTTCGGCCAAGAAAATAAAATCCGCATGAGCAAAATTGTTTTTCACCGATTAGCGCCGCACCAAGTGCGGATTACACGTGCGCTATTCAGACCAAAGGTTTGTGATGCCTGTATTTGAACGTTATCTCTCGGTCTGGGTGGCCGGCTGTATTGTAGCAGGTGTGCTTCTCGGAACTTTGTTTCCAGCCGTTTTTCAAATCGTAGCCTCATGGGAATACGCGTCGGTCAATCTCGCTGTCGCTGTGCTGATTTGGGCAATGGTCTATCCGATGATGGTTGCGGTCGATTTCGCGAGCCTCAAGGACATTCGCAAACGCCCCAAAGGTTTGGTGATCACAGTCGTCGTCAACTGGCTTGTCAAACCCTTCACCATGGCGGCGCTCGGCGTTCTTTTCTTCAAGGGCGTGTTCGCCGATCTGATCGATCCGGCCGATGCGGGGCAGTATATCGCGGGCCTTATATTACTGGGGGCGGCACCGTGCACGGCCATGGTTTTTGTCTGGTCTCAACTAACCCGCGGCGACCCCAATTACACTCTCGTTCAAGTGTCTCTCAACGACGTCATCATGATCTTCGCCTTCGCGCCCATTGTGGCTTTGCTGTTGGGCGTCACCGACATTCAAGTGCCGTGGGAAACCCTTCTTCTCTCCGTCGCGCTGTATGTCCTTATTCCGCTCGCGGCCGGTGCCGCGACGCGGTTTGTGTTGCACCGTCGCGGTCAGGGAGAGGATGCGATATCGCGCTTTACGGCGCGCGCAAAACCATTTTCAATTATCGGGCTGCTTGCCACGGTGATCCTTCTGTTCGGTTTTCAAGGTCAGATTCTTCTTGATCGCCCCTTGTTGATCGCTCTGATCGCGGTGCCGTTGCTGATTCAATCCTACGGCATCTTTATTCTCGCGTATTTTGCGGCCTGGGCCTGGCGCGTGCCGCACACTGTTGCGGCGCCTTGTGCGCTTATCGGCACATCCAATTTCTTCGAACTGGCGGTGGCGGTGGCCATTGGTCTTTTTGGTCTCAACTCGGGGGCCGCACTTGTGACAGTGGTCGGTGTGCTGGTTGAAGTGCCGGTGATGTTGTCGCTGGTGGCTTTCGCAAACAGGACGCGTGGTCATTTTCATGCTGCTGCAAACGTGACGGCCAACGATGCGCCCTCTCTCGCTCCAGTTAAGATCAACAACTCATGAGAATCTTATTTCTATGCGTTGCGAACTCGGCCCGCAGCCAAATGGCCGAAGGACTTGCTCGTAAAATTTTTGGAAAACATGCTGAGATCATGAGCGCCGGCTCTCACCCAACCAAAGTCAATCCGTATGCGGTTGAAGTTATGGCTGAGGTTGGAATCGACATTTCCCAGTACGCCTCGAAATCAGTCGAGAGTATTGATTTATCGGCCCTGGAACTCATCGTGACCTTGTGCGCCGAGGAAGTGTGCCCGGTGGTGCCCGCCCAGGTGCAGCGTCTGCACTGGCCGATTGCTGACCCGGCCTCAAACGACCCCGCTCTATCACCGCAGGATTTGCGCGTGCGGTTTCGCGCCGCCCGCGATCAAATCAAAGATAAGATTGAAGCGCTTGCCAAAACTTAAGCGTGTCTGGGGTGTTTGCCGGAATAAGGGCATGGGGGTTGATGGTGGAGCCGAGCGGGATCGAACCGCTGACCTCGACGTTGCGAACGTCGCGCTCTCCCAACTGAGCTACGGCCCCGCATCAACACCGGAAAAGGTGGCGCTAAGGCGCGCCCCTCCCGCAAAATCGGCGGGAGAATGGTGGGAAAGTTCGCTGAAGTCAAGGCAACCGAATTTCAACTTAACCCGCAGTTTCAAAACACCTTTTCCTGCGCCGCCCGGCTTGCGCCGCGTCGAGACGGTCAGTAGGGTAGCGGCTACGGAAACTGCGCCGCCGCGAAAGGCGCAGATGTTTGGGCCGGAAAGAGCAGCGTGCCAATGAACACCATTTTGATTCCACTCCTTCAAGTCATCGATATCGCTCTCAACCTCTATGTTTGGGCGATTATCATTTCGGTGGTTTTGAGCTGGCTGGTAGCGTTCAACGTCATCAATACCTACAACCAGTTCGTCAGCATGGTGATGTCGTCCCTGGGTCAGATCGTCGAGCCGGCCTTACGGCGAATACGTCAGGTTTTGCCGATCTTTGGCGGGCTCGATTTGTCTCCCATCGTGCTCATCCTTGCGATCATGTTTATTCAAATGGTCGTCCAGCGATTGATTTTTAATTTGGCGATGTAATCCCTGGTGACGTTTTTCCGCGTCGAGGCGGATGGTCTTGTGCTGACAGTGCGCGTTAGTCCCAAGGCATCGCGAAACGCCGTTCAGGGGGTTATGGAAACCCCGGACGGCTTCGCCCTCAAAGTCGCGGTCACCGCGCCGCCCGATAAGGGCAAAGCCAATGCGGCGGTCTTAGTGCTTTTAGCCAAGGTTTTCGGTGTTTCCAAAAGTAGTTTGAGTGTGGTTGCAGGACAGGCTGACCGGCGTAAAATTTTGCGGATCAAAGGCGATCCGACTGTGTTATCACCCATCGCCCAACAGTGGATGAGTTCATGAGTTCAGCAAAAATTATCGACGGTAAAGAAGCGTCGGCCCGGCTCAAGGTCGGCGTTGCCGCCGCGGTCGCCGAGTTAAAACAAAAACACGGCATCGTGCCCGGCCTTGCGACGGTTCTGGTCGGGGAAGACCCGGCCAGCCAAGTGTATGTCAGCAGCAAGCAAAAAACCGCAACCGCGGCCGGTATGAACTCGTTTCAGCACGACCTGCCGGCGGATACCAGCGAAGCCGACCTTCTCACCCTGGTCGCCCAGTTGAACGCCGATCCGGCGGTCAACGGCATTTTGGTGCAGTTGCCGGTTCCCAAGCAAATCGATCCGTTCAAGGTCATCACCGCCATCTCGCCTGCAAAAGATGTTGATGGCCTTCATCCGGAAAGCGTCGGTCGCCTTGTCGCCGGCGGCGGCGCGTTGGTCTCGTGTACGCCTCTCGGCTGTCTCATGCTGCTGAAGGATACGTTGGGTGATCTGACCGGCAAGCATGCATTGATCATGGGCCGCTCAAACCTTGTCGGCAAACCCATGGCGCATTTGCTGCTGAACGAAAACTGCACCGTCACCATGGCGCATTCGCGCACCGTCGATTTGCCCGGGGTGTGCCGCACGGCGGATATTGTTGTCGCCGCCGTGGGCCAAGCCGAAATGGTGCGCGGCGATTGGATCAAGCCCGGCGCGACGGTCATCGATGTGGGCATCATTCGCGTACCTGCAGCAGACGGAAAAACCAAATTGGTCGGCGATGTAAACTTCGCTGAAGCCGTAAAAGTAGCGGGCGCCATCACGCCGGTGCCCGGCGGCGTCGGCCCTATGACGATTGCGTGTCTGATGTTGAATACATTGAAGGCGTGCTGCACCCAACACGGCATTTCCGATGTGCAGTTGCCCTTGAGTCTTCCGCCGAAAACCTAAGCGTTATTTGAATTTGCTGAAGTCCGGTGCGCGCTTTTCAAGAAAGGCCGTTGCCGCTTCTTTGAATTCTGCCGAATTTAGGCTTTCGCCCAACGCCTTGTTTTCAAGCTGAATCTGCGCGTCGATCTTCTTGGCTCCGGCACGCAGCAGCGCCTTGGTTTTGCGTATAGACGCGGGCGGTTTCGCAGCCAGCGCGGCCGCTTTTTCCATCACCGTTGTCATCAGCGCGTCCGGCGCGGCGACGCCGTTTAGAATGCCAAGGTTCAATGCTCGCTCGGCATCAAACACCTCGCCCAGCAACATCAGCTCTGAAGCCCGCGCATTGCCGACCAAGCGCGGTAGTAAAAATGTAGAGGCGTATTCAGGCACCAAGGCGATGTTGACGAAGGGAAACTGAAACTTTGCCGAAGTTGACGCATACACCAGATCGCAATGCAGCAGCATGGTGGTGCCGACGCCGACGGCAATGCCGTTCACCGCAGCGATGACGGGCTTCGGGCACCGGGCGAAACTTTCCATAAACTGAAACACCGGCGCATCGGGTGTCATCGGCGGATTTTCAAGAAAGTCCTTCAGATCGTTTCCGGCACAAAAGCTGTCGCCGCTGCCGGTGACGACCACCACGCGTACGTCGGGGTCTTCGCCCGCGCCGCGCAGTGCCGCCGCTGTATCCGCATACATCGCGGTGAGCAGCGCGTTTTTCTTATCGGGTCGGTTGAAGGTTAAGGTAAGGACGCCGCCGTTTTTCTCGGTGCGGATATTGCTGGTCATGCCGCGTCCTCCTTATGAGCCGTGTTTATTTCATCTGGGCCATTTTGCCGAGGCGCAGGCGCAGCGCGTTCAGCTTGATGAAGCCTTCCGCATCGGCCTGATTGTATACCGAATCTTCCTCGAAGGTGACGTAGTCCATGCGGTACAGGGAATTGGGCGACTTGCGGCCCACAACCCAGGCATTGCCCTTGTAAAGTTTTAGGCGCGCAACACCGTTCACCCGCTCTTGGGTTTGATCGATGGCGGTTTGCAGCATTTCGCGTTCGGGCGCGAACCAGTAGCCGGTGTAAATCAGCTTGGCGTAGCGCGGCATCAACTCGTCTTTCAGATGCGCGGCTTCACGGTCAAGGGTGATGCTTTCAACAGCCCGGTGCGCCATGATCAAAAGCGTGCCGCCGGGTGTTTCGTAGATGCCGCGGCTTTTCATGCCCACATAGCGGTTCTCAACCAGATCAAGCCGGCCGACGCCATGCCGTCCGGCAATGGTGTTCAGCTCGGTCAGCAGCGCGGCGGGCGAAAGCTTCTTGCCGTTCACCGCCACCGCATCGCCGCGTTCAAACTCGATTTCCACATATTCGGGTTTATCGGGTGCGGCATCGGGCGAAACGG
>CAXBLG010000132.1:0-5150 GCA_963976395.1 uncultured Rhodospirillaceae bacterium
GGTGCAAATCTGTTGAAATGTAGAGTGGCATAACGAGATTTGGCGGAGGGGGTGGGATTCGAACCCACGAAACGCTTTTGGCGTTTACACACTTTCCAGGCGTGCGCCTTCGACCACTCGGCCACCCCTCCGGCACCAGAAACCCCGAGTCGCAGGACTCACGCGATCAACGGGCTTGTCTGGAAGGCGCAGAACCTAACTGAGCCGCTCGGTCGCCGCAACAAAGCTTGCACCTTTTCTGCGCACAAAAAGTCAATTTATCCCCATTTTCCACAGGGTTGCGGTCTAAACCCGCAGAAACCATGCCCCCAAGAAGTGGTATCTATTCGAAACGATCAAAAATTACCCTGTAAATAAAGGGGATTATGAGGTACCTCTCAGTTAACGGGGTAAGAAACTGACTCAGGGGCGTGAGGTTCCAGTGATATTTGGTCGCAGCTTCGGCTGGACATTGGTTGTTTTGGCAATTGTCATGGCTTCGGCGGAGGCGGTGATGGCTTTGGGTACGGGTCAGTACTCCGGTTTGGTCACGTCCGAGGTCTGGACCCTTATCGTCGGTCAAACGCCGTCCTTTACCGCGAATTCCTCAGAAATTCTTAGTGTTGCGAGTGCCGGCATTATGGCAATGCCCGCATGGGTTGTTATTGGAACCATCGGCTTTGCCTTGGCGCATTTTTGCCGGAAGCGTCGCGCTCATCGGCGATTTTTTCGCACCATTCGCTAACAACGACTCTTTAAGACAGTAGTTTTGGGAAACGTGCCATAGAGCGCGCGTTTGTTTGATCAATCGTCGCCCATCTTGAGCGCGTTGATGAAAGCTGTTTGCGGAATTTCCACGCGGCCGAATTGGCGCATGCGCTTTTTACCTTCTTTCTGCTTATCAAGCAGTTTCCGCTTTCGCGAAATATCTCCGCCGTAACATTTTGCTGTCACGTCTTTGCGAAGCGCAGCGATTGTTTCACGGGCGATGACCTTGCCGCCGATGGCAGCTTGGATGGGGATCTTAAACAGATGCCGGGGAATCAAATCTTTCAGACGTCCGCAGATATGACGCGCGCGCGCTTCTACCTGAGTGCGGTGCGCCATAAAGGCCAGAGCATCCACAGGTTCGGCGTTTACCAGAATGTTCACTTTCACGAGATCGGACTCTTGGTACTCGGAGATTTCGTAATCAAAGCTGGCATAGCCACGTGAAATTGATTTTAGCCGGTCGTAAAAATCAAAAACGATTTCGTTGAGCGGTAAACGGTACACCGCCATCGCGCGGTTGCCCACATAGGTCAGGTCCATCTGCTCGCCGCGTCTCTCGGTGCAAAGCTTCAGGACCGTTCCGACATACTCATCGGGAACGAGAATGGTTGCTTTTACCCATGGCTCTTCGATGGAAGTGATGCGCGTAACCTCGGGCATGTCAGCCGGGTTATGGAGCTCTTCCATTTTTCCGTCGGTGGTATGAATGCGGTACACAACGCTGGGCGCGGTTGTGATCAGCTCTAATCCAAATTCTCGTTCAAGCCGCTCTTGGATAATTTCCATATGCAGCAAGCCTAGAAAGCCACAGCGAAACCCGAATCCAAGTGCCGCCGAACTTTCCATCTGAAAGTGGAAGCTGGCGTCGTTGAGCCTGAGTTTGCCAAGGCTTTCGCGCAGCACCTCGAATTCGGCTGCATCCACCGGGAACAAGCCGCACCAGACTACAGGAATGCTGGGCTTAAAGCCGGGCAACGGCTCGGTAGCTGGTTTGAGTTCGTCGGTAATCGTGTCGCCGACGGAACAATCGGCTACAGCTTTGATCGACGCGGTCAGAAACCCTATCTCGCCGGCGTTCAATGACGGCATATCGCGCATCTTGGGTGTGAACACACCGACCTTATCTACCTGATAGGTGGTGTCATTCGACATGAATTTAATTTTGGAGCCCTTCTTGATCGAGCCGTTCTTGACTCGCACCAGAATAATGACGCCGAGATAACTATCGTACCAGGAGTCCACCAGCAGTGCCTTCAGCGGCGGATTGTCCTCTCCTTTGGGTGGCGCTAGCCGGGTGACGACGGCTTCCAGAACTTCTTTGATGCCGATGCCGGATTTTGCAGAGGTTTCAACCGCGTCTGAAGCGTCGATGCCGATCACATCTTCGATTTGCTGACGGACGCGCTCAGGGTCTGCTGCGGGCAGATCGATTTTGTTGAGCACCGGAACGATGTCGTGGTTCACGTCGATGGCCTGATAGACGTTGGCCAACGTTTGCGCCTCAACCCCTTGAGAGGCATCGACAATCAACAGCGACCCCTCGCAGGCGGCCAACGACCGGCTCACCTCGTAGGCGAAATCGACGTGGCCGGGCGTGTCTACAAGGTTCAGCTGATATGTCCTGCCGTCATCGGCCGGATAACTTAAGCGAACCGTTTGCGCCTTAATGGTGATGCCGCGTTCACGCTCGATATCCATCGAATCGAGAACTTGCTGTTGCATCTCGCGTTCGGTCAGTCCGCCGCAATATTGAATGAGTCTATCGGCCAGGGTCGATTTGCCATGGTCGATATGGGCGATAATCGCGAAATTGCGGATGAGGGAAAGATCAGTCATGTGATGATGGCTGTTATATCAACCGCGCAACGTCCCACCGCAAGACTTTTCGACCGCGGCGACGATCTTCTTGGCAACGGCGTCGATCTGCTCGTCCGTGAGCGTCGAGTCTTTAGGTTGAAGTGTAACCGTGACAGCGAGCGACTTTTTGCCTTCGCCGACATGAGGGCCTTCGTAGGTGTCGAACAGTCCGGCTTCGGCGATCAGATCTTTGTCGGTACCGCGTACGGCGCGCAAAAGCGCTTCTGCCGTGACAGAGGTCTCAACCACAAAGGCGAAATCACGCTCAACGGGCTGGAACGGCGAAGTCTTCAAAAGCGGCCTTGCGGCTGCTGTAGCCTTCTTTGGTTGCGGTAAGCGGTCGAGAAACACCTCGCAGGCGACCATCGGTCCTTTTACGTCCAGGGCAGTGAGGGTTGCCGGGTGCAATTCGCCGAAAGCCGCTACAATCTTATTACCCAGTTTGAGGGTGCCTGAGCGGCCAGGGTGATACCAGTCTGGCGCTCCGCCCTCTGGGCCCGCAGTCGTTTGCAGGGCGGTGGTGGGAAGACCCGCCGCTTGTAGTGTCGCCAAGGCATCCGCCTTGGCATCCAGAGCATCGACCGGCCGGCGTTCCTCCGCCCAGTGACGGGGACCGCTATGCCCGGCGCGCAGGGCGCAGGCAATAAGGGTCTGTTCCCCCGGTTTTGCACCTTCGAAGCGGGGGCCGATTTCAAAGAACCGGCCATCGGGCATGTTTCGCGCTGCGTTGCGTCCGGCTGCAGCGGCAAGATTGGGCAGCAATGACGGACGCATGGCATCCAACTCGGAACTAATGGGATTTGCCAACCGCACGAGCGGCAGATCGCCTAGAAACATCTCGGCCTGGGCTTTGGGTAGAAAGGCCCAGGTGGTTGTCTCATTCAGTCCGCGCGTGGCCAGGGTGCGCCGGGCTGTCGCGATACGCCGTTGCTGGGGCGTCGGCACAACCTTGGGCATTGGCGCCCGGGGTAGGGTGGATTCGGGGATATTGTCGTAGCCATGGATGCGGAGAATCTCTTCGACGAGATCTTGCCAACCCTCGACGTCCGCACGCCAGGATGGCGGCGAGACAGACCATGGGTTGCCGACCACTACAGTAAAACCAAGCCGCCCGAGAATCGCCTTCATCTCTGATTCAGCGAGATCAACTCCGCCGAGAGATTTAACGCGCGCAGGATCGAAGGAAATATCGCGGTCATAGGAAGGCTTGGTGCCGCTGACCTCTATGCGAGCGGCTTCGCCGCCACAAAGGTCGAGAATCATACGGGTTGCGATTTCTGCACCGCTCACGGCCGAGGTGGGATCAACGCCGCGTTCAAAGCAATAGCGGGCATCGGAGTTAATCTGTAATTTACGCCCGGACTCGGCGATATTAGAGGGATCGAACAACGCCGATTCTAAAAATATATCTGTCGTTATTTCGGTCACACTGCTGGGCTCGCCGCCCATAATGCCACCGATACCCAGCGCCGCTACTTCGTCGGCGATGACTACAACGGCATCGTCTAGGGTGTACTCTTTGCCGTTTAGAGCGACGAGAGATTCGCCGACTTTGGCGAATCGCGGCCCGATAGCCCCACTTAGTTTTGCATCATCGAAAACATGCAACGGGCGACCGAGATCAAGAGTGATGTACTGAGTGATATCCACCAGCGTTGAGACCGGACGAAGGCCGACGGCATTGAGGCGGTCTTTCAGCCAAGTGGGGCTTTCGCCGTTTTTCACGCCGCGGAAAGCGCGTCCTGCGAATTGCGGACATTTGTGAGCATCGGCCGCGGGCAGGTTCATTGTCACTTTGCGCGAGCTGTCGAAGCTGCCGGGGACGGGTTTATCGTTCAGGGGCTTGAGGGTGCCGAGACCGGCCGCTGCGAGATCACGGGCGACTCCGCGCACGCCCAAAGCGTCAACGCGGTTGGGCGTCAGTGCAATCTCGATGACGGGATCCATCGCGAGAACGCCGGCAACCGCTGCGCCGACGGCCGCGTCTTCGGGAAGTTCGATAATCCCGCTATGGTCTTCGCCCAAATTCAACTCTTGAGCAGAGCAGAGCATTCCTTGGCTTTCCTCGCCGCGGATTTTGCCTTTTTTCAGTTTATCACCTGAGGCGGGAATGACGGTGCCGACGCGGGCCAGCACAACCTTAAGGCCCGTGCGCGCGTTCGGCGCGCCGCAGACGACTTGTAAGGTCTCCGTGCCAGTGTCCACGACACACAGGCGCAGGCGGTCGGCATTGGGGTGCTGTTTGGCCTCGGTAACGTGACCGACAATGAAGTCGCCGAGGGCGGCGCCCGGATCATTGACGCCCTCAACCTCAAGACCGATCGCCGTCAGCTTGGTGGTGATCTCGTCTAGAGTAGCGGTCGTATCCAGGTGGTCCTTGAGCCAGGAAAGCGTGAACTTCATCGGTTCAGACCTCCTGTAACGCTCGGGACGTCCAGGGCAGAAAAGCCATAGTGACGCAGCCAGCGCAGATCGGATTCGAAGAACGTGCGCAGATCGGGAATGCCGTATTTCAGCATGGCGATGCGCTCGATCCCCATACC
>CAXBLG010000133.1:0-5067 GCA_963976395.1 uncultured Rhodospirillaceae bacterium
CATGAACCCCAGTCGGTTATTCAGGGAAGTGCTTGAATCTCATGAATTCCGGCTTTCCGACACCGACAGCGATTTTTCGTGGTTATTTGGCATGTCGCCGAGCATATTCTTCTATGTCCGATAATGCAAACTTATTGGACATATATGACAACATAAGACTGAGGCGGATATATGGATAATAGCTAGCCTTAAGCGCCGCCGTGAGATAACCTCCGCATATGAAACCAGTACGTTCAATCTCTGACCGCGACGACATTACACTACCGCGGATGCCGTCTTGGGTCACCTCTCCCCGTGGTGAAGCCCTTGAAGATGTGGCGTTTATGTCAGGCGCGGCGCTCGGTCATCTGCATCTTGTGTTGGTACGGACAGACGTCCCCCAGAGCTTGTTGAGAGAGCGTCTTGCCCTGCGCGCGGCTGAGGTCAGTGTGGCACTTTCCGGGCGACCGGAACGGGCCGCAGACCTGCGCGATGCGGTCCAGCTGCTGCGGCTTGGCGATCAGCCGGGGCCGGCAGGGGAGTTCTATCAGAATTGGCGGCAGGCCGTTGAACGACCGGTCTCGGTCAAAGCGCTGCACCGTGCTTTGCCGTCCTATCCGGCGACCGAGCTCGCGGCCTGGCTTGACCAGTGCGACGGGCGCAGGACAGGGCAGGGCGGACCCGTGGCGCGTGCGGCGGCCGTGCTCGAGGCGGTATTGTCGGATCAGCCGCGCGCGGAGCATCTGGGGCTGATCCTCGCCGATGTGGCGCTGGCCCAAAGCTTGGGGTGGGATCATGTGGTGCCGCTTCTGGGAGGTGGGTTAACCCCGCGCGATCTGCGCAAGACCGGGGAGCCGCTGCGGGTGGCCTGTCACCACGCGGTGGTGGGGTCGGCAATCGAGGCGACGCGGATGGCGGCCGATCTGGCGCGGCGTGCGGCGCGGCTGAAGGCCGTCACGCCCAAGCTGCGGGCCAAGGGGGCAGGGCAAGCAGTCGAGCTGTTCTTGACCCGAGACGCAGTCGCACCCGCAGCATTGGTATCTCTCAATTCTGATCGCGCGGCGCGGCGGTTGTGTGACCGGCTGGTGGATCTCGGTGCGGTGCGTGAGTTGACCGGACGCAACACCTTTCGACTGTATGGGGTTTGAGATGAGCAAGGACCGATCCGTGCCTGATCTTGACCGCGAGTTGGAGGGGCTGCCCGCTGAACTGCGCTGGCGAGAATGGCTGCAGCGGATCGAGGCGGTGCTTTTTGCGAGTGCTTCGCCGGTGTGCCGGGCGGCGCTTGGCCGCGTGGTGGGGCAGGGGGCATCTGTCGATTTGTTGATTGAAGATCTCTCATCAGACCTGAGTGACCGCCCCTATGAAATTGCCCGCGCCGCAGACGGTTGGATGTTGCGAACCCGGCCCTCCTTTGCTGCATCAATCCGGGCAGCAGCAGATGTGGGTGGGCAGGCATTGGACCTGAATGCATTTGATCTCGCGGTGCTTGCTGCGATCGCTTACCGTCAGCCGATTACGCGTGAGGGCCTGAAAGACATCTTCGGGAAGGAAATCAACCGCGATCTGATCGCGCGATTGCACGCGCGTGAGCTAATCGCAACGGGTCCGAGAAGCCCTCGACGCGGGGCACCCTATACGTTTGTCACGACCGAGACGTTTCTGGTGGCGTTTGACCTGCTCAGCTTAAGAGACCTGCCAGATCAAGAAGGGTTAGAGGATGCCGGACTGTCTGGGTAAACTCATCTACGTTTGGTCAACTCCCTCGCGTTCACTGTGGGCAAGGGTGCCCGCTGACAACCACATGAAACCGCGCTATTAAGAGTATAGCATGAAGAGTGAGGCCCGCCCTGTGTCACGAAATCCATCTTCCGGTGCTGGTATGTCTGTTCCCCCGCAAGAAGATGAGGTGGATGTGACGGACAGCGCCGAAATCACTGTTCCCGACCAAGTTGCGTCCTCTGGCACTCTCGACCGTCTGGTTGATACCGCGCGGGATTATGCACGCCAAGCCACTGCCGAAAACACCAATGCTGCCTACAAGGCGGATTGGGCTCATTTTGCGCGTTGGTGTCGGCGGCGGGGTGCGAACCCCTTGCCCTCCAGCCCCGAGCTGATCGGGCTCTACATTGCCAATTGTGCAGCGCCTGACACAAAGGGTTCTGCCCTGTCTGTATCGACTATTGAGCGCCGCCTTTCAGGGCTCGCATGGCAGTATCAGCAGCGGGGGTTTTCCCTCGATCGCAAGGACCGCCATATCGCTACCGTTCTTGCAGGTATCCGCCGTAAACACGCGCGGCCACCCGTTCAAAAGGAAGCCGTGCTTGCCGAGGATATCTTGGCCATGATCGCCACATTGCCTTTCGATCTGCGTGGGCTTCGGGACCGGGCGATATTGCTGATCGGCTACGCCGGTGGGTTGCGACGCTCGGAGATTGTCAGCCTCGACGTTGCCCGCGACGACACCCCTGATAGTGGTGGTTGGATCCAGATAGAAGACGCAGGCGCAGTGTTGTTTCTGCGCGGCAAAACCGGTTGGCGCGAAGTCGAGATTGGCCGCGGGTCATCCGATCAAACCTGTCCGGTTTATGCGCTGGAACAGTGGCTGCACTTCGCCCGCATCGGTTTTGGCCCGCTGTTCGTACGCACCACCCGCGATGGCACCCGCGCCCTTGAGGCGCGCCTGTCCGATAAACACGTCGCACGGCTGATCAAGCAGGCCGTGCTCGATGCAGGCATTCGCAGTGATCTACCGGATGCAGAGCGCGTCGCGCTATATTCAGGCCACAGTCTGCGTGCGGGCCTCGCCTCCAGCGCCGAAATCGACGAGCGCCATGTGCAAAAGCATCTCGGCCATGCCTCCGCCGAGATGACACGACGATACCAGCGCCATCGATGATCAGCCGCGAAATCAAGTAAAGCACAAGCGATGGGCGCGACTATGCTCAGCCGGCCGCCTCCAGTGCATGAGCCCGCTCTATATCGAGACCGTCAAATCGCCCTGAGAGGTCTCGGAGACGAGTTGACGGAGACAGTATAATACCCGCTTTATCTTTGGAAGAAATTTGAGGTAAGCATGCTTATGCTAACGGGTTTGAGAATGCGCGATCTTGATGAGGAAACGCAGTCGGATTGATCGCCACCAAGAGTTGCGACGTCCAAACTTATGGATCTTGCGTTGCGGCCATCCAAATTTAGACTATGGTACGGTACTTGGACCGGCGACTAGATTTTGGAAAAGTGGGTAAGGACAATTTGCAGCTCTTGCAGAACCGAATTCAAAGGGTCACATGCGACCAATATTGACTGTCAGCGAGCGTTTCGCGCAGCCCTCGGCCAACGTTAATGCCGACTGTAGGGCGTGATCAGTGACGTGCGTGTAAATCTCAGTCGTGACGATATGTGAGCGACCCAAAAGGCGTTGGACGCTTCGGACATACAGATCATTTTCGATTATCATCATTGCGAACTATTTCGAAACGATATTGGCACATAAACCATCGCAAACAGCCGTTGGCAGTAATCGACGCAGTGAAAGCGCAGATCGTGGCGAAAGTCATTCGACGGACACGTAAGTCAAACGAAAGTTCCGATCCGCTGGCGACAAATATAGCAAACCCTCTCTGGCATTGATGTGCTCTCGCGCCAGCGATGAAAGCCAAAATAGCAAGGCAAAAATAACAGTGGTCTAAGGATAAAAGACGCTAGACTAGAGCTTCTAAAATTCTGACGCTTGTTAGCCCTGCGCCTCCGCCGCTTTAAAGTTGGAAGATCGTCTATCAATACGTTCCCTGAAATTGCGATACTTGCATCGTTATAAACACTATTTCCGAATATTAATTCGTTTCCGTGTGAGGTCGCAAGTTGCCGTTGGGAACGTGGAAGTATTTTTTTATCAAACTCGCAACTAGAATTCTTGAATTTTGATAATTCAAGATCTAGGCTATTTCCATAATCAACATGAATGATCTCGTCAAACTCAGAGGCCGGGAAAAAATATGTTTTCATTCTACTTATCCATATTGTTATCTACGATTATTAGTTGACCGAAGCTGTACAACTGGTGAAGAGCCATATTAAACTAAAAATTATGATATAGAATTTTAATGGTTTTTTAATATACAGTTGATAGTGACGCTTTCATGGAGTGCCTGGTTCACTGTAATTCTGGTTGGCCGTGTCGGATGCACGTATTGGTGCACAAATCTGTATCGATCTTATAACTCTAATTTATAAATAAACGAATTACTCTGAAAAATAATCTACTTTCCACGACTGCCAATTCTCTACTAAAATCAAAGATTGGCGTGTCTTTAAGGAGGCGGCTTGTGATGAACAAATTTATTAGTATAAGTATGTGTTTAAACTAGTCTAACAATCGCTCCCACAATTGCCCATTATGGACAGAAATTTGACTACAAGAATATTTTTGCATGTCTAAATGTGTTCTCTAAAAGCTTTTGCACCTTTATCTCATTCACCACAGTAGCGTTTGAAATGAGCGGTAAAAAATAAGATAGCGTAGTGCCGATGATATAATTTACTAATCAGCAAGCGTACAAAGTGTCGAACTTTGGCATTCTATTAAATATAGATGCGCTGAGCCAAGTATCCCCTAATCATTTCGCCTTATATCTTATACTCAATCAAAGCTTAGACTAAGGCAACCTATCGAAAACGATAGTATCGGAGATGTTTAAGGTGAAATTAAACCTCTTTTAACGGCGATAGCGATGGCCTGCTCACGCGTCTGAGCGCCTAGCTTTTTTCTAACTGACAAAATATTCTTTCGAACTGAAATCTCAGCGATACCCATAACGTGAGCAATCTCAATGTTTCTTAGTCCTAAGGAAAGGTACTCTATCGTTTGTCTTTCGCGGTCTGAAAGGCCCTGCTTTTCTAGAACAACGATACCACTTAGATTGGATGTTTGAGCGCCCGGTGCACCGATATAAGCAATCATAAATGTACTTAGGATGCGAACTTTTTGGAAAAAGTCAGATGTCAATATATCTCCAGGAGGGTGCTCAGAGTTGAAAGTAACTGCGCTTCGTACGTTCACCTCTCCTGATTCGAAGGGTAGCAAAT
>CAXBLG010000134.1:0-4804 GCA_963976395.1 uncultured Rhodospirillaceae bacterium
ACAACGGCCCGGCATGCGGGATCGACCGATCCCGGTCCGGTTGGGCAAAGTTCGGACGCACCGCCCCGAGGGGCGGCGCGGATGCATGACCGGGAAGGATAACACGAAAAGAACAAAAAGCGAACTTGGGGCAGTAAAAAAAACCGGGTGAATGAAAGGGAAAGCTCAAGGTGATTGCCAGAATCAAATACCCGGAGGCCTTGTGGCTAAAAAACGATGGTTGTGTATGCTATCGTTTTTTCAACATAAAACAGGGGTGAAAAATGTCGGATAAGAACGAAATTGAAAGCGGAGCGCCGCCTTCGATAACTGAGATGGTGGAAACGCCGGGCTACGATCAAGCAGCCTCCGGTGTTTCCAAAACATATATCGTTCTGTTCTTCATTTTTTGCGGTGTTATTGGATACCTTGATCAACCAGATTTAGGTTGGTGGTGGGCCGCTGTACTTATCGGCGGGATGTTCGCTACCTCGATATTGATCGCTGCACCCATCACTTTGATAAAGCTATCCTTGGGGTCAAAGGGCCTTGTATCGCCATTTTCGACTATCGGAAAGATCGCTCTCCGATTGGTGGATCTAATTGGATATCTGTGTCTCTGGTTCGCGACACGATACGTAATCAACCTCCTGTCATCTTAAACGCTAGCTACTGATCTGCTGATCCACTTTGGGCGATCAGTCATTCAGGACATAGAGAAATGAAAGCATGGCTGATCACGTGGGAATGGGAAGGTGAACATAACGCCGTAGATAAGAAAGTTGTCTCGGTATTTAGAGCGCTTCGTCCCGCCAGAGATAATCGTACCTGATGACAAGGCCCGGCCTCAGGTCCAACGCCATAGTTTAGTCGAGCAGGTGGTCGAGTTCGGGCGTCGCCTCTCCCTGATATCCGAGGTCGAGAGCGTCGCGCGCTTCGGGGCCTAATTCCCGGGGATACAGCGCGCGCCGCGTATCGTGGCTTTTAAGCCGCTCGTATTCGTCGAAATCGACGAGAACGCGGGCGGGCCGGCTGTGCTTCGTGATCACGACCGGCGCCTTGCCGGAGCGTTCGATATAGGCGCCTGCGCGGGTCTGAAACTCCGTCGCCGTAACCGTCAGATATTTCCCGGTGCGGGGCTCAAAATTTGTCGCGGCCGGGGTTGGGGGCGGTGTCTTGTCGTCCATCGCAGCCTCCTTCAAAGATTGGCCATATTCCGCATATTAGCTATTTTCGCTATAATTATCAAGTTCTGCAACCGATCCATCGCATAGGGCACCGTTGCGTAGCATGAGGACGATGCCCGATTTGGAACATTCTCATGCTCACGTTGTGTTCCTTCCCGATCCTGCTCGACTCTGCGGAATTCGGGTTCAATGAACAGATGGATATCCCGACCCGGAACTAGGGGCAGACCTTCGTGTAGCCGCTGCCGTAGCAGCCGGACGGAATAGCATCTTCCCCGGCCCACAGGCTCAGTAGGGTGAGCAGCGCTATGATGACCGCTATCGCCCCGTATTTCTGCAAGAAGATCAGGAGCGCGCCTCTGAGACCGCGAATGGTATTCTTTGGGAATTCCATGATATTGGCTGTGCAGCCATCTCCCTGCTAAAATTATACGATTCCTAATTCAATTCAGGGGCACGACCCGTTGTCAACTTAAAGGTGTATCCCACCATTGATTACAATACATCCACCGTGAGCATTTATTCGGCTGTGGATCCAGACTGTATTGTTGACCGAGGAAGAATAGCTGATTGAAACGGCACTCGATGTATTTCCAACCGGCGCAGGCGGTGCGGCGACCGAAATGGGTGCCGCCGTTTCAGGTTCTTCCCGGAGGTAAGTGAGGACACTCACAACAGCAGCCGTAACCGCGGCGGCAACGGTCAACACAGACAGTATGGTTTTTCTCATTACCCGATTTCCCTGTCCAAAATTATGACACTCCCGGCCCACACCCCGGCACTGCGGCTTGAAGGGAAACGTCCCTCTCCATATGCTACCACAGATTCTAAACGGGACAGTCGGGAGACCGGAATGATGCGATTCGCTGCGGCGCTGTGTTGCGCCCTTTTTCTTGTTTCCGGCGCCGCCGTGGCGAGGCCGTTTCTGAATGACGGCAAGAAATTCCGGATCGTCGAGGTCCGCATCGAAACCCATCAACGCTATCGCGGCACAGCGAACTTCGCCGAGGAAGTGCGCTACCTGACCCAGAATGCCGCCTACAGGTTTTCGGAAACCGGCCGCGAAAAGAAGCTGAGGCTATTGCTGCGGACGCTGGTTATTCCCGCCCCCGGCAAGACCGGGGACGACAGCAGCATGCGGATAACCGCCACGCTGATCGACAAGGCGACCGGACGGGTCGGGCGGCGTTACAAGGCGAAAGCGCGGATCACCCGCGAGGGCGGCGACGGCGGGTCCGCCATCGACCGCGTGGAGGACGAAAAGCAACTCGCCCGGCTGGCCGCCGAACAGATCATGATGCGGATTTACGGCAAAGACCACGCAGCGCAGGTGAAAGACCGCCAGCCGTCCAGAACAGCCGCGCCCCAATACCCGATGACCTGGGAAGACGCCGGCCGGCAATACCGCCCCGCCAAATAAAAAACCCTCCGGGGGATTTTTCGCTCTCCGCGAAAAATGGTGCGGGCGGCCGGACTTGAACCGGCAAGGCCGAAGCCGAGGAATTATACGTCCCTTCAGCGGTAGTTCAAATTTACAATTTTCACTGCCCTAACCCCCATTGGGCAAGGGATACACCGATATGGGCCTAGATTATCTTGTTGGAGCATGCTGCCAAATGCTGCAAATCCGGCAGCATGCGCCGCAGCATTGGAAGCAAGTGGATTACAGTCCCCCTGCTTAAGAGATTACCTATCCGACGTAGCTCAATCTCAAGGAACGGATTGGAATATTTGGCTCCCGCTATCACGCGTTAATTGTAATAGCTTGATCGACTCGCGTTTTCCATTCAGATTTCTAACTACTGCGCTTCATCCAACATATTGACAAACACAGCACTGAAATTTTGGGGCGACGGTTAAATTGATCGAGTGGATTCTAAGCAATCACATAGCCGAGGCCGGAAGTATTGCAGGGGTTTTTATCTCTCTCATTGGCTTTGGCGCTACCTTGTACAACGTTCATCGCTCAAAAAGTGCCGCTTCCCGAGCTGAAGAAGCTGCGATAAAAGCCCATCAAAGTGCACGACTGTTCGATACGGTTTCGGACGCGTCAAAGGCTATCTCGATAATGGAAGAAGCGAAGCGCCTAAATCGAACCGGAAAATGGGAACTGCTTCTAGACCGATATGGAGAAATCAAAAGATTGTTGGTGGAAATGCGCAGTGCCAATCAAAACATTGATGAGAGCCACAAAGACGCCATTCAGTCCATGCTGGGGCAGTTCACGAACATTGAGCACATGATAGAAAAATCCATCGAAAATGGAGTGGAACCTGGCTCGGTGGCTAGGATTAACAAAATCATCTCGCGGGAAATTGGTAGCCTCAATGAATTTCTCATCGAGATAAAGTCAAGAGCTAAGGACTAAGCCATGTCATACGAAAAGTTAGCCACACTCGTGAACCGACTAAAAGTCCGAACCGATAAAGGCGAAGTCACTTGGACAGAAACAGCGTCGGCGGGTCGATACCAAGCCATTGTTGGAGATCACACCGTGGTTATTGACATAACGCCATCTGATGACGGTGTTTCAGAAGATGTTAGAATCACACTGTTGGACGAGTCGGGAGACGCAGTCGAACAGTTCACCGACGAAAGTGTGAAACCTTGGTATGAGGGTCCAACTGACGCCTACCGGCAAATGTACAGTATCTACGAGGTTGCGCGACGCCGCGCACTCGGAACCGAACAAGTAGTTGATTCCATTCTTGACGCACTAGACGAAAAGGACGAAGTCCCGTTCTGACGATGGTGCGGACGGCGGGACTTGAACCCGCATGGTCTTACGATCGACAGATTTTAAGTCTGTTGTGCAAACCAATTCCACCACGCCCGACTAACAATTCCAATCCATCTTAAACTGGCGAATTAAGTCAATATGTGCCCGCAAAATTGAAACTCAGGGCTTCGTATTCACCCTCACGCCGCCATTGATAACAACACTTCCACCCTGAGCGTTGATCCGGTTGTCTACCTGTACCGAGTTGTTCACTGAAGTCGAATTATTGATCGTGACGGTGCCGCCATTGTTGGTGACGACCGAACTACTGGAATTTTGTGTTGGGGTGGGGATAGCGGATTTTAGAGGCTCAGGAGCAACTGTCGCTGGCGTCCCATCCCGGTATGTAAGCACAGCAACGATAGCGATTACTATGGCAGCGATTGCAGACAACGCACGCCAGTTGATTTCGCTTAAAGCCATAACACCTCCAGTCGGAAAAGTTGACGTTTATAGTTTGGACCACACTTTCCTTCGCCGTCTACAGGCGTTTCCTGGCAAACGCCCGACCGCTGCCTGTCTTCAAATACGCCTCAAACGAATCTGCCTTGGCTTCGTCATCGAACACGAGGTAGGTCTTGATGTGCCACGGCTTGTATTTGTTCGTGTGGATTGAGCGCCCGGCGTTGTGTTCCTGCAATCGGCGGTGCAAATCATGAGTCGAACCCACGTAAAACCGGTCGGGGTCAATGTCGCTTTGAAGGATGTATACATACTTCATCCGGCCCGCTTTCGCAGCGCTACAGCGTGGCATCCGCTTTCTCATCGCTCCACCGCAATCGCGCTGTAGCGCAGCGAAAGCGGATGGTGCGGGCGGCCGGACTTGAACCGGCAAGGCCGAAGCCGAGGGATTTTAAGT
>CAXBLG010000135.1:0-4550 GCA_963976395.1 uncultured Rhodospirillaceae bacterium
TAGGAGGGCATTTAGTGACCCTTACACCGCCCACCACGACGACGACTGACGCCGTTAATACTTCCGGCCCTACTATTATTGGCGATTCGCTAGTGACCTCTTTGACTCGCTGCCCGACGTAGACTACGGGCGGCGCAACGTTGAAGCCCGATTTCAGCTTGTTTCTTTTGCGCCTTGCCTCGATAGCTTTTTCCTTGCGCTCCTCAGCGCGATCACCGCGCAAAGCATCACGCGCCGCCTGTTCGGCCCTTCGGCACATAAGGCAAAGCGCCAGGCGCGAACCATCCTCTCGATCCAATCCGCAAACGCGGCATTTGGTCGCCCTTGTCTGGTATCTTCTTGCAAAAATGGTCTGGCACGGCGAGCATCGAGACAGTCCACGAAGCTCACCGCCGCAGTCGTAGCACGTGCCTAGCGGGTGAGGGCGATTTTGCCCGGTCGGCTTAAACTTTTCCGGCGGCGTGCCTCGCTTGATTCTAACCCTTTCTAGACAATATGCGTTGTAGCACAGACGACACATATTTCCTCCGTTCTTGTAGCCGCCCTGCGGCTTGTTGCACTTTTTGCACAGCCTTTCAGTCATCGGTTTTGTCCTCCTCGTCCTTCCACGCGTCGTAGATCCTGTCCTGGCGGTGGCCATCGTCTTCCCTCTGCTCAGCGTAGGCCGGGTGGTCCGGCCCGGGTAGCGTCATGTGATTCTCTTGTTCCATCAGAAACTCCTCCGCGAAGTAATCGTGCATTCCCAGCCGCGCCCCAGCATCGTGGTACTCAGCCGCGCAGCGGAGCTGCTCAGAGCGGCAGTGGTCAATTGTCACGCTGCCTCCTCCTTGTGCTCTTCGCATCTCGCATCAATCCCCGACCCGTCGCACCCGTAGCAGTCGTGCCACTGGCCGTTAAGTTGCCACTTTCCGCGTAAGCACTCAAACACGCACCGCTTGCATTTTGCGCAAGGCGTTGGAGCGTCTTGGGTCATCCCGCCTCCTCCATGTACTCGGCCCGGCGCTGGACCCGCGTGTCATGCGCGTCGGCGTTGCTCAAAGCCCACGCAGCCAACATTCGATAGCCGCGTGCCCGGCTGTTGTTTTGGAGCCAGAGCACCCCCCAGGAGGCCGCGCCGATAACCCCCATGACTGTTCCGTAAATTAAAATCTGCATCTTTCTTCTCCTCCTAACTACTGTTCTGCCCGTCGCCGCATGGCGACAATCAGGTCTTTGCATTTCTGACCTTCGGCCTGTTCTGACCTTACCTTCCGGGCGACCTCGACGCCGCCCGGATAAGTCAGTACAACCGTTACCATTTCACCGCCGCTGTCGATGATGCTGACCTGAGGATCAGAATGGCACGTTTTCGTCATCCGCACTCCTTACGCCCGATGCCTTTGGGCGGCTGACCACGCTATCGTCGGAGCGCTTCTCGAACGTCTTCACGCCGCCGTAGCTGTCGGCGACGAGCTTGACCTTTGACCGTTTCTCGCCGTTCTTTTCCCACTCTTCGATCTTCAGCCGACCATCGGCCAGCACCAGAGCGCCTTTCGTTAGCCCCGCCGCTAGCCAGTCAGGCAAATCCCACGCCTCGACGTCAAACCACGACGAATGCGGTTTGTCTTTTGTTCCGTCGCTGACGGCAATAGAGAACGAAGTCACTGTCTTCGCTCCAACCTGTTTCGCTTCTGCATCTCGGCCTAAATGGCCCATGATCGTCGCCTTGCTCATGTACGGCATTACTTGACCTCCAACCGATAGCCGCCGCGCATTGCTGCGCCGCGAACCTCTCGGCCCTGTTTGATTGCGGTTCGGATCGCGGATTTGTTCGGCGTCCGTGTCTCTTTGCATTGGCCGGCAGTCTGGCCGATTGCGTTTTCGCTTAGGTCGTCGATTAACGCTTGCCAAACATCGGCAGCCATCGTTACGGTGACCGTCTGAAACTCGCTGCCTAGCATCGCTTCGTTGTCGATGATGACCGCGTCTGGCGTGGCTTTCACGGTCAGCTTCACCGTCTCGCCTTCCAGCGACTTCAGCTTGCCGTGGTCATCCGGGCCGATAATCAAGACTGTTCGAATCACGAAGTCTTCGATCCGCTCGCGGGCCGCAGCGTACTGCTTTTTCAGCGCCTTAAGCCGGTCGATCTCGCGATCACACGCGGCTTCGTGCAAGCCGCAATGAAGGATGAACTGCCCGACGTTTTGGCGCTTTTTGACCGACATCCGCAGCGCAAGCTCCAACGCCAGCCGGTATTCGTCTGCCTGCTCCGGCGTGATCGTTTCGGCGCATTCTACCAGCGCCTGGAGGTCTGTCTCAATATCAAATATGTTAGCCACCGATGGCCTCCAGCAACTTCAGATAGCACTCGTGCGCGTCGTCGCCGTTAAAAAACTGTGTCGCGTCGGTGACATCCCACATTGACAAAATAGACAGGTAGTCTGCCCGGTTAGGCATGCGGCCCGCAATCTCGTCGAACATATGGATCATGTTTTTCTTGGAAGTCCACGGACGCTCTTTGACCGGGGCCACGTGCGCCTCGACCGTGTGGGCGGGCTCGCGTTGCATGGGAGGTAGATCTGCTTGCCTCATCTCATCAGGCGTGTAGAGCCCCGCTAGATCCTCGGGAAAACACTTTCTAATGGCCAGCGCCTCGGCGCATTTTGCCAACTGGTTGCAAGCCATTTTGGCCCACATCTGGTTTGGCTCGCCGCCCTTCCGCGTTTGGACGTACTCGCTGTAATGCGCAACAGCGTAGATAGGCCGATCAAAACCAGCTCTAAACACTCCAACCTTAGCCGCCGTTGGGGCCATCGGACGCGTCCATACGTCCACCCAGATACCGTCGTCTGCACACCAATACGGCCCGTCCTGGCCCCTATAAAGACCACTACGCTCGGCCAAGAGCCGGAAGCCATCTATGCCGGTCTGGAACGTGACCCCCATGGTCTGAGTCTCGGGGTCCCAACGCTTCACTGGCTGGATATGTTTTGCGAACGGGTCGAGCTTCTTCGCACGGCAAAGCTCTACTAGCAGAGCAAACTCGATATCCGAGCAGCCCTTCGCGATGGTCTGTTTTAGCAGCTCAAGCTGCGCTTTGGAAACCTGCACCGGTTGCGATCCGGCAACGATAAGTGATGTGCTCATGTTCTCCTAAAATTATTCCAACGTGCCCGTCGGCTTGCTCGTCAAGGGCGTTGGCCTCCTTGTTTTTGTTCGCGTCAGTCCTTTCTAGTTTGTGATAGTCAGAAATGAATCTGCCCTGTCGGGGATGCCCCCAAGCCCGAGCGCCGTAGCGCCCGCGCCTCGATGCACCGTTTCCACGCGGCGAACCAATCCGACAATAGAGATAACTCCTTGCGAAGTTATTTGGTCCGTTCGGACCTCACGCCAGAACCGCCAAAAACCAGCAAACGCCCATCACCCCGGCGAGTATAATCGCCTCGGCGTTGTCGTCTAACCAGCGGATCATGACCGCCTCAACCACTCGGCGCAGATAATAATCAGCGTCACGTAGGCCAAAACCGTCAGGTTCACATCTAGCCAAGTCATTTGCCGACCTTCAAGAGCATTGACTGGATTGCTTGTCCGGCCAGCGCGGACATGGATACACCGCTGTGAGCGGCGAGCATCTTAAGCGCTCGGTGAATGGCAGAATCGACCCGCACCGGCTGTGTTGTTAACTTGTTTATCGCGGTCATGGATCAATACTACCTCAAAACCAAACGATGTCTAGATTTATTTTCGGAAATAAAAAAAGCCCCCCGCGTGAGCGAGGGGCGATGGTTAAAACTAGAGGTACAGCAGGACGTAGCGGCTATGGCTTCTCGGCCCGCGCCGCATCGAACAGCGCCTTCCGCTTGGAGTCGACGACCTCCTGGGCAGCCTTTACCTGTGCCACGTCTGCCGCCAGTGCCGCCGAGGGGAACTGCGGCGCTAGCTCCTCGGTCTTCGCCAGTACGATCTCTTTCGCGAATTGCGACGCATCTGCGAACTTTGCCGTGCATTCTTCCGACCGCGCAACTCCCGGCGTGAGCAAATTATTCTCCGTGTCGAACTCTGCCGGCTTGCCGGGAGTGACGACGCAAACCTTCTGCGTGGCCATGTACTTCTCCAGCACTTCAATGCCGGCGGCAGCGGCAGGTCCGGATACCTTCGACGTCGTCTTGACGCCGTCCTTGACGACCGTGATGACCATGCTGTTTTGCGCGAGGCCGAGGCCCGCGAAAGTGAGGAATAAAAGAGTCTTCATTTTTTTTTACCAAGTCGTGATCGCGACGCGCTTCCAGGTGTTCGTGCCGGTTGCGATGTAGATGTAGTTGGCATCCCAGACAATCGTCCCCTGAACGCCGGTGGAGGATGAGGTAGCCGGAGTCGTCAGCGCCTGTACCAGAGCGCTAGCAGCCCACGTGGAGCCATTCCAGAGCAGGAACTGCCCAGTAGTCGCGCCGCCCTGACCGATCTGCGCCAGAGTAAACATCACCGATGGCGTCGGCACGGTGGTCGACCGTAGCTGTCGGATCGTAGTCGCGCCAACCGGCACGACCCAGGTCTCGGAGTACGGCGAGCCT
>CAXBLG010000136.1:0-4458 GCA_963976395.1 uncultured Rhodospirillaceae bacterium
CTCGAAATTCCTTGGGAAGTTGCACAGGCTTTGGTGCGTCACTGGCCGCATATCATCGGCTCAATCCAGACGGCTTTAGAAAATCGCTCGCAAGAGGCAGTTCGTGCAGTAGATGAACGAGAGCGTTTGCAGGTACAGGCCGATAAGAACAAGCAAGATTGGCGCGAACTGGCCGACTATTGCCGCGCTGAAATCGCTCGCCGTTCAAACGGCCCAGGGCAACGTAAGGCGGTCCTAAAACAGATCGCCGCTGAGAAGGGCTGCAAGGTTTCACATCTTGAGCGTTTGATGCGGGCGTTTCCAGCGGCTCCCTCACCGGCTCTTGGTAATAGGGGACTTAATGTAGCCGCAGAGCCAATTTCTAATCCTGCGACATCTCCCGAAGAGCCACCCCTACCCTTGTTTTCAGACACCAAGTAAGGGCCAGTCGCGGCCCAAGAGCGACGCCAAGCAACCCTTGGTGAGCATAATCACTAATCCACATGCGGCGCTGTACCCAGCTGATCGCCATCGTGAGTCAATGTACGCAATGGTCAATCAATCTGTGTTGCGCTCGTCACTTTTGTACTTTTAATGTATTTCAGTTAAAGTTCGTTTGTTCTGGAGAATGTGAAGTGAACAAGCGTAAATCAAATACTGCCAAGACCAAAGACACCCAAGCTGTGTCGGGAATCCCGCACGAACAAAGTTCATTAGATATTCAGAAGTTACTCAATGAATATTCTACTGCTGCCCCCAAATATAAGCGTCTGGCGGAAGAAGTCGCATTCATATTATCTGAAGGCATAGAGGAAAAAGGAATAAAAATTCATGATATAGAAAGCCGTGTTAAGGAATTTGATTCCTTGATACGAAAATGCGCAGACAAGGAAATTGATGATCCCTTCTCAAATTTGTCTGACATATGTGGAGTTAGAGTAATTTGTCTTTTTCGTTCAACCCTCCAGGAATTGCAAAAAATAATAGCTGAGAACTTTGTCGTTATCGAATGCGACGACAAGGTTTCAGAGAGTGTTGACTCATTTGGCTACATGTCCGTTCATTATATATGTCAGCTTTCGGACAATTTGGAAGGGCCGAGATATAGAAAGCTCAAGGGACTGCAGTTCGAAATTCAAGTGAGGACATTGTCCATGCATGCATGGGCGACTATATCCCATTACATCGACTATAAGGGTGATTGGGATGTGCCAGTGCATCTCAGAAAGGCACTTAATGCTTTGAGTGGGCTTTTTTATGTAGCTGACAGTGAATTTGAGCAGTTCTATATCGAAAGAGAAAGAAGTCGATCAACAATTTCAGACGTGTCAAGTTCTGAAAACGAACTGACAGAATTAAATTTAGATACTATGGAGCGATACCTAAATAGTATCGCAGACGGACGTGAACTGCTTATCAGAGATAATGCGGTTTCAGTCTTAGTAAAAGACCTAAAAGATCTCAAATATGATTCAATTGAAGCTATTGATAGGGATGTACAAAGGGCTTCTAAAGCTTTTATTAAATATGAGAATATGCTCTCTTCCACTGGTATAAAACCGAAGATAACGGCAGTTGGCCTCGTGCGAATTTCTATATTGTTGGGCAATAAAGATTACCGAGAGAAATTAAATATCTCTGCAAAGATGAAAGACATGTTGGATAAATGCGCGCCCCTATTGATTGATTGATTTTTTTAATAAACCCGACACTTAATCGTTAAATTGTCACAATGTATCAGGTAACGCCAAGATCGACGGCTGCTGATAGTTGCCCGTATTCACAATAAGCAACAGTGATTTTGTATATTAGTTGTCTGGCAGTGCGGATACAGAGCCAATGAACGTTAACCCGCCGCCGCGCCACTTGTTGGCGGCGTTTAGGCTATTGCCAGTCTCCGCATCCTGATCGGTAATACCGATTCCACTGCATGCAATACTTTGCCCATTTTCTACACCTCTGACGTAAGCCCCCTCGTGGCGATCGCTCACAAGAACGTAACGCCAATTTGCATCATTTTGGCTTATCGGCTCGTCCAATCGAATTAGCAGATGTGTGTCTCGCGGCTTTTCAACTAACTCGCCGAGAATTGGGCGCCACTCTCGTCGCTCGCCTAACTCCCATGGGTCACTCAGAGATATGGACAATCGCAATGTCAAAACATCCAAATACTGTGCAAGGCGGTCAGCAGTTGTAGTGTCTGATCCTAAGTTAATGTGAACTATTTGATCAGTAAACTTTCAAGCTATTTTGTATATTATGAGTTATATATATCCATGTCAGCCTTTGGCTTTCTTACGCCTCCGGCGGGACATCATATTCAGCCCCTCGATCAATGCCGAGAAAGCCATAGCCGCATACACGTAGCCCTTGGGTACATGAACCCCGAACCCGTCGGCAATCAAGGTCGTGCCGATCATGAGCAAGAAGCCGAGCGCCAGCATCACGATGGTCGGATTGGCCTCGATAAAGTTTCCCAGCGGATCAGCTGCCAGCAGCATGGACGCCACAGCGACAACCACGGCAATCACCATAATCGGCAAATGCTCGGTCATGCCCACGGCGGTAATGATGCTGTCGATGGAAAAAACGATATCGAGCACCAGGATCTGCGCAATCACGGCAACAGCGCCGCTGGCTGCAACCGACGGCGTAAACGCCTCCGTGTCCGGGTTCGGATCGACCTTGTGATGAATCTCTTTGGTCGCTTTCCACACCAGAAATAAACCGCCCGCGATCAGTATAATATCACGCCACGAAAACTCATTGCCGAGCACGCTGAACACCGGCTGGGTCAGCCGCACGATCACCGCCACGGTTCCCAGCAGCGCCAGCCGCAAAATCAGCGCCGCGCCTATGCCGATCCGCCGCGCCTTCGAGCGCTCAACCTCGGGCAGCTTGTTGGTCAAAATCGATATGAAGATGAGGTTATCGATCCCGAGCACCACTTCCATGGCAATCAGGGCCGCCAGTGCAATCCAGGCAGCCGGATCAACGGCTAGTGAAATCAAATAGTCCATATAAGCCCGTCCCGGAGTGCCAGAAGTAATTAAAAGTGTGCAGGCCGCACTTATACCATACCGTTGCGCGCAGCATATCTCCCTGCTCCGAAAAACGCTAAACTGCTTGGCCATGCTCCGCCGAGTATTTTCCTTTAGTCCTGCGGCCTGTTTCCTCCGATGAATTTCCCATGACGTCCTCCCCCATCGATGCCTACGCCGCCATCCGTATCCCATTTGTGCGGGCCTTTGTCCTGGCCCGGGTTGCGGCCGCCCTCGGCACACAAATCGTCACCGTCGCCGTCGGCTGGCAACTGTATGAACGCACCGGCAGCGCGTGGTCGCTGGGGCTGGTCGGTTTGTTCGAGCTTACGCCGGTGCTGTTGTTCACGGTCTTGGCCGGAAACATCGCCGACCGTTATCCTCGGCGCACCGTCGCCATGTTGGCTCAGGCCGTAGCGGGCATAGCGGCCCTCGGGCTTATGGCCGTGTCCTGGGTTCAGGGACCGGTTTCGGTGATTTATGCCATGCTGCTTTTGGTCGGTACGGCCCGCGCCTTTGCCGGACCCGCAGTGAGCACCATCTTGCCGCAACTGCTGAAGGCCGAGCAATTCGTCAACGCCAACGCGTGGTCGGCGTCCGCCTTTCAGTTCGCCTCGGTGTCCGGTCCCGCCCTAGGAGGTTTCATCATCGCTTGGACCGGTAGCGTCACCTGGGCCTATCTCGTGGCCGCCATCGGTCAAGTCATCTTTATCATCGGGTTTACCGCCCTGCCCGTTATCGCGCCCACCCCTGATTCCGGTACCCGTCGCAGCTTCGCTGATATGTTCGCGGGCTTCAGGTTTATCCGCCGCACCCCGGTGTTTCTGGCAGCCATCACGCTCGATATGTTCGCAGTACTCCTCGGCGGCGCGGTCGCCCTGCTGCCGATTTTCGCCAAAGACATTCTCCACGTCGGCGCCGACGGCCTCGGTTTGTTGCGCGCCGCGCCCGGTGCCGGAAGTCTTTTGATGATGCTGATCATCACCCGCCTCAAACCATGGCGGCAACCGGGCCGCGTTCTAATCTTCGTGGTGATCGGTTTCGGTCTTGCGACCATCGGCTTTGGTCTGTCGACCAGTTTCATTCTCTCGGTAATATTCTTGTTTCTCACCGGGCTGTTCGACGCCGTCAGCGTCGTCATCCGGATCACGCTGGAACAAGTCGTCACCCCGGACCGGCTGCGTGGACGGGTCTCGGCGATCAATTACGTGTTCATCGGCTTTTCAAACGAGTTCGGCGCATTCGAGAGCGGCGCGACGGCCGCCCTGTTCGGACCGGTTATTTCCGTGGTCGCGGGCGGTATCGGCACCATTGCGGTCGTCACCGGCGTTGCCTTTGCATTCCCATCCCTCCTCCGCATCGGTCCACTGCACACCTTGAAGCCCGACGAGGAAGAGGAAATCGCGGAAGAAATCGCGGAAGAGGCCGAAGTGCGGCA
>CAXBLG010000137.1:0-4313 GCA_963976395.1 uncultured Rhodospirillaceae bacterium
CCGATGCTTTCGAATTCTGGAACATGGTATCCACTGTCAAACCTGTCCGGGAAGATGGAAAGCCAAATAAGCCGATGACTGCAATGTCGGTAGCTATAAAAACAGTAGACGATTGCCGTCAAGGCAACGCAACACACTGACTGAACTCAACAAGGAGAACTGGAATGAGTAGAAAGCAAAAAGCTACACAGACTATCGGCGGCATCCCCGTCGTCGATGCAACCAAGCCCATCACTCTGAAGATCAGCGCCAACGACATCAAGAAGGGTGCCAATAAGAACCCTGGAGCCTGCGCGGCAGCCCTGGCTTGCCTACGTCAGATCAAGGGTATTGAAAGGGCCAGGGTCCATATCGGAAGGACCTACATCCTGAAGGGCGGCAAGTGGCAGCGTTACCTGACCCCGCTCTCCCTTCGCAGCGAGATCGTAGCCTTCGACCGTGGCGGCAAATTCCAGCCGGGCGAGTACGTCATCAAGCCGCTGGCTCCGTCTCACCGAAGCATGGATCATCATAAGGTACAGCCAAGACCTCGTGGCCTTCCCAAGAAGAAGCGTCCGTACCATATCACCACCGATGTGAGAGCGCGCGGGGCCAATAGGTAAAGATAAACCGCAGCAGGCCTCCCCGCTTCTGCGGTTTAGGCCGGGTTCAATGGACCGCCTCCGTTGGCCCGGCCACTTTCATGGAGCAACAGCATGAGCACTTCCTCAAGCCCCGTTACTGACAAGGATCGCCGGATCGCGCTGGGGGCGGTTTGCCCCGAAGGCTGCGACACGCCCTGCGAGACGTGCCTATCGGTCGCGAGGCGCAAAGCCTTGGACGAACTGACGGCAGAGGCGCAGCGGCTTGGGTTTTATGATAGCGGTAACAGCCAATGAGCGACGTTCTAAGGCGACTTCAATCGCGGGCTGACGGCGTAGACCAGTTTTATGGCTCAGCCGACGAGGAACTTGACCGGGAGGCTATAGCCGAGATTGAGCGGCTGCGCCTCGCGCTGCGGATCATCGCGGGCGAGGAAGTCCGCTCTAGACCAGTTAGCGGTGGGTTCTACTGGGTTCGCATGGGTGCTGATCTGCCCCCGTTCATTGCCGAGTACCAAACCAACAATCGGGATCGCAACGGCAATGAATCCGGTCCGTGCTTTTGGGTGGGCACTCAAGAGATCGTTGGAACGCCGGAAGTTATCAATGCAATCGCCAAACCGAGCGGTAACAGCCAATGAGCGCACGCAAGCCAGCCAAGCCGAAGCCAGACCTACTTGATTCCGTCGATGAGTGGGTGCGGTTTTCCTACAACGGCCCTACCACGAAATTCATTCGAGAGTTGGGCGACGAAATAGCACGGTTGCGCGGCATATTGCTTGAGTGCGCGCAAGAGACAAACGAAGAATGGATACACGATAAGGCGTTGGCAGCCATAGAGCGCCCTAAACAGCCACAAGGGCCAGACCGATGACGCTTAGTGACCTACACGCAAGAATATCGCAATTCGTCACGCACTATGGCGGCAAACCGCCTGCCGCAAACGAGACGGGAAGCCTCGATATGATTTCCGACTTCTTACTGGTCGTTGACGCCGAACTGGACTTCGCCATCCGCGCTAACGCTGCACAAGGGCCGGAGAAGCAGACATGACCGAAGCAGATCGCGTCACCCAGCAACACATCGCATGGCTCAACCAGTACGTCGCCTGCATGAACGAAAAAAACTGGCTCGACATGAGGGACTATATCGAGCGACAGACAGATCGGCTCAGCCGCCATCTGTTCGCTGTTGGTGAGTTAGCACCGGAGAAAGACCGATGAACCCGCCCGGCCTAATTAAGCGCGAACTGATCGAAGACCACGGCGATTCCGTCACGATCCGTGAGACTTGGGATTTGACGGTCCCAGGCTGCCCGCTGGTTGCCATCCGTCTCGACAACGGCGGGCGCGGCATTCATGCGATCAGCTACGAGCGCAATGTGAGGATGACGCGCCAGGAGTGGCTGTACGGTGTTGAGCAGAGAGGGCGTTCACATGCCGACAATGACCTGGGATGAATTAAAGCGGTTGCTCTACGATGAAGTAAAGGCAGACGTGGAATTCGCCGACGCCGAGAACCCATATCAAGAGGGCTACGCGGTTGGCTTCAATGAGTGCCGCTGCCGGGCGCTACATCGGATTGCTGAAAAACTCGGTATTCAAGAACCTCGCTCATAAACAGACACACGAACCCCAAGCGGAGAAATAGCGATGCCCGACGATGATCTGCACAAGGAGATTTACGGAAGTGGCGACCTGTACGGTTATCTAAAGCCGGAATCCTGGTATCACCTTTTCCGTATCCCACGCGGCGACGACCACGACCTATTTATCAGTCGCGACCGAGCAGCGGCACCGGCCAATTCAGAATACCGGGGCGCGCTTCTAACTGACGCTGAGGGCAAGTTGGTAAAGGTCCGTCGTCACGGCAATACTTTTACCTACGAGGAACCTCAGCCGCCACGCTCATAAGCGATAACGATCCAACCAGCCTCATATAACAAGGAAGATTAGCGGTATGTGGATATGCCTCAATAACTCATTCCTCTCCATCGTAAGAAAGGATTGCCGTCCCGACGAATTACTCGTGAGGGCTCGCCGCAACGGCGACATTGAGAAGGCCTTCCCTGGGGCCAAGGTCGAAAAGACCCCATTCGCAGACTACCTTTACCGGGCCGTGGTGCCGGAGACAGATGTCCAACAAGGACTTGCAGCCGCCGTCACCAGAATCGATTATCCGAACTTTAAGAACTCAGTTAAGGGAAGCATCATTCACCAAGCCTACGCCAAAGTCTGGGGCGTCATGTACGGACTACAGCGGCCTTAGCCTCTGTGTGTGGCGCAGTCTGGTAGCGCACCTCGTTTGGGACGAGGGGGTCAGAGGTTCGAATCCTCTCACACAGACCAAACCAAGGATTTTAAGATGTTTGATCTAATTTTCATATTTAGTTTCGCTATCATCATAATTTTGGGCGGCGAGTTGCTTTTATGGTTGCACAAATAACCGAAGGTCACTAGCGCCTCTCTACCGTCCCATCCATACGCCGCTTCAGCCCTGAAGCTTTAGAGCCAGGAATAGGACGGCTCTTCTTTGTCTTGATGCCAAGGAATTTGTTGCGGACACGGTTGCTCTTGGCAACTACCTTCGCCCTCTCTCCTGTAATCCCACGGTGACAGGGCTTGCACAGCACCACGCAGTTTTCTAGGACCGGCTCCCCGCCGAATGTGTCCTCCTTATCGTGGTGATACTCAGCCCCTCCGATAATCTTGACGGTGCAACGCTCGCAATTTCCTTGCGCGCGCTGCCACGCCCCCAGCTTCACCGCCTTGGTAAACTCACGTCTCACCGTAGACCCCCGTCTTGTAGTCAGTGCTCACATAGCACCCTCGCTCGATCTTGTAGTCCATCGCCAGCTTGCACGGATAACCAAGTTCCTCGAACCGAGCCTTGCGCTGGTACAGATTGGCCTCGGTCTTGCGATTGGTGCCGTCGAACACCTCAGGGCGATGCACCACGAAGCCTTGATCCACCATGTTCTCCCAGTGCTTGGAGCCGCTGATATCCTCTAGGAATGGAGGGGTATTACGGCGCGGCGAGTCCATCTTAGCGGGGTGGGCAATCACCTGGACATGGCAGTTCAGATCGTTGGCGAAGTTATAGAGCGCCCTGATACAGCGGGCGATGTACTCCGTCTCAGGCTCTCTGGCATCACGCGATGCTTCTAGCCTGTTCCATGGGTCAAGTTGGATGATCTTCGCCCCATGTCTGACAACGGCCACCTCTGCCTTATCCAGGAACCACTCTAGCGTTGGTCTGCGCTCTGGGTGCTCTAGGAACAGATAGTGATCGTTGATCCAAGCATCTGCCTGCTTAATCTCAGCATCGCTCAAGTCTCTCTCACGTTTGCCGTGGTAGAGGCTGCGTATCTGACGCCGGATATGCGGCTTGGCTCGTGTCTCGAACGACGCCATACAGGCTACAAGATCGGAACAACACGGTCTTGCCGTGACCCGGCTGCCCGGTAACAACCGAGATTGTGCCGGGAGAAATCCTGACTTTGCTTTCCCACTCCAGAAAGCCGGGGTCCCATAGCACCATCGGTGCTGGCTCCGGCATTTCGTTGATGCGATACAGGCCGTCCACCGGCCATGGCTTATGGTCGCATACCCAATCCAGCAGGAAGGCTGGCCCCTCCCCACTCAATACATCGTTGGCGTCCTTGTAACCCTGCGGCCATTCAACAAAGTGGAAGCGAGCGGCACCAAAGAGCGCCACCATGTCGGCCCGCAA
>CAXBLG010000138.1:0-4112 GCA_963976395.1 uncultured Rhodospirillaceae bacterium
GACGTAAGCAAGGTTTGCTGGAAACAGCTTCGTCCACGATGCGAGCTTATGGATATCCTCTGCTCGGTCTTCTGCGACCAGGTGGTCTTCAACGACATAGAATGTCGGCGTCCAGCTAAGATCGACTGCCTTCAGGAAGAAGCCGTTGGTTGCGAACGTGACCTCGTCTTTCAATTTTTCCAGATCGGTTCGGGACAGGCTGGGGCCGTTGCCGATAATGAAGCAGCGTTTCCGGCCAGCATATCGGGCCGCGAGCGTCTCGAGCCGGGGGCGATGGATCAGATCGAGGTCACTCTCGTAGAGAGCCTTGATTTTCTTCACGCCGCTCAGGCGATCCTGCGGCGCCATTCTGGCTGTCGGGAGAAAAATGTCGCCGCGCACGGGCAGTTCCGCGACGATGGCATCATATTCGGCCGCTTCCGCCGGAGACATGTCAGGTTCTGATGTATTGGATTTGGGGGTATTGGCGGCGCTCAATGGCGTGTTTCCACTTGATTTGCTGTTGTCTTGCATATCGATCCGTCTTTGCCTTGTTCTGCAAGTGAGCGCTGGCGAAGAGACCCGCCGTCAAACATGCATCGAGAGTGCCTTAATCACGGTTCGCATGACCGTTTGCAACCTAGGAGGTGCGACATGAACCTTAGCTGCATTTGGCGGCAAGGCACAAAACGCCTGATTTGATGATGCTCCATGCAAACCTCTGGAGCGATCCGCCACGCGGCCGGCCGTTTTGTGCACAAAAGTGCTTTCTCTAGAATTGTCTGCACCGTTGAGACGTGACAAACCCTCGGCCACCCGCGCTTGCACTAAGCCCCCCCGCTGTTACGATTAAGCGGGTCGTGAAGATGATTTTCCCGCAAAGGTAATTGCGAATGACGCAGACAAAAACTGCCCTGATAACTGGTGTTACAGGACAAGACGGTGCCTATCTTGCGCACCTCTTGCTGGACAAGGGCTATGTGGTCCACGGTCTGAAGCGGCGCTCGTCGTCTTTCAACACGGCTAGGGTGGACGATCTTTACGTCGATCCGCATGAGCGCGCGACGCGCTTTCACCTGCATTATGGTGACATGACGGATGCAACCAACCTCATACGTATCGTGCAGGACACGCAGCCGGACGAGATCTACAATCTGGCCGCGCAGAGCCACGTGCAAGTGAGTTTCGAGACGCCTGAATACACGGGCAATGCCGATGCGCTGGGAACCCTTCGGCTGCTCGAAGCGATTCGCATTCTCGGCCTTGAGAACACTGTGCGCTTCTACCAGGCCTCGACCTCGGAACTCTATGGCAAGGTTCAGGAGGTTCCACAGTCTGAAACCACGCCGTTTTACCCGCGCAGCCCCTATGCGGCGGCAAAGCTCTACGCTTACTGGATAACCGTGAATTATCGCGAGGCCTATGGGATTCACGCCTCTAACGGTATCCTCTTCAATCATGAAAGCCCAACGCGGGGCGAAACCTTTGTAACGCGCAAAATTACCCGCGCTGTCGCGGCGATTCAGAAGGGTGTTCAGGAAAGTCTGTTCTTGGGCAACCTGGACGCAAAACGTGACTGGGGGCACGCCCGTGACTACGTCGAAGGCATGTGGCGCATCGTACAGCACGATGTGGGTGATGACTGGGTGCTGGCCACCGGTGAAACCCATTCCGTGCGTGAGTTCGTTGAGCTGGCCTTTGCTGAGGTCGGGCGACAGATTACCTGGGAGGGCGAGGGCGTGGATGAAGTCGGCCGCGACACCGCCACAGGCGATGCTTTGATCAGGATTGATCCGCGTTATTTCCGCCCTACCGAAGTTGACCTCCTCGTGGGGGACCCGACCAAGGTGCGGGAGCAGCTTGGCTGGACCCATACGACAAGTTTTGTAGACTTGGTGCGTGAGATGGTCCGCGCCGATATTGCGCTTGTCGATCGGGAATCCTGGCGCAACGATCGATCGGCCTGACCCGTGAGCCAGCGACTCTTTGAGCTCTCGAACAAGCGCGTATACGTCGCTGGCCATCGCGGGATGGTGGGAGCGGCAATTGTGCGCCGTCTGGAGAGGGAAGGTTGCGAGATCCTGACTGCAGGCCGCGAGGAGATCGACCTGCTTGACCAGGCCGCTGTGCGCACATGGATGGCGGACCGAAAGCCCGACGTGGTGGTTCTGGCGGCTGCCAAGGTCGGAGGCATCGTTGCGAATGACATTTATCCGGCTGATTTCCTTTATGAAAACCTTGTGATCGAGACCAACACTATCGAAGCTGCCTTCCGCAATGATGTGTCCAAGCTGCTGTTTCTAGGCTCATCCTGTATCTATCCGAAGCTGGCGCCCCAGCCTATCCGTGAGGATTCCCTGCTGACAGGGCCTCTTGAGCCAACCAATGAATGGTACGCGATTGCCAAGATCGCCGGTCTCAAGCTGTGCGCAGCCTATAGGCGCCAGTATGGAGCCGATTTCATCTCGGCGATGCCGACCAACCTGTATGGGCCCGGCGATAACTATCATCTCAAGAACTCCCATGTCATACCGGCGCTGTTGCGCAAGGCACACGAGGCCAAACTGGTCAACGCCCCGTCCATGGAGATTTGGGGCACGGGAACCCCGCGGCGGGAATTCCTGCATGCGGATGATTGTGCGGATGCGCTTGTACACCTCCTGAAGGTCTATTCCGGGGAGGAGCACGTTAATGTCGGCTCGGGAGACGATATCATGATACGTGATCTCGCCCAGCTGGTTATGAATGTGGTCGGGTTCGATGGCGAGCTTGTGTGTGACCTGACCAAGCCCGATGGTACGCCGCGCAAACTGATGAGCAGTGGCAAGATACGCGACCTCGGCTGGGCCCCCACGATAGGCCTTCGCGAAGGCCTGGCGGACGCTTATGACTGGTTTGTCAGGCACCATGACGAGGCAAAGCTTTAGGCCCCTTTTTTGATTGATCTACATGCCGGAATGTCAGGCGATGGAGATCAATCTGTGCTTGAACTCTTTGCTCGGTTGATGTGTTCTGCATTCCACTCTAGCGTACAAGAGCCGAATAAAAAGGGGATAGATTCGTGACATCATTTAAGGAAAGAGCTGCCGAACTCTGGTGGTTCAATGCCGTAGATTTCGGTGACTTCCAGTCTAGGGGTCGTGACAAATTGGACGCGCCTCCGAATGCAAGTCTTTATGGAACGTTTGATTTGCTGTCGTCCCTCGACCTTCACGGCAAACGCTGCATTGATATTGGCTCCGGTTCGGGTGTCGTTGCCCTTGGAATGAAGGCTCTCGGAGCGGAATATGTCGCCGCCGTCGACGCAAAAAAGTATGCAACCGTAGAGCTTGGACGGGAAATAACCAAAGAAGAAATAGACTATCGGATGCTGCCAGTGGAGAGCCTCAGGGACGTGGAAGAATGGCGGCATTCATTTGATGTCGTCGTCAGTTCCGGCCTGATGTACCATCTCATGAGCCCGTTTGAACTAGTGTATGCCGCTCGTCTCTTATTGAAAGATGAGGGAGTCTTCATACTGCAGTCTCTGACTGTGCCTGAAGAAAAAGTCGTTGCGGGGATGTATTTGAACACAGCGCGCAATGTTAATGGCGATGCCAGCACCTTTGTTGTGCCGAGCACAGCATCCATCTCAGGCATGCTGCGCTCTGCCTGTTTCGATATCGTCGCGGAGCGTTCGCTCGTCTACAAAAATAAGTTTCATGCGTGGATGTCTCGGGCAAAGAAAACTCCTGAAATGGTGTCTGATCGAACAGCTCATATGAAACAGATGCACGAATGGGCTTATGTCCAAGGCGAAAACTTCGGAGGTTACGACCTTCGCAAGATGCTTGGTGCGCCTACCGCCACAACAATTCCTGAAGTCACTCCCGAGCGCAGAAAAACTATCGACGAGTATAAGTTGGAGATCGACTTCCCCTATAATCCAAAGCGGCTTCCCAACCCCGTTGGGCTGACCCGTTAGCCTTCTGGCCAAGTAGGATCAGAGTTCCAATAAAAATGCGGCCTCTACAGAGGCCGCATTTTTTTAATATTTGGCTCTAACGTCACCTCACCCATGAATCGTCCAGCGTTGGGGAATCACAAACTCTCCCCAATACTTGGGCAGGTCTCCGCGTAGCACGTCAAATGGA
>CAXBLG010000139.1:0-3319 GCA_963976395.1 uncultured Rhodospirillaceae bacterium
GGAGATAAAAACAGAACTGGAAGATCTAGCTTTCGCGGAACTTCACCCAGAGGCGCGAACTTCAATTCTTACGCGGTTGCGGTTCCTAGAGTTGCACGGCGGTGAATTGGTCGTAAAGATCATGGACGAATTGGACCAGGTGATCGCGAAAGCCGGTATAAAGGGTTATGTCTCGGGCCGTGAAAAAACGGCATATTCCATTTGGCGGAAAATGCAAATCAAGGACGTTAGCTTTGAGCAATTGTCCGACATTATGGCTTTCCGAATCATGGTTGATTCAGTCGAAGATTGTTATCGTATTCTAGGCGTGGCGCACCGCGCCTATCCGACGGTTCCCGGTAGATTCAAAGATTACATATCGACTCCGAAGCGAAACGGTTATCGCTCAATCCATACATCCGTGATTGGGCCGCAGAGGCACAGGATCGAGATCCAAATTCGCACTCACCAGATGCACGAGATAGCCGAGCTGGGGGTCGCCGCCCACTGGCGTTACAAGTCATCGGATCTGTTTGGAAGCAATGCGGCGAGGCCGATGGAAGGCCGCCAGTATTCGTGGCTTAGGGAGTTGCTCGACATTCTTGAGCACGCCCAGTCACCACAGGAATTTCTGGAACACACCAAACTCGAGATGTTCCAAGATCAAGTGTTTTGCTTTACGCCCAAAGGGGACTTGATCGCCTTGCCGCGGGGGGCTGGCCCCGTGGACTTTGCTTACGCAGTACACACAGAGGTGGGTAACACCTGCGTTGGAGCGAAAGTCAACGGACGGATTGTCCCGTTACGCACGCGATTGCAAAACGGTGATCAAGTCGAGGTCGTTACCTCATCAGCACAAAAGCCATCCCCTGAATGGGAGGGATTTATTGTGACCGGTAAGGCGCGCGCCCATATCCGGCGGCGCTTTCGTGCCGATGCACGTGCCGAGTACATCAAACTCGGACAAGAAATACTTGAAAAAACATTTTCTAAGGAAGGCTACGACCTCACCACTAAAGGCTTGAACGGAATTATTGACAAGTTCGGTGCTGAAAACATTGATGACCTCTATATGCGGGTCGGGGAGGGACGGCTTGTCGGGCGAGAGGTTTTAGTAGCCGTCTATCCGGGCGTACGGGATTCCGATGACGAAAATGTCGTCAATTTGTCGCAGGCGCGCCTAAAGCAATCACATGACAAAGACAGCGCCATTGCAATACGTGGACTAACACCCGGTATGGCTGTTCATATTTCGACATGCTGTTACCCATTACCGGGTGATCGCATCGTTGGGATTGTCACCGATGGCCGCGGCGTAGAAATCCATACCATCGATTGCGAAAGACTTGATGGTTACACGGAAGAGCCAGACCGCTGGATCGATCTGACATGGGATCCCGAGAAGGATAAGGACATACACATTGGACGTCTTAATGTTGTCGTCGCGAACGAACCAGGAAGTCTTGGGGACTTTTCTGTCGTTATTGCCCGAAATTTTGGAAATATCTCCAATCTAAAGATTCTCAATCGGTCTCGTGATTTCTTTGAAATGACGATTGATATAGAAGTGCGAGGGGTGAAACATCTTACCAACATCATTGCCGCACTGCGTGCTACACCCGCAATAAACTCTGTAGAACGAGCGCGTGGTTAACGGAGGCCCTTGCTAATATGTTTAAGCGCCGAACGGCCCGATCCTTGGCCGCACAGTTTTATAGTTTTGTATGGCCGAAAATGGGTTGGCGCCGGGCGATATCCTATTATTGGCATAGGTTAAAACGTATCCCCGGCACGCCTGAGAGCATCGCAATGGGGTTTGCGTGTGGGGCGGCGGCTTCGATGATGCCGTTCATGGGGTTTCATTTTCTTCTTTCTGCATTTCTGGCCTGGGTTCTACGAGGCAGCATCATCGCATCAGCTATCGGAACCATTGTTGGGAACCCTTGGACATTTCCCTTCATTTGGGTCGGCACCTACGAATTTGGTAAAATCTTTATAGACGCCAATCACTTGAACAACGGAGAGCGCCCGTTTCTGGAAATGTTTGGTGGCCTTTATCGGGCTATTCGAACATTTGATGGTGAGCTTTTTGTCGACAGAGTGATGCCCACATTAGTGCCGATGCTAATAGGAAGTATTCCCGTATCTATCATTGTAGGCGTGGCGGCCTATTTTATTGTGCTGAGGCCCATCCGTGCTGTGCACAAACTAAGGCAGGACCGCAAGATCGCGCGGGAGGCCCAGTATGTGTCCGCTGAAGGTCGGCAATGAAGGACGTTAAGATGAGCGCACTCCCTTTTCTGAGGCTGGGCGTAAATGTAGATCATGTGGCGACTGTGAGAAATGCGAGGGGAGGAATTCACCCAGACCCGGTGCGGGCTGCGCTTTTGGCAGCTGAGGCAGGTGCAGACGGAATCACCGCGCATCTTCGGGAAGACCGGCGTCATATATCGGATGCCGATATCGCGTATTTGATGAAAGATCTCAAAATTCCTCTCAATCTGGAAATGGCGGCGACAGACGAAATGTTGACTATCGCTCTTCGCCATACGCCGCACGCAGTCTGCATCGTGCCTGAAAAACGGCAGGAGCGGACCACTGAAGGTGGCCTCGATGTCGCCGCTGCTCACAATCATTTGGCGCCTTTTGTCCGCCGCTTATCTGAATCCGGCGCGCGCGTTTCTATGTTTATCGAGCCTGACGAACGTCAACTGGATGCTGCAAAAAGCTTGGGGGCGCCGGTTGTGGAACTTCATACTGGCGCTTATTGCGACGCTCTGCCTGGGGCCCAGCGTGAGCGACATTTAGCCCGAATCCAAAAAGCGGCTACCTACGCTGCAAAAATCGGATTGGAGTGTCATGCCGGACATGGCTTGGGCTACGATACGGTTGGTCCGATTGCGGCGATTCCCACCTTAGCTGAATTAAATATTGGCCATTTTCTTGTCGGCGAGGCCATATTTATTGGCTTCCACGATGCGATACAACGTATGCGTATAGCTATGGATACGGCGCGAACGTCTGTGGCGACGTAGTAACGGTGTGACAATGATCATCGGTATTGGAAACGACCTCATTGATATTCGGCGCATTGAGAAAACGATCACGCGGTTTGGGGATCGATTTATCAATCGAATTTATACCGATGTAGAACGGCAGAAAGCTGAACGACGACAGGGTGCTGGTAATTCATATGCAGCCACTCTCGCTAAAAGATATGCGGCAAAGGAAGCTGCGGCCAAAGCGCTTGGTACGGGATTTAGACGCGGTGTGTACTGGCGAGACCTCGGCGTGGTAAATCTTCCCGGCGGGAAGCCAACAGTTGTGATGAATGGGGGGG
>CAXBLG010000140.1:0-3186 GCA_963976395.1 uncultured Rhodospirillaceae bacterium
CCAGCGAAATCGGAGAAATATTGGCGTAGGTTAAGGTCGCCAGCCAGCCTCAGGGCCCAACGGGCCGCGGCTGGAGCGAACCCGGGCAAAAGTACCTACGATCGATTTGTAAGGACTGAAATATGCGGCTACAGCGAAAGATGATGAGCGGATTGGCAGTTGCGGCGTTGTTCGCCGGTCTTGGTGTGGGCGTCTCTGCTTATGCCCAAGAGTATTGGGAGGACGCGAACAATCCCACAACGGAAGATTATGTGAAGGTGCCGATGCCGGAGGGATTTAGTGTTCAGGCGACGCCGTTGGAAGGCCCGGTCTTTGCAGATCCGCACGGCAAAACGCTGTATCGCTGGCCCCTCAAACAACTGCGCAACGGTGATCTCGGAGACAGAAGAGGGCAACTCTCCACCTGCACGGACGAGGTCACGACCACTAATACCGGGCTGATGAGCCCGTATCCGGGCGGCTATGAGTTGCCCGAGCTCGACAAGCGGCCAAGCTGCATAGAAGTGTGGCCGCCGGTTCTTGCGGACGAGAACGCGGAACCTGTTGGCAAGTGGGACACCGTCGAACGTGACGATGGTTCGCTGCAATGGACCTTCGATGGCTATCCTTTGTACACGTCCGTGCTGGACAGCAAACCAGGTGATGTGAACGGCGGCACAAAGTTTGAGCCTGCAAACGACGGTCCTGCGGTTCGCGAGCCGGTTGGCCCACCGCCAAATGCTCCGCCGGCGTTTGCCGTGGCGCAAATGACAACTGGTCGCATGCTTGTGAGTTACGAGGGCTATGCGGTTTATGCCTCGGATAACGACGACGATAATAAGTCGAACTGCACCGGCGCTTGTTTGGACGATTGGAAGCCCGCATTGGCGCCTGAGACGGCCCAGCCCCAAGGCGAATGGACCGTAAACGAACGGTCTCCGGGGATTCGGCAGTGGGCATTTAGGGGAAGGCCCCTATATACTCATGTTGCGGATACGCGTTACCGGAGTTTTCTAGGAAGCGACGTGCCGGGTTGGCGTAATGTGTTCACCCAGCGCGCCCCCGCACCTCCGCCGGAATTCACCATCCAGGATGCGCGGATCGGTCATGTTCTTGCAGACGCCCAAGGCCGTTCGATCTATGTCTATAACTGTGGTGACGATGCGCCGGACCAGCTTGCCTGCGACCATCCGACCACGCCGCAAGCTTATCGTCTCGCGATCTGCGGCGGCGGCGATCCGGACAAATGTCTTGAGACCTGGCCGTATGTTCTAGCAACCGAAGGCGCTGAGGGTGAAAACAGCCTCTGGAGTGTGGTCTACATTGATCCGAAAACCGGGCGTTTTGCCGAGCCAGACCAAGCCGGAGCTTTGCGTGTCTGGGCCTATCGCGATCGTCCGGTATATAACTTTGTTGACGACAAACGAACTGGTGAGACCCGGGGTGATGGTTGGGGTGAGTTCTACGGATATCGCAACGGCTTCAAAGCATTTTGGTTAAGAGACGACTTTCTCGACAACGCCGGATAACGGCAACGATTTTTGAGTAGGGAGAAACCAATGGAACGTGATGTGTCAGTAAAAATGGGCCGGCCGTTCGCAGGCTCGCGCATGATGATCGCGGCGGTAAGCGTGGCGCTTTCCGGTGGGGTGTTCGGCGTGGGCAGTACCTTTGCCGAAGAAGACGCAACCTCGGCGGTGCTGAAGGATGGCAAAATCGGTTACGCCATGACCATGCGCCATTGGGCGATTTATCAGACTCCTGAGGGTAAGACCGAGTGTCCTCAGGGCTTCAATGACGGGCCGCGCGAGCAGTTTAAGTTGCTGTTTCCCGACGACGGCACGAAGCGGACTTTGATGGAAACCCAGATATCCCGCGAGAGTGAAGTCTGGCACCCGGGTCTGTCGGAAGAGCCGTACCCCTTCCTTGAAGTTGTAGGTAAGACCTCGAGAGGTTTAGACCTCGACGGACAAGTTGACTCTAACGACTTTGTCAGCCCCGAAGGCGATGAAGGAATCGATAATCAGTTGTATCGCGCTATTGGCTGCATTGCGAATTTCAGAGGGCCGGATGGTACGGCCTATCATTTTGAAAACAACTATATGCAGCGCTACAACTACAACAGATTGCTGATTGAGTTGACGGGCGTCGATAATCTCGTCAACGACGATGATGTAACAGTGACGACATACCGAGGTCTTGACGGATTGCTGACCGATGCCACCGGTAAGGACTTTATTCCCGGCGGAACGCAGCGTGTGGATATGCGCTGGGGTAAAGAGTTCATTCAGGAATTCAAGGGCAAAATTGTTGACGGTGTTCTAACCACCGAAGCCAAAGATCTGCAAATTCCATGGTCGGTGACGTTTGATACAAACACGATCATGTATCTTAAAGATGTACGCTTTGATCTGAAGCTTACCCCGGACGGGGGCGAGGGGCTTATCGGCGCATACGCTGACATCCACGATTGGTATTACCACGCGACTGTTGGTTGGTCGACGCATCACCAAAGTTATGGCCAGGAGTCATCTCCGTCGATGTACAGAGCCCTTAATCGTCTGGCGGATGCATATCCCGATCCGGAAACGGGCAAGAACACTGCTATTTCCACCGCTCTTGATGTGAAATTCACGCAAGTGTTTATCTTGCATCCTGCTCAAGAAGTGGCGGAGAAAGAAGACGAAAGCTCAACGCGTATCGCGTCCGCGAAATAGCGTTTTGGACGTGTCTTGAATTAGGGCACGCGGAAATACTTCTGAACGGCATTACGGCCTTTCCTTTGCGGGGAAGGCCGTAATTCGTTTGGAAATGAACCCTCAGCAAGGCCAGATATTACTAGATATTCCTGGGGCAGGCCGATGTCTGATGTGGGGCTATGAACGGGATAAGGCACAAACCACCCCATTTTCTTAAGATATTTGGCTAAAACTTCGAAAACAGGGGGAAAATCACAAGAACCATACGGGGCAAAAAGTGTATAATTACAACAATTAAGGGCGCTCTGGCCTTGTGCAGACGTTGCTTATGCGATGCCTGATGTGGGCGCGGTGGGGGATAAGCATTTTAGGTTTGCAGTGAGGCGCGACCATTGTTTGCGTGCGGTGCCTGCGGATTTCTTGGACAACATTTGAGTTAAGTGGAGAACAAGTATGAACGGTTTAAATAGACGTCGCGTCCTTCGCGGCATGTTGAACGGCGGCGCGG
>CAXBLG010000141.1:0-3153 GCA_963976395.1 uncultured Rhodospirillaceae bacterium
CGCCGCCCTCCCGGCGAAAGCCGGGACCTCATGCCATAAAAGACCGGACACGCCGCCCAAGCCCCCGGCCTCCGCCGGGGATACGGCCACGGCATGTCCGGGAGCGCCGTAGGTGGCATCAAGCGCAATGCACCGCACCGAGAGGGCCAATCCAGAGGTGCATTGCAGCCTTCGGCCTTAATGCGTCCCACGTTTCCTACTCCGAGCGCAGGCTTTGCCGCCTCCATGCCTCAATAGCTTTGGGGGTGCTCGCCTTTGCGCCGTTCGCATTCCACTCATCCCAGAAATCGATAGTGCCACTGTTGGGCTTTTTGTTAGGCTGATCGACACGAACCCTAGTGGGCAAAAGAATCGCGTCGCCCACTATCAAGGCCTCGCCGGTGTCGAGAATAGGCAGTAGGTCGCCGAACCCCCCCAAACTATCTGGGAGCAATCGCCTAATAACACTTTGATCGTCGCCATTAGTTAGTCGCATGGCGATGACGTTGTTGCATTGGCTGAGAACTGTTCGATTAACCTCAGATGGCCTTTGACTGATCACGACAAGACCAACTCCGTACTTCCGTCCTTCCTTGGCAATTCGTTCAAATATGCCGACAGATATAGCGTCTCCCGCGTTCGAACTTGCACGTTCCGGAATGTACAAATGTGCTTCGTCACAGAACAACGAAATCGGATGACGGGATTCACGGGAGGTCCATTGGTTTGCCGTGAAGATCATATTAGCCAGCACACTAACGGTTAGGGGCAATATATCTGAAGGTACTTCAGAGAAGTTTATGATCTTTATTCCGCCTTTTTTGTCGGCTTGTGACCCTCGGCCTGCCATTAGGTGGTTCGCAACTTCCTCAAGCCAGGGCATGTCCATAGACGCTGGCGGAGGTTGGAACAGGAACCCCAATCTACGATCATTTCTTTTCGCTTCGAGTCTTCCGATCAATCGACTCAATTTATCAGCGTAAGGCCCCTTTTTGGTTGTATTAGCTTTGGCGCCTTCGACTTCTTCTGTGTCGAGCCGGGTTAGCTCTTTGATGACGTCATCTATCGCAAATGGAATGGGACTATCGATTGTAAAGTTCGCAAGAATTCCCTCGTGCTTTCCTTTTTCAAGCGTATTCCTTTTGGCATCGGAGATGCAGTTCATCATCTGCATACTTTGATTAGGTGCATTCTGGTCGCTGCGGTCAACGAACATGGAAACCAAAGCTTCGTACCCCAGCAACCAGTAAGGCAGGTACAATACCCCTTCGTTCATCCCGGCGGGTTTTCCAATATCTGCGGGACCTGCCACACGTAAATGGCGAAATCCGTCCCCCTGCAGAGGTTCGTATTCTCCATGAATATCGAAAACGATGGCGTTGGCTTGAGGAAGCGGCTCCATTTGCTCGAGTAGCCGGGCGGTCGTCCAAGACTTTCCCGATCCAGTGCTTCCGACTACGAGCGCATGCCTCTGAAATAGCTTGTTTCCGTTTAAGTATGCAGCCGCCGCGTCGTCGAGTGTGAAGCGTCCAATCGCCAATTTGGGCCCGTCGTGGGGCACTTTGGATATCACATCCATGAACGCAGTCAGGCGTTCCCCTTCGAGCGAAAAGCAAGCGGCGTCGATTTCTGGTACAGTTTCCAGGGTCCGACGAAACACGTTTTTAGCAACTCCGTCCTTATCTAGGAGCGTCCCAATCAACGTGACCCGAACCAAGTTGTTCTCTGGGAACGTATTTTCAGGATCGTCGACAGCAGCTTCGGTGCCGATTTGATTGTCGGCCTTTCGCGTGATTCGCGTGACTATGCCGATCAAGTGTTGACCGGGTCTACTGCTTCTCAAAACGGTGAGCCGATTAACCTGAATGGATTTCAACCGCTCAATGTCGTCTACCCTGACCGTGACGGTCGCTGTGTCCACTGCGATCACACAACCTAGGGCGTCTTCATGCGGATAATTGAATATGGTCATTTTTCTCACCCGGTTGTTAGTTTGAGGAATCCTTCGATGGACCAGTAATCGTCAGGAAGTTCGACGCCATCCCAGTTTTCTGAGTATCTTGCTCGAGTGCCTGTTGGACTTTCTTCCAAAGCAAGAAAGTTCGCTCTCGCTTTATGGCGTAAGAAGTAAGCAGCTTCTTCTGTGAGCACTTTGGTGGCTACGACGATGGGCACACCTTTTCTTGCAAGTCGCTCGACCATTTTTGGTTCAATTTGTCGATCCCGGAAACCAAATCCGAAACAAATGTAACCGTTGGCGTTACTCAGTGCTTTATCGGCTCCTTGCAGGGTCGACCTGAACGGCTCATCTGTTAGGCGCTCGTATTTGCTCACTCCTGGTGTCACGATTAGCGGTTCCAACGCCGAGGGGATCTCTGTGAACAAAGGTGACCGGATCGTCACGCCATCTGATCTGACAAACCAATCAAGAGAACCGTGAACTTTCCAGATTTTGACCGTCTGCACCGGTTTGCCGCGGTAGGTGAGTGTTCTCTTGTCTTGGCTATCGAATGTCGTGATGTAGCTTGGTTGAAAAGCGGATGCGTAGTGAATACCTGCTACATCACACGCGTATTCGATCACCCGATCATAGTTGGTGGTTACGACATCCACGGTGGAATTACTGGTGTTCAGGAAGTGATCAAAAAGACGCGATAGCGGTGGATGAAATTCATTGTGAATGGCATCGGTAAATACGTCGCGGTCATGTTTCGCTATTAGCTCCCAAGTAGCCCGCACCACTTGGTGGATGAGTGACGGAACTAACGGGTGAGCGAGAAGCGCTTGTTCTAGATGATCGCCATTCGCGAGTGCGGTTTTGATCAGCAGCCAGCTGTCTTCTTCATCCGGAGATTGAGGTTTTACCGTCGAAACCAAATAATCTGCCACTGGCTTCATTGAGGGCAAGCCAAACGGAATCGACGCTCCGCTGCCGATAACTATAACCGGATTTTTTTGGCTACAATTCTGAGCCAACTTTGAAATGTGGGTGAGCGCCTCCATCATATCGACCGTAAACACTTTGACAGAGTCAAATCAAGCATAGGTTGCGAAGTGCTTTGAATCGCTCTCTCCACCCCCCAATCCGACCTATATCCATCCCGCGCTATACTGCCCCCATGAACGCGACGGATGATTTCATTGCCCATGGGCTGGAGCAGGCGCGCTATGCCC